>NZ_AVAO01000001.1 GCF_000495255.1 Candidatus Phytoplasma tritici
TATTATTTTTTCTATTATTTTCATGATTTAAATATCGTTTCCTTTTTTTATATCATATATATAATCATTATAACTTTAAATGATTATATATATTTAAAAAAAGGGGTCGCGCGCAACTGGGGGATTTTTATTTTTCTTCTTCTTTTGTTTGTTTTTGCTTATAATTGTTGTTAGCTCGAGGTGTTCCAAAAGTTTAGACACTTTTTGCTTTTTAAAAATTCTTTAAGACTAACTTAATAGTTAGTCTTTTTTTCTTTTCTAAGGCTAAAAAAAATAATTTCCTATCTTTTCTAAAAAAACATTTTTTAGAAAGGAATCAAACGTTAAGACAAAAATTATTTAAAGATTTTTTAAAAAATAAAAAGAATTTAGAAATTCGTAATTAATTAATCGAACTTCATTTGCCTTTAGTAAAAAAACTAGCTTATCATTTTAAATATTACCCTAAAGTTTTAACTAAAGAGGATTTATATCAAGAAGGGATTTTAGGATTAATCAAAGCCCTAAATAATTACCAAGATTTAGGTTATGACTTTGTTACTTATGCAACTCCAAAAATAAAATTTGCAATCAATGAACTAATAAGAAAAAGCCATTCACCTTCAATCCCACAAAAAACAACTAAACCAAACAATATCAGTTTTAAAGAAGAACAATACATACAACCTAATTGGTATAAAATCCTTAATCCGCATCAATTATGGCTAAAACAAGTAAAACATGAATTATTAATAAAAAAAACTAAAACTAAACTAAGTAAAAATGAATTCAATGTTATTTGTTTAAGTTTTGGTATCTCGCTAGAAAACAACAACGAACCCAATCAACAACCCCTAACCAATCATGTAATCGCCCAAGAACTTAATTTAAAACTCTCACAAATTGAAGATTTAAAAGATAATGCAATTAGAAAACTAAACCCAAATTATAAAAATAAGGAGAATAAAGAATGTTAAATAAAGTCCAACTAATTGGAAATATTACCCACGACCTAGAACAACAATATATTAATAGCAATAACGAACAAATTCCTAAAATAGATTTCAATTTAGCAATTAATAACAAAGATAAAACCCAATTCATCCCTTGTGTCGATTTTCGAACACAAGCTGAAAACATGAATACAATATTTAAATAAAGGTTCAAAAATATATGCAGAAGGCGCATTATCCATCCAAAAATATACCAAAAACGAAGGCCAAACACGAACCACACCCCAAGTAATTATCCAAAACGTCATCTTTTAGATAACAAAACCAAATAATATTTACAAAATTAAGCCCCCAAAAGGGACTTTTTTTATAAACAAATAGACGGCTTTTGTTTTTGGGAAAAAATAAACAAAAATTATTTATAAAGTAAAAAAAACTTAAAAAACTTCAAATTATTAAAATTATTAATGTTATAATATAAGTGATAATAAAAAGATTTTTCTTATTAAATAATAAAAAAGGAGATTAAAATGGCGAGAAATTACAGACGTTCTTATTTCAGTAAAAAATCTTTTAGAAGAAATAAATTAACTTTAGGCAGTTTTTTACATATTGGATTTTACCTACATTAGGCATTGTTATTCCTTTGATTGTTTATTTTGCTTCAAAAGGTTATTTATCAATAGCTAAATAATAAAAAGGAGTATAAAAAATGACTTTAAAGGAGTTCAAACAAAACTAGCTAAAATTCCACCCAGAAAACAAAATCTCCCAATTAGAACAAGAATTAGTAACTTTAAACCAACCGCCTGACAAATACGAACAAACCCCAAAAGGTAAAAATCAAGAAATCATTGATATTAAAAATAATCTTAAAACTCTTCAATCTCAAGAAGAAATTTTAAGAAAAAGTCGATAAATTAATTTCTTGGTTTACAAGAAGGTTTTAATGCAAATTAAAAAAGTCAAATGTGTTAAAATGTTTGTATATTCAAAATTAAACCGAGTTAGGGATACTTCTTTTTTTAATTATCGGTTGGATTGTGTTAACCGAAACGGGAATCATTAAGTTACCGAAAGAAGAGATTCTTAGTTTAAATGAAACTAAATCTGAAAACATTGAAGAATGGTATGATGATGATAAATGTACAATGATTAAAGCCAAATATACTTTTGATGGGCCTTGATGGCATCGGTTATTATCAACAACAAAATCAAGACAAAAAAGGCAGTTTTAATGATATTTTAACCATTCAACGCCACCTCCAAACCCAAAAAGGACCCTCTAACTTAATTTGTTACATTAAAGATAGTCATCCTTTCGACCTTTGGAATAAAAGAGGGTTAACTTATGATCGCACTACTTTAAACAGATTCAATTCTGCTTCTTTCGATACCAAAGATTATATTTATTTATGGCGTTATATAAATTTCGAACAGCAAAAACACAAAGGCCCAGGTCTTAACTATTTAATCCTTAAATACAAAGGCCCTAAACACTTCTTAGATGACGACAAAGACTATTACCTTGGCAGTGCTTTCGTTCACAATGATAACTTCAAATTAACCCGTTCCCATCTTCACTTCAACCCTGTCCGTAAAACTTTATCTCTTTATCAAAATAAACACAACTATGATAAAGCCCAAAAAGACGAAAATAATAAAAGAACCAGATCTGACTGGTGATAAAATTTAACAATTTTAAATATGTTAAAATTAAAATAATAAAAATTAAAGGAGATTTGATTAATGTTTAAATTACAAAAACAATTTAAAATAATAAGTATTTTTTTATTTGTTTTCTTGGGATTATTTTTAATTAATAATAATGTTCATCAAGTAATAGCTACGCCTAAAAAAAATCATGAAAAAGATATAATTTCATCAAAAGAAGAATCTAAAAAAGATATAAAAAATTTTTATGAATTATATAATACTCTTGAAAATTATTCAGAAGAAGAAAGAAATAAAATTATTCAAATGTTATCAAACCCAGAAATAACAAAAATATTAGAAGAAAAAACTAAAGAAATCAAAAATCAGGAAAAAGGTTCTTCTTCAAAAAATCCCAATAAGAAAAAAAAATAATTTATATATAAAATTTTATTATTTATAAAGACCCTTCACAGGGTCTTTTTTTATTTAACAACACATAAACCTTGGAAAGGAAACAAAAACTATAATGAAAAAACTTTTAATCTTTACATAGTAATTTCATCTTTTTTCATCATTATTTTATTTTCATTTATTCCAATTATAACCATTTATTATGTCATTAAATTATATCTTTTCACTGTCAAACTAAGTATTCACCGATTAAAACAAGGAATAGTGGTTCAATTTTATCAACATTTAACCACGAAGCAACCCAATCATCATGTGGCATTTCATTAATACTTAGTTAACTAAGTTAAATCATAGTCTTCATAAGATAAGTAGTGATTTCTTTACTTATCGAAATCAATGGTTAAACTTAGGTTTATTAATAATTATTTTATTATTTCTTCTTCATTTATTATATTTACTTGATTTTATCTTTAAATGTCTTTATCATATAATTAAATTTATTTGTTATTTAGGAAAATATCTTTTATTATTATTAAATTAAAGAAAATATTTAAGAAAGAATGATCATTATGATGCGCTGTTGCGTTTTTAGACAACTTTTGTCTCTAAAATTATTCTTTAAGACTTTAAAATTAATAGATAATTTCATATCTTTTCAAACTAAAGAAATATTGTTTTCATTCAAAAAAGTGTCTAAACTTTTTTTGATAATTCTTTAGTTTCAAAAGATATTTTTTTTAAATATTTTACCCTTACACTATCTAGTTAGATAAAAAAAGTTAAAATTCCGTTAAGAAAATGAAAATATAATTATTTTTTTACGTAATTATGTTATTTTGGTCAAAAAAATGTGCAAAAAGGTAACCTCTTTTTCAATGCTAAACATTAAAATAAATTAAAAAATAATTTATATAAGATTTTGGGAATATTGATAAGTCTTATCAAATCTTGATGGCTCTAATTTAATATAGTGTATACCTAATTCATTACATAAAGCTTTAATTAAAAAACTTTTTCCTGTTCTTGGGGGTCCGTACAGTAAATAACCTCTAGGGATTAATTTATCAAAATTAACCATATCAAAATTATCATCTTGAATTATGTAGGCGATTAAAGAACCATTAAAAAAAAATACCAACTTTTAAGTTGGTTTCCTTATTGTTTCTAAATCTTTTTCTTATTAGATTTATAAAAATAAAAAAAGGAGATTAAAATGGCCAAAAATTACAGACGTTCTTATTTCAGTAAAAAATCTTTTAGAAGAAATAAATTAACTTTAGGCAGTTTTTTTACGTATTGGATTTTACCTACTTTAGGTATTGTTATACCTTTTTTGCTTTATTTTGCTTCAAAAGGTTATTTGAGTTTATCTAAGTAATTAGTATAAGCATAAAAAGAAAGGATTATAATAAAATGACTTTAAGACAAGTTTTAACACTTATTGCTCTTAGTGGTATATTTATTTTTGTTTTATATAAGTTTGGTATTATTGTTCCTGATTCAACTAAAATTACATGGATTAAATAATGAGTGCTTTTTAAAAAGCACTCATTAAAGTATAATATATGAATAAATTAAGTTAAAATTAAGGAGTTTTTTAAAAATGGATAAACAACAAAAAATAAAGAAAGAATTTTACGAACATTGTCAATGTTGTGGAAGTGATTTGGGAATGAATATAAATGATGTTGATTTGGATTTATTTGGTGTAATTATGGTTTTAATGATTTTAATTAGTTTTGGAATTTTTGTATTATTTGGTTTTTTAAGTTTATTTTCATTTTTTCAAATTAATCATGAAATTTTTACAACCCTTATTTATATTTTTTTTATTGGTTTTTTTTCATTTTGTTTAATAGCTCACTTTATGCCTAATTTACTTTTTAAAAAAGTAAATTATGAAAAGGTTGAAAAAATAATAAATAAAAATTATTAATAAAATTGAATTAGATGAAAAAAAATAATTTATTTGATAATTTTATTTCTTTATTGATTGGTATAATTATTGGTATATTTTTATATATTAATTTTTTTATCAAAGATAATAAAGATTTAGACATAACTCAAAAAGATGATAAAACAGTATTAAGAAAACAACATCAAACTCCATCACTTAAATATCCTCCAATAACTGTTTATAAACCTGATGGTAAAACAATTAATTATATTGAAGAATATAATAAAGACACAGGTAATTTAATCAAAAAAACATATTATAAAATCGATGGTAAGACAATTAATTGTATTGAGGAATATAACAAAGACACAGGTAAAAGAATTAAATTAACTTATTATCAAATTGATGGTAAAACAATTGATTATATTAATGATTATGATTTACAAACAGGTAATAAAATTAAAGAAACTCATTATAAATCTTATAGTAAAATAATTGATTATATTGAGGAGTATAACTCTGGTGATAAAATTATTAAAGAAACTTATTACAATCCAGATGGAACTATTAAAGAAATAAAAACTTATCCATATAATGTATAAGCAAAGAAAAAATATATTAATTATTTTGGTTATTTTTTAAATAATAAAGAAATTAAAAAAGTAATAATTTTATAGAAAGGAATAATTGATGGATATACAACAAACAATTATTAATATTGTTGAATCTAAATCATTTATATCTTTAATTTCAATATTTTTAGGTATTTTTTCATATTGGTTTTATTTATATATCAAAGAATTAAAAAGTAAATATGATTTTAGTGATGAATTACGTGAAGTAGTTAATCAATATATTAAAAAAGGTAAAATGAATTTGAGTGAATATGGAGCCTTAATTAGATTAATGGCACATATGGGGAATTACTTAGGTATATATAGAAAACATGTTGAAACAATGATTAAAGAATTTGGAGAAAATGGTGGTCTTAATTTTTCTGAAGGTATTTTTGATGAAAAAGAAAAAAAAGAAAACAATAATAATGATTTAGATGAATTGTTAAAAGAAAATTTAGAATTAAAAAAACAATTAAATAATACAAAAAATCCTTTAATAGTAGAATCTATTGATGATAATGAAAATGATTTTTAGTTTTAATTTTTTAAAATATTTAATTTCCTTTGATTTTAAAGATTTTTTTTATTTATTATATAGTATTTTTTATAGTATTTTTTTTACTAAATCATCTTATTTGTTTGGTTTTAATGTTGGTTGGAATAATAATTTTTTAATTATTTTTAATATGATAAAAACAGTAATTGTTTTTATATGGGAAAAATTAATAATTTTAATTTATCCTTTAAAATTATTTAGTTCATTGTTTGATTTTTTAATGCAAATATTAAAAATTTTTATTGATGTTTTTTATACTATTATAGGTTATATTAAAAGTTCTGTAACAAGTCTTACAGGTCAAAAATTAATGGACCCTAATGAAAGTATGTGGGAAAAAATAAAAGAAATAGCAAAGATGATTTTTAGTGTTGCTGTTGGTGGTTCTGTTATTTATTTTTTGAAAGAAGTTAATAATTTTCTTTTAAA
Organism: Candidatus Phytoplasma tritici; assembly: GCF_000495255.1. Lineage (GTDB taxonomy): Bacteria > Bacillota_I > Bacilli_A > Acholeplasmatales > Acholeplasmataceae > Phytoplasma > Phytoplasma tritici. Next base: position 6,499 of record NZ_AVAO01000001.1, read on the forward strand.
TTCTTTCATTAAAATAGGTGATTTGTTATTTAAAATTCTTTTAAGAATATTAGATATTATTGTAATTGTTTTAAAATTCTTTTTATTTGTATTGAAAAAAGTTATAATATTATTGAGTTTTGTTTTATCATTTTTCATTAATTTATAATAGTTGATATATTTAAAATAATTTATAAAGATAATGGGGATTAATTGTGAAATTATCAACTTAATTTTTTAGTCTTCAAAGCCATTTTTAAAATAAAAAGTTGTTTTAGAAAACAGAACAGTTTAATTTATCAATTTCATTTTATTATTATATATAGATATTAAATAAAAAGGGGGAAATTATTTATGTTTGATAAATCAAAAAAAGAATTATCTCGTAAAGCTTTTATTTTTTTAATTGTATTCATTATATTATCAAGTGCAACTTATTTTATTAAATTAAACACTTATTCTTTTCGTCGTCCTTTTTGTATTAAGGGGATTATATATTGTCCAGAACAAAATTTATTAACTTTGATACGTGGTGTTTGTTATAATACTTTTTATAATTTCACTTTTCAAAGTAATTTTTTAGTTCTTTTATTTTGTATTGGAACTTTAAATTCTAAATTTCGAAATTCTAAAAATTATTCTTTATGGGCTTTTTGTATTTTGGTTAACATATTATTAACTGGTGTTGTTTGGAATTTAATCGCCGATCCTTTTGTAGATTATAAAAATTTTAAATATGAGTTTTTAACAGTGAGTTTATGTGAACACACTTATATTCCAATATTGTTTACTATTTTTTATTTTAGTAATTTTTATGTTAATCCTCCTTTTACTTCTTGTCGCAAAAATTATTTAGCTTTAATTCATCCTTTGTTTTATCTTTTTTATTCCTTAATTTTAGGTTCAATTAAAAATCAATATTTTTATAGATATCCTTATAATTTTATGAATCCTTTTTCATCCTGTAATATTAGTTTAATAATTAATAATCTTTTTGATTTAAATTTTTATAATAATTCGTCTCAAGGGTGGTTCGGCGTTTTAATAAATAATGTTTTCTTGTTATTAGTTTTATTAATTGTTATTCCTATCCTATTTAGAATAAAAAAAATTTTAGTTAATAAAACTTTTTTACCATCGAAGAAAAAATAAAATGATAATTTTTCTTCTAGTAATAGTAAATATAAATAAAGAATATATTAGTTTATCCTTTCATGCTCTTAAAACATTTAATGCAATTAAAAGAGGTACTTTTAATAAAAAGCAAATTAAAGATTTTGAGAATAATTTATTTTTTGTTAAGGCTACTTAATTTCGAGAAAGGTTGCTTTTCTAAGTTTATGTCTTTACATTATATCGTCTTATAAATTCTATGAAAAAATCTCGTTTAAAAAACTTATCAAACAAAAAATAGCTTTTATTCAACAAGAATTACAAGATTTAAATGAATCTAATAATTGGCATTATTTTTTCTGATAATCAATATATTTTAACTAATTTTTATTATTTTTATGAATTAGCTAATAATTAGTTATGAAGAAAAAGAAATCAAATAAAAAATAGAATTTATTAAATTAAATATGAGACCTATGCTTGATAAATATTATTTATCTTTAAGAAGTAATCCTAATAAACTTAAAAAACTTATCAATTTATTTGTTTAATGATTACTGAAGATAAAGATGAATTAATATTAATTGATATTGAAAGCAAAGTTAAAGATATTATAAGAAATATTCATTAAAAAAGATGAAGAGTTGTATTAAGAAGAATTTAGCAATGCAGCATATTATTTTCATTCATTCAAAACCAACTCTGAAACTAATGAAATAATTAATGATATAGAAAATACAATTGGATATTATTAATTCCAATGCGCTAACCCCTTTTTTAAACAAAAAAACACTTATTACAATAAAAACACATTCAAGCTTTATGTTTACGTCACGAATATTTTTTCGTCCATCAATTATTTACTTTTGATGGTGTTGTTTTTGAATTCTTATTATCATTAGTTCTATTAGCAGTTAAAAATAAATCTACTCTTTCTAGAAAAAATAATGTCTTTGTAAAAGGTGTTAAATAAGTAAGTTCTAAATTTGTAGATTTTTATGTTTTGTTATTAAATGGAGTTCCAATTGCTGCTCAAGGATTGTTAGTTTTGTTTTCAAGACATTTATGGTGGCCTAGTAAGTTTCCCACAATGCATCAAACTCATACAGAATTAATTGTCATTGTGTTAAATTCAGCTTCTAATATTGCTGTTATTTTAATGCAAACTATTAAATTTGTAGATAAAGTACAAGTAGAAGCGTCTCAATCTTTAGATGATTGAATAAAAAAACAAACTTTCTATTATGTTACTTTTCCACAAGCATTAAAAAAATCAGTTCCTTTAATAGTAACACAATTTGTTACTAATATTAAAGCTTGTATTTTCTTCGGATTAATTACATTAATTGATATGTCATTTGTTACAAATGATGCTCTATGAATATTACAGGAGATTTAGTTTCTTCGTTTGTAATACTTTCTGTTGTTTGCTTAGTTTTAATTCAATTTAGTAACATGTTAAGTAAATATTTAGAAAAAAATAAATCCTGCTTTAAAAACTGTAGTTAGTGATTAATAAATTAATTTAAGAATTATAAGAAAAAAATATTAAGATAAAATAAATATTAATTCTTAATATAAAATATAAAAATAATTAATGCATAAATAACTACATTTTAATTATTAAACCAATATTTATTTCTTACCTTTTGGAATTTTTATATTAAAATGATTATACTTATATTAATTAAATGTTAATTTTAATTATTTTTATGCTATCATAAATAATAAAGTATTATTTTAAGAAAATATCTTAGTATTAAAAATTTGATATTTTTTTAGGGTAATTTGAAAAAATATTTATAAATGATGCATATTACAATTTATGTATATTTATAATATATAAATAAAAAGGTTAAAAAAGGAAAATTAAAAAGATGCCTCCCAAATATAGATTTTATTATTCATAAGTATATTAAAATTGTTGTATCTATTATAACAATGATGTTTGTTTTTTGGCATTTTAAATTAAATTTGTCAAATAAATAGTTTTTACAAACACCAAAATTGAAAGTGAAGGTAAAATATATTATGATTCAAAGGAAAAAAGAAAAATACAAAATTACTGAATATCTAAAATATACTAAATATGTTTTATTATTTATTTTTGTGATTTTTTGGGTATGGCTTCATTTTAGTGTTGGATTATTTCAAAGAGTTAATAATTCTAAGAAATATTTAAGAGTAGCTGTGGTAGCTGATGCAGCTCCTAATAGTTTGACTATTAAATCTGATAAAGATACAACAAGTAAAACTCATAGAACTATTCAAGGTGAATATATTTCAGGATTTGATATAGATTTAATTGATAAAATAGTAAAAGCATTACCCAAAGAAGAAAAGTATGAAGGTTGTAAATTTAGTCTTTTTGATTTTGATGGGATGTTTACTGCTGTTCAAAATGGTTCAGTTGATATAGCTATTTCTTCTATTAGTATTACTAATGAAAGAAAAGAAAACTTTGATTTTACTATTGCCTATACTTTAGATAATACAGGGTTTTTAGTAAGAGCAGATGATGAACGTTTTAAAGATTTGCCATTAGAAGTAAATTATGAATATATAAAAGATAAATTAAAAGATCCAAAAGACAAAATTAAATTTTTAACTTTTACTGGTTCTGTGGCTGATAAAGTTATTGAAAATATTAGATCAGATTTAGGAACTTTATCACACATTACCAAATTAAATCCTATTGATGATGTTGTTATGTGTGTTAAAAGTGTTGAAGATAAAGCTTCTGATATTTTTGTAACTGATAGTTATATTACTAAATATTATGCTTTGCAAAATGATAAATTGAAACATATATCAATCATATCTGATGATACTCGTTTTACTGTTTCTCCTGCGGGTTTAGGAATTGTAGTTAAAAAAGGTAATACAAAATTAGTTGCTCAAATTAATAATGCCTTTAAAGAAGTTTTAAAAGAAAAAGGACTTGATTTAGAAGGCGACGGTTTAAATGTTAAAGGTATAATTGAGTTAATCAAAGAATTAAAAGACGAAAAATCAAAACCAACTGACAAACAATACCCCATTAAAATAAAAAAATTAGAATACAAAATATCCAAGTTTAAAGAAATAACTAATAAATGGTTAGAAAAATCTTTAAAAGATTTAAGTCAAAAACAAGGATTAAAGTGGTATCAAAAAGTATCTCTTGCTTTACCTGATTATGTAACACCTTTAAAAACTACTTTATTACTTGCATTAGATGGAGTTATTGTAGGTTTTATCTTATCTATTGTTTTAACAATGATTAAAAGTATTAAACCTAATTATCAAACACAAAATCCCTTTATTGTGGGGTTAATACAAAGTTTTCTTTACTTTCTTGATGCAATACTTTATATTTTTAAATCAATTCCAGTAGCAGCTCAAATGATTATAGTTCATTTTGGTTGGAGAGCTTATAATCCTGAATTAAATCCGATGTATTCAGGCATTATAGTGTTATTATTAAATTCAGCAGTTAGTATTACAAGTATTTTATTACAAAATATTAAGTTTTTAGATAAAGGACAAGTAGAAGCTGCTCTAGCTTTAGGAATGAATCAAAGACAAACATTTTTTTGTGTTATTTTTCCCCAAACGCTTAAAAGATCACTTCCTTTTGTAGTACAACAATTTATTGTAAATATTAAAGATAGTGCTTGTTTTGGTGGTTTGGTTGGTTTGTTAGATGTAGCATGGCAAGCCAAAACTCAAATTGTTAAAACAGGAAGTATTGCTATTCCTTATGCTATTACTGCTTTTATTTATTTAGTGTTAATTACGATTGCCAATTTATTTGTTAAATATTTAGAAAAACAAAAAAAGGAGTTTAGAAAATGCAATATTTAATTGAAGTTAAGGATCTTTGTAAAAAGTTTGGAGATAAAGAGATTTTAAAAAATATTAATTTAAAAATTAAAAAACAAGAAATAGTAACTATTATTGGTTTTTCGGGTTCAGGGAAATCTACTTTATTAAGGTGTTTTAATCTATTAGAAGAACCTAATTCTGGACAAATTTTAATTGATAATAAAAATATCTTAGATAAAGGAGTAAAATTATCTGATCTAAGAACTAAAGTAGGAATGGTGTTTCAAAGTTTTAATTTATTTGAAGGAAAGACAGTATTAGAAAATTGTTGTTTAGCTCCGATGAAAGTATTAAAATTATCTAAACAAGAAGCTCAAGAAAACGCTTTAGAAAGGTTAAAAGAACTAGATTTAGAAGCTCTTGCTAATCAAAGAGTAGAAACACTTTCAGGGGGACAAAAACAACGTGTTGCTATTGCTAGAGTTTTATGTATGAAACCTGAAGTTATTCTTTTAGATGAACCAACTTCTGCTCTAGATCCTGAATCTACTTTGCAAGTATTACAAACTTTACAAAAATTATCAGAGAAAAAAATAAATCTTATTATTGTAACTCATGAAATGAAATTTGCTCAAAGAGTATCTGATACTATTTATTTCATGGAACAAGGTAAAATTCTTGAAAAAGGTACTCCGAAAGAAATTTTTGAAACCGATAAGTTTCCTAAATCTAAGGCTTTCTTTGAAGATTTTTGATTTCTTACAAATTTATCATTCTAAATAGCAACGCATTTTAGTTATTAATTATATATCTTTTATTTTTGATATTATAGAAGAAACAGTTAACAATATGATGAATAATTATAATGAACAAATATTTAATATTGATTTTCAAATTTCTAATTATATATTCGTTATAAAATCATTTTTTAAAAAAAATATACTTATATAGTGAAAATATAATTTTAAAACAAACATTTAAATTTTTTTTTCAAGTGGGATTGATTTTATATGTTGCCTTAATTGATTATTTGTTTTATTTTTAGTTAAATTTTGGTATAATTTTCATTAGAGTTATTAATAATGAATTGATAATTAAGTAACTAAAAAAGAGGAGATTATAATCATGGCTAATATTAAACAACAAAAAAAACGTAATAAAACTAATGAAAAACGTCGTTTACAAAATGTTTCTTTTAAATCATCTGTAAAAACAGTGGTAAAACAAGTAAAAACTGCAGTGGCAAATGCTGATAAACAAAAAGCTTTAACTTTACTAAGTGTAGCTTATAAAAAATTTGATAAAGGAGTTTCTAAAAGAGTTTATCATGCTAACTTTTCTGCTAGAAATAAATCTGATTTACAAAAATTAGTAGACACACTTTAATTTTTCTTTGAAAGATTCATAGAACACCATATTAATTAAAATAAAACAATAAAACTTTATCATAATATTGTACCAACAAACATAATATTAATATTTTAATTGTAATTATATTTATTTAAATATATTTGAGTGAAAAAGGTTAATAAATTTATTTTTTTCGGTAAATAAAATAATTTATATAACTTCAGGATTTATTGTAGGATCAGTTTTGGGGGACAAGTTTGTATTTTGGATCGTTATTAAATGAACTTAAATATTATATCCTTAAAAAAGGTTCTGGCACTACAATTAATAATATTTTTTCGCATAAAGTTATTGGCAAAGATGTATTAATGCCACCTTCTTTATCTGATAATTTGATGTATTTATAGTTTAATTTTATCAACAAACAAACAAAAAAATTAATAAAAATATTGTAAAACATTCAATTAAAAGATTTATTATTCTACCCCTTTTAATTTATTTTATTTTTGGCCACCCCATTAAATTAATTTTTTCCAAAGTAAAGAGGTATTTTTTTATGTTAGATCTTAATTTTGTAGTCCAAAATCTGCCATCTATTATTGCAAAATTAGAAAAAAGGCAACAAAACTTTGCTTATTTAAATAAATTACCTCTTTTAGCACAACAAAGAAAATCTTTACTTTTGCAAATACAGGATTTTAAAAAACAAAAAAATCAATTAGCTAAAAAAGTTGCCCAAAAAGCTAATACCAAAGAAGATATTACCCTTGTTTTGCAAGAAACTATTTTTTTGCGTTATGATTTAAAAAAACTAGAACAAAAGTTAAAACTCAAAGAACAAGAAATTTTTGATATTTTGAGCATTACCCCTAATTTGCCACACGATTCTTTGCCGATTGGAGCAGACGATAAAGGCAATAAGGAATTGTATTGCGAAGGGCAAATAAGAACTTTTGCATTTACGCCCAAAGACCACGTTTATTTAGCAGAAAAACTAGATATTCTCGACTTTAAAAGGGCTTCCAAAATTTCTGGTAGTGGATTTGTAGTTTGCAAAGGACTAGGAGCACGCCTCGAAAGAGCCTTAATTCAATTTATGATGGATTTTCATAGTAAAAAAGGTTATCAAGAAATCATTCCTCCTTATATTATCAATGAAAAATCCATGTTTGCAACAGGCCAATTACCCAAGTTTGAAGATGAAGTCTACAAGCTTTACAATTCTAAAAATAATTGGTATTTGAATCCTACAGCAGAAGTTCCTACCATTAATTTGCATCGTGAAGAAATTTTTAAACCAGGCACACTTCCCATTAAATACGTCGCCTACACTACTGCTTTTCGCCAAGAAGCAGGCTCAGCTGGTAAAGATACCCGAGGTATTTTTAGACAACATCAATTTAATAAAGTAGAATTAATCCAGTTTTGCCATCCCCAAAATTCTTATGAATGTCTAGAACAAATGTTAAAAGATTCCGAAGAAGTACTAAAACTGCTCAAACTTCCTTATCGTGTTGTTTTGCTTTCTACTGGGGATTTGGGTTTTAGTATGGCAAAAACTTATGATTTAGAAGTTTTTTTACCCAGTTATAATTGTTATCGTGAAATTGGTTCTATCAGTAATTCTTGTGATTTCCAAGCAAGACGCGCCAATATTAAAATGAAAAATCCTAAAAACAATAAAAACGAATACGTTCATATTCTAAACGGTTCAGGTTTGGCTGTTGGAAGAACTGTTATTGCTATTTTAGAAAATTATCAAAATCAAGATGGTACTATTACAGTTCCTGAAGTTTTACAGCCTTATTTAGGAACTGATATTATTAAGTAATTTGAATGTTTTTTAACAAGAATAATTTAGAATATAGAGTCGAATCTTTTATGAAAAATAAAGTGATTCGGCATTTTTTATTGGCAAAACAAAAGCAATTAATAAAACCTTTACTAATTTTATAACTATTTCAAAGGCAATCCCAAAAATTCATTATTTCCATTTACTAAAATAATTGCGAGGTAATATCAATATGCAAATTAAAAACATTTATTTACGCCCCCATAATTCTCAAATTTTTCCTCAACAAATAAAAACCTATATTAAAACCAATATTAATCCATCTTTTTGGGGTTTTGTATCTGATTATCCTTGTTATAATTACGAGACCATCCAAACTTATCCTTGCCTTTTGTGTCGCATTAAAGACGCTCCTTCGGTTTTATTGGGTGTCTTTTTTGATGGGGGTGGTACAAGGACTGCAAGTTTTAAAGGTGAAATAAAATATAGTTTAGATGATTTAAAATAAATGTCAAATGGTACTCAAAATATGTATATTTTTTGGAAAGAACACTCCTAAAATTTATTTTATAAACCTTAATAATTTATCTAAAAAAATCCTAAATAAAAAATTATAAATGAAGTAAAAAACATCAATCATTCATTATTTTAAATTCCTAACAATTTATTTAATAATAAAATAAAATCTAAATTAATCAGATTTTGCATGCATTCTCAATTGAAAAGAGGCATAATTATTTTATGACAAAAACTTCTAACTCCCCATACTTAGTTATTTTATATTATCAATATGCTCCAATAAAAGACCCTCAAACTTTTAGAGACCAACATTTTAAATATTGCGAATCTCTAGGACTTTTAGGACGTATTATTATTTCCCAAGAAGGTATTAACGGCACTTTGTCAGGTCTAAAAGAACAAATATATAAATACATGGATCAACTAAAACAAGATGCGCGTTTTTGTAATACTATTTTTAAAATTGAAACTGTGGAAGCACATGTTTTCCCGCGTCTTTCTATTAAAGTCAAGCCCGAATTGGTTAATTTGAGTCTTGAAGAAAACGTTGATCTTACCAAAGACAAAGGCTTTTATTTAGCTCCTCCAGAATTTTTGAAAGCCTTGCAAGAAAAAGACATTTTAATTCTTGATGCTCGTAATGACTATGAATATGATTTAGGACATTTCAGAAATGCAGTTAATCCTAACATTAGACATTTTCGTGATTTGCCAAATTGGGTCAAACAAAACGCCCATTTATTAAAAGATAAAAAAATCGTAACTTATTGCACTGGTGGTGTGCGTTGTGAAAAATTTAGCACTTTTTTAAAAAAAGAAGGTTTCAATGATGTCTATCAACTAGAAGGAGGCATCATTTCTTATGGCAAAAACCCCGAAACTCAAGGTGCTTTATGGGATGGTAAAATGTATGTCTTTGATCAAAGAATAGCAGTTCCTGTTAATCAAAAAGAACATATTATCGTTGGTAAAGACTATTTTGATGGCACTCCTTGTGAACGTTATATTAATTGCTCTAATCCTCAATGCAACAAACAAATTTTGTGCCACGAATACAACGAACACAAATATTTAGGGGCTTGTAGTGATAAATGTAGCACCCATCCGCAAAATAGATATCTCAAAAAGCACAATAATCAAACCTCATAACAAAAAAACACTCATATTTTAATAAGATATGTTATAATAATGTATGATTATTGTATTTTTTTGGTTTGGTTGTAATACCCAATAAAAAAAATATAAAAACCATTGTTTTCAAACAATTAATTATTATCAGATCCAATAAATTATCCAAGATAATTTGCAATTTTTACAAGGAGGAAAGAAAATGTTTGCAATCATCAAAACTGGGGGAAAACAATTCCGCGTTTCTGAAGGACAAGAAATTTATGTTGAAAAACTAAATGTTGAGCCAGAAACAACTTATCAATTTCAAGAAGTTTTAGCTGTTGGTGGCTCCAATCCTGTTTTAGGTACCCCTTTTGTTAAAGACGCTAAAGTAACAGCTCAAGTAATCAAGCACAACCGCGCTAAAAAAATTATTGTATTTAAGTATAAAAAACGTAAAAAATATCGCTGTAAACAAGGACACAGACAATCCTATACTAAACTTTTGATTACTAAAATCAATGTTTAAAAATTATGATTCGCTATTGTTTTTACAAAGAACAAAAAAAAATTACTAGTATTCAAGTTTTGGGGCACGCTTTATACGCTCCTAAAGGTTTTGATATTGTGTGTGCTTCGGTTTCTACTGCTATTATTGTTACTCTGAATATTTTAGAAAAACTTCAATTCCAAACAGATATTACCTACAATCTACAAGATAAGTTGTTTGAATTAGAAGTTAAAACCACTCAAAATACGACCCTTTTTACTTTGCTAGATAATTTAGAATACACTATCTGTAATTTAGCCAAACAATATCCCAATCATTTTAAAAAAATATCTCAAATTCAAACAAGAAAGAGGTTATAACATGTTATTGCAATTACAAATTCAGTTATTTGCTTCTAAAAAAGGAGCAGGTTCTACTCGAAACGGTAGAGATTCTCATTCCAAAAGATTAGGCGCTAAACTTTCTGACGGTCAATTTGCCAAAGCAGGCGCTATTATTTATCGTCAAAGAGGAACCAAAATTCACCCTGGTTTTAATGTTGGTAGAGGCGGAGATGACACTTTATTTGCTAAAATGAGTGGCATCATTAAATTTGAAAAAAAGCATGGTCGTAAAAAAGTTTCTGTTTATCTGCAATAATTTTTTTATACATTTAAAATGAAAGCGGGTATTTAGTTTGCATTTTGTTGACGAAGCCTTTAATGAAGTTTTTGCTGGTAATGGTGGTCATGGCATCGTTGCTTTTAGAAGAGAAAAATATGTAGCTTTTGGAGGACCTGCTGGTGGCAATGGTGGCAACGGCGGGTCTATTATTTTTGTGGGCGACAAAGGTGAGACTACCTTATTAAAATTAAAATATCAAAAACATCTTAAAGCACCGCATGGAATAAATGGCAAAAATAAAGGTCAAAATGGAGCCAATGCCCCTCATCTTTATGTTAAAGTTCCTTTGGGAACAGTTTTTTACACTGCTGATAACAAATTTTTAGGAGAGATTTTATACGACCAACAAACTTTAGTTATTGCTAAAGGTGGTAAAGGTGGCAGAGGCAATAAAGCATTAGCTAATTTTAAAAATCAAGCCCCAAGTTATGCTGAAAAAGGTGATTTAGGTGAAAGTTTTAAAATTAAAACAGAACTTAAAGTTTTAGCTGATATCGGATTATTAGGTTTTCCAAGTGTTGGTAAATCCTCTCTTATTTCTGCTATTTCCAAAGCCCAACCTAAAGTTGCTTCCTATCCTTTTACCACAATTAAACCTCATTTAGGAGTTGTTGAAGTAGATGGTTTTAGTTTTATAGTAGCTGATCTACCAGGCCTAATTGCCAATGCTCATTTAGGTTGTGGTATGGGAATTCAATTTTTAAAACATATTGAAAGATGTCGTGTTTTAGTTCATATTTTAAGTATGGAAAGTTCCAACCCTTACCAAGATTTTCAAACTTTAAACCAAGAATTAAGTCAATATAATCCCCAATTATTACTTAAAAAACAAATTATTGTTACCAATAAAATGGATTTACCTAATGCTTTACAAAAACTTCATCTTTTGAAACAACAAATCAAAGATCAACCCATTATGCCTCTTTCTTTGATTTCTTTTGATAATTTAGAAATCTTAAAATATGAAATGAGCTCCCTTTTGCAAAATACTCCTTTAGAAGTTAACTCAAATAACAACAATGACTTTAAATTATACACCCTTCCTGATAATCAAAACACCATTTCTGTTATTAAAGAAAGTGATTCTGTTTTTGTTGTGTCTGGCAAGCAAGTGGAAACTTTTTTTCATCGTACCGATTTTAACAACGAAGAAGCTTTAAAAAGATTTAATAGAATATTGAAAAAAATAGGGATTGAAGAACAATTACAAAAACAAGGAGCCAAACCAGGAGATCAAGTTAAAATTTGTGATCGTTTGTTTGATTTTTTATAATTTGGTGAATTATAACAACAAAGAAATTTATTTTTAATCCAAAAAAACACTAAATCATGGTTTTTTTAACTAGGAACACTAGAATTTATATATCTGATTGTGTTAATCATATGAAACTCCAAAAGTTACTTTATTATTCTTATGCTGTTTATTTAGTAGTTAAATATTAAAGAATCTTTGGCTGTCAATCTAGTATTAAGTGTGGCAAAGGACCTATCTTTAAAAGATTATATCAAAAAAAATTAAACATTATGAAAAAGATTAAATTATTAAAAATCTTGTCTCTAAAACTTGTGAAAATAAATTAAATTGGGAAAGAAAACAAGTAATGGATTTTATTATTTCCAAATATGGATGGGTAGATGCGGGATCTTTTATAATGCAATCCGTGAGAGAAGCTCCAATTTATCATTTTTCCCAAAGCCTGTTATATTCCTGATGATTCAAATATATCATTATTTTAAAAGATTCTAGTAATTGGTGTGTTTTTCCTAAATATTGCCCTACTTGTTTACAAAATATGTAAAAATATTGTTATCTAAGTTTTTATTTCGTATATTCATATAATAAGTTATATTCTTTCTATATAAAGGATGTAACTTATTTTTTATAATTTTATAATTTTAATTGATGATTTGTAAATTTATTTTTCTTCCTAAATCTTTATTGCTTATTTTGGCTTATTTATTGTTGTTTTATGCGATAAAATATAAAAAATGTTAAATATCTTTTTTGTGCTATAATAAAATATAGTAGTTATTATAAGTGTCATTATTCTTTTATTTGAGTATTTTTTAATATAGATAATATTGTATTGTAGTTAGGAAAGGATTGTTTGCTACAATATATTTTTTGTGGGAAAAATCAAATACAAATATGAAAATAGTAATTCGGAAAGAAAGCTATTACCAAACTCAATATGAGATGAATTGACAGACACTTTATTTTTAAATCCAAAAGATATTTATTACCTAAAAGAATCTGTTAATTAGTTTACCAATTATAATTAAGTTAAAAAAACATTTTATGTTAATTATAAAGATCTTAAAAAAAGTAAGTATAACAATTCATATTCTCGTTTGGGAATACAGAAGATGACATTTTTTGTATAACTTCCTTAACACTTACATTATTTTACTAAAGAAAAATTTGCAACTTTTTAAAATTAAAATAATGGTAAAGAAGAAAAATTCCAAAATTCTCCATTAAAAGAATCCAAAGTGGAAGAAAAAAATATTGTTAAAGAAAAACAAAACATTAAAGAACAAAATTATAATAAAAACGTTATTTCCATTATTATAACCGATAATAAAAAATCTAAAGATAATAAACAAAATATTCTTGATAATAAAAATTATGGTTACGGATTTTTGTGAAGATATTCAAAAGTTTTTGTTGTTAGAAAAAGATATTTGTCTTTTAGGTATTAGGTGAATATTCTAAAAAAACTCATTTAGATAAAAAAAGAAACCGACTTTTTGTAAATATAAAAGATATTGTCTTTTTTAAAAACCTTAAAAAATATAAGAAAATAAATAAACAACAATTATGAGATAATTGTTTAACAACAAGCAATCAAATTCAAGACTATATAAAATCAACAAAATCAAAATTAATAAAAGGAGATATTGTTTACTCTAAAAGTGGTATTTATAAATCAATAGAAAAACAAAAATATTTAAAAAAATAGTTCGTGGATAAATTTCTGTTTAGGATACAAAACTTTATGGGATATATGAAATTTATTTAAAAGAAATGCCCGAAATTAAAATTATGTTTATTTCCTCATTATAGCAATAAATATAATGCCAAATTTATAAACATCGAGGGATAACAAGGGTTTTGTTTTAATCGCGGGTTCTTTTGATGTTAATAAAAACCAATTAATAGTATTGACTATGATTTTTGAAAAATTAGCTTTGAATAATAAAAAAATATACCTAGTAGAATTTCAATTATTTCCTGTTGAAGTGTAAGGAACTAATACTTTAGAATAAATTCTTTATCAAATTGAAACAATTAATAAAGATAAAAAAAGTTATTTTTTTGATTATTGCTAGAGGAGGAGGGAATAAATTTATTTGATTTTAATGACCTATTAATAATATAAGCTATTTTAAATTCGCGCATATTCCTATTATTTGTTTGCTATTGGGCATGGTGATAATTATACCCTATTTGGGGGTTATATTGCTTATTTAAGTGTTTTGACTCCTACTGATGAAGGGGGTTTTTTCAAAAAAATTATCCAATGTTTGAAATCCTAATATTAAAGCACCCAATAAAACACATCTGTTTTCTTAATTTATCATTAAAACATCTACAAACATAATTTAAAGATTGCATTTTACTTTAATGTTTGATACAATAAAAATAGGTCAATGGAAGTGGCTGAGGTTTAAAAATAATTAATTTTAAGCTTAGGAAAGTCCATGTTAGCACATGCTGCGATTGCATGTAGTGTTTGTGTCTAAGGAATTAATAACTTAGAGTACTTCAAAAAGTAACGGCGTTTTTTAGCTCTAAGGATTGAGATAATTACATTATTTTAATCTATGAGATAAAAACTGAAAGTGTCACAGAGACGAGTTAATTAGAAATAATTAAGTGAAACGTGATAAACCCCTCAAGCTAACAACCCAAAATAATGGTAGGGGCATGCAAAGCGATTAAATGAAATTAGTTTTGCACTACTTATTAGTAGAAGATAAATAGCCACACTTGTTTAACAAGAACAGAACATGGCTTATGCACATTGACCTATTTTTATTAAATAATTTCAAAATCAATAAAGATTATTTGTTTGTCATTATATTTATTATTTGGTATATCTATATTTTGGTAAGAATTATAATTAATATTAATTTATATTATTCATTTATAATTATTGTATTTTTATTTGTTTTTAAGTAATTTAGAAATTATCAATTCCTTTTATTATAAATAAAAAAGCCAAACTGAAAAGTTTGGCTTTCATTTTCTTTATGCTTTTATATTGTGATATTTCTTGAAAGATATTAAAATAAGTAAAGAAAACAATTCATTTATTTTTTTTGATTTTTGATTTTATAAATTAAAATGAGTAAAAAAGCAAATATTAGACCAGTTATAATTATTATAATTTTATAAAAAATTATTGAATTTGTTTTAGTAGTTTGAGTTCTTGGAGGTGTGCTTATTTCTTGTTGATAGTTAATTTCTAGGTCAATTATGCCTTCATATTCGTGATATTTGTCTTCGTTTATTAAATCGTATTCTATTCTACAAAAATTATTACTGCCATCTTTGTTTTTGGTAAATTGAAAATCTTTAGGTAAAAATTTATTTTGGAGTTGAGGATTTTTTTGCCAAATAGCTTCACATATTAATTGTTTTCTTTGTTCCTCAGTAATATTGGGTGTTATTTGTATTGTTCCTAAATGATTATTTGTAATAATTTCATCTAAGTTTATCATTTTTTTAGTAAAATTGAATTCTATTTTATTACCCAATATATCTTCAATTTGAAAACTGCCTTTCCATTGCATTTCTTCTGGATTTTGTGTTTGTGCTTCATATTTTTCTTCTAATTGTTCGCTTGCTATTTCAAAATCATCACTTTCTATTTGGATGTTTGATTCTTTATTTATTTCTTTAAGTATGCCATTTAAAGCGATTATAATATCTTGTTTGGTTAATTGATTATTTTGTTTATAATAACTAAAATCATTGATTGTTCTTTTTTGTGGGGGAAATAATTGTTCAAAATTTTTGGAGTTCTTTAAATTTTTTGAAGGTGGATTATTTATCATTTGGGGGGGTTGTTGTGCGTTATTTGCATTTTTTTTAACCCCTATTCCATTTTCCTCTTCTTGTATGTTTTCTAGTTGTTGTTTTTTTACAGCATAAATACTAATTTGATTGCAAAAATGTATGCCCAATAAAATCATGAATAAAATTAAAGTAAGGTATTTGGGAAACAAACTCATAATTGCTTTGCTTTTGTTTTTCATATTACAAATATTTTACTTTTCTATAAATATTAAAGGGTTTAAAAAATACCCCATTAAAATATTACATTATAATTGTATTTTTTATGCAACATTTGTATTTATCACATTTTATTATTGTGCCTTTTTTAATAACTTTGCATCCCTTAATTTTGTTATACGCCCCAAATAAAAAAAGCTGAATTAAAATATTTTATCAAAAATTATTTTTTTGTTTTTTTGATGTTTAATTTTCACAATTTTATATTAT
The DNA here is from genome assembly GCF_000495255.1 of Candidatus Phytoplasma tritici. Classification (GTDB taxonomy): domain Bacteria; phylum Bacillota_I; class Bacilli_A; order Acholeplasmatales; family Acholeplasmataceae; genus Phytoplasma; species Phytoplasma tritici. The sequence goes on from NZ_AVAO01000001.1 coordinate 22,855, forward strand.
AATATAATTATAATTATTTAAATATTTTGAGTCTTAACTCTAAACTCTTACTTCTATTATATTTAAAATATTTAAAAGCAACTACCAACTTTATAAGTTATTTATTTCTAAATTTATTAATTTTTCACAAATCACATATTATCCAAATAAGTAAGATATTAAATTAAAACTATATTTATTATTTATTTTTAATTATATATAATTTACATAATGGATACATTTTTATTTTGCAATGAATTCTAAATTTAAGACAAAAACTATTTTTTGCAATTGGATTTAAACAAGTAATACCTTATTTGTATAATGATTTATATAGTAACCCCCATTGTATTTAATTAAAATAATTATTTTTATAATATGTTTGCAATGTTTTAGAAAATAATAAGCATATTTTATGATTTATTATTGTGCTAATAGCCTCTTTGATTTAGTTCTTGGCCATAATAATTTTATGCAACCCCCCAACAACAAATTGAACGTTAATTATAATTTAGATTTGTTAATTATTGCAAGTTTTATCAATTTTACACCCTAAAGCCATATTTGTATCGTTTTTTAATAACTTTGGTATTAAATTATTATATTCACGCCTTTTCCTAAATATCTTAATTTATTTTTTGGACTTTCCCTTTTTTGTATTTGTGCAGGGTCATTTATACAAGGTATTGCAAAACAATTTCAAAAAATAACTTTCATAACATTTTGCATTAATTTATATTAAGATATAATAAATATCTTTAAAGTTGTAGTTTTTTTATAATGTAAATATGAAAAACATTTTAAAAAATAAAATCATAAATAATAAACTTGTTTGTAAAACATAAAATAAAAACATTTTATTACTAAAATTAACCCCCACAAACCCCTAATAAAAAATTAGTTCTTATTATAATTAAATATTTTGCTACTTTATTATAAATGTATAGCCACAGCTATATCAAAATTGAAATTTTTAATGATGGATTTTATAAAGAAATTCCAAAATCACTAATTTATAATTACATATTTTTAGATATTTTTTACAACATTGATTTTACAACATTGATTTTACAACATTGATTTTACAACATTGATTTTTTTTACCTCACAAAAAAGGCAAAAAAGGAGACTATAATTATGGATTTTTTTATTAAACATAAACAAAAAATAATCATTTTTCTTTTGGCAACAATAACAACGCTGATTTTATCTATTCCTTTTTTATCTTTGACAAAAGCCAAAAATGCCAAAAATGTTTCAAAAGATTTACAAATAGTAACGACTACTACCATGTTAAAAGATTTAGTCAAGCATTTAGTTGGTGATGTGTCAGAAGAAGAAAACGAAAACAAATATAACAAAATTAAATATATTCAAGTTGATTCTTTGATGGGAGTAGGAATTGATCCGCACAATTACAAAACCAAATTATCAGATCGCAAAAAAATTAAAGAAGCTGATTTAGTTGTGATTAATGGACTCCATTTGGAAGCTAAAATGGCAGAAGCCTTTCTGCTTTTAACGAATAATTCCTTTACAGTAGTGCAGTTAGATGAAACGAATACCGAAGTTATAAATCAAGAAGGCAAGGAGGATGAACGAATTAGAGAAGGAGATATTAAACGAGATGAAGATACTCATGGACCAGATCCTCATATTTGGTTTGATATAGATATTTGGATTAAAGTTTTACAACAATTAAAATACAAATTAAAAACAATATTAAGAAAAGATTCGCGTTTTCTTCCAAGTGATGTTGATAATTTAGAACACAATTGCCAAACATATGCACACAAATTAAAATTATTACATAAATATGTAGGCAAGAAATTTAAAGCATTAAAAGAACAATTTGTTTCTCAAGGCAAAATTTTTATTCTAGTTACTGCTCATGATGCTTTTTCTTATTTAGCTAGAAAATATGATTTCGAATTAAACCCAATTCAAGGAATTTCTACCCAAACAGAAGCCAGTATCAGCGATATTGAAGAATTAGCTAATAAACTGGTTAAAAACCAAGTAAAAGCTATTTTTGTAGAAAGTGCTTTTCCAGAAGGAACGCTTGATTCTCTTAAAGAATCTGTAAAAAGTAAAGGTCATAATATTAAAAAAAGTGATGAAGAATTATACGCTGATGCTTTGGGTTCAGAAAGTGAAGAGCCAATAGAATTTGAAGACGATAAAGATGCACAAGGAAATCCCACAAAATACAAACATTCCACTTATATTGGAGCTTTATTACACAATATTCACACAATAGAAAAAGAATTAAAACAATAACAACAATAACAAAGAAATAAGGAGATTATAATGAAAAAAGAAATAGCCATTAAAATTAGAGATCTAACTGTAGCTTATCATCTAAAACCAGTTTTGTGGGATATTGATTTAGATATTTATCAAAGCTCTTTGACAGCAATTTTGGGTCCTAATGGTGCTGGAAAATCTACTTTAATTAAAACCATTTTAGAATTAATTCCTAAAGTGTCTGGAGAAGTTTTATTTTATAATCAAAAATATGGGCAAGTAAGAAAAAAAGTAGCCTATGTACCACAAAGAAATTCAGTTGATTGGGATTTTCCAACTACTGTGTTTGATGTTGTTTTAATGGGGCGTTACGGACATTTAGGATGGTTTAAAAAACCAACTGCCAAAGATAAAGAAATAGTAATGCAATCTTTGGAAAAAACAGGAATGCAAGATCTTAAGGACCGTCAAATATCTGAACTTTCAGGCGGACAACAACAAAGAATTTTTTTAGCTCGTGCCTTAGCTCAACAAGGATATATTTATTTTATGGACGAGCCTTTTCAAGGAGTTGATGTCCAAACAGAAAAAAAAATTATTCAAGTTTTAAAAGATTTGCAAAAAGAAAATAAAACCATTATTGTAGTGCACCATGATTTAGAAACGGTGACTCAATATTTTGATCATGTAGTTTTGGTAAATGTACAAAAAATTGCAAGTGGCACTACGGATGAAGTTTTTAATCAAACTAATTTAACTAAAACTTTTCAAAATAAACAATTAAAAAAAGATATTCATAATTTGCAAACCCCAAAGATAATTAAATAAAAAGAATCAAAATAAAATTAAATATAAATGATTAAAATAAATAATCATATAATAAAAAGAATAAAATTAAATATAGATAAGAAAGGATTAAATATGTTTACTTTAGAATTTAATTATACTGTTGTTAAAGTGCTTTTAGCAGCTAGCTTTTTAGGATTTACATCAGGTATTTTAGGTGTTCTTATTATCCTGAAAAAACAAGCCTTAATTGGAGATGTTCTTTCGCACACCGCTTTGCCAGGAATTACCTTAGTTTATCTTTTTGCTCGTAGTACAGATATTTGGGTTTTATGGCTGGGTGCTATTCTTGCCTCGTTTGTTACTTTGCTTTTGGTGGAAATTATTAAAAAATATTCCAAAATTAAATCAGATACAGTCTTATCGTTAGTGCTTGCTTCTTTTTTTGGTCTTGGGAATGTTTTAATTGCCATTGCTCAAAATACTGGTGAGGATAATAAAATAGCTACTTTGGAAAAATTTATCTTAGGACAAATCGCTTTAGTAACTGAATTAGATATGATTTCTACTGGCATTATGGCTTTAATTACTTTAGTTGTGGTAGTTGGCTTGTGGAAAGAATTTAAAATCTATATTTTTGATGATAAGTTTGCCCAAAGTATAGGATTTAATACTAAAATTATGGCTTTTATTCTTAATTTCTTATTAATTGGAGTAGTAGTTATTAGTTTAAAAATTATTGGTATTATTTTGACAAGTGCCTTTTTGATTATGCCAGGAGTAATTGCTCGTCAATTTAGTGATAGATTTGTCACTAATGTTATTGTTGCTTCCATTGTTACTTTTTTTTCTAGTTTGATTGGAGTTTTTATAAGTAACAATATACAAGATATGCCAACAGGACCAATTATTATTGTTATCACTACTTTATTTATTGCTGTTTCCTTGTTGTTTTCTCCTAAATATGGAGTTATTAGTAGATATGTGCAAAAAATTAAATATCAAAAAAAGATTAAAAAATTTCGTCAACTTATTCATCTTTATTATGAACAAGAAGAAAATCATATTTTAAGTTTGCCAATAATTCAAATAGAAACTTTTTTATGGAAGGAAAAATATTTAATGTTACAAAATCAAAAAGCCCAATTAACACCTAAAGGAATTAAATTAGTTGAAAATTTAATTGATGGCATTGTTTAATGATAAGTTTTATAAATAATGTTGTTTGTGGCTTTGAACTAGATGTTTTTTTAGTTATTTTATTTTGTTCTTTGACTTTGTCTAGTTTAGGAGTTTTTTTAGTATTGAAAAAGTCTTCTATGGTAGTTGATGCTATGGGTCATAGTGTTTTATTAGGGATAGTTGTAGCTTTTTTGGTAGTTAAAAATATTAATTCTCCTCTTTTAATTATGGGAGCTGCTTTAGTAGGTGTGCTTACAGCTTATATGGTAGAACTTTTAGGCAAACATTCTAAAGTTACTAAAGATGCTTCTATTGGGATTGTGTTTACTTTTTTCTTTTCGATAGCTATTATTTTGATAAGTCTTTATACAAGGCACGAACATTTAGATACTGATGCTGTTTTTTTAGGCAATATTGAACTTACCCACATTAAACAACTCAAAAAAATTATTCCTCTTTTATGTCTTAATTTGTTGTTTGTTCTTTTCTTTTATAAAGAATTAAAAATCTATATTTTTGATCCTAATCTTGCTGTAATCCTAGGATTTTCCATTACTTTAATTAATTATTTATTGATGTTTTTAGTTTCTATGACAGCTGTTATTTCTTTTGATGTAGTTGGTTCTATTATGGTAATTTCTTGTATGATTGGACCTGCTGCTATATCTCTTTTAGTTACCAAGAATCTATGTAATAGTTTTTTACTTTCTTTATGGCTTGCATTTGTGAATTCCAGCCTTGGTTATTATTTGGCAATTGGACTTAATTTACCAGTATCAGGACTAATTGCTTTTATTAATTTAGTTAACTTTTTGCTCTTTTTCTTTTTAGCCCCCAAAACTGGAATTGTTGCTAAGATGATTAAAAATAATTTGCAAAAAAAAGAATTTATGATTATTTCTTTACTAATGCATCTCAAAAATAACCAAGATCAATTGAAAAAAAATCATTTTCAAGAGATTTATAAAGATCTAAAATGGTCTTTATCTCGTTATAATAAATGTCTTAACAATGCTTTTAAAAAAGGCTATATTCAAATAAAGAACAATCAAGTAATACTAAATGATTCGGGAAATTATATTTTAGAAGAAAAAATTGCTCTTTGGATATAAAAACTTACACCCAAAAAACCTACTTTAATAAAGTGGGTTTTTATCATATTTAAAGAATTTCAAAAAACACTTAAATAAAAAACCCCCTAAATCCCCTAAAGGGTATTTTTAGCTTGCCAACATCACAAATTTGCTTTTGTTTTATAAAATTAAGTTATAATATAAATAAGGTAGTATTTATAATTATATAGAAATTAGAAATAACATTTTACTATTTTATATTTAGACTTTATTATAGTCAAAAACATCATGAATTATCTTTAACTATGCATCTCAAAAACCTAACTATCCAAAAAATTAATTTATTTGATTTAACTTAGAAAAAAATAAATTAAATTACAATAAAATATCTTATCATAACATTTAATTTAATACTTAAATGTCCTATAAAGCTAAGGAGTAAAACGATGAAATTTATAGGTAAAAAAATATTATGTTTAGCATTAATATTAAATTTAGTTATTTTTTTTATTTTTATAGTTTTTAATGTTTGTAGTTTTAGTTTTTTTAAGAATAAAAATTCTTATTTTAATAATAATTTTGTTTATGCACAAAAAGAAGAAAGTGCAAATGAGGGGAATAATAAAAATCAAAATGATGCAAAAGATAATCAATTAAACAAACCAAAAGAAGAAAACCAAGAAGGATGGGGTTCTTGGTTGTGGAATATAACCAAAGCAGCTGGATCATCTATTTATAATAAATTGGCAGAAACCAAAACCCCTAAAAATATTGACACACAATTATTAAATCAAATACAAGAAGAAATAACTGCCATCGAAAACACAAAAGAACAAATTAAAGAATTAACTCAACAAAACGAAATATTAAAAAATATTTTAGAATCTGATGAAGCATATCAAAAAGCAGAACAACAATATAAAGAAGTAGAAAACAATTTAAAAGAAAATAAGTTTCAAGATGTTTCCAATTTATTAAAACCTTCTAAAAGTTGGTGGCAATCTTTTAAAAGTTTTTTTCCTTTTTTGGATAATCAAACTCCTCAACCCTTAAAAGAAGCTTATAAAACTGCGTTGGATAATTTACAAAAAGTTCAACAAGTGAAAGAAGATTTGGATAAATTACAAAACCCTGAAGATAAACAAGAAAAACCCTCCCTTTGGGCATCTATTCAAGATAAAATTAATAATTTTTGGCCTTCTGCTAATGCTGATGTTGCTCCTTCATCTTTAAACATAGATCCCCAAGAAGAAATCTCTACTATTAGAAATTTTTTCAATAATCATAAATTTGCAACTAAACTTCTTGGTTTGTGTTTAGGAGAAAAAAGTAATGATGTTTCTTTAATAGCTTCTAATTTAACTCGTATATTAGCTAAATATTTAGGAAACGAAGCCAAAAAAGAAGTTACAAAAGAATTTGCAGATGTTAAAAGAACTTTTCCTGAAAAATTAAAACAAGGGGTTAAAGACAATATATTTGAAGTCATTACTGCTGCTGTTGCTTTTACTTCTTTAGTTGTTGCATTTCTTTATTGGTTCATAGTTAAAAAAATTAAAAAACATCAAATTAAAAAACCACAACTAAGTAAAAAAGTTGCCTTAAATACAACAAACGAAAAATAAAAAGGATATTAATTTTATGCTAAAAATCAACCATTTATTTAAAAAAATTCAAAATACAGAAGTTCTTGAAAATGTTTCTTTTCAATTACCTCAAAAAGGATTAGTGTTTATTACTGGTAAATCAGGTTCTGGTAAATCCACTTTATTGAATCTTATAGGAGGGCTTGACAAACCTACTAAAGGAAATATTACAGTTTTAGGACGCAACATTAATGAATTTGTTTCATTTGAACTAGATGCTTATCGCAATTATTTTTTAGGATTTGTTTTTCAAGAATATAATTTATTAGATAATTTAACAGTTTTTGAAAATATTCAAATGGCCTGCGAACTACAATCAAAACCAGTAGACAATTGGAAAATGCAACAAATATTAAAACAAGTAGAATTGGATGGTCTAGAAACTCGCTATCCTAATCAACTTTCAGGCGGACAAAAACAAAGAGTAAGTATTGCTCGTGCTTTAATTAAAAATCCTAAAATGATTTTGGCAGACGAACCTACTGGTAATTTAGATGAAAAAACAGGACAAAAAATCTTTGAATGTTTAAAACAAATATCAAAAGATACCTTAGTTGTTGTAGTTTCTCACGATAAACAAAGTGCTTATAAATATGCAGACCGCATCATTGAATTTGTTGATGGTAAAATTGCAAAAGACCTTATTAAAAAAGCAACTAAAACTTCTACTGATAAAACCCAAATATTACAAAATAAAACTTATACCCAAGAAGAAGTTGTTAATTTATTAAAACAAAAAAATAATGTTATGGAACTAGATTTTGCACCTACTTTGGCAAATGAAAATTATAATTATCAACACCAATCAATTCATTTGCCTTTAGTACAAACTCCTCATCTTTCCAAACAAACAGCTCTTTTAGTAACTAAAAATATTTTAAAAAATAATAAGAAATTAGCTTTTAAAATCATTTCTACATCTAGTAATGGTTCTTTATTCTTAACTCTTTCTTTTTTATTTTTTTTCAATATGTTTCTGTGGATTTGTAATTTAGGTTATGTAACACCAGAAAGTCAAGCCAAAAACAAGACATTTTGGTGGATATTAGCACCTTTATTATTTCACATATATTTTTTAGGTATATCTTTTTATCAAATGATTATTCATATGAGAAATATTATCACTTTAAAAAACAAAGATATTGGTATTCTAAAATCTTTAGGGGCTTCTGATCAGGATATTCACAAAATATTTCATCATTTAAATATAAAATTAACTATTATTCAATTTTTGGGGATTCCTTTATTCTTTTTTATATTTGTTTTATTAATGGTGATATCGGCTTCTTTGAAAGGCAAATTAGAATTATTTTTAACGTTTTTGCCCAAGCTTTGCTCATTTTTAAAAGCAATCGTACCTCTTTATTTATTTTTGTCAAATATAGTTTTATTTTTTGTTTTAGCTTTTGCTTATCCTTTTTTCTTAAATTATGTTTCAACCAAAAAGCAATTAAAAAAAGTCTTAAAACAAAATCCTTTAACTATTATTTTAACTGTTCCAAAAGCATAATTTTTTTTGAACTATTTCATTTGTTCAACATTAAGACAATCAAATTTGAATATAATATTTAAGATCAACTATGACAAAAGTTGGTCTTTTTTTTATTTTGTTGACTAAATTGCTATCATTTTCATGCATTTCCAAAGTTATTTATATATAATAAATTTCTAAAACATTTTAACAATAACCAAAATCAATCATCAACTAAAAATTACTAAAAAATATTATTTTATTTTACTGCTTTTGTTGTATAATCTAATTAGATAATGAAAATTTTATTTACTGCAATCTATCTATTTTAATTTATGAAAAAATTTAAATTACAGGTTTTGCAACGCTTTAACCATTATTAAGAATATTATGAATTTATTTTTTATTTATACTATCGATTAAAATATTTCTAATAACTACATTGCTATTCAAATTCTCAAATTTAAATAAATTATTTATTTGCTTGAAAAAGGTTTTAAATTTATGCAAATTCCCAAAATTATTAAAATTGCAAGCCCTTTGCAATCAGTTGTAAATACCCTGAATAAAGCTAGTGATTTAGTCAAAAAAGACGGCATTGACCTCCAAGTCACTAAGGTAAATTATTACACAGAAGGAACAGATTTAATTTCTTCTGGTAAAGTTGATGGTATAATATATTTTAATATTCATGTTGTTAATTATCACAATGAAATTTTAAAAACTAACAATAAAGAAATGTTTGAATATGTTCAAGCCTTTTATTATTCTAAATACGGACTTTATATCAATAAAAACCGTAATCCCGTTTTGAAAGACTTAGAAGATGTCAAAAAACATTCTAATTTAAAAGTTCTTTTAGCTGTGGCTTTTTCTTATATTGGTCCTTGCGATACTCCTCGCTCTTTGGTTTTGTTAAATAAATTAGGTTTAATTAAAATTGATCCTAAAGTATTACAAGAAAAAAAGTTTGGTATTTCTTTTGCAGACATCCAAAATCCTTATAATTTAGAATTTATTAAGGCTTCTCAAACTCCTGATAAATTTGCTCAAAATCCCCAAAAATACGATCTTATGGTGAACTGGCCTGCCTTTATGAATCCTTATCCTGATTTTTTCCGCATCGGAGCTATCATTGAAGGCAACGAAGAACCAACAGATGATTTTATTGCCTCTTATGCTATTGGGCTTTCTTGTTTAAAAAGTCATAAAGATAGCGAACAGATAAAAACCTTTAAAGCCATTTTAAACAATCCTAAAGTAAAAGCATTTCATTTACAAGAAGGTGGTGTCCAACAAGACTATGTTATGGTCAAAGACCCAGAAAAAACTACTAAACACCTTAAAGAATTATGGCTACAACATTAAAATTTAAAATATGATAGTAAAAATATTTTAGTTTATTAATATTGTTATTTATTCAATTCTACAAACAACACTATTCCCAATCTAAAAACAACACCATTATAAAGCAAAAACAAAAAAGGAATTAACAATGGAACAAATAATTAAAATTGCAAGCCCTTTTCAAAGAGTTCTTGATGCTCTTGTTGAAATTAAAGATGATTTTTTGCAATACAACGCTAAATTAGAGATTTTAAGTGAACAAGAAGTTCAAATCCAATATCAATTGTCAGGTAATGAAGCCTTAAAACAAGGTTTGATTGACGCTAATATTGGTAATAATTTTCACACTATGCAAGGATATAATCAAATTTATAAAACCAAAGAAGGAACTTTGCCTTTAACAATGGTAAGCCCCTTATTTCATCCTAAATATGGATTATACATCCACAAAAAAAACACTCTAGGACTCAAAACTTTGGAAGATGTTAAAAAACACAAAAATTTACGTGTTTTGTACGCCCCTTTTAATGAATTGCATATAGCTCCTTGTGATTTTGCTCGCTCTTTATTTTTACTTAAAAAATTAGAACTAGTTGAAGTAAGCGAACAGACCATTAAAGAAAAAGGTTTTAATCTATCCTTAAAGGATGTCAAAAACATTTATGATTTTGAATTTATTAAAACTTCACATCTTTTAGAAATTTCTCAAAAATTTCAAGATACTCAAAAATATGATCTTGCAATTAATTGTCCTGGTATGATGAGAGATAGTAATTTTGTAAGAGTTGGTTCTATTGGTTTAGGAAAAGAAGAAAATATTGAACCCCAAGAAGATGTGTTTTTATCTTATGCTGTTATTTTAGCTGCTAAAACAGGAACTGAGACAAGCTCTAAAGTTACAATCCTTAAACAAGTTTTAAATGACATTCATTATAAAAAAGCACAATTTTTACAAGGTGGCATAACCCAGGATTATATTATGGTAAAAGACCAGAATGAGTTAAGAGAAAAAATTAAACAAAAATGGTTATAATCAAATTATTAACATATTTTGCATTATAAGCGCAAACCACAAGAAAGAAATAACCAAATGTTTGATCCTAAAAAACACGAAATAATTATGAAACATTATCACAATCCACAAAATCAAACTGATGCTAAACTCCCAGGATATATTCAATTTGAAAAACAAACTTCTTATTGTGGTGATAAAGTTATTATTCAATTAAAATGTGATAACAATAAAATTATAGATATTAAATATGAAGCTAATGCTTGTTCTATTTGTGTTGCTTCTGCCAGTGTTATGTCATTTTATTTGCAACATTTAACCAAATCACAAGCCTTAAATAAAACTAATCATTTTATGGCTATGGTTCAAAATCAAACTTATGATGATGATTTGCTTAATTCAGCTCTAAAAGCATTTGATATAGTTTATCAATTGCCAGGTAAAATTAATTGTGTTTTATTGCCTTGGCAAACTTTGCAAGAATTCTTACTTGAATAATTTATTACAAAACTTTTAATATTTGATATTATACAAAAATAAAATAGATAATAAATAATATAAATAAATTTAGAAAATAACTATTTTTTGTAATTAAAAAAATTATTCATCATCATTATTTTGATTTAAATCTAATGATTTATAAAACCCTTTTTTTTCTAAAACAGGGATAGGTTCTGTAAATTTTTGGGTATCGGTTTTTTTTAAAAATTCTTGTAAAGATGTTAATTTACAATCAATATTATCTAAATACCAAAGTAAAAGAGCTTCTCCTATTTTTGGTCTTTTGGCAGCTCCATGTTCTAAAAGTCCATGATGAGAAATTAACATATGTTTTAATAATAACACTTCTTCTTTATCTTGAAAACCCAATAATTGGGCTTCTTTTTCCACTTCACAAGCACCCATGACTAAATGACCTAATAGCAAACCTTTGGGTGTATAATTTTTTTGTTCTAAATCTAGTTCTTTAATTTTTTCCATGTCATGTAAAATAGTACCTGCAAATAGTAAATCACTATTGATAAAAGGATAAATTTTTAAAAGAGAGTCTGCCATTTTTAACATAGTTAAAGTATGATAACCAAGTCCACCATAATAATTGTGATGAATTTTTAACGCTGCTTTGGAAATTAAAAATTTATTTTTGTTTTTGTAATATAAATTATAAGTAATTTGTTTTAAGATTTTATTTTTTATTTTATTTAAATAGCTTTCTAACTCGTCTTTTACTATTGCAAAAGAAATAGGAGAACATTCATAAAAAGTTAAATAAATTTCGTACAAAGTTTTCATATCTAATACATTATAAGCTAAATTATATGTTTGATTCATCAAAATAATTTCTTCATTTTTGAGAAGACAAATAGTTTTGAAATGATATATTTGTCCTTGGATAGGTGGTTTGGTTCGAGGTTCTAATTTGATGTTAATATCGCTTTTATCTTGTAATTGCAAGGTGATATTATAAAAATGAAGTCCTTGATTGATGCTTGTGACTTTGCCTGTAAAAAAGTTGATTTGTCCTTTTTGATATTTCGGTAAGTTGTTGGTTTGGTTTTTTTTCATACGTTTGTTTCCTATTGGTCTAGATTGTGATTGATAAAAATATATTGATGAAGGTTGTTTGTAAATGGGAAATAGTGAGTTTGAATTATTACATTTGTAAACAAAAAAATAAATTGATGTTTATAATTTTGTTAATACACAATTAAGTTCATATTGTTTATTTTTTTATTCTTTATCTAGGGTTTGATTTTGGCTAAGTACAAAATTAATTAATTGTTCTTTGATGTTGGGTATTTCTTTGTTAAGTACTTTGGTAATTAATTGTTTTTGTGTATGTTTAATCCATGTTCCTTTGGGCTTATGGGGTAATTGTTTTAAGACTTCTTGCCAATTAAAATTAAGTTCAGTAATTGTTTTTATTGGTAAATGTTGATAAATATATTGTATTTTGGCTGCTTCATAAGGTTCTTTTTGTAAAAGATAATTAATTTGATTAGCTAGGAGACAATTTTTTAATCCATGTTTAAATAAATTAAAAGTAATATTTTCCCAAAGATATAAACTTAAAGAGGCAATGTTTTGGTAGCTTTTTTTCTTTTGTTTGGTAAAAGGAAAAGATGTAAGGATTTTGTTTTTTAGTAAAAGTGAAATTGACCAAAAAATTCTTCTTTTTAATTTGTGGTGTGCTTGAATGTATTTAATTTGATTTTCATGTAGATAACCTAAACAAAGAATACTTTGTTCTAGTTGGGGTAAAAATAGATGGGTTTTGGTTTCTATCATAGTTTTAAAAGTTTGGTGCCAGTTTTTGTGAGTTATTATTTTTTCGATGTGTTCATAGATTCTTTGAGAAGAAATTTTAGCTAATAAATGGTTTTTTTGGATGATAGCTTTTTTGGTTTTTTTTTCTATGCAAAAACCTAGTTTAGATTGAAAATAAAAAGCTCTTAAAATTCTTAAAGGATCTTCTTGGAATCTAATAAAAGGGTCTTTGATAGTGCGAATTAATCTTTTTTTTAAATCTTTTTTCCCTTGTTTTTCGGGTGTGAAATCAAATATTTTACCAGTTTCATCCATTAAAAGAGCATTAATAGTAAAATCACGTCTTAAAAGGTCTTGATGGATGTTTTTAGTTAAAAAAATTTCACTAGGGTGGCGATAGTCTTTGTAAGTGCCTTCTTTTCTGTAAGTAGTAATTTCGAAAAGATAATTTTCAAAAGTTATTTTAAGGCTATCATAATAAATTTGTATTTGGTTTGTTTTTTCTGGGCATAAAAGGAGTTTTATTTGTTGGGGATCGGCGTTAGTAGTTATGTCGATGTCTTCGTTAGCATTTATTTTGAGTAAATAATCTCTGACAGTACCACCAACAATAAAGGCTTCGAAGCCTTTTGTTTTTAAGATAGTAATTATTTTTTGAGCTATTTTTAGTTGATTGGAATGTTTCATATTTTTGGTTTTTTTAGTAATATTTCTAATTTTTTTATTTTGTTTGTTAAAGTTTTGTTTTTTCATTAGTACGTTTTATTATTTATTTTTTGGTAAATATTTGTAAATATTAGTAATTTTATTATTAGTGTTTATTTGTGATTTTAATGTAGGTTCATTATTTAGGATGCGTCAATATATTAAAATAAAATTATTTTTTTTGAAAATAAAAGACCATCGGTTTTGATGGTCTAATTGTATTGTGATAAGATTTGTTATTGTTTTGCTGAATTTGTTTTTATTGTTTTAATGGGGATAATAAATTATTTTTTTGATTCTTATTTTTTGAAAAAATTTTTGTAAAAGTTGTGTGCTTTCTTGAGCTAAAAGTCCTGATTGGATATTTAATTTATTCATAAAAGGCATATTTTTGATAGATAACATATCATTAAAAGAATATGATTTTTCCATGCTTGCGCCATAATAAAGATTTTTGATGCCTGTTTGTATGATAGCTCCTGTACACATTAAGCAAGGTTCTAAAGTTACATAAAGAGATACATCATTTAAAAAACGGCTGTTTATTTTTTTGCCTGCTTTTATGAGGGCTAAAAATTCAGCGTGTCCAAAAAATTTTTTTTTAGTGTTTCTGTTATTATGAGAACGTGCAATTATTTTTTGGTTTAAAACAGCGACAGCTCCGATGGGGACTTCTTCTTTGAGGTAGGCTTTTAAAGCTTCTTTTAAAGCTTCTTTCATAAAAAAAATATGTTGTTGTTTATTATTTTCCATATTTTAAGTGTTAATCCGCATTCCAAACGAATTATTGAGATGAATTATTTTAGTGGAGTTATTTAGATTGGTCGGTGAAATTTTGCCAATTAATTTTTGTTTTATCAATATCTGCTAAACAATGGTGTTTGCGACAACGAGGTTCATGGCATTCTTTTCCACCTACCAAAATCACAGGTTCATTGCTTTGAGCAGGTTTGCCGTTAATTAATCTTTGAGTTCGGTTAGCTTTTTTCCCGCTGATAGCACAAATGGAAGTTAATTTAGTAACGGCGTCTGCAATTGCTAATAAATAAGGCATTGGTCCGAATGGTTTTCCGCAAAAATCAAGTTCTAAACCTGATATAATAACTTCAATATTGCAGTTAGCTAAATAATCTACAATAGCGATAATGTCGTTATCTAAAAATTGGGATTCATCTATTATGACAACATCAATTTCGGGAGTAATAAACGCGAGAATGTCTTTGCTTTTGTCAATTAAAATAGCAGGAATAGTGTTGCGATTGTGAGAAATTATCTCTTCTTTAACAGAATAACGGTCATCTATTCGTGGTTTAAAGGATAAAATTTTTTTGTTGAGTTGTAATGCTTGATTGCTTCGTTGAATTAATGCTTCTGTTTTTCCTGCAAACATTGGTCCACAAATAACTTCAATAAAACCTTGCCCTTGTTCTTTTTGGGTCATTCTTTTTGAACTCCTTTATAAATAAGATAATTTGAATTAATTTTTTTGGTTTTTGTGGTGTGATAGTTGGTCCAAAAGAACTTTTAGAAGGCGATTTGCTATTTTATTTTAAATATTTGGTGATAAGGCTAAGTATTTAATTTTTGAATTTATTATTTATTTTTATTCTTGTTCTTTGGTGGTTTCTTTTTGTTTATCAGCATTTGAAGAAACTGTTTTAATTTTTTGTTCTTGGGTAATTCCATAACGTTTGTTAAATTTGTCAACTGGACCTGCTTTAACTACAAAAGTTTGGGCGCCAGTGTAAAAAAGGTGGCAATTAGAACAAGTTTCTATTTTGATGCTAGTAACTGTGGTGCCAATTAGGTGTTGTTTGCCACAAGTTGCACAAGATACTTCCACTGTTTCAAATTGAGGGTGAATATTTGCTTTCATGCATTTAGAGCTCCTTTTTTGATTTTATTTTTTATTTTGTTATGTGTTATGCGATGTGTTTTGTGTTTTATTATTTATTTTTTTTATTGGCTTTTTGATCCTTGGATTTCTTATTTTTGAGAAAATCAGAAAATATAAAAAATAAGAAATCCAAGATTTTTTAGGCTCTTTGTAATTTGAGTTTTTTTAAAGCCCTAGCAGAGATTTTTACTTTTTGAACCTTGCCGTTTTCGTCAACAATTTTTACGTTTTGTAAGTTGGCTTTCCAAATTCTTTTAGTTGCGTTCATAGCGTGGCTACGACGATTACCAAAAAGGGTGGTTTTTCCAGTGATATAACATTTACTCATTGTTTTTCTCCTTTATTAATTACAGTATATAAATTATTATATCATAATAAGGTTTTATTTGGATGATGTTTTTTTACTTTTTTAAAAATAAATTTATTGTTGTTTGTTTAGTTCGGGATAATTTTATATCGAGTATAGGGATTGATTTTAATTGCAATATTATTTTATTTGATTTTTTTGTGTTATTATATTTGTATATTTATTTTAAATCTAATAAAATAATATTGCAAATCTCATCTATAATCAAATATTTATTATTTAAAGATAAAAGAGACTAGTTTTTACTATTTTTTGTGTCATATTTTTGGTTTTGCACCTCGATTTTATCACTTTTTGCCCCTTCATGCATCTTAATTGTTGCATTAATAAAGCTAAGTAAATTATTATTTTGTTATTCCTCAATTATTTTTTTTGCATGTTTGAAAACATTTAATATTTGAAAAAAGGACCAATAATTTATTTTTAGTATCATTTTTTGTATTACTTAAATGTTCTTCATTTTAAGAACATTATTATTCCCTAATTTAAGAATAAATTGTTCTTTATTATAGGAATGTTCCTTTTTATCTTTATTAAGTTAGTTCTTTAAAAATTATCAAATTATTATCTTTAATTAATAATTAATTAAAATTGTTTTTTGGGTATTTTTTAAGGCTAACTTTTTTTATTATCAAATTAATTATTATTATCTAATCTTTAATAATAGCTAATTGATAAATTATAAATATTTTGTTTTCATAATAAAAACAATATTGGAAAGGAATTAGAATAAATATATGCGTTAATATTAATAAGAATAAGAAAATTACAGGAGAGGATATCGCAAGTATTAATTTTTAGTAGTTTTAGTTGTTTATACTGTTGCTTTTATGGGGATTTTATAGGCTGTCTAATTTTTTTGATACTCAAAAGAGAAAAAATAATTTTAAAACTTTTAAATCCCAAGCTGATGAGTTTTTTGAAGTTAAAGATGTAACAGAAAACGCACAATTAGAAAAAGCATTAATGTCACGTGATTATCAAGACGCCGGTTTAGGTAATGAAGATGATAATCATATTTTAAACAATTAGTAAAACATTATTTAAGTTTAAAAAAGGAACGTAAAAAACCAGAAAACAAACAAGAAAATTTAAAATTATTTGAAAAATTATTTCGTTGTGGTTTAACTTATCAAATTGTTTTATTAGCAGATAATAGAGATGAAGGTGTTAATTAAAAAGATAAAGATAATGAAAGTAGATGCATCAAAGGGTGATTTTATAACTGCTTTTTAATATTTTTTAAATTATTTAAGATATCCGCAAAGTTATGTCGGTTTAGTTAGAATATCATATTGAAATTAAAGTCGGTGATAAAAGCTTCAAGACATTTTTTTAAATTTCGTGATTAAAAAAAAGAAAAGAAAAACCCCTTGTTGCGAAAATACACTTAATTATCTTTTTTAAACCATTAATTCTTTAATTTATAAATTTGCTTAAGAAGAACCATTCTAATAGACGTCTTATTATGATGATTGAAAAAGTTGCTAGAAATAATGATAGTAGATTTAATAATAATATTGGTAAAATAGAACAACAAATGAAATAAAAAGAAAAAGAATTAATAAAATCTAATTTATATTCCGAACAAAAAGAACAATTAAACAACGACAGAAGACAATTAAAAAAAGAATTACTTCAAATTCAAATTAAACAAGATGAAATAGAAGAAAACATTAAAAAACATAAAACAATATTAAAAGAAGTTAAAGCCAAAGAAAAAGTTTTAGTTAAACAACAAGTTAAAAAAAATAGAAACTCAAATAGATAAATTAAATAATTTTATTGAAATATTTGAACAACAAATAGAACAAATATATATCCACAAATAACACAAATAGATTATAGAATAAAAAAAATTGATAAATAAAGAAATTAATGAATTACTTGAATTATGTAGGCGATTAAAGAACCATTAAAAAAAATACCAACTTTTAAAGTTGGTTTCCTTATTGTTTCTAAATATTAAAAAATATTTTTCTTATAAATAAAAATAAAAAAAAGAAGATTAAAATGGCGAGAAATTACAGACGTTTTTATTCAGCATCCAGTAAAAAATCTTTTAGAAGAAATAAATTAACCTTAGGCAGTTTTTTACATATTGGATTTTGCCTACAATAGGTATTGTTATTCCTTTGATTGTTTATTTTGCTTCAAAAGGTTATTTGTCAATAGCTAAATAATAAAAAAAGAGATTTAAAATAATGACTTTAAGACAAGTTTTAACACTTATTGTCCTTAGTGGTATATTTATTTTTGTTTTATATAAGTTTGGCATTGTTGTTCTTGATTCAACTAAAATTACATGGATTAAATAATGAGTGCTTTTTAAAAAGCACTCATTAAAGGATAATTTAAATTATCCTTTAATATTATTTGAAAAAGTAGATTATGAAAAGGTTGAAAAATAATAAAGAAAAATTATTAATAAAACAGAATTAGATGAAAAAATATAATTTATTTGATAATTTTATTTGTTTATTGATTGGTGTAATTATTGGTATATTTTTATATATTAATTTTTTTACCAAAAATAATAAAGAATTAGAAATTAGATACAAAATAGAACAAAAACAACCAGACCAAACTTCATCACTTAAATATCTTCCAATAACTTTTTATAAACCTGATTGCACAACAATTAATTATATTAATGAATATAACAAAGACACAGGTAATTTAATTAAAAAAACATATTATAAAACGGATGGTAAAATAATTGATTATATTGAAGAATATAATAAAGACATAGGTAAATTAATTAAAACAACTTATTTTTGTCGTGATGGTAAAACAATTGATTATATTGAGAAATACGACCTTCAAACAGGCAAAAAGATTAAAATTTATTATAACCCTGATGGAACCGTTAAAGAAATCATAAATAATTAATCATGCATAAGCAAATAAAATAAGTATAAAAATATTCAAAGACGAGCATAGCGAATTAGGCGGCTAGCTGATGGATATTGAGATTAACTATATTACACTCTCTCTTATAAGGCCCCTTTTGTATAAGGCCCCTTTTGGGGGTTTGAGGGTCTTTTAATATTATAAAGGATAACAAGATGTCATTTAATTTATCAAAAGAACAAAAAGATATTATTAATTTAGATGATTCTTGCATGTATATATATGGTGGAGCTGGTTCTGGCAAAACTACCATTTTAATTGAAAAATTAAGACAAAAAGAAAAAGAAAAACCTTTAATTTTGGTAGCTACTAATGCTACTAAAAATATTATTTATGATAAATTATTTTTATCATTAAAAGAAGATTATTCTTCTTATAATGATTATGAATTAGAAAAATATTTAAAAGATAATTATGAAATTAGAACATTTCATAGTTTTGCTTATTCTTGTTATTTAAAATATAATATTTTTGATGAAACAACAAAACAACGAAAATTTATTGATGATGAAACTAAATTAAATATTTTAAAACTGATTTTAAAAGAAAATCAAGATTTAAAATTGTATTTTAAAGAACAAAGAAAATATTCATTTAGAAATCTTTTACAGGAATTAAATAATTTAATACGTTTAACTTTTCAAAAAGAAAACCGTTATTCATCTATTAAAATTGATGATAAAGTTTTAAAAAATCTTTTGAATTGTTATTAAATTTGTATTATGAAAAAATTAAATTATTATAACTTTAATAACTTTTGATGGTTTATTAATTGAAACTAGTGATTTTATTGAATTTGTTGAAAGAAATAATGGTTTAATTTATAATCGTTCTGTTTTTATTGATGAATTCCAAGATTTAAATTATTTTTTATATTTATAGTTCTTTTGGTTCTAGTGAACGCATTTTGGAACTTTTTTAAAAGATTTTAGACCTCAAAAACATTTTTTAAATGTTAATTATCGTTCTAAAGGTATTAATATTGTTAAAGCAGCTAATGAATTAATTGATAATAAGGAATATTTACAATTATCTTTTAGTGAAAAAAAATATAGAGATTTTATAAATTTTTCTTTTTTTAATAATTTTTATCAACAAGTTAATTATTTGTGTGAAAAAATTAAAAATTCTTTAATTCATCCTACAACTGTTCTTTGTCGTAGTAATAGTGAATTACAAAAACTTGAATATGAGTTTGAAAAAAATCAAATTCCTTTTACTACTGTTGATAAAAACAGTAAAGATTGCAAAATTATTTTGTCAACTATACATGGATATAAAGGATCTGAAAATGCATGTGTTTATTTAATTGGTTGGCAAAACCGAAATGAATCACAAGATAAAGTTTTAGAAAAAAAATTAATTTATACTGCAATAACTCGTGTTGAATATGATATTGAAATTTTAACTTCAAATGATTCTTCTATTTTTATAGATTATTTTTATTCTTTGGTAAAAAAAGAATTAATTTCTTATGATTTTGCAAAAGGATTAAGTGATAAAATTTTTAATTTAGATTATTTAAAAATTAATTTACTTAATTTAGAAGATATAGAAATTTATGATGAATTATCTACTACTATTAAAACTTATAATGAAAAAGTTAACTAATTAGAAAAACAACATAAATTAAATCAAATTACTGAATCTGATTATAATAAATGTTATTGGAAATTATGTGTTTATTTAAGGAAATTTCTAAAAATATTTATAAAGTAAAAAAAATATATAATGGTTTAGAGACTTGTTTAAAAGGTTTTAATTATCCTATGTTTGAACCTTTGAAAAGAATTAGATATCATAAAAAATATCTAAAATTAAAAGAAGAAGAAAGACAATTAGGATTAAGTGATGATGATTTGAATTTTGATTATTCTTTGAAAAAACAATTAAAAAAAGTTAAAGTTAAAGAAAATAAACCAAAATTAAAAATTTTAAGGCATTATCGAGAATCTACTCAAAATGCTAAGGATAAACCTTTATATAATAAGGTAAATCTATAAAATATACTTGTGAACCTAATATTATGGGACAAGTAAGAAAACGTTTTATTCGTTTAGTAAGAAAAACTTATTTATCAAATTTGCTTCAAAAGTTTTCTCAAAAAGATTTGGTTTATTCTAAAATGCAAGATTTTCGTTATTTTTGTTCTTTGGAAACTACTAGATTAGGAACTATTCATTATCATTTTCTTTTTAGTGTTGATGTTTTAAAGTCTTTTGGTGGATATTCTCGTTATTTATGTACTGATTAAAGAATTATGCTTTGGGTTTGAAAAACCGACCTATTAAAGGAAATAAGAGTATTTTTTATGATGATTATTTAATGCATAAAATAGATGAAAAAGGTAATATTAAAATACCTCAAAATTATTACGAGAAAAAGAATGTTAAAGTCCCAAAAATTACTTTGTTTTGGGCTAATGCTTATGCATCTGTTATGAATAAAAATAATATAAAACATTATAAACATTTAAATCCAATTAGTCAAAATGTGCAAATTTATAGACCATTATAGACCATCAGAAACTAATCTTAAAAAAATGTTAAAAATTGAAATTAATAAATGTAAAGTTTTTGATAAAGGAACTTTTGATATAAAAGATTATATTCCAAAAATTGTTTCTTATGTTAGTAAATATATTACTAAAAATGATAAACAAATTGAAACTAATGCTTCTATTGGAATTGATTTTTATAGTCGTCATTTGTTTGGATTTTCTCGTACATGTTTTTCTTGTCCCAAAGAATCTTTTTTTGCGTTATTTCCTTATGATATAATTAAAGAAATAGAATTAAGTTCATTTCCAATGGTTAATTTTAATTTTTCTAATATATTTGAATGGAATATTAAACAAACAATTAATGGAAGAAATATTAAAATTCCACATAATTTAACTTTGTTGTTTAAATCTTATATGGCTCCAAATCAATTTCAAAATTCTAATTATTTTAGTTTAAATTTATCTAGTATTCAACCAAAAAATTATTTTCTTAATAAGAATTTTAAAAAATATTTTAAATTACAAAAACTTAAATTAAAACTTAAAAAAGATTATGAAAAACAAGATATTAAAATATTAAATAAAGTTGAATGTTAATATTGGTATAGATATCTTGAAAATAATTATATTCAAAGTTTTCAATCTTCTCCTTAATTTAATTTGATTTAATTAAATTAGTTTAAATTAAATATTTTTAATTAATTTTGCTGTCTAATTATTAGACGGCTTTTTTTGTTGGAAAAAAATAAACAAAATTATTCATAAAGTAAAAAAAACTTAAAAAAATTTCAAATTATTAAAATTATTAATGTTATAATATAAGTAATAAGAAAAAGATTTTTTTAAAAAGAAACAATATTTTGAAAAAACTCATTAATCGCCTATAAACCCCCCTTTGATTAAATGAATGCATTAAAACAAAAACAACAAACACCTTTTGAAACTACAATTAAAAGATCACAAACATATTTATTAAAAAAAAGATATTTTTTTAAGTGATTTAAGAGGGGCTTTTTATCAAGCTTATGGTATTAAAAATCATTGATGCAGAAAAACGTTTTACTGAATTTAAAACATTAGTTAATGCTTATAATGATAAAATTGGAAGACCTCTTTATTCAGGTGAAGAAATTGATTATTTCAACCTAACCTTAAATCCTAAAATTGATTAATTAATGGAAGAAGTTTGTGCTGATAAATTAATTGAACAGTTAGTGGTATCCTAAAGAAATTTTATTCAAAAAAATAAAGAACAATTAAAAAACAAAGATTTATATGCAGCATTTCAAAAAATTTATGGAGGCATAGAAAAATTAACCAAATATAAAGATTAAAGTATAATAGTTATCAATAAATATAATAATATATTAAAATTAATATAGAAAATTATATATAATTATAAATCTTTATAATAAATACAATTAAATAATTATATTAAATAATGTATATTTATATCCATTATTTTTTTTATTATTAATTAACATTTTTTATCTTTGTTGGATAATTTGAATAAATTATTTATATTAACATTATGTTATTGTATTTTGATATATGTTATAATTGAGGTGATAAAAGTGATATAATAATTCTTTAAAAATAAATTTATCAAGTATATTAGAAAATTAAAAGGAGCAATATTTTGTATTCTTCAATCACTCAAAAGACTAAAAAGCCTTTGCATAAATATATTCTAGCAGCTCATATACTTGCTTTAGCTCTTATATTATTTCATCTCTCTAAACAAATGGGATTATATGATTATTTTAGGTCTCCTTTAACTTATAAAGCTTATTTGAATCTTGCTTTAGTACCTTTATTTTATTTAGGTTTTTTCTTTGGATTTAAGAAAGCTTCTTTAATGCTTCTTATTTATATTTTTTGTGAATTTGTAACTACTTTGGGGCATTTTTGGATTTTAGCTGATTATGATATTTTTTTGCTTGAAAAAATAAATATTAATAAAGTACCTTTTTTTATACTGAATTATCTTTTAAAAACTTTAATGCCTCTTTTATCTTGGTCTTTTACAGGATTGTTATATTGTAAAGATTTAAGTCATTTTAATATTAATAAAAAAAATATTATACGTTTATTAATCATTTTAATTATAATTATGTTAATTCATACTTGTCTTTATGCTATAAATGGTTATTTATGTTATTTGCCAAGTATTAAATATATTCTAAAAGACAATCCCCATTATAATATCTTTTTTGCTAATGGGATAATTTCTTTTATTACTATTTTTGTTCTTAATTTAGAAACAGTTATTACTTGTAATTTATTATTATTGGGTTGTATTATTTATCTTAATCCAAGATTAAAGATTATTTATCAAACTTATTTTTATGATAATAAATAATAACATAAATGAATAAATATAATAACAAACAAAATAAATAAAAAACTTTGTTGCAATTTCCAATAAGATAATTTAACAATATTTACTACAAACATAAAATAATTTTTTGAATCATCCCAAACCTAATTAATTCTTTTAACACTTGCTAATTATTAAATCTTATGATATAATAAAATTGCTTTGGCACTTAAATTATTTAGTGCTAAAATTAAGTCTCATTACAAAAATATTTTATTTACTATAATAAATTACTAAATTAAAAGGAGTTTAATCATGAAACAAAAAACAATTATCCCTTTACATGATAATGTTGTTTTAAAATTGAAAATGGAAGAAACTAAAACAGCTAGTGGAATTATTTTGGCTTTATCAGAAAAAGAAAAATCCTCTGTTGGTGTTGTTGTTGAAGTAGGTTCCAAAGTTGAAGGTTTAAAAAAACATGATGAAGTAGTTTATAAAAGCTATTCTGGTAGCAAAGTTACTTTAGGAGAAAAAGATTATTTAATTGTTGCTTTAAAAGATATTTTGGCACAAATTAAATAAGATAATATAGATAAGAGATAAAATATAGATAAGATAAATAATTATAAACTAAATATTAATAAATAAAAAGACAATATTTTAAACCCTTTTTAAAATCATAAATCATAAAAATATTAATAAATCAATAAATAAGGAGTAATAAAATGAGTAAAAAAATACTTTATGGCAAAGAAGCAAGAAAAGCTTTATTACAAGGAGTAGATGCAATTGCAAATACTGTTAAAGTGACTTTAGGACCTAAAGGACGTAATGTTATTTTAGAAAAAACCTATGAGTCACCTGCTATTATAAATGATGGTGTTTCTATTGCAAAAGAAATTGAATTAAAAAATCCTTATCAAAATATGGGAGCAAAGTTAGTATATGAAGTAGCTTCTAAAACTAACGATAAAGCAGGAGATGGAACAACTACAGCAACCGTTTTGGCACAAAGTATGATTCATCGTGGTTTTGATGCAATTGATGCAGGAGCTAATCCTGTTTTAGTAAAAGAAGGAATTGAGTTAGCTTCATCAACAGTTGCCAAAAAACTTTTAGCTAAATCTAAAAAAGTAGACGCCCAAGAAGATATTCAAAATGTGGCTTCTGTTTCATCAGGTAGTCAAGAAATTGGTAAAATCATTGCCCAAGCGATGCAAAAAGTAGGTAAAGATGGAGTTATTAATGTTGATGAATCCAAAGGTTTTGAAACAGAATTAGAAGTTGTTGAAGGATTTCAGTATGATAAAGGATATGCTTCTCCTTATTTTGTCTCTGATAGAGAAAGTATGACAGTACATTTAGAAAATGCGTTAGTTTTGGTAACTGATCATAAAATTAGTACTGTGCAAGAAATTGTACCTATTTTGGAAGAAGTAGTAAAAGCATCTAGACCTTTGTTAATTGTAGCTGAATCAGTGGAAAATGAAGTTTTAGGGGTTTTGGTAGCTAATAAATTAAGAGGAACTTTTAATGTAGTTGTAACTAATGCTCCTGGTTTTGGTGATAATCAAAAAGAAATGTTAAAAGATATTGCAGTACTTACAAAAGCTAATTTTGTTTTTAAAGATCTTAATATGAAATTAGCAGATTTGAAAATAGATGATTTAGGAAATATCAATAAAGTTATTATTAAAAAAGATAATACTACTTTGATAAGTAATTCTAAAAGTCCTGAATTAGAAAAACGTATTCAAGTATTAAAAACCCAAATTAAAAATTCTACTTCTGATTATGAAACTAAAAATTTGCAAGAAAGATTAGCTAAATTATCAGGAGGAGTTGCCTTAATTAAAGTTGGGGCTGCAACTGATACTGAATTAAAAGATAAAAAATTACGTATTGAAGATGCTCTTAATGCTACTAAAGCTGCTATTACTGAAGGAATTGTAGTTGGTGGTGGAAAAGCTTTAGTTGAGGTTTATCAAGAATTAAAAGATACTTTATTATCTGATAAGAAAGAAGTACAACAAGGAATTGATGTAGTAGTACAAAGTCTTTTAGTGCCTACTTATCAAATTGCTTATAATGCAGGATTTTCAGGTGAAGATGTAGTAAAACAACAGCTTTTACAACCCTTAAATTTTGGTTTTAATGCTAAAGAAGGT
The DNA here is from genome assembly GCF_000495255.1 of Candidatus Phytoplasma tritici. Taxonomy (GTDB): domain Bacteria; phylum Bacillota_I; class Bacilli_A; order Acholeplasmatales; family Acholeplasmataceae; genus Phytoplasma; species Phytoplasma tritici. Next base: position 48,742 of record NZ_AVAO01000001.1, read on the forward strand.
AAGTATGTTTGTCTCTTAAAAGAAGGTATAATTGATCCTACTAAAGTAACTCGTCAAACTATTCTTAATGCTGCTTCTATCTCTGCTTTGATGATTACAACTGAGGCTGCTGTTGTAAGTTTGAAAGAAAATAAAGATAATAACTTTGATTTAGGGACACAAGAATAATTTTTGTAACTAATAAAGCTTTATTTTTTTAATTATTATCTCTCATTTTTTCTTTTTTCGTGTTAAAATAATAATAGGTTTTGATTGTCTTTTAACTCTCTGTTAGAAAACAACTCAAACCATATGATTATATAATACAAGAAAGGAGAACAAACAATGCAAAATCAAAAAAATCAAAAATATTTAGTTTCTAAAGTTATAGTTTTATTTGCTGCTGTTTTTTTAATGTTTGTTGGCGTTCAAGTTTTTGCTGCTGATACTGCTACCAATTTAGGTTCATTACAAGCACCTAAACAACCACTTACTTTTTCATCAGACGAAGAAGCTGGGAAATTACCTTCTGTTGTTCAAGCTTTAAAAGTTCTTAAAGCAGACCAAAGTTTAATTAATATTTTAACAGAAGCAAATGTTGATGTTTCAACCGATTCAACTGACACAAATTCAAAAAAAGTAATAATTAAAGCTAAATCTACAAAAACTGATGTTGTTACAGGTGAATTATCTTTAAATTATGTAGTTGACGCTAATAAAGGCGTTGCTGCTGCTACACCTTTTTACAAATCATGGTGGTTTTTAACATTATTAGTTGTTACAGTTGTTGCTGTTGCTAGTGGTGTTGTTTTCTTTGTTAAAAAAAACAAAAAAAACTAATTAATCCCTAAATTATATTCTTTTTAAAAAAGCTAGGTTTTTTAACCTAGTTTTTTTTGTTTATCTTTATTATTAATAATAGTTTTTAGCAATAAAATAATCTTTATAAATACAATTATAATCAAAAATTATTATTAATAATAAAAAAGAATTAATTATAAGGTTTTATTTGGGAAAATTATTAAAAAATTATATAATATATATAATGGTTTTTATTTTTTTATCATCCCCCAAACCATAAATTAAATACTTATCAATTTATTTAATATTATAAAAAATTATTTAAATATAAACAATAAAAATTATAGTTATTATCATTAAATTATCTTAATAAAAAAATATTAATTATCATAAATATTAATCTTTAATTATTAAATAATTAATAACTAAGGAAGCAAATTAAAGAAAATGTACAAAAACGGTGCTATTAAAATTGAATTAGCAAGTCCTCCTTTAACAGTAGGCAATCCCTTAAAAAATGCTTATAGTATGCAAAATGTTCTAAAAAAAAGTAAAGCCAGTTTTGTTTTGTTCCCCGAACTTTGTTTAAGTAGTTATACAGCAGGAGATCTTTTTTTTGAAACTACTTTTTTAGAACAAAATTTTCAAGCTCTAGATTGGCTTTTAAAAAATAATTCTTTTGAAGGAGTCTATATTTTAGGTATGCCTCTTGCTTTGCATGAAGTTTTATTTAATGTAGCAGTTATCATTCAAAAAGATAAAATATTAGGAATAACCCCTAAAAAAACTATTCCCAATTATAAAGAATTTAGTGAAAAAAGATGGTTTCAATCAGGTAACACCTGCGAATCCCAATACATCCAAATTTTGGGTCAAACAGTTCCTTTTGGAGATGTTTTATTTATTAATTCTCAATTTGATATTATTTTTGGAGTAGAAATTTGTCAAGATTTATGGACTGTCTTTTCTCCTGGCGATCTACTTTCTTTAAATGGGGCTCATTTAATTTTTAATCCTTCTGCTTCAACCGATCACATAGGAAAACTTGATTTAAGAAAAAATGCTGTTCTTGATCATTCTCGCAAACAAATTGGAGGCTATTTTTACACCAGTAGTGGAATTACTGAATCCACTGTTGATAATTTATTTTCTAACCACAAAATGGCTGCTTTGTTAGGTGAAATGGTCGCCGAAAAAGATTTATTTAATCAAGATGTAAGTTTAGTAGTTGATGTTTGTGTTGATTTAATTAAATTTCAAAGAAGAATTGATACTACTTATGGTGACCAAAGAATAGGCAAACAACATCCTTTTTTGAAAGCTTATTTTGAACTTAAAGAAACGCCTCATTATTATTTTGAAAAACCAATTAATCAAACACCTTTTATTCCTCAATCAAATGTCGCTTCACACTTAAAATTGGCAAACGAAATCCAAGTATTAGCACTTAAAACCAAACTTAGTAATTTGAATGCCAAAATAATTGTAGAAATTACTGAAAATATTAAAGATTTATTAACTTTGGTAGTTGCTTTTCAAAGTTTTTCCTTATTGCAAAAACCGTTAGAAGATTTCATTATAATCCTAAATCCACTTCTTTTTTCTAACCCAACTCATTATCAACTCCTCAAAGATTTTTTACAAACTAAAGGAGTTTGCCACATTTGTGAAAGTAGTTTTTTAAAGAAAAAAGATTTGTTAGCTTTTTTGGGACTTGACAAAACTGATGCCACTACTAATCTAACCCATGCCATAAACGACACAAGCGCAACAAATGAAGCAAATGAAACAGCTACTTTAGTCAACTATATTAACAACATTTCTACTTTGTCAAACGAGTTTGCTTCTTGTCCCAAAGACCTAGATCAAGTTTTTTTAAAGGAATTTGCTTCCCAAACGCAAAAGTTTTTGTTTTTAGAAAATAATAATTTTTCGGATATGGCTTTAGGAAAAAACAATCCTCGTAGTCATTACGACCACATTTATAATGTCAATGTTGGCGTTCCTAACGTTTTAGTTAAAGAATTATTACTTTATCATTTAGAAAACAACCATTTACAAATTGCACCTGCCTTAAAAAAATTATATCAAAAATTAGTACAAGAAAACATTAATCAAAAATTAATTATGGAAGATTTTATTCTTTGTTGCCATATCAAAAAAGGTTTTACCAAAACCAAAATTGCTTGGTTATTACAAATTGCCTTTGATTTAAGTCCAGAAAAAAGCAATCAATTAGTTATTTCATATCTTAAAACTTTTTATCAAAACCAATTTAAAAGACAAAATATGGCACCAGGTCCTAAAGTTTTAGAAAATAGTCTTTCTCCCAGAAATGAATTTTTACTTCCTATTTATCTACAAAGACAAGAATAAAAATTAATAAATCAAAGTTCCAAAAACATAATAATACCAAAACATCATAAAATATCATCCAAATAACAAATTAAAAAACACATAACAAATTAAAAACAAAGAAAAGGAGCAAAAAATGACAAAAGTTGTTGTTGGTTTATCAGGCGGAGTTGATAGTGCTGTTGCTGCTTTTCTTTTAAAAAAACAAGGTTATTTGGTAGAAGCAGTTTTTATGCGTAATTGGGATAGCAATCTTAATTTTGATATCCAAGGTAATCCCACTTTAAATGACATATGCCCGCAAGAACTAGATTATAAAGATGCCTTAAAAGTGTCTGAACAACTAGGAATTAAGTTGCATCGTGTTGATTTTATTGAAGAATATTGGCAAAAAGTCTTTATGTCTTTTATCAAAACCTTTGAAAATAATCTTACTCCGAATCCTGATATTTTGTGTAATAATGAAATTAAATTTAGAGCTTTTATTGAGTATGCAACAACAAAACTTGACCCTCAATATATTGCTATGGGACATTATGCTAATATCATATATGAAACTTTTTCGGACCAAAAATTAGTTCCGCGACTTGCTTGTGCTGTGGATCAAAACAAAGATCAAACTTATTTTTTATCACAACTAACAACTAAACAATTACAAAATATTTTGTTTCCTTTGGGTAATCTCACCAAAAAAGAAGTACGCCAAATTGCTTTAGAAAATAATTTAATTAATGCCACTAAAAAAGATTCCACAGGGATTTGTTTTATTGGTGAAAGAAATTTTTTTCAATTTCTAAGCAACTATTTACCCACTCAAAAAGGTGATATTAAAACTTTGGATGGTACTTTTGTAGCACATCACAAAGGAGTAATGTATTATACCATAGGGCAACGCAAAAATTTAGGTTTGGGTGATATTCCCAGCCAAAAACCTTGGTTTGTCGTGGGAAAACATCTTCCAACTAACACTTTATACGTAGAACAAGGTAGTACACATCCTTATTTATATAGTGACAAAGCCTTAATTTGTGATATTGTTTGGCGCGGCAAAAAAACCAATTTGCACTTGCAAGCCAAAATGCGCTACCGCCAACCCAATCAAGATGTTATTTTAACTTGGATAGACCAAAACACCTTAGAAATTCATTATCCTCAAAAAATTAAAGCAGTAACTCCAGGGCAAATATGTGCTTTTTATGATAACAATATTTGTTGTGGTGCAGGTGTTATTAAAGAAGTTTATTTTAAAGGCACAAAAAGACTATACACTTAATTTTTTTTGATTCCTTTTGTTTTCTTTTCGTTTTTTTTCAAATCCTTAAAAAAGAAGGTGATAAGATGATTTTAAATTTCGATTTAACTTTAGAAAAAGATACATTATATCAAGATTTAATGGTTGTGATTTCCAAAAATATTCAAGATGCTACCATTTTGCAAAAAATTACTCAAGCCTATCTTTTTGCCAAAGAAAAACATCACGGGCAAACACGTTTTACAGGAGAACCCTATATTATTCATCCTTATGCAGTGACTAAAATTTTGGCACAATTAAACAGCGAACCCAATACTTTAATGGCAGGATTGCTCCATGACGTTTTGGAAGATGCTAATGCTACTATGCAAGATTTAACTTCTTTGTTTGGCGAAGATGTAGCTTATTTAGTTTATCAAGCAACCAAACTTACCAAAATTGCTTTTCACAAAAATCAAGGACATGCCGATAATCAACAAAAAATGTTTTTAGCAATGGCAAAAGACATTAGAGTTGTTATTGTAAAGATTGCTGATCGCTTGCACAATATGCAAACTTTAAATGCGATGCCTTCAGAAAAACAATTACGCATTGCCAAAGAAACCTTAGAAATTCATGCTCCTTTAACACATCGTTTAGGACTTTTTGAAATTAAATCACAATTAGAAGATTTGTCTCTAAGATATGCTTTTCCTCAAGAATATTACCGTGTTTCTAATTTAATTCGGTTAAAAAAACAACAACGTGAAGAATCAATTACCAAAATTATTACCAATATCAAATCTCTTTTAGACAGCCACCAACTCAAAAATTACACTATTAAAGGACGTGTCAAAAATATTTATAGCATTTATAAAAAAATTGTTAAAAGAAAAGTTAGTTTTGAAGAAATCTTTGATCTTTTAGCTATCCGAATTATTGTGCCTACTGTTGATTTGTGTTATCAATGTTTAGGGATTATTCACGGTTATTTTTCGCCATTGCCCCTAAGATTTAAAGACTATATTGCAGTTCCTAAACCCAATCTTTATCAATCTTTGCACACAACTGTTTTAACTAAGGATGGTTCTTTATTTGAAATGCAAATAAGAACTCAAGAAATGGATGAAATTGCTGAAAAAGGAATTGCTGCTCACTGGGCTTATAAAGAAAATAAAACTTATTCCCAAGAAGATAAACAATTAGAACTTGCCAAAAAATTAAGATGGTATCAAGAATTGGTTAAAATTACTATGGATGCCAAAAATCATCCCGAAGAAACGCCCAAAGAATTTGTAGATGCTATTAAAAATGATATTTTAAGTGATAATGTCTATGTTTTTACTCCTACTCAAGAAGTATTTGAACTTCCCAAAGGTTCTACGCCCATTGATTTTGCCTTTCGTATTCATTCCGCAGTAGGAAGCAAAATGACAGCAGCTATTATTAACGGGAAAATTGTACCAATTGATTATCAACTAAAAAATGGCGATATTATTTCGATTAAAACCAATAAAAATATTTTATCAGTTAATAAAGACTGGTTGCGCATGGTAAAAACAACGCATGCCAAAAGAAAAATTAAAGGTTTTTTAAAAAAAGATATCAAAGAAAATAAAACTGAATATTTAGCAGAGATTCAAAAAGGAAAAGATATTATTGAAAAAGAATTAACTGCCAATAAAATTGAACTTTCCTTACTTGATAATAATTTTGTCCAAAAACATTTTGAGCGTTACAATATTCAAACTCTTAACGATTTTTATTATGAAATTGCTAAAAAACAATTAAATCCTAAGTCAGTAATTAATAAATTGTTTGTTTTAGCCAAAGAAACTTTAAGTCAAAATATTTTACAAAAACAAATGGCAAAATCGCATGTTAAACTCAAACATCAAAGTGAGACAGGCGTTATTATTGAAGGTCTTAGAAATCCTAAATTAAAATTGGCAAGTTGTTGTACCCCTGTTTATAACGACGAAATCCTAGGATTTGTCACTAAAGGAAGAGGTATTATTGTGCATCGCAAGGAATGTAATAATTTAGCTCAATGTGATGAAAAAAGACTAATTACTGCTTTATGGCAACAAGATTCCACCATTGCTAAATATCCTGCTTGGATTAGTATTATTGCTTTTACCAAAGATACTTTAGTGCAACAAATTATTAATAAAATCAACAGTTTTAATGTAAGTATTTTAGAATTTAATGTTATTAATAAACAAAAATTAGAAACAATTATTAAGATTAGGATTTTAATAGCTAATACTAAAGAATTAAATAATTTAATTACTAATTTATATAAAATTCCGCAAATTTGTCAAATTCAAAGAATCAATAATTAAATAATTTATTATTTATAATTCAGACAATTATTTATTACTCCATTTATTCTATTTTATTCAATTATTAATGATGCCTCTCCTTATTAAAATTATTTTGTTTATTGTGTGTTTGTGTGTATTTTTTAAATTATTTTTATGCTTTTTTAAAGCTTTATTAGCGCTAAAAATTAAAAAATATAAAAAATCCCCAACAAGAACAAATCCTCAAAAATCTTTATTAAAACTTTTATCCCAAAAAATAACAAAAAACAATCCCCAAAAAACAAAGGAGACCAAAGATGTTTTCTAAAATTAAAGGTACTTATGATTTGATGTCAGATAAAACGGTTTGTTGGCAAAAAGTAGAAAATCACATTCGCACTTTGTTTGCTAAATATCATTTGCAAGAAATAAGAACTCCTATAATTGAATATCGTGGTGTTTTTGATAGAGCAGCTCAACATTCAGAAATGGTTTCCAAAGAAACTTACACTTTTGCAGATAAAAAAGGACGTTTTATTACTTTGCGTCCTGAAGGAACTGCTGGTGTTATTCGTAGTTATGTGGAAAATAAATTAGATAAAACCTCACAATTACACAAGTTTTTTTATTATGGACCTTGTTTTCGCTATGAAAGACCTCAAAAAGGACGCTATCGTCAATTTCATCAATTAGGAGTAGAAATTTTAGGACAATCAAGCCCTTTTTTAGATGTAGAAGTAATTACTCTTGCTTATGAAACCCTTAAATCATTAGGGATTTGTGATATTACTGTGAAAATTAATTCTTTGGGATGTAAAATTACATACAATAATTATTTACAAGTTTTTAAAAACTATTTACAAACACATTATCAACAATTATGTCCTTTATGTCAAGAAAGATTTGAAAAAAATATTTTGCGTATTTCGGATTGTAAAAATTGTCACAATGAACCTTTTTTAAAGCAAGCACCACGCATTTTTGATCACCTTGTTGACGATGCTAAAGTTCGTTTTTTACAAGTTTTAGAAGGACTTAAACAAATGAATGTTAATTTTGAATTGTGTCATGATTTAGTCCGTGGGCTTGATTATTATACTCATAGCGTTTTTGAAATTGTTTATAATAACGAACAAGGACATCAAGCAGTTTTGGGTGGGGGTGGTTGTTATGATAATTTAGTTACTTTATTTGGAGGAAACCCTTCGCCTGGTATTGGATTTGCCTTAGGTATGGAACGCTTAATGTCAATTCTAGCTACCCGTTCTTTTTGTAACAAAAATGTCTTACCTTCTTTGGATGCCTTTATATTAGTTAGTGTGCCGCATTTTTTTTATCAAGGTCTTTCACTTGCAAAAACTCTCCGCCATCAAGGTTTTTCCGCCGATCTTAATTATCAGTTTTTATCTTTTTCCAAAAGCCTTAAACAAGCCTTAAAAAAACAACCCCTTTATCTTTTAATTCTGGGACCAAAAGAATTTGCCAACAATCAAATTACAATCAAAAATACTTACACCCAACAGCAAACCACCATATTGCAAAAAGATGTTGTTTCTTATTTTCAAAACAACAAGGAGTTAAATTAATTCATGAAAAATAAATATAGTCATTATAATAATCAATTAACACTAGTCCATCAAGGAAAAATAGTTTTTCTAAAAGGTTTTATTTTTCGTAAACGTAATTTAGGAAAAACTCTTTTTTTTGACTTACGCGATGTTTCTGGAATCATTCAATTATTAGTTAAAGAAAACAATCCACAATACGACAAAATAGCTTTAATTAAACTAGAAACAGTCGTTCAAATTAAAGGTCAAGTAATTGAAAGAATCAATAAAAATCCTGATTTGCCAACTGGTGATATTGAAATTTTAGTATCTCATATTGAAATTTTAAGTGAGGCTCAAACCTTACCTTTAAATGTGTTTCAAAGTCAAGAAAGTTTAGAAGAAACCAGGCTTAAATATCGTTATTTGGATTTAAGGAATCCTGAAGTTAAACATTTTTTGATTCAAAGACACCACATTACCCAAAGTATTCGTCAAACTCTTTTGAAAAATGATTTTTTAGAACTAGAAACTCCCATTTTATCTAAATCAACTCCTGAAGGAGCAAGAGATTATTTAGTGCCTTCTAGGATTTATCCAGGTAATTTTTATGCTCTTCCTCAATCTCCCCAACTTTTTAAACAATTATACATGATTGCAGGATTTGAAAGGTATTTTCAAGTAGCGCGTTGTTTCCGTGATGAGGACCTCAGATCTGATAGACAACCTGAATTTAGTCAAATTGATATTGAAACATCTTTTTTAAATCAAGATGAAATTATGTCCTTAACGGAAGAAATTATAGTAGATTTATTTGCCAATATTTGGAAAAAACCACTTCTTGAACCCTTTTTAAGATTAACTTATCAACAAACTTTTGAACTTTATGGTTCTGATAAGCCAGATTTAAGAAACCCCCTTAAAATTACAGATTTTACTGCTTTTTTTGATACTAATACTTGTCCCCCAAATATGTTTTCATCATGCAACATTAAAGGATTTAAAGTTTCCAAAACAGCAGTTTTGACACGCCTTAAACTAGATGAGTATCAATTGTTTTTTAGTAAACATTTTAACTTGAAATTGTTTTCTTTTGTTAAAAAAAATGATAAAATTATAGGTGGAATATCTCAATTTATTAAAGATGATTCTTTTTTAAAAAATGAAGAAATTTGTTTTGTCGTTTCTGGAAAAAAAGACATTATTCAAAAAGCTTTAGGTATTTTTCGCACCAAACTAGCCCTTGATTTATCTTTGATTGATACAACTCAAGAAGCGTTATTATGGATTATTGATTTTCCTTTATTTGAAACCATTCAAGAAGACCTATCCCAACCAAATCTTACTTTGGAAAACTCAAACCCTCCAAACCGTCTTTACTCTTTACATCACCCTTTTACTGCTCCTTGTGATTCTACCATTTTGAAAAGCAATCCTCAAAAAGCCCTTGCCAAAGCCTATGATTTAGTTTGGAATGGCTATGAAGTGGGTGGTGGTTCGTTAAGAATTAACAATCCCCAAACGCAAGAATTAATTTTTAGTCTTTTAGGATTTTCACAAGAAGAAGTTCAAAACCGTTTTGGTTTTTTAGTCGAAGCCCTTAAATACGGTACTCCACCTCATGGAGGACTTGCCCTAGGTCTTGATCGTCTTGTGATGTTGTTTACCAAAACCAATAATATCAAAGATGTCATTGCCTTTCCTAAAACCCAAAGTGCTAAAGATTTGATGTTAGAAGCTCCCGGCGCAGTTGACCAAGAACAACTCAACACCCTAAAACTCAAACTCAAATGTAATTGTAATTAAGGATGTTTCATGAAAACCATTAAACTCGCTTGTAGTCTAGATGCCAATCAAACCTATATTATAGCTGTAAGTGGTGGCATTGATTCAATGGCTTTACTTCATTATTTGGTGGCACAAAAAATAAAACTTCAAGTTGTGCATTTCAACCATTTAACACGTTCCAATGCTTGGCAAGATAAAGAATTAGTTAAAAATTATTGTCTCCAAAACTCCCTTGGCTTCCATTATTTTGAAATAAATTCCCCTCAAAAAAACTTTCAAGCCCAAGCACGTTTATTAAGGCAACAAAAATTAATGAAAATAGCTACAAAACACCAAACCCCTTTTATTTTGACAGCCCATCATTTAGATGATTTGGCAGAAACTATTTTACAAAAAATAAGCAGAAGCAGCACTTTGCTAGGTTATAGTGGCATGCAGATCCAAACTTCTTGGCAAGATTTCATCTTTTTGAAACCTTTTTTATACATTCCCAAAGCTAAAATCATAAGTTATGTTACTTTTTATCAAATTCCTTTTTTGGAAGATTACACCAATCAAAAAATTACCTATCAAAGAAACCAAATCAGGCATAAAGTTATTCCTTACTTAAAAATTAAAACTGGTTTTTTGCAAAATATCCAAAAATACCAACAAATTCTTTTGCAAGCCCACAATTTTATTCGCAAACAAACTCTTTTATTTCTTACAAAACACACAAATCATATATGTAACCAAACAAACTTTATTGCACTTGCGCCTTTTTTAAACCTTGATTTAGTTATTCAAAAAGATATCATTTTATTATTATTAGAAAAACAAAATATTACTAAAAGTTTTATTTTTATCCAAAATATAATCAAAGGCATTAACAATCCTTATAAGCCTAATTTATCTTGGCATCTTAATTCCGAGTGGCATTTAATTAAGGATTACAAACATATTGCATTAATGAAACCCACACTACCGCTCGCCTTTGCTTTAACAAAACCTTTGTTGTGTGTTTCTACATGTAATCTTTGTCTTGTTTGTGTTTGTCCTTTGTTACAATCCCTCAATTATAATCCTCAAAAAGTTAGCTTTCCTTTAAAAGTGCGTTTGCGCCAACCCAAAGACACATTAAAATTTAGTTTTGGCACTAAAAAATTGAAAAAATTTTTAATTGAAAAAAAAGTTCCTCTTATTCAAAGAAATAATTTATGGTTAGTAGTAGATAATTTAGACAATATTTTATTTATTCCTCACTTATATATAAACCTAACTTTAGGAAATCAATCTAGGATTTATTTAGCTTTTAAAAACTTTTTTACCTCTTCAAATTGTTTTTCTCAAACAAATTAAAAATGAGAATCAAAAAAATAAATGCAGAAATTACATCCATCCCGAATTTAAACTCCAAATATTAAAATATTTTATTTTTTTAATGTTTAACCCAAAGATAATTTCTTGCAAGAAAGGTTAATTTATGTCATTTTTTGATAAAATTTTTAAAAAATTCCATATGGGCGTCCTTTATTTTGCTGTAATTTTAATAGGTTCAACTTTTATTTATTGTTATTTTACTAAGCACGAAAAAAAAGATAACAATACATTTGATGAACTTGCACAAAAAAACGAAATTGAAAAAATAAAGTATAATCCCATTTTTGCTAACTCTGCTTTTTGTGACATTGTAGTTACCACTACAAATGGTAGAGTAATTGATTTTTTTAATATACCTTGTGATAAAGTATTTGAAAAAAAACCAAACGGAAAATACAAATATGACACCTATTCTGTAGATCCTAGACCTTGGAATGGTTATGAACTTGCTTTTTGGGTATTTAGACAATGCTTAACAATGTTAATTTTTTACTGTTTTTTTCTCTTTTTTGCAGATACTATCAAACAAATGGGACAAGAAATTTTGGCATCAACCCCTGGTAAAAAAGGTGCTAAAAGTCGCAAAGTTATTATCAATCAAAAAAGATTTACTTTTTCAGATGTAGCAGGAGCTGATGAAGAAAAAGAAGAAATGTCAGAATTGATTGACTTTTTAAAAAACCCGCGTAAATATGCTGCTATGGGAGCAAGAATTCCTAAAGGAGTTTTGTTGTACGGACCTCCCGGAACAGGAAAAACCTTACTTGCCAAAGCAGTTGCAGGTGAGGCAGGCGTTCCTTTTTTTGCTGCTTCGGGTTCTGATTTCGATGAAGTTTATGTAGGTGTTGGAGCTTCGCGTGTTAGAGATCTTTTTAAAGAAGCTCAACTGGCAGCTCCTTGTATCGTTTTTATCGATGAAATTGAGGCAGTTGCTAGAAAAAGAGGCTCCAATATTGGTGGGAGCAACGGTTCTGAACAAACCTTAAACCAACTTTTAGTAGAGATGGACGGCTTTAACCAAAAAATGGGTGTTATTGTTATTGCAGCTACTAACCAACCCGAAGTTCTTGACTCAGCTATTTTGCGTCCTGGACGTTTTGACCGTCAATTTAATATTACTTTACCAAACGTTAAAGACCGTGAAGCTATCTTAAAATTACATGCAAGTAATAAAAAACTTTCAGAAGAAATCAGTTTAGAAGAATTAGCCAAACAAACTCCAGGTTTTAGTGGTGCTCAATTAGAAGGAACATTAAATGAAGCTGCTTTATTAGCTGCTAGAAGAAATGCTACTTTTATCAATAAAAAAGACATTAGTGAAGCTTTAGATCGTATTTTAATTGGACCTGCTAAAAAATCTAAAAAATATAATGACAAAGAAAAACATATGGTAGCTTATCACGAAGCAGGACATGCTGTTATTGGAATCAAAATTCCTTTTGCCCAAATAGTGCAAAAAATCACCATTATTCCACGTGGAAATGCAGGCGGATACAACTTAATGCTTCCTCAAGAAGAAACTTTTTTTTCTTCCAAAAAAGCCCTATTGGCCCAAATTACTTCATTTCTGGGCGGACGTGTTGCTGAAGAATTAATGTTTGATGACGTTTCTAACGGCGCTTATAACGATTTTAAACACGCTACACAAATAGCTAAACTGATGGTAACTAAATATGGAATGAGTGATTTAGGACCAGTGCAATATTCAGGAAACACTTTTCAAAATGATTTTTCTGATCCTAAAGGTTTAGAAATTGACCAACAAATTCAAAAAATTATTGCTAATTGTTATCAACAAGCCAAAAAAATTATTCAAGAAAATCAAGATTTACTTGACACAATCGCCAAATATTTACTTGAAATTGAAACTCTTAATAAAAGAGATATTGACGAAATTGTAGCTACAGGAAAAATTGCTTGGTGGGAAAAAGAAAAAGAAGAAGCCAACGCCCCAATCCAACCAACTTCTCAAATGTCTTCCAACAATGAAACAAATAGCACTGATACAACTTCTTTAAATGATGAATTGAAAACAACAATAACCAATTTAGACAACCAAGAATTAAATGAATCAAATCCAAACAATAAGGAAACAACTTCTGAAGAAGTTGTTTCAACAGATTGACTCCGAATAAACTTAAATTCAAATCTATTTTTTTCATTTCTAAAAACAGCTTTTTTACAAAAAACCAAAAATATCTTTACAATTAACACCAATTTTAAGTTTGCTTAGAGTTGGTGATCGTTATGATAATTTAATTTTATCACTAATGCTTTTTATTGATTTTTTAACCTTTTTATTATTTTGTCTTTATTTTTTTGCAACACAACCTTTTTACTACATTTTTTAACTTTTAGAAAACAAGGCCTTTTACATGAATGAAAAAAAAGAGTTTCTTATTTCTGCCAGTGAGGCATTTCAACGTTTGGATCATTTTTTATTAACTCACATTAATTTAAATAAAAGTCAATGTCAAAAATTAATTTTGGCACAACAAGTTTTGGTCAACACCAAACCTTCTAAAAAAAGTTATTTGCTAAAACCTCAAGACCTCATTATGGTTATCATCCCTCAAACTCAAGAATATATTAATTTACAAAATCCTCAAAATCTTAATTTAGACATCATTTATGAAGATTCTTATTTAGCAGTTATCAATAAACCTGCCAATTTGGTAGTGCATCCTTCTTTAAGTTTTCAAGAAACAACCTTAGTTAATGGATTGTTACACCAATTTCAAACTTTAAGTAATATAGATACCCAAAGACCTGGTATCGTGCATAGACTTGATAAAAATACTACTGGTTTATTAATTGTTGCCAAAACTAATTATGTAAGCGAAAAACTACAAATTGCGTTCCAAAAAAGAAAAATTACCAAAATTTATTGGGCTTTAATTGAAGGTTTTTTAGAAGATAAAGGCACTATCAAACTGCCTATTGGAAGAAATCCTCATAATCGATTAAAAATGCAAGTTATGCCCGACGGTAAAACTGCTGTTACTCATTTTAAAACTTTGCAACGCTTTTCTCATTTTTCTTTGATGGAATGTAATTTAGAAACAGGAAGAACTCACCAATTAAGAACACATTTTTCCTTCCTAAAACGTCCCATTGTAGGAGATCTACTTTATGGATCATCACACCATATTACTCCTTTAGGTCAATTTTTGCATTCTAAAATACTAAAATTCAACCACCCTATCACCAATCAAAATCTTATTTTGGAAGCATCCTTACCTGCTAATTTTGAAAAACTTTTACAAACTTTTAATGACTATAATTGCATTTTTTAAACTTTTCTTCATTATTTGTGTTTTAGAGTTTTTCATTTTTTTCACCCACTTTTCAATCATTTAAATTCAAAAAAACAATAAACAAGGAATTATTTATGATTAAAATTAATAATCTTTCGAAAACTTTTTGCCTTAAAAAACAACAACTTCCAGTTTTACAAAATATTTCACTTGCAGTTTTGAAAGGCGAAATATTTGGGTTAGTAGGAACTTCGGGTTCTGGCAAAACTACGTTATTAAAAATTATGAATGGATTTATGTTGCCTGATAAAAATGCTAATTCTTCCATTCAAAAAACTTTTAGTCATCTAGAAAGTGCTATGATTTTTCAAAATTTTAATCTTTTGAGTAATTTAAATGTTTTTGAAAATGTTGCCCTTCCTTTAGAAATAAGAAGCACTCCTGAAAAACAAATTACTACTAAAGTAAATGAAATGCTAGATTTTGTAGGACTTAGCCAATTTATAACTGCCTATCCTAAAACACTTTCGGGCGGACAAAAACAACGTGTAGCCATTGCGCGTTCCTTAGTTTACGAACCTAAAATTATTTTTTGTGACGAGCCTACTTTTGCCTTGGATGAAATGACAAGTCAAGAGATTTTGAAATTATTGCAAACAACCAATCAAAAATTAAAAACTACAATTGTTTTAGTTTCTCATAATGTTGCAGTAATTAAAAGTTTGTGTCACCGTGTAGCTATTTTGGAACAAGGAAAATTAGCTAAAATTGCTACCCTTAATCCTTCTTGTAAATTTGAAGCTACTTCTTATAAAAACATTTTTATCTAAATTTTTATCCTTTTTTATCATACAAATGTTTTTGTCAAACAAAATATTAATAAATAAAATTATTTAGAAAAGAGACACATTACATGTTTAAACTATCTTCTTTATCTTCCGAAACTAAAAAAAATCTATTATTTGCTTTATTAACTATTTCTTTTTTGTTTAATTTACTTTTGGGTTATTTTTTTTGGGATACTAAAAAATCTTTAGCTAATAACCCTTCTAACCAACAAACCCATAAATTAAAAGTAGCAACTGCTCTGCCAACTATTAAAGATTTTTTAGAGGGATATGCCAAAGACCGTTTAAAAGAATACAATATTGATTTAGATGTTCAATATTTAAGTTTGGGATTTAAACAAACCAATGAATTGCTTTTAAACAAACAAGTTGATGCCAAATTAGACGCTCATGTACATGATCTAAATATTTTTAACAAAGAACAATCAAATATCCCAGATCAAGATAAATTAACGTTTAGCCAAGTAGTTTATTTAGCTAAATTTGGGCTTTTTGCTAAACCTAATACTTTTAATAATTTAGAAATAATTCAAAAAACAAACCATCCTAGCAAACTTAAAATTTTGATTCCACAAGATAATTTTCAACGTTCTTTAGCTTTGCGCGTGTTGCAAGAATTAAAAATTATAGAAGAAATAAAACCAGGACGCACTCTTAACATTGAAGAACAATTTAATTTAAAAACTACAGATTTTAAATCTACTGATTTATATCCTGATATAGAATACACTACTGAACCGGAATTAAACAAAATTACATCTAGATTTCTCGCTCCTAATGATTTTGATTTATGTCTTAATTATCCTACTGTTATGGGATTGGGAATAAATAAATTTATATCACTAGGCATAATGCAAAAGCCCACTCAGTTAGATGATATTCTTTATTCTTATACCATTTCTTTAGTAACTACTAATAATAATGAAAATGACTGGAAAATTAAAATTTTAAAAGATATTTTAAAAGAAGAAGAAGCTATTGAATATATGGAATCAAATCCATTTGCAACCAATTTTTATATGATTCCAAGACAAGAAGTTAAACAAATAAGTAAAAACATTAAAGATAAATATTTAGGCAAAACAGGCGCTGCTCCTGCTTCTAATTAATGGAAAAACTTAATGGAAAATAATATTTTTATTCGTTTGTGGAATGTTTTAGCTAAAAATAAATTGGTATGTAATGGTTTTAAAGAAACTCTTAAAATTACTTTAATAGGTTGTTTTATTGCTTTTTTTTTAGGGCTTATTTTAGGAGTTTTATTATATTTATTCCAAATACAAAAACATTATAAAAGATATTGGATTTTAAATAGTTTGATGAATTTTTTCATTTCTACTCCTTTTTTAATCTTAATTGTTTTATTATTAAAATTAGTTTTAATTCCTTATTTGCGCATGGGTTATGGCTTTGGTACTGCTCTTTTTTTCTTAGTCTTGGTTATTGCTCCTCTTTTTGCTCGCAATTGTGAACAAGTTTTTTTAACTACTAATCCAGAATTATACCAAACATCATTTAGTCTTGGGGCAACTAAATTTCAATTTGTGACTAAATTTTTACTAAAAGAAACCCGTTCTGATATCATTTTAAAACTAGCTTCTATTTTTATCACTTCCATTGCTTATTCTTCTGTTTTGCAAATTGTAGGGCATCAAGGTATTGCAGCAGTTGCAATTGATAATGGCTATAACGGACATTATGATTTTGAACCTTTTTTTACTCGTTTTGATTTAATTATAGTATCTGTTTTGCTTACATTTATTTTAACCCAAACAGTTTATTTTGTAGGAAATCGAATTGCTTTTGCCATTGATAAACACTAATCACATCAAATTTTTACCATTTTTTTCTTCCCGCCCACTTTTTGGTCATTTTTTTCCACAATTTAGTCTTTTTTTTCATCAAATAAAGAAAAATAAGGTATAATACTCTTGTGGATAATATGAAATTAATTATAGCTATCGTTTCTAGTCACGATGCTAACAAAGTACAACAATCTTTAATAGAAAATAGTTTTTTTACAACTAAATTAGCTACTAAAGGAGGTTTTTTAAAAGAAGCTAATGCAACTTTTATTTTAGGAGTCAAAGAAGAACAAGTATCCAAAGCTTTAGAAATTATAAAAGCCCATTCTCATAAAAAAACTCAAATGATTCCAAACAATATCATAAATGAGTTTAGTGCTTATAATTCTTTTCCTACTGAAGTTTCTGTGGGTGGAGCAACGATTTTTGTTCTTGATGTGGACCAATTTTTAAAAGTTTAACATTAACATTAATAATTTTATAAAACCTAAAACCTATTAAATTCAAGCAAATTTAAATTAAAAAAGGAGTTTTTACATGGCATTAACAAAAGAACAAAAACAAGAAATTATTAAACAAAATTCACGTTTTGAAAAAGACACAGGTTCATCTGAAGTTCAAATTGCTATTTTATCAGCAGAAATCAAACAATTAAGTGAACATTTAAAACAACACCCTCATGATTTTCACTCTAAAAGAGGTTTGTTTATGAAAAACAGCAAAAGACGTAATTTAGTAAAATATTTATTAAACCAAAATTAATAATTAAAATATCACAGTTTTTTTGTGGTATTTTTTTATTTTCCTTTGCATTTAATTTTAAATTAACTAAACCCCAACCCCCAAAAAAATTACACACACACATGCAACTAAACAAATAATAAAAAAAGGAGACAACAAAGAACATTATGAAAGGTTTATTAGTTTTATATGATGGATTTGAGGATTGCGAGGCTTTAGTCACAAGAGCTTTATTAAATCGCGTAGCGCTTCCTTTAACAAATGCAACTCTAAATCCCCAATTAGAAGTTGTGTCTTCTAGCGGTCTTTGTGTAAAAGCAAATGCCAATTTGGCTACCATTAATCCTTTAGAATACGATTTTTTAGTTATTCCTGGAGGACCTTACGTAGCACAAATTATTGAAAAAGAAACTTTTTTATTGCAATTAATTCAAAAATTTGTTGATGCTAATAAAGTTATTGGAGCTATTTGCGCCGCTCCTATGTTTCTAGGCAAACTAGATTTATTACAAAACCATTCTTTTACTTGTTTTCCTTCTTGTAATCATTTTATTGAAGGTACTTATTTGCCAGACAAAAAAGCTGTTATTAGTGATAAATTTGTAACTTCTCGTTCCCCTATAACTGTCTTTGACTTTGTTTTTGCTTTAGTAGAAGTGCTGAAAGGCAAAGATTTTGCTTTTTCTTTTAAAAATTCCCTTAATGTTTAGTAAATGTGTGTAGCAAATCAAAATTAAGAATTAAAAACTAATCTTTTTGCCTCAAAAAAATATTTTATTTAACAACTTCCCAATTTTAAATTTTAAATTTTAAATTTCAAAAACACACACTTTTATTTATTATTAACTTAATTTTGTTGTTTTTTTCATTGTGGTACGTAGTTTTTGGAGCTTTTTATTTGTATAAAAAATATCAAAATTATCTGAGCATCATCTAATTATTGTTATCTTTTTTCATTTTTTTACACAATTTATGCATTATTTTTTAAAAAAGTTGATAAAATAATTTTTTTACTTGACTTAATGACATTATTTTAGTAAAATATTAAGAGAATATTGAAAATAAAAAATTACTATATTATAATAATTAAGATTATTTCATATCTAAATTACAAAAGATTTCATAACTTTTTTTCATAGCTTTAAAACAAAAAATAAATATACACATAAAATTAATCACTTTTTTCACTAATAATAAGGAGAAAATTCCATGACAGAACAATTGCAAACAAAAAACAATCAAAAAACTTTAATGGCTAATAAAACAACAGTAAAACCTAAATGGCACCTAGTAGACGCTAAGGGTAAAACCCTAGGTAGATTAGCTACCAAAGTGGCTTCCATTTTAAAAGGAAAACACAAAACACATTACACTCCACACGTAGACAATGGCGATTATGTTATTGTTGTAAATGCTGCCTACATTCATTTAACTGGAAAAAAATGGCAACAAAAAACTTACTACAAACATTCAGGTTATCCTGGTGGTTTAACTAAAGTTGTAGCTTCAGAAATGATGCGTAAATTTCCTACAAGAATGGTTGAAAAAGCAATTTTAGGGATGGTTCCTCATACTAAATTAGGTTCACAAATTGGTAAAAAATTATTTGTTTATGCCGAACAAAACCATAATCACCAAGCGCAACAACCAGAAAGTTTAGAGGTTTAATTATATGAAAAAAGTAAATTATTTTGGTACTGGTCGTCGTAAAAGTGCTGTGGCAAGAGTTATTTTAACTAATGGTACTGGCAAAATTACAATCAATACTAGAGATTTTGAAAAATATTTACCGTTACTTGCAACACGCCTAGAAATGATTCAACCTTTAGAATTAACTGAAAAAAGAGAAGCTTTTGATGTAAGTGTGAATGTAAATGGTGGAGGACTTTCAGCTCAAGCAGGCGCTATTAGTTTAGGAATTGCCCGAGCTTTAATTGAAAGTGTTCCCGAATTAAGAGCCATTTTAAAAAAGGCTGGTTTATTAACTCGCGATTCTCGTTGTGTAGAACGTAAAAAATACGGTTTAAAAAAAGCTCGTCGAGCACCACAATTTTCCAAACGTTAATCCACAAAAAAGAACTTTGTAAAAAAGTTCCTTTTTTTTAATTTTTTTACCACACCAACACCCCCTTATCGATTTTAAATTAAAAGGAAAACCCTTACTGTAACTATGAAAAAAATTAAAGTTCGTTATGCTCCAAGCCCTACTGGTTTTTTACATATAGGAAATGCTCGTACTGCTTTATTTAATTATTTGTTTGCTAAACATAATCAAGGAGAGTTTATTATCCGCATCGAAGACACTGATTTTGCCCGCAATGTTAAAGGTGGTGAGGCTTCTCAATTAAAAAATTTACGTTGGTTAGGAATTGATTGGAGCGAAGGGCCCGATATCCAAGGACCTTTTGGACCTTATCGCCAATCAGAAAGACTTGCCATTTACCAAAAATACGCCCAAAAACTACTTGATCAAGGTCTTGCTTACAAAGAATTTCAAGAAAATACAACTACTTTTGCAATAAGATTTCGCGTTCCTACCAATCAAACTTTTTCCTTTGATGATTTAATTAGAGGCAAACTTACTTTTCAAAGTCAAGAAATTGAAGATTGGGTTATTATCAAATCAAACGGCTATCCTTCTTATAATTTTGCAGTTGTTATTGACGATCATTTAATGCAGATTTCTCATATTTTTCGCGGAGAAGAACACATCACTAACACTCCTAAACAAATTATGATTTATCAAACTTTCCAATGGCATCTTCCTCAATTTGCTCACATGACCTTAATTCTTAATGACAACAAAAAAAAATTAAGCAAAAGAGATGCTAATATTATGCAATTTATTGAACAATATGAAAAATTAGGCTACTTACCGCAAACCTTATTTAATTTTTTATCTTTATTAGGATTCAGTCCTTTAAGCCAAACCGAAATATTAAGTCCTCAAGAATTAATTAATTTATTTGATGTGGCACGCCTCAATAAAGCTCCTGCTATGTTTGATAAAACTAAATTAGATTATTTGAATAATCAACATTTAAGAAAACTAACTCCAGAAGTAATTGCATCATTTATTATGCAAAAAAAATATTTAGATCTTACAACTGCTCCTACAAATGACAAAGAGTGGATGACTAAATTTGTGTCTTTGTTTCAAGATAGAATGAATTATATGCAACAAATAACAGATTTTTATCAACTTTTTTTTCAAACCAAACCTTCCTTATCACAAGAAGCTACACATTTTTTACAAACTAATCCCCAAACAACCCTAATTTTAAAAACTTTTTATAATATTTTTGATGTTATTATATTTGAAAAAGATGTTATTTCTGATGCCATTAAACAAGTTACTAACCAAAATGATTTTGCTAAAAAAACACTTTTTATGGCTTTGCGCATTGGAACTACTTGTAAAATGCATGGTCCAAATATCGCCCTTTTATTAGAATTATTAGGAAAAAAACAAGTACTTAAAAATTTATCTTATATTTTAGAACAAGCCCAAAAATTCTAATTAATTCCATTTGGAAAATAATATTTATATATTTAGTAATTAATTTTTATTTACTTATCATTTTATTTTATATAATTCATTTCCATCGCAATTTAAAACCTTATTTTTTATTTCGCCCCCCTCATTTTTCTTTATGCCATTTCCAAAAAAAGGATTTCTTTAATGCTACAAATTTATAACTCTTTAGCTCACAAAAAAGAATTTTTTAAACCTGCCCATCCGCCCCAAATTAACATTTATGTTTGCGGACCCACTGTCTATAATCACCTGCATTTAGGAAACACTAGACCTTTAATTTTTTTTGATACAGTGAAAAGATATTTAGAAATGCTTAATTTTAAGGTATATTATGTAGTAAATATTACTGATATTGATGATAAAATTATTGAAAATGCCCTTAAAAACCAAGTTTTGGAAAAAGATTTAGCCAATAAATATATTAAATCTTTTAATAATCTCCTTGAAACCCTAAACATCCAAACCATCAATTTTAAACCTCAAGCTACCCAATATATCAATTATATGATTTTCTACATTCAAACTCTTTTAGACCAAGGATTTGCTTATTTTACTGATCAAGGAATATATTTTCGTGTATCTAAAATTACTGATTATGGTAAACTCAAAAAACAAGATTTATCCCAACTTAAACAAAATGTACGTAAACAATTAGACCTCCAAAAAGAATTTCCAGGAGATTTTATTTTGTGGAAAAAAACTTCGCAAGGCATCACATATCCAAGTCCTTGGTTTGCGGGGCGTCCTGGTTGGCATACTGAATGTGCAACTATGATTGAACAACTTTTTAAATTGCCTTTGGATATTCATGGAGGAGGAACAGATTTAAAATTTCCTCATCATGAAAATGAAATTGCCCAAACATACGCCCATAGTCATCAAAAACTAGCTAATTTTTTTATGCATGTAGAAAGATTAGATTATCAAAATCAAAAAATGTCTAAATCTTTAGGCAATATTATTTGGTGTAAAGATTTATTAAAACAATACAATCCTTGTATAATAAAGCTTTTAATTTTAAGTACTCATTACCGTAAGCCAATTAATTTTAGTTATGATTTGATGGAACAAACTCAAAAAAAATACCAAAAAATAACTGATTTTTTAACTAAAAATAATTTTTATTTAAAAGTGAATCAATTTTCTTGTCAAGCCTTAGACCAAGATATAATGCAGTTATTTCATCAATTAATGCAAGATGATTTTGCTACTCATAAAGTAATTGATTTAATGGAACAAATAATTAAACAAACCCATCAAACCCAAATTTTGGATAAGTTATCCCAATTTCAAAATTCTTTATTATTAATTTTAAATACTTTAGGAATTGCAATTCTATTTAAAAAACCAACAAAAACAGACTTAAAAACATATTTTTTATGGCAAGATGCAAGAAAATGCAGAGATTTTATTAAAGCAGATATTTTAAGAAAACAATTATTAGATAAAGGTTTTATTTAAAAAATTACCCTTTTTTATTTTTTTTGCAATCTTTATCATTTTTCATTCATGCTCCCACATTTTAATTATTTTTTTACCTTTTTTTATTTTTCAATATTATTTATTTCAATCAACAAACATTGCAATAATTTTATTTATTTAGAAAAAGACCTCTTAATTGAGGTTTTTAATATATTATCAGTATCAGAGGAAATCGTGCTAAAAGTTTATTATAATCAAACCATTTTAAATGTTCCTTTAAACACCAGTTTAGAGACTTTAAAAAATCAATTAAACCTTAAAAATGTTTATGCTGCCAAAGTAAACAATAAATTAAAAGAACTTACCTTTAAATTGCAAGATCCCACCAATCAAATTACTTTTTTAGGCACTTGGAACGCTGCGGCTGTAAATATTTATGAAGCTAGTTTAAGATATTTAGTTGCTATGGCATCTTACAAACTTTTTGAAAATATTTCATTACATTTTACTTATTATAGTTCTTCTAGTATTTTGGTATCTTTTCCTAAAGAAATTACTTTTTTGACAGAAATGTTTCAACAAATCCAAGAAGAAATGCTCTTATTGGTATCTCAAAAATTAGATATTATAAAAAAGAAATTGCCTCTTGAAAAAGCCTTGCAAATTTATCAATCTTTGGGTTTTGGGGATAAAATTAGTCTCCTCAAACAAAAAAATCCTTCCTTTGTAACCCTTTATTTTTGCCAAAACTATTGTAATTATATGTATCAAGGTTTAGTTCCCAACACTAGTTATTTAGATAAATATCATTTATTTTATCATAAAAATGGGTTTGTTATTCAATTTGTAACTCCTTTTAGTGATGAAAAAATTCCTCCTTTTCAAAAAGAGCCTCTATTCGAACAAATGCTTATTCAAAGTTTGTCTTTTAAAAAAACTATTCAAATACAAAATGTTTCCCAAATTAATCATTTTGCTCAAACTGCTAAAAGCCAATTCAATTTAATTAATCTTGCAGAAATTAATCATCAAAATCAGTTGCAACAATTAAGTATCCAAATTGCTAAACGTTCCTCCAATCTTAAAATTATTAATATTTCGGGCCCTTCTTCTAGTGGAAAAACTACATTTGCTAAAAGATTACAATTACAATTGCAAGCTTTAGGAATTTTTACTTTTATTATTGCTATGGATAATTATTATTTGCCTTTGAAAGATATTCCCAAAGAAAAAGATGGCACTTCCTTTGATTTTGAAAGCATTGATGCCTTAAATATTCTTTTATTTAATCAAAATATCTATGATTTGATTACTTTTAAAAAAACTACTATTCCTCAATTTGATTTTGTTACTCGTAGTCATACCCAAAAAGATATTCAAACCCATAATCACATTATTTTAGTAGAAGGAATGCATGCCATAAATCCTAAACTTACTCCTTTTATTCCAAGATTACAAAAATTTCAAATCTATATTGCCCCACAACATCAATTATCACTAGATTTACACAATCCTTTACATTTAACCGATGTTAGGTTTTTAAGGAGAGCTATAAGAGATTATATTTCTAGGAATACTACTATTTTAAGGACTTTTGAGTTTTGGGATTCTGTGAGAAAAGGGGAGTTTAGATGGATTTATCCTAATCAACAAGAAGCTGATTTTATTTTTAATTCCGAATTAATTTATGAATTTAATGTTTTAAAACCATATTTAATTCCTTTTTTATTGCAAATTCCTGAAACAAGTAAGTATTTTGATAAAGCTCAGTATTTTTTAAATTTGTTAAGTTTTTTTAAATCTTTTGATTCTAATTTAGTTTTTCATGAGTCTTTGTTAAAAGAATTTATTGGTGGTAGTCCTTTTTATTTTTAGATTATTTTATAATTAAATTGGAAAGATTAACTTTTGTAAAAAGTTAATCTTTTTTTGTTTAAAAAGATATATTATTGATAAAAAGTACTATTTTGAGCGATTTTTACTCAAAAAAAGAGTAAAATAAAAAAGGTAAGGGGCAAAAATAAATAAACCCTAAAAACCCCCTAAAGAAGAATATTTAAAAATGACAAAACAACAAAAAACAACAAATTTTGTTTTTTCAATAGCTTTATTAGTGGGATTAGTTGGAACAGCTTATTTCGCATGGAAGCAACAAGAATACAAAAAAGTAAAACTCAAATCCACCAACCCAACCAACTCAATACAGAACAAACAACAACACCCAATCATCTACAAAAGTTTCACAAGGAACTAATTTACAATCATCCACCTCACCATCAAATTTTCAAACCCCCACTAAACCAAAGAAATCCAATTTCAAAACAAGACCTAGATACAAAAACGGAATTATAATTATTAGTCTAAATCTCTATAACTAATAATTTTGATATAAATACTTTATCACAAGAAGACCAAAATTTAAAACAAAAGTACATTTTTGAAAATGTAAGTTTTATAACAACCACAAAAATAATATAAAACATTATAATCGAGAAATATTAACTAATACCAATCAAAAAATATTTAAAACACATCAAAGAAAAAAATATGCATGATACAATTATTGAATCTGTACAAATTTGTTTAAACCAATGCCAAAATGATATCCGCACATCAGTCGAACTTTTTATTAAAACCCTATACGAAATAAAATAAATATTATTTTATTATTCCTAATAACCCCTTTCTTAGGGGGTTATTATTTTTATTCTACTTACTGTAATCCCTTTAAATCAATCTACCCAAATAACTCTTTTTATTATACAAACAAAAATAAAAAGGAATAATGCCCAGTGATTACATCACCATTCATAAAAGACAAAAATATATAAAATATAAGTTTTGGAACAGTTAGAAGTAAAACAATCTCTTTAAAAAGATATATTATTAAATGAGGATTATAAATTTATAATTGTAGTATTCAAGATAAAAAATTATCAATATGCAGTTGTATCACAAAAATAGTTATATTCCATGTTATAATTAAGCTGTAAAAACTTATTATATTTTAATATTTAAGTGTATAAATATATTTAAATATAATTTATTCAAAAATATTCATACACAAAATATTGATGTTAGGAACTTTATGTATCAGAAAAAAATTTTAATTAGATTTGGAGAATTATTTTTAAAAGGAAAAAATAAAAAAGTTTTCATTAATACATTAAGGCAATTTTTACAAAATAAAATTAAAGATCTTTGCAACGTTCAAATATATTTTAAACATGACTATGCTTATCTAGAATATATTTATGATGTAAGTTTAGAAAAAGAAATTCTTAAAAGATTGTCTTATGTATCGGGGATTTCTTCTTTTGTTGTAGTAAGTCAATCAAGTAGACAATTAGATGATATTGTTCAAAAAGCTTGTTTGTTGTTGCAAGAAAAAATTACAAAAAATACTTCTTTTAAAATAGAAATTACTAGAAAAGATAAAAGTTTTCCTTTAAAAAGTTTGGAATTAACCCAACAAATTGCTCCTTTAATTTTAAAGCAGTTGGAAGATAAATTAATAGTTGATGTTAAAAAACCTCAAGTTATTTTAAATGTTATTATTAGAAAAGAAAATGCTTATCTTTATTTGAAAAGTGATGAAACTCAAGCTTTAGGAGGGTTTCCTGTTTCTTCTGGTGGTAGAGGAATTGTTTTGATGAGTGGTGGTATTGATTCTCCTGTATCTGCTTATTTAGCAATGAAAAAAGGTATTACAGTAGAGTTATTACATTTTGAATCAAGTCCTTTAACTCCTTTAGAATCAATTCAAAAAGTAATTGATTTAGCTAAAGTTTTGAGTCGTTATGCTTTTGGTAATCAAATTAAATTGCATTTAGTGCCTTTTAGATATTTGCAAGAAACAATTACTAAAACAGTTCTAGATTCTTATATCATTAATATTATGCGTCGGATGATGTATCGTTTAGCTTCTCGATTTGCTTGTCAAAAAAATCATTTATGTTTAATTAATGGTGAATCAGTAGGACAAGTAGCAAGTCAAACTTTGGAAAGTATGCAGACAACCACTCAAGTAACAAATATGACTATTTTAAGACCTTTAGTTACTATGGATAAAAATGAAATAATTAAAATAGCTAAACAAATTGATACTTTTGATATTTCTATTCGTGCTTTTCATGATTGTTGTACTCTTTATTTGCCTAAAAATCCTACTACTAAACCAACTATTCTAAAAGCTAAAAGAGAAGAGCAAAAAATAGATTATTTTGCCTTATTAAATGATGCTTTGCAAAATACAATTACTCTCAATATAGACCAACATTTGCAATTTAACATCTGTGATTATGGTTTTTTTGATGTAAAACAAGCAATTAAGCATTTTTGTGAACAAAATAAAGAGCAAACTATTGTAAGTCAATAGTAAAATACAAAAAATAAAAAAATCAACAAAATAATATTTAAAAAGAGCATAAAAAGGAAACAATTTTATATTTTTATGTTTTACTAATTTCATTCAAGGGACAATTTATGATTACATCGAAACAAAATCCTACTTTTAAAAAATTAAAAAAATTACAATTAAAAAAATATCGCGATTTGTATCAACAATTTTTAGTATATGGTGATCATCTCATTGAACAAGCACAAAAAAATAACTCTGTTGTTGCTATTTTTACTTCTAATGAAGAAAAACCAGGGACTTTTATTGCGACTTCTTTGATGAAAGAATTATCCCAAACTAAAACCGTATTTGATCAAATAGCTCTTTGTAAACCTACTTCAGAGAATAATTTATTGTCTGATAAAATTTTAGTTTTGGATGATATTCAAAATCCTGCTAATTTAGGAGCTTTAATGCGTTCTGCTAGTGCTTTTGGGTTTAATAAAGTTTTTGCTAGTTTTCATAGTGCTGATTTTTATCATGAAAAAACTATTAGATCAAGTCAAGGTGCATTATTTTCGCTTTCCTTAAAAAGAGGAAATACCAAATCTTTTTTAGAAGAAATTAAAGAACAAAACTATTCTATTTTTAGTGCTTTTCCCCAAAAAGCCAATATTACTATGGAAGATGCTAAAAAACATCCTAAAAAAGTATTAGTTTTAGGTAATGAAGGACAAGGGATTTCTTCGGAAACAGAATTCCTTTCTGATTATTTTGTAAATATTTGCACTCAAAATGTCGAAAGCCTAAATGTTGCAGTTGCAGGAAGTATTTTAATGTATCTTTTGTAATTGCCAAATATAAAAGATTTCATTGCAAAAAAATAAAATTATAAAATAAATAAAATAATAAAGAGGTTTAAAAATGAATATATTACATGATATTAATCCTGCAAGAATTACTAAAGAAGAGTTTATAGTAGTTATTGAAATTTCTCAAGGAAGTAAAAAAAAATATGAGATTGACAAAGAAACAGGTCTTTTGTTGCTTGATCGTTTTTTAACAACTGCTTTTCGTTATCCGATTAATTATGGATTTGTTCCTTTGACTCATTGTGAAGACAACGATCCTTTAGATGTTTTGGTGTTATCTCAAGAAATCCTAGATCATATGACTTTGGTAAAATGTCGTCCTTTGGGAATAATTAAAATGATTGATAATAATGAATTAGATGAAAAAGTAATTGCAGTTCCTGTTTTTGATAATTATTTTTCTCATTTACAAGATTTAAAAGATATGCCTTTGCCCATGATTGCAGAAATTAAGCATTTTTTTGAAA
This sequence comes from Candidatus Phytoplasma tritici, assembly GCF_000495255.1. Lineage (GTDB taxonomy): Bacteria > Bacillota_I > Bacilli_A > Acholeplasmatales > Acholeplasmataceae > Phytoplasma > Phytoplasma tritici. Next base: position 77,397 of record NZ_AVAO01000001.1, read on the forward strand.
ATTACAAAACTTTAGAAAAGAAAAAAGTAGTTATTGAAGCTATACAAGATAAACAAGCAGCATTTAGTGCTATTGAAACAAGTCTTTTAACTTATCAAAAATTTATTAAACCTTCTTTAAAGAAATAAAAAAGCAATAAGAGCCTTATTATATTTTTGCAAATAACATTTATTTGTTTTGAAAAAATGATTTTTTTAGTTTTGATAAGACTCAATTATAATTAAATATTTGATTTATATTTGATTAAATTGTTTGAAAAAGAAAAAAAGATTTCACAATAATATTGGTGATAAATACTTACTGTATAACAAACTTATTTTTGAAAAAATACTTACTAACTCAAATTTGATTATTGCATTTATTTCATTTTGTAAAGGAAAAGTTTAAATTATGAAAACAATTATCACTAATAAAAAAGCATTTTATGATTATTCTTTAGAAAAGAAAAAATATCAAGCAGGAATCAAATTATTAGGAAGCGAAGTAAAATCGATTAGAATAGGAAAAATTAATTTATTAAACTCCTATATTCATATCAAAAATGAAGAAGTTTTTATAGTGAATATGACTATTTTAAAATATCCTTTTAGTTGTTGTTTGGTATATGATGAAAATAGAACTAAAAAGCTTTTGTTGCAAAAACATGAAATTATCCAAATTAAAAATAAAATTAAAACTGAAAAATTGTCTGTTATTCCTTTGAAAGTTTATTTTAATAAAAATTTAGTTAAATTAGAAATTGCCTTAGCTAAAGGTAAGAAACAACATGATAAAAGAAATGCTTTAAAAGATTTTGATGCTAAATTACGTATTCAAAAAACATTAAAAAATTTTAATCAAAAACAATAACTCTTTGTATTTTTTAATGATTAAAAATCCCCAATTAAAAACACTTAAATTGCTTAATATTTTGTATTTTTTTGTAATTTAACAATCTTTTTTATAACAATTTAAATTTTTGCAGTAATAATGATACAAAATAATCAATTATTTTGTATTTTTTGCTTTTATGCAGATATCAAATTAGACAATAATTAAGGACACATAAATGAAAATTTCTAAAACTCGTTTTATTAAGTTTTTAAAAGTTTTAAAATATTTGAATTTTAAGTTTTTATATCAAAATAAATCTCAGTTTCTTTTGGATTTTTCCAATGAACTCAAAGATTTAATTAATGAAGAAACTTATGCTAAAAAACTTGCTTTTTTAAAAGAAAATCTAAGCGAGCAAGACGAATATCAAGTTTTTTTAAACCAAAAACATTTAGCCATTATGCAACCTTATTACAAAAAATTAGAGCTTTTGGTAGGTTCTTATTTGGAAAAACATTTTCCAGGAGAAGTTATTTTTTCTCTAGAAACTCATCAACAAAAAAAGTTTCAAATGAATAAACAAGGATATCAATTTTATTGTTTTTTAGATGGATATCAAGAAGACCAAACCACTATTCGTATTTTTGAAACTAAAACTACTACTAGCAAAAAATTTTTAAAATTGCAATTTGTAAACGATAAAAAAGAAAAAATTCCTTTTTTCCATTATACAAGCCCTAACACCTTATCGCCTTTTTGCAAGGTTTCCAACCAATATAATCTATCTTATCAAAAAAAAATGCAAACTTTTTTTAATCCTGAATCACAAGAAGGAAAATACATCTATGATTTAACTTATCAAAGATGGGTAATTGAAAATAATTTAACTGAGGCACAAAAAAAGAAAAAAATAGAGTATTATTTGGTAGTTCTTAATTCGGATTATGTTTTGGATGACAAAAGTTGTAATAAGTCTTTGGATCCTAACTTGCTTACTTTTATTGATTTGACTTTGATTACACAACAAGGAACTGAAATATTAGAAAATGATGCCAATCTTTTATTTTCTTATTTGTCTTCCAAAACTGCCAAACCCAAAAACACTTCTGCTTTTTATTTGTTGCCTGAAAAAATTCTTCATTTTTATGAAAAAATCCCTTCCAAAGACAGTATTTTTACTTATTTTTATAATCATTTAGGTTTTTTTGACTCCAAAAATAAAAAAAAATACGAAATACAACAGTTAATTTTGCAACAATATTATCATGTTTCTGATATCCCTTTTTCTTGGTTGAATCGTTTTGATAATAAAGTGCAACAAAAAGTTACCCAAAAAAAGCTTCCTTATTATTGTTTTGATAAGATTAAAGCAGGTTTGCAAACCTTAAAATATCCTCTTTATTATTTAGATTTTGAATCTTTTCCTTGTCCTTTTCCTAGATTTAAGGGCGAAAAACCCTACACTCAATCTTTATTTCAATTTTCACTGCACATCGAAAAATCCCCTGGTTTGTGCGATAAAGATAAAAATCACGTTTCTTTTTTGGCACCCAATCACTCTGATCACAGAAAAATCTTATTAGAAAAACTAACCAATGCCATTTTAGATGATGGAGGCTCCATTATTGTTTATCATAAAGCTTTTGAAAAAACACAACTTCAAGAATTATCTTTGCTTTTTCCTGAATATGCCTTTCAAATCCAAAATCTTATTACACGTATTTTTGACCTTAAAGACCTTCTAAAAGGCAGAAAAACTTTTTATCAAAACTTAGGATTTGATTCCGAACAAGCCGCAGGTATTAATTTTTATCATCCCCATTTGCAAGGTTCTTTTTCTATTAAAAAAATTACTCCTTTATTTTGCAATCTGAATTATCAAAATTTAGTTATTCAAAATGGTATTGAGGCTTTTTTAACTTATATTCAACTGCCTCAAATGTCTCCTTTGCAATTCCAAGCGCAATTTCAAGCCTTAGAACAATATTGTAAACAAGATACTTGGGTAATGGTAAAAATTTTGAAAAGACTTATTAGCCAAACCAAAAAACCTAATTTCTTATATTTAACTCCTAAAGATATTGTCCAATAGCCAAATTTATTATTTTTATCTCCTTTTTACTCACAAAATTCCTTAATGATGCATAAAATAATTGTTATTTACTTTGGGTAAATGATATAATTATATTATGAGTTATTTTTTTTCATTAAAAGATAAAAATGGTGCTTGTAAAAAATCACTGTTTTTTTTATTTTGTATCTTGTTTAGTTGGTTTCGTTTGTTAATTTTAAATATTTTCCAAACCTAACAAGATGCATTTACTAGGAGGTATCGTTTGATTAGTAAGAATTTTTTTAAACTTTTAGATAAAATCGCTCAAGAAAGAGATTTAGATAAAGACCAAGTTATTGGTGCTTTTGCTAAAGGATTGATTTCTGGTTGCAAAAAAAATCATAAAGTTAAAAGTTGTAAAATCCAGTTAAAAGAAGACAAAAGCGAAATTATTTTATATAAACAATTTTTGGTCGCTGACGAAGCTACTATGAGCACTATTAATTTAAAAGAGTCAACTCCCATTACTCTTGAAGAAGCCCAACAAATCAAGCCTCATGCCAAAATAGGTCAAGTAATTGATATTAAAGTTGATCCTAAAGATTTTAATCTATACGCTGTTAAAGAATTTAAAAATCAATTCAACGAAGAACTTACAAAAAAGAAAAGAGAAAACATTTATAATTTTTTCAAACAACAAGAAGGCAAATTAATTAGTGCTAAAATTATTTCAGAAAACGACAAATTTTATAATTTGGAATTAGAAAAAGAAATTACTACCTTACTTCCTAAAAAAGAAATTGCTTCTAATAATGAAATGCAAGTAGGCGAAAGAATTCAAGTTTTTTTGTCAGAGGTAAGAAAAACTACTAAATGGCCTAAGATTTTTGTCAGTTGCAATCATGTGGGACTTGTAGTTAAAGTGTTAGAAGAAAATATTCCTGAAATCCAAGAAGGCATTGTTAAAATTGCAGGGGTTGCCCGCATTTCTGGCGAGCGCACCAAAATTGGTTTATTGTCTTGTGATGCTCAAGTAGATGCCATTGGCTCTTGTATTGGCGAAAGAAGCAATCGTATTAAAAATGTTATTAAAATCCTTAAAGGTGAAAAAGTTGATTTATTTGTTTGGAGCGACGATCCCCAAGAACTTATTGCAAATGCCCTCAAACCTGCTTCATGCCTTCAAGTTGTTATCAAAGACGACATTAACAAATACGCTCTTGCAATTGTACCTGACGATCAATTTTCTTTAGCGATTGGTAAATTAGGTAAAAATGTTAAATTAGCAGTAGAAGTAACTAAGTGGAATATTGATATCAAAACCTTAGATCAAGCTCAAATAGAAGGATTAATTTAATTGTAATGACTGTTTTGCGCACTTGTATAGTTTCTAAAAAAATTCAAGATATCAAAAACATGATTAGAATAAATAGCACTAAACAAGGAAAAGTAGCTGTTGATTTTAATTTAGTACTTCAAGGAAGAGGAGCATATCTAACTTTAAAACCTGAATATGTTATTTTGTCGCAAAAAAAGAAACTTTTAGATAAAAAACTCAAAACCCAAGTGCCTGAAGAAATATATCAAACCCTTTTAAAATTAATTGCTTCACAAACTTAGTAAATATTTTTATATTTATCCATTTTTTCCATCTTTGAAATATCTTTATTCATTTCACACTTCACACTTTTTATTTTGTACTAAATTTATTTTTTATTTTGCAATTTTTTATTTTTATGTATTCAAAATTATTAAAATTAAAGGAGGGATGTAAATGACCCTTAACAAAAAAACAAATAATGAAAATTCATCCAAAACTACCCCTAAATTATCCAAGGAAACAGATTTGCAAAACGATTTTGCTAGTAAAAACTATGTTTTTAATCCCCAAGACAAAGTTTTTCAAATCGCTCAAGTTTTTGGCATTACCAGCGCTGTTTTAATTAAAAAATTATTACAATTAGGACTTAAATCAGATGTTAATCAAACTTTAGAAAAAGATATTGTTGAACTTTTAGCCAAAGATTACAATATTAAAGTAAGTGAACCCCAAAAAGAAAAAACCTCAACACAACTTCAACCACAAACGCCTCCCCTAACTAAATCCAAACCTCAAATCCAACCCAACCAAAAAATTAATTTACAAAAAACACCTCCTATTGTAATTATTATGGGACACGTTGACCACGGTAAAACTACCTTATTAGATGCCATTCGAAAAACTCGTGTAGTTGATAAAGAATTTGGAGGCATCACACAACACATAGGAGCTTATCAAGTCGAATACCAAGGCAATAAAATAACTTTTATTGATACTCCAGGACACGAAGCTTTTGATAAGATGAGAGCTAGAGGAGCTAAAATTACTGATATTTGTATTTTGGTAGTAGCAGTTGATGATTGTGTCAAACCACAAACCTTAGAAGCTTTGAAACACGCTCAAAAAGCCCAAATTCCTATTATTGTTGCTTTAAATAAAGTTGATAAACCAAACAATAATACACAAAAAATTATGCAAGAATTATCTAGTTATGATTTATTACCTGAAGAATGGGGCGGCACCACTCCTTATATTGCTATTTCTGCTTTAAAAAGAGAAGGTTTGGAAAAAATATTAGAAATTATTCTTTTAGTTAGTGAAATCCAAAATTTACAAGCTAATCTCGATCAAAAAGCTCAAGGAACGGTTATTGAGGCAAGCCTTGATAAATCTCTAGGACCTGTGGCTACTTTTATTGTAAGTGATGGCAGCCTCAAAGTAGGCGATATCGTTGTTGCTGGAACTTCTTATGGAAAAATTCGTTCTATGGAAGATGAAAACAAAAAAACACTAACCAAAGCCTTACCTTCGCAACCTGTGCGAGTTTCAGGATTAAAAGAAGTTCCTCAAGCAGGAGATATTTTTTATGCGGTTACTAATGAAAAACAAGCACGCCAAATTGTAGCTGAAAAAAAATCCCAAACTAAAGAAACTTTAGCCAAAACTCTTTCACCTCTTAATTTAGAAGATATTTTACAAGACTTAGAAACCGAAAAACCGCAAGAACTAAATATAATTTTAAAAGCCGATACTCAAGGCAGTTTGGAAGCACTTCAAGGTATGATTGCCAAAATTAAAGTATCTGATCTTAAAGTGCAACTTTTGCGCGCTACTGTTGGAACAATCACAGAAACAGATATTGCTCTTGCTAAATCATCAGACAGTTTGTTAATGGGGTTCAATATCAAACCTGCTTTTTCTACATTCAAATCTGCTCAAAGACAAGAAGTAAAAATTACTATTCATAATGTTATTTACCACATTATCGAAGATATTGAACAAAAATTAAAATCTATGATTAAGCCTACTTTTGAAGAAGTGGTTACTGGCAAAGTAGAAGTAAGAAAAATTTTTAATATTAGCAAAGTTGGTAATATTGCTGGTTGTTATGTTAAACAAGGTATTGTCAATAATAGCGATTTTGCTAAAGTGATGCGCAATGATGAAGTTTTATTTAAAGGTAAAATTGCATCCTTAAAACATCTCAAAGATAACATTAAATTTGCCAAACAAGGTCATGAGTGCGGCATTTTACTTGATGGTTTTAATGATTTTGAAATTAATGATATAATAGAAACATCTAAACTAAGCAAAGTAGAGGAATAAAAAATGGTAACAACAGCTGAAAGACTATCCAGTCTAATTCAAAAAGAATTGGTGTTAATTAATGATATTATTCAAGACGAACAAATAGGATATATTAATTTAACCGATGTTAAAGTAACAAAAGACTTGTCTTTTGCTAATGTTTATTACACTATTTTAAGTGATGATCCAACTGTTTTGAAATTAACAGAAGAAACTATTGAACAAAATAAAGTTGTTATTCGGTTGGAATTAGCTAAAAAAATTAAAAATTTTCGTAAAATCCCTGATTTAGTTTTTAAATATGATAAATCTTTATCTTATGGGCGTCATATAGAAAATATTTTAAAAGATATTAATAAATAATTTCTTTCTTTGTTATTTGTTTCAATAATTTATATAAGAGATGCTTTAATGAAGGCATCTTTTTTTAATTGGTATTGGCATTTTGTTATTGTCGTTATTGAAAAATAATTTGATCACAAAATACAAAAATTAAAACTTCTTTTCTTTGTGCAATTCAAAAAAATAATGTAATTAGTAAAATAATTCAAATATATAATTGCAAAAGTAAATTTGTAAACGGTTTTTTGTTTTGTGTTTTTGCTTATCATAAATAATAAAATGAAATAAATAAAACACAACAAAAAGAAAGGACAATAATGAAACTTATTGTAGGTTTGGGCAATCCAGGTACCAAATTTGTAAATACTCGTCATAATGTTGGTTTTGCTGTTGTTGATTCTTTTTTAAGTCAAAATAAATATCAAATCTTGAAGGAAGACACAAATGCCCACATTTATCAAATTAATTTTAATAATTATCAAGCATTATTGATTAAATCACAAACATATATGAATTTTTCAGGTGAAGTGGTGAAAAAAATTATAAATAAATATCGCATTAAGATAGAAAATATTTTAGTTATTGTAGATGATATTTATTTGGATGAAGGAAAATTAAAGTTAAAAATGAAAGGTGGTCATGGAGGGCATAACGGATTAAGAAATATTATTGATCGTTTAGGCACTAAACAATTTAAAAGGTTAAAAATAGGAGTCAGTTTAGATTCTTGCATGCCTTTGGATCAATATCTTTTAACACCTGTGAATTCAAGAATTCAAAAAAACATTTTAAAAAACATCGATATTATTAATAAAATTATATTTAATTTTATTCAAGATGTTGATTTTAATATTTTGATGAATGGTTATAATTCTAAACTTTGATTTTTACTACTTATTATTTATTTGAAAATAAATGATTTCTTAATTGAACAAATTTATAAAGGTATAAAAAAAGAGCAAATATGAGAAATATTTGCTCTTTTTGTTTTGTTGTATTTTGTTTTGTTGTATTTTGTTTTGTTGTATTTTGTTTATTGTTATAAATCTATTTTTGTGATTTTGATTTGAGAAATTACTTTATCATTGTGTTTTAAGATTTTAAATTTAAAATTCTTATAAATGATTTCGGTATTTTTGTCATTTTGGTTGGGGCATCTTCCCAATTTGCCTATTAAAAAACTTGTTTTGTTGTATTTTGTTTTGTTGTATTTTGTTTTGTTGTATTTTGTTTATTGTTATAAATCTATTTTTGTGATTTTGATTTGAGAAATTACTTTATCATTGTGTTTTAAGATTTTAAATTTAAAATTCTTATAAATGATTTCGGTATTTTTGTCATTTTGGTTGGGGCATCTTCCCAATTTGCCTATTAAAAAACCACTTAAAGTATCGTAATCTTCAGTATTAAATTCTAATTTAATTGCTTCTGCTACTTCTTCTAAATTAACAAATCCATTGACAATATATTCATTTTTGGCAACTTCTTTAATCATTAGCTCTTCGTTGTCGTATTCGTCAGAAATTTCACCTAAGATCTCTTCAATTAAATCCTCAAAAGTAATTATTCCAGCTGTGCCACCATATTCGTCAATTACTATTGCTATATGGGTTTTGTTTTTTTTCATTTCGCGAAATATTTCTCTAGTATTTTGGACATCTTGCACTAAATAAGGTTTTCTAATGAATTTTTTCAAATCAAAAATTTTATTTGGGTTTGAGGACATTAAATAATTAAAAATATCTTTAACATGTAAAATGCCTATAATATTATCAATACTATTTTCATAAACTGGGAAACGTGTGTATTTTTCATTTTGGATAGTTTTAATTAATTCTTTTTTGGTAATTTCAACATCAATTGCAACTATTTCGGTGCGGTGACGCATTACTTCAGAAATGTTTGTGTGATCAAATTCAAAAATATTTTGAATCATTTTATTTTCATCTTTGTCAATGATGCCTTTTTTATAACTTGAAGTTAACATTAAGCGTAGTTCGTCTTCCGAAACTTGTATGCTATTTTTGTTAGGATTTAGCCCTAAAACAATAAGAAAAAGATTACTTACTTTAGTCAAAATCCAAACTAAAGGTGTAATTAACCAAGCAATTAAGGAAATAGAACCAGAAAAAAGATAAGCAATTTTGGAAGGTGCATGCATTGCTATGCGTTTAGGAATTAATTCTCCAAAAATAATAGAAAGAGTAATAATTAAAGCCTCAATTCCGATTTTATGTAATGAAAAATGACCCTCTTTCTCTCTTAGCCAATAAGATGTTACAATATTTCCTTGAAAAAAAGTAATTATATGAATCATAATTTGAATTACTGATAAAAAAGTGGTTGGTTTGGCTTTGATTTTTTTTACCCTTAGAGCATTTTTATTTCCCTTTTTTATATCTAATTCAATTTTGCTTTCGTTAGTAGAAATAAAAGATATTTCGCAAGCTGCAAAAAAAGCATTTAATGCGATTAAAATAATCAATATGACTATCGGATTCATAAGAAAAAACACTTTTTAGCATTAATGCACAATTTTTTATTTGCTAAATTTGATTTTTTATTTACAAACGTCTTTTTTTTAAAGATATTTATTGTGCTAAATTTTATACTATCACTATCTTCCATATGTTTTTGAAACAATACCTCACCTTTAATTTATATTTTTAATAACTAACTGATTTCATTTTAACATAAATAATAAAAAATGTCAATTTGTGAAGTGAAATAATTGTTGCTTTTGCATTGTTTTTGCTGGATTTTTTTAGTACATATTTTTTTGTTAATAGGAAATATTGAAAAGCAATAAAAAAGAATGGTAATTTTGTTTTGGTGTTGCTTTTTATTTCCTCAATAAAATTTTAATTTATTTTTTGATTTTGTAATTTGTTTACAATAAATTAGCGAACCTATCAAAAATAATTAAAGCATCTTGGTGAATGTTGTTTTCCAAAATAAAATCTAGATTCAAAGGCCAAATGCTATATTTTAGTGTCAATAAACAGCGATAACGGTTATTTTTTTTAGGAATAAGTGACAAAACAGGACCTAAAACAGTTATTTTATGTGAAAAACGATTTGCCAATACCCCTTTGATGCGGTAAGCAATATCAAAAGTTTTTTTAAAATCTTTATGAGAGATTAAAATTTTGCTGATATATCCAAATGGAGGGTTTTGTGACATTTTTCTTTCTTCTAAAAGTTTTCTCAAAAAACTCTTTTCTTCATATTTAACCGCTGCATTAATTGCAAAATGATCTACATTATAACTTTGTACAATTACTTTTCCTTTTTCTTTTCTGCCACAACGTCCTGCTGCTTGGATGAGTAATTGAAAGGTTTTTTCTGAGCCTTTAAAACTAGGAATTTTGAGTAAACAATCCGCCATTAAAATACCTACCAAAGTAACTTTGTGAAAGTCAAGTCCTTTGGCAATCATTTGAGTTCCTAACAAAATATCTGCTTTTTCTTGATTAAAATCTTTCCATAATTTTTCGTATTGACCAATTTTTGTGATAGTATCTGAATCAAATTTGATAATCCTTGCATGTAAAAATTCTTTTTGGAGATAAGCTTCGATGTATTCGATACCAACGCCGACTTCTTTTATTTGTTCTTTGGAACAGCGTCTGCATTTTGTTGTAAATTGCTCTTTATAGTTGCAATGACTACATTTTAATAGCTCTTGTCTTTGATAAAAAGTAAGACTATTGTTGCATTTATGGCATTTTGGGACAAAGCCGCAAAAACGGCATAAAACAAATGGCGCAAAACCTTTGGTGTTGATAAATAAAATGGCTTGTTGTTGTTTGGCTATAACTTCCTTTAAGGCATTTTGGAGGGTTTGGGAAAAAGGTTCTAAACTGCCTTTTTTTAATTCTTCTTTCATGTCAACAAGTTCGATGGGTGGAAAAGCATCAATTAAAGCTCTTTTGGTAAGGCTTAAAAGTTGATAATTTTTTTGTAAAACTTGATAATGACTTTCCAAAGAAGGAGTTGCGCTTCCTAAAATTAAAGGAATTTTGTGGTATTTAGCCCTTATTTGTGCTAAGTTTCTTGCATCATAAGTGGCGCGCTCTTTTTCTATTAAAGCCTCGTCGTGTTCTTCGTCAATGATGATAATTCCTAAATTATTTAAAGGAGCAAAAATAGCACTACGAGTTCCCAAAACAATGCAGGCTTGTTGTTCTTTGATTTTTAAAAATTGGTCTAAATGTTCTTTGGGGCTTAAATAACTATGTAAAATAGCTATATTTTTGTTTGTAAATTTGGCTTGGAGACGTTGCATTAAAGGAGCTATTAATATTAATTCGGGTACCAATAATAAAACTTGCTTATTTTGATTGAGAACTTTGGTAATTAAATGGAGATAAATTTCAGTTTTTCCTGATCCCGTTTTTCCATGCAAAAGATAAGTTTTATGGCAGTTAAGATTTATTTTTTGCAATATTTGTTGTTGCTCTTCATTCAAAGTTATTTTTTTGTCTTTTGTAAGTAAATCAAAGTTGTGATTCAAAATTATACTTATTTTTTTTTCTTTTTGTAAAATGATTTTTTTGCGGATTAATGATTGAATAATGCTGTTTGAAGTTAATTCTAAGGCTTTTTTTCTTGTGATTTCTTGAATTTCTATTTTTTGTTTGCTATGTTTGATTTCATTTGAGTTTGTTTTATTTAACATTTTCAAAGGTTTTAATTGTTTTAATTTTTCAACAAAATCTTTTTGTTTGGGTGTTAATTTTGTGTCTTTTTGTTCGCTTGATTTTGGATTAAGGTGGTAAATGCATATTTTTTTTTCAGTGTTTTTTTCTTTGAGTTGTAAAATATCTTTGATTATGACAATTTTTTTCTTAGATAGTTTTGTGAAATGTTCTAAAAGTTTTTCTTGGGATTTATTTTTGGGATTTAAAAAAAGTTTATTTTTGTTTGTGAAAAAACCTTTGAGATTTTCAGGTAAAAACTCCTTGTTTATAATTTTAATTTCTTTTAAAAAAGATTTTACAAATTCTTTGGGGAAAATAGTTTCATAAACTAAGGCTTTAATGATAAAAGGAGTTTTTAACATTTCTTGAGATAATAAAAAAAATTCTTGATTAAAATAAGGAGTTTCATCTAAAATAGTTATTATTTCTTTTAAGCTCTTATTGAATTGGCTATTTTCTTTTAAATTGATAACGTAGCCTAAGCGTTGTAAATTAGCATTACCAAAAGGAACAACAACTCTCATTGCCCTTTTTATTATCTTTTCAAAATGGGGTGGTACCAAATAATCAAAAGGTTTGTTGATTCCTTGATATGTAGTTTTTATATCTATAATTATTTCAGCTATCAATGTTTTATACTTGCTTTCCTTATTGCTTTGGTGTTTGTGTGTTTAATACTTCAATTATAACAAAATTATAAATCATTTAGGATTAATAAAAAAAAGAATTTTAAAAAAGTCTCTTTAAGGTTTGGTTGAATGTAATTAATGTGTTTTTTCTAATTATGTCTGTTTGTTGTTGTTTGAACTATAATATTTTATTGATTAAAATTGTAAGCTATTTATAATATGTTATATTTTTTTATAAATAGATAAAGTTTTTCTTACAGGATTAAAGTATAAATTAAAACTTTCTTTATTGTTTCTAAATACTAAAAAATATTTTTCTTATTAAATAAAAATAAAAAAGGAGGATTAAAATGGCGAGAAATTACAGACGTTCTTATTACAGTAAAAAATCTTTTAGAAGAAATAAATTAACCTTAGGAAGTTTTTTACATATTGGATTTTACCTACTTTAGGTATTGTTATACCTTTTTTGCTTTATTTTGCTTCAAAAGGTTATTTGAGTTTATCTAAGTAATTATTATAAGTATATAAAAGAAAGGATTATAATAAAATGACTTTAAGACAAGTTTTAACACTTATTGCCCTTAGTGGTATATTTATTTTTGTTTTATATAAGTTTGGCATTATTGTTCCTGATTCAACTAAAATTACATGCATTATTTAAATGTTGAATAAAGTATAATTCATTGTTTTTAAAAAGTAGATTATGAAAAGGTTGAAAAATAATAAAGAATTAGAAATTAGAGACAAAATAGAACAACAACAACAACATCAAACTCCATTACTTAAATATCCCTCAATAACTCATTATAAATCTTATGGTAAAATAATTGATTATATTGTGAAGAATATAACAAATACACAAGTAATTTAATCAAAAAAACATATTATAAAATGGATGGTAAAATAATTAATTATATTGAAGAATATAACCAAGATACAGGTAAAAGAATTAAAGCAGTTTATTATCAAATTGATGGTAAAACAATTGATTGTATTGAATAATATAACTCTCGTGATAAAATTATTAAAGAAACTTATTACAATTCCGACGGAACTATTATAGATTAAAAACTTATCCATATAATGTATAAGCAAAGAAAAATTATATTAATTATTTGGGTTATTTTTGAAATAATAAAGGAATTAAATATTTTAAATAATTTTATAGAAAGGAATGATTAATGGATATACAACAATTAATAATTAATGTTTTTTAATCTAAAATATTTATTTCTTTAATTTCAATGATTTTTGTTTTTTTTTAATTTATTATTTTTATTTGTATATTAAAGAATTGAAAAGTAAATATGATTTTAGTGATGAATTACGAGATATAGTGAATCATTATCTTTAAAAAGGTAGAATTAGTGTTAGTGAAATGGGAAATTATTTAGGTGTATATAGAAAACATGTTGAAACAATGATTAAAGAATTTGGAGAATACGGAAATCTTAATTTTTCTGAAGGTATTTTTGATGAAAAAGAAAAAAAGAAAACAATAATAATGATTTATATGAAATTTTAATTTTTTAAAATATTTAATTTCTTTTGATTTTAAAGATTTTTTTTATTTATTATATATTATTTTTTATAGTATTTTTTTACTAAATCATCTTTTTTGTTTGGTTTTAATGTTGGTTGGAATAATAATTTTATTAATATTTATAATATTATAAAAACTATATTTATTTTTATATGGGAACAATTAACAACTTTAATTTATCATTTAAAATTATTTAACTATTTATTTTTATTTTTTATATTAATTATTGAAATTTTTCAATTAATTATGAAAGAATTATTGGTTCTTTTAAAAGAAATACCTAATATATTAGATAATTTAGTATTATTAACTTCTGTGGGTGGTTTTACTTCAATCGCTTCTGTAGCAGGATTGACAAGAATTATTTCTATAATGGTTAATGCAGTGCCAGTTGTTACTTCTGCTGTTAAAGACGTGTCGTCTTTAATAGCAGAAGTAACACAAAGAACTTTAAAAAATAATGTTGATATTCTTTTAAATGTTATTAATTTTTATTTTTAATATTGTTGTTATTGGTAATAGTTTATTTAAAATTGTTTTAATAATATTAGATATTATTTTAAATGTTTTAAAATTCTTTTTATTTTTATTGAAAAAAGTTATAATAATATTGAGTTTTGTTTTATCATTTTTCATTAATTTCCTATATTTATGGGTATTTGAAAGTGATAAAAAAAACGCTTTAATTATTTTTGATAATAGAAAAGAGATTTAAAAATGTCAAGTTTTAGAATAGGCAATAAATATTATAAAATGATTCCCTTTTTAATTACTTCTGGAACATTACTTTTTTTTGTGTTTTGGATAGGTGGGATTGCTTATAAATGTCATTTAGAAACCGAAGAAAGACGATTTTTATTGGAAGCGAATATTGAGAAAAAAGCTAATGAATTAAACGAACAATTACATAAAAAAAATGAGGAATTACAATCTGAAATAAATCATTTAAAATCTGTTCCTTATGAATTTATAAGAGAAGATGGAACAAAAGAATATTATAATTTATTTAATCATAAATTAGTTAAAAAAATTGATAAAGATGATACAATTTGGGAATATGAACCTAATAACGGTATGTTATTAAAGTCAACTGATAAATACCATACTGTGACCATATATGGTTCTCATGGGAAAATGATTAAAAAAACTTTATCAGATGGTGTTTGGATGGAATATAATCCTGTTAATGAAAAATTAATGAAACGTAAAAATATTGATAATTACATTGAAGAATTTGATGATAATGAAGAAAAATTTAAAGAAATAGATAAAAATGGTAAAATTAAATTTTTTAAAACCAAACTTTATCAAAATATTTCAGATTTTAAGAAATTATCTGCTGATATTTCTCAATTAAAAGATTTAGGATTTAGTGCAAAAGAATTAAAAGATGATGGATATACTATTGAGGATTTAAGATATGGTGGATATACTACACAAGAATTGAGAGATTCTGGATTTAGTGCAAAAGAATTAAAAGATGCTACTGGATATACTGCATACGGATTAAAAGATGGTGGATTTACTACAAAAGAATTAAAAGATATTGGATTTACTTTGCAAGAATTAAAAACTGCTGGATTTACTGTGCAAGAATTAAAAGCTGCTGGATTTAGTTTGAATAGTTAAATAAATTAAATATAAAAGTATTCAAAGACGAGCAGAGCGAACTAGGCGGCCAGCCGTTACAACGTTAGAATATCTATTACACACCTCTTATAAAGTCCCCTTTAGGGGATTTAGGGAGTTTTTAATATTATAAAGGAGAACAAGATGTCATTTAGATTTATCAAAAGAACACAAAGATATTATTAATTCAGATGCTTCTTGCATGTATATACATGGTGTAGCTGGTTCTGGCAAAACTACCATTTTAATTGAAAAATTAAGAAAAAAAGAAAAAGAAAAACCTTTAATTTTGGTATCTACTAATGCTACTAAATATTATTTATGATAAATTATTTTTATCATTAAAAGAAGATTATTCTTCTTATAATGATGATGAATTAGAAAAATATTTAAAAGATAATTATGAAATTAGAACATTTTTTCAAAAAGAAAACTGTTATTCATTTATTAAAATTGATAATAAAGTTTTAAAAAATCTTTTGAATTGTTATTAAATTTGTATTATGAAAAGTTAAATTATTATAATTTAATAACTTTTGATGGTTTATTAATTGAAATTAGTGATTTTATTGAATTTGTTGAAAGAAATAATGGTTTAATTTATACTATCTTTATGTTTAATTAATAAAAATAAATGAGTGATTAGTGCACTAACAACAAAAGAAAAACTAACTACTGCTATTAAAGATGTAATAACTAGGGCAAAAACAAAACCTAAAAAGAAAAGGTCTGTAATTATAAATGCAAGGATTAAAATACAAATTACAAAAGTATATATTTATATATATATAAATAAATAAATATGAGTTTATAAGTGCAAATATTAAAAAAAACCATAAAAAGAAAAATATGTATTACTTTTTATTGGTTTGTATACTTAACATTTGCTAATCTATTAAAAAACTATCTTTAGAATTTAACATATGTGTGTTTCTAATTAAAGTGTTTGTATTTTTAATACTCTATATTATTAAAACTAGGCATTTTTATTCTTATTGTAATTACGTGTTTTTGCTTTTTTTATTTTAGCTTTATAAAATTTGTTAGTTTTCTTAGATTTGTTTTTCTTACTTAGTGGAATTGGCATTTTAGATGACAATTTATAAATTAAAAAGATAATCATCAAAAAATAATAATGGAATTAAGATAATTTAAATAAATTTTTTCTGGCGTAAGTTTTATTATTACGGGTTGAAAAAATTCCAAGATAAAACAAAGTAAAATAATTAATCCATATTTTCACAATACAGTAGAGAAAAAGAAATTTTTAATTTATTTTTTAAAATAAACTGAATAACATTATTCCCACCAATAGTAGCATTATTTTTCATAATTAAAGTAATTCCTATACTTTGACATAAACTCCACTCAAAATACAAGGAACCAAAAAGTATTTTAAAAACACTTGCAAGGCGTAACATATCACCTCCTAAACATTAAACAATCTTTAAATAATAAAATAATTACTTACAAATAAGGAAAAGACCAAACTATATAAATAGTTTGGTCTTTATATTTAATATTAATATTATATCTTATTTTTGAAATTGACTTTGATATAGTTTATAATAAAATCCTTTATAATTTAATAATTCTTGATGTGTTCCTTGTTCAATAATAGCCCCTCTATTAAGTACTAATATCTTATCAGCATTAACAATAGTAGACAATCTATGAGCAATAACAAAAGCAGTTTTATTTTGAATTAACTTTTGAATAGTTTGTTGTAACAAAATTTCAATTCTAGTATCTACATTAGAAGTAGCTTCATCCAAAATTAATATTTTAGGATTACTTAAAATAGTCCTTGCAATAGTAATTAATTGTTTTTCTCCTTGAGACAAATTATCTGCTTCTTCATTAATTTGCATCTGATAACCATTAGGCTTAGTATTAATAAAATAATTAACTTGAGCTTGTTTGGCTGCTTGTATTACTTCTTCATCAGTTGCATCTTGTTTACCATATTTAATATTTTGCCAAATAGTATCTTTAAAAAACCAAGTATCTTGTAATACCATTCCAAAAATAGTTCTTAAATTATCTTTTTTTAACTCACGAATATCAACTCCATCAACTTTAATAGACCCTGCATTAATATCATAAAAACGCATTAAAAGATTAATTAAAGTAGATTTACCAGAACCTGTAGGACCTACAATAGCTATGGTTTGTCCTGGCTTGGCAACAAAATTAATATTCCTTAATAACATATCTCTTTTATTATAACCAAAAGAAACATTTTCAAAAACAACTTCTCCTTGAGGATTAGCGATAACTTGAGGTTTAAGCACTTCAGGAGCTTCTTCAATTTCATTTAAAAAAGCAAATACTCTTTTAGAAGCAGCATTAGCAGATTGTAATAAAACTGACATATGACCTATTTCAATAATGGGGTTGCCTAAACGCCAAACAAATTGTAAAAAACATCTAAAAAGCCCTATTCCAATAACTCCTACTCCTAATTTAGTTAAAAAAAGAGGTGTATTATGATGGCCTTCAATCAAAAAAAAACCCATCATACTAACTGCAATTAAAGTAAAATGAGTAAACAAACATACAATTGGCGAAGTTAATCCAGACAAAAAATTAGATTTAAAAACTAACTTTTCTAAATATTTACTTTGATAACTAAACTCTTTAATAACTGTATTTTGTTGATTATATAAAATAATTTCTTTATATCCAGTATATTTTTCTTGTAAAAAACCATGATAATTCCCTGATGCATCAAACCTTTGAATAAATATTTTCTGTGATTTAGTAAACACTTTATAAATAGCATAAAAGGAAAAAGGAATCATCATAAAGACGATAATACCTAAAAAAAAATGTAAAACAAACATAAAACAAACAATCATTACAATCATTAAAAAAGAAGCTAACATAATAGAAAAAGATTGTTGTAAGGCATTAGAAATAACTTCAATATCATTCGTCATCCGACTCATAATATTTCCTAAAGTATTAGAATCAAAGTATTTAATAGGTAAACGATGATTTTTTTTTTGCACATCTTGACGCAAATCTCTCATCCCTTGATGAATAGATGAAATTAACATTTTATTAAAAAAGATACGACACATAACAACAACAAAATATAAAAATAGATTAACACATAAAATAAAGATAATATAATGCATAATATTGTTGCCAAAAAAAGGAACAGAAAAGGAACTGCAATCTTTATAATATTTTTGAATTTCATCAGTAATAAATCTACCTTCAAAATAAAACAAAAAAACATTAAAAAGGGAGGATACAAAAATTAAGAAAAGTCCTAAATTAATTTGTTTTTTAAAAGGTTTTAAATATCTAAAAATTCTTTTCATACAACAACCTCTAAATTTTGGGATTTGGCAATTTCTTGATAAAGAAGACAATTTTTCATTAATTCTTGATGAGTCCCTATAGCTTTCATTTTTCCTTCTTCTAAGACAATAATTTTATCAGCATTAATAACAGAAGTAAGTCTTTGAGCAACAATTAAAACTAAGGTTTGGCCTTTCATTTCAAAAAAAGCTTTTCTAATTTCATATTCAGTTTTATAATCAAGAGCTGAAAAAGAATCATCAAAAATATAGATATCAGGTTTTTTAAGAAATCCTCTTGCCATAGAAAGTCTTTGTTTTTGTCCACCTGAAAAATTAGTGCCTAATTCACTTACTCTTTCATTAAATTTATGATTTTTATTTTGTACAATTTGATAAGCTTGAGCAATTTGCAATGCTTCTGTCATTTGGTTTTCGTGAGGATTTTGTTTACCAAAAGCTAAATTACTTCTAATAGTTCCTTTAAATAAAACATTTTTTTGAGAAATAAAACTAATTTTATTACGCAAATAATTAAGATCATATTCTTTAATATCAATATCATTAATTTTAATAGTACCTTCGCACACATCATAAAGGCGAGGAATAAGCCCTATTAAGGTGGATTTCCCTGAACCAGTAGCACCTACAAAAGCTACAATTTGTCCTTGTTTCATACTAAAATTAATATTTTCTAACATAGGTTGTGTAGCATCAGGATAAGTAAAAGTAACATTTTCAAAAGACAAAGTTTTAAAAGGTATTTGAGGTTTTAAAGGTTTGCAAACATTTTTTATTTTAGGTGTAATATTTAAAACATTTTCAATTCTTCTAACAGATACCAAAGTTTTAGGAAACATCATAAAGAGTAATAAAAAATCCAAAATAGCAAATAAAACATGAAATTGATAATCAATACATGAAAGAAGTTTACCTGTAGTAAAACCAGGATGCTCTTGGGTTAAAAAATACACTCCTACCCCAACATTAATCAAAATAGAACAATTTAAAAACAAATAAAAGATAGGATCAATAGCAACCATAAAATTAAATAATTTAATAGAAAAAAAACTATATTTATGATTTACTTTAGAAAAACGAGAAGTTTCATATTGACTTTGACGAAAAGCACGAATAGATTTTATCCCAATCAAATTTTCACGAGTAATAACATTTAATTCATCTAATTTTTTTTGTTGTTGTTGTGATAAAATATAGGATTTTTTAAGAATAATAAATAGTGTTAAAACTAAAAAAGGAGCAACAAAAAGGATTCCTAAAAGCAAAAAAGAAGCTACATAAAAAATAGCAATAACACTAATTACAAACATAATAGGAGATACAACAGCAGTACGGTAAAAAACAGAAATAAAATTCATTACTTGAAAAACATCCAAAGTAGTATAGTTAAGGATAGAAGAAATACCTAATTGTTTCATCTCAGTGGGCGAAAAAGTCTGTACTTTTTTAAAAATATCACCACTTAAATCTTGAAAAAGCAAGGATGATACTTTGGAAGCACAATAATTAAGGATTAAATTCCCTATAAAACCACAACAAGCACATAAAGTTAAAAGCCCTAAAAGTGCTAAAGGATCAAGTTGGTTTTTATTATAATCAATAATAAACTTACCAATTATAAAAGGTATTCCCAATTCACTACAACAAACAAACAAAACAGCAATTAAATTTAATAACAACAACATTTTGTATTTGAATAAATATTTCCAAATAATTTTCATTAGTCTAAACTCACAATTCCTTTGTTTATATGGTTAATTTTTTTGTTACAATTTATTTCAAGTAATAATAAGGGTAAAAAGAGTAATAAATATAATTAAAATAATAAAACGTAATAAAAAAAAAGACTATTAAAAATAGTCCCTTATAATTGTTTTAATAACAACTAAATAATATTTATTGTTAATAATATAATAACTTGTAATTACTTATTTGATTTCAAAATATCTTTAATTTCTTCTAATAAAGCAATTTCTTTATTAAGATTTTCTTGTAAAAACAACATATTTTTATCGGTTTTGTCCTTTTGCAAAGGATTTTTCCACGACATTAAATTTAAAATAGTATAAATAATAAAAGAAAGTAACAAAAACTCTAAAATAGTTTGCAAAAAATTACCATAACCAAGATAAGTGTTAGTTTTAATTTCAAATTTCAAATCTTTTAAAGCCCCAGTATAATCAAACAACAAAGAAAAAAGAGGCATAATAATATCTGCTACCAAAGAACTTAAAATTTTGGCAAAAAGTTGTCCTATTAAAACTGCAACAGCTAAATTAATAACATTTCCACGGGCAATAAAAGTTTTAAAACCTTTAGCAAATTGTAAAGATTTAGAGGTAAAATTATAATTTTCTATCATTTTAAAACTCCTTTTTTAATAAAAAATTAAAAAAACACAAAACAATACTACTTTCAAGTCACAAAAGACAAACCAATAAAAAACCAACCTTTAACACTTTAAATAAAAGGGATTTTTACATTTTTATTATAACATTTTTTAATTATAAAAATAGCAAAATATCTAAAAGGGGACCAAAAAAATGAAAATAGCAATTTTACAAAATGAATTTATGTTTAAAACAGAAGCAAAAATTTGAATAAAACTTAAAAATAAAATACTAATAAATTTATACATTCATATTTTTTGTACATCCTCTCTTTAATAAAAAGATCTAAATTTTCTAAAGTTATAATCCACATTAAAGTGCCCATAATTAAAGTAAAAATACTAAATATTAAAGATAAAACAATTATTATCAAATTAAATTTATACCATAATACAAAAATCCTAAAAATATATTAGCCAACAAAGAAATAAAAAATAATGTTTTAATTAAGTTTTTATGTTTAGATATAAATTCGATTTTTTTAATTTGATATAAAAAAATTAGCCAAAAACAAAAATTAATATATTACCTAAAATAGGAATCACTAATATTGCAAAAAATAAATTTTGAAAAATATAGACCGAACAACTCCAAAACCAACTCCAAGCACAAAAATCCCTAATTGAAACTAAAAATCAAGAATTAATAACCAACCAAACTTTATCTGAACAAGAAAAAAACAAGCACTCCAAAAAAAATCAACCAATTAACTAATAATTTTCAACAAAAAGAAAAAGAATATCAAGCAACTATCTACCAAAAAGAACAAGAAATCACCCACTTAAACCAAATCATCAACAAACAAGCAAACAAAATTAACCGTTTAAGCGATGAATTAGAACAACAAATTGACAATAAACAATATTAAAACATCTATAATCACATTAATAAACTAGATATTAAGAAAGGAATTAAAAACACAATATTAAATCTTCTAAACTCAATTCCTAATTACTTAAAACTAAAATAATAAAATAAAAAGATAGTAAACAAATAAGAAATACTAGCAACTAATCTAGACCATTCAAAAATTTTAATTTGAATTAATGTTTTTTCTTTTTGTTCTTGGTTTTGGGATTCTTTCAATCATTTCTTTAAACTATTAATTGATTGTGAAACAACAGTAATAAATAAGAAAGATAAAAAAAGCATAATACTAAAAAAAATCCAATTAACTGGGGGGGTATTTAATATTTTAAAATATCTTAAAAATAAATAAAAAAATACAAAAAACAAACATTAATATAAGTTCTAAAATTCTTATAATGATTTTATGTTTTAAATTATTGGGGTAAGTAATTTTTAAATTATCAATTTTCTTTTCTAATAAAAAAGGAATTAAAACAATAATAAAATAATTAAAAATCCTATCATAAATTCAATAATTATATATATATTGTATTTACACCCTATCTATCTAAATTATTTAATTCTCCTAAATGATTAACAAAACACCTCTTCATTTGATTTAAAATTATAAAATATATAAATCAAAATGAATAATTATCTAGTTTGCAACACAAAATACTTATTTTAGTATAAAAAATAAAGGAATTATTATAAAACTAAATATTATTTATTATTGATTATTCCTTTTAAAAATAAAAATCTTCATCTTGCAACGCCTCAGAGCGCATTTTTTGATAACCATTTCCCTTCATAGAAAAATTATCCATAGTTTTAGTCTCAGTATTAAGTCCATTAATGATAACGGGGTTTACATTTTCGGATGGAAAAAAAGCATCAAAACCCAAATTCATTAAAGCTTTATTGGCATTATAACGCACAAATTTATTAACATCATCTTCTAAATTTAATTTATAATAAATGGCATTGACTAATGAGGTTTGTGTTTGATAGAGTTGTTGCATCAAATCATCTAACCATGTTTTTAAAGTTTTTTTGGTGGGCTTATCAAACAGTTGATAAAGTTCAGTTGCAAGACGTCCCACATAAACACCATGAATACTTTCATCACGAATAATTAAATTAATAATTTCTCCTGATTGCATCAATTTTCCTTGACCATAAAAATATAAAGGATAGTAAAAACCACTATAAAACAGCCAAGTTTCTAAAAAAACCGATACTGCCATAGCTTTCCACTGAGTTTTTTTAAATTCCAATTCACCAAATTGAAAGTCAGTTTGTTTTTTCAAATAAATCTGGTCTTCCAAAGCCTCATAAACTTTTACAATTACTTGCATCATGGTTTGAAGATTTGTTTGCTGGTTGCCCCACAAAAAAAGTTGATTAATTTCTTTGTTAGTTAAATAGCTCATAAAAATATTAGAATAACTTTTAGCATGTACTGCATTTTCCATAGCTCCCATAAAATTAAGGGTAGCTTTTTTTTGGTGTTCGTGTTCTTCTAACGAACGAGAAATAACAGGCATACCTAAATCACCTTGATAAGTATCTAAAAAAGTAAGAACTAAAAGATTGCGGGAATAAGCAGTTTTTTCTTCTAAGGCAAGTTCGCTCCAAGCAGCAAGATCTCCTTGCAAACTAATATCTTCAGGACGCCAAAATTGACTTAAATTTTGTTCATAAAAAAAATGGGTATATTTGTCTTCTAACACATTCCAATTAGCTCCTTGAAAAGGGCTTTTGAAAGTTGTTTGGGGTTGGGAATTTTTGGTTTTCATTGATTTACTCCTTTTTCTTTTTGAGTTTTTGTTTTTTAAGTATAAATTAATTGAGATAAAATTGAAAGGTTTATTTTGTAGAATTATAATTTGGAAAATAATGAAGAATTAATTTTGGTAAGATTTGTATTTTAATAAGTTAATATTTATATTTTGGAAAAATAATATAACTATTTATTTTGATATAAAAGGAGTTGATACAAAAAATAAATTATTGTTAAGAATAAAAAAAGACTATCCATTTGATAGCCTTATTTTAGCAAAAAAACAAAATCACAAAAACCAAGTACGAGAAGCAATCAAACTTAACTGAGATTTATAAATATAGTTTATTAATCAAAGTTTTATTCCATTAATTATTTTTTATTCGGTTTTATATGGGTTTTTTAAACGCCACAAGCCTCACATTCATCAATTTTTAGCTTTTGGGTTCGTGTGTAATAAAGGGTTTTTATCTTTTTGTGATGAGCGTAAAGATAGTATTTTTGTAATTCGCGCGTAGTAATATCAGATGTAATTCCAAGTTCAAATGAAATACCTTGATCAACGTGCTTTTGAGCAATAGCAATAACATCAATGAGGTCGTATTTATTCATTTTATAAGCAGTGGTGTACATAAAGGAAGCTTGTTTTAATGCAGGCATTGGACAGTAAGTTTTGGAATTTCCATAGGTTCGTTCCTCTACTAATTGTTTTACGGGAGTCAAGGAAGGAGTTGCTCCCATAATATATCCAATTGATCCGTTTGGAGCCACTGCAAGACGATGAGAATTGTAGAGTCCAAATTTCATGACATCTTGTTTTAGTTGGTGCCAATCGCTTTGAGTGGGTAAGGTGATATTTTGGAACATTTTTTTGATTTTGGTAGTTTTGGGTAAAATTTCACCGCGATTGTCAAAATAACTACCATCAGCATATTTTGATTGTTCAAAATGATAAAACTTTTTACCTGTGGTTTTAGCTTTATTGCAAGAATGAAGGAGGCTGTAAAAATTAATAGCGTTGAAAAAAACATCAATTAAATCTTTGTTTTCTTCACTTCCAAAAGCAATGTAGTTTTGAGCTAAAAAGCCGTGATGACCCATAATTCCAAAACCTACACTGCGGTTAAGAAAATTGGCTTTTGCAACAGCTGGAACATAACTAATGTTGGTATTTTCAGAAACACAGTTCATTACTTCCATTGCCATAAAAACAGTTTCTTGAATGGTATTGTTAGTAATCATATTTCCCATGTGCCCTGATGCTAGATTGCATGAAACGTCCATACCGATTTCGTCTTTTTGGGTTTGATGGTAATCTTTGTAATGTGAAGTGATAGTGGGTTGAAGGATTTCAGTGCATAAATTAGAAAACTTGACTTTCATATCTGAAGTGTTTGCTTGATTTGTGTTATCGCAAAACATTAAATAAGGATAGCCTGATTCGCCTTGCATGTGGGCAATAAGTTCTAAGAGTTGGCGTGGATTGATGGCTTTTTTTTGCACTTTGGGATTAGAAACTAAAATGTCGTACCAATAATCCATATCAACTGCAATATCAGCAAAATTTTGGCCGTATTCTAGGAAAACGGTGTGCGGGAAAAAGGTATACATAACTTCATTATTGCGGGCAAGTTCAATCATTTTATTAGGCACTACAACGCCCAAAGATAAAGTTTTGACACGAACATCTTCATCAGCACTTAATTTTTTTGTACTTAAAAAATCAATGATATCGGCGTGAAAAACATTCAAATAAACAGCACCAGCGCCTGTACGTTGTCCCATTTGATCGGCATAACGAAAAATGTGGTCTAATAATTTGCACACACCTACAACACCTTTGCATACACCTTTGATGCCTTTGATAGATTCACCTTTGGCACGCAAATTAGTGATGTTAATCGAAACACCACCGCCAATTTTGGAAAGTTGCATCGAAAATTCATTAATACGGGCAATGTCATTCAAAGAGTCGCCACCTTCTAACAAAAAACAAGAGACAAATTCGCCACGATGTTTTTTGCCTGTATTAAGCAAAGTGGGAGTTGCAGGAGTAAAGTCTTGGTTGATTAAAGATAAAATGAGGCGTTTGGCAATTGCAAAGTCACCTTTAGCATGATAAAGGGCGTTTACTGACAAGCGGTCTTCGTAGGTTTCTAAATAGTGTTGTTTGTCACGAGTTTTAAGGGCATAATCGTGATAAAATTTGAAAGCTCCCATAAAAGTTGGGAAAATGAAGTTTTTTTGGTAAGCAATTTGGTAGATTTCTTTGATTTGCGAATAGGTATATTTTTGCAAAAAAGTGCTTTCATAATATTCTTTTTCTTGTAAAAAAGTTAATTTTTCTTGTAAAGTGGAAAAACGTTTTAGTTTGGGGAAAACTCCTTCTTGCAAAAAACTTTGTAAAGCTTCTTTGTCTTTATTGAGGTCTTTGATGTTTCCTTTTTCGTCAATAATTTGATTGTTTAGTGTAATCCAAGGTGGCAAGACGGTTTTTTGGGGGGTGGATTGGGGTGAGTATTGATAAGAAGGCAATTTTTGGTCGTTACAATAGCAAGCAATCCATTTTTTTAAAAAAGCTCTTTCTTCTGGCATTCCTGAACCTTCGAATTTGAGAACCAAAGGCACATTATAAGTAGAAGCGATAGTGTCGCCTGCTTTGCCATAGTTTTTGCCCCAATTTTTGTTGCCAGACACAGCAACACCTATTACTTTGGTAGCATTTTTATCTAAAAAAGTTTTGGCATCATCAGATACTTGTCCAAATTTCACACTGCGAGTAATTAAAAAAAAGTTTTCATCGGTTAATTTGGAAACAACATCTTGGATGTGTTGAAAGGAAAAGTCTAAACTTTGAGCCATTTCATAAACTTGACCTTGCAAGAGACCATCATAAATAACTTTAATTTTTTTAGGAAATAAGGCTGGCATTAAAAACTCCTTTTGCTTCTTTGGCTTTTTTGATTTTTTTGCAGTTTGATTTAATTAATATTTGCATTTCAATAAGTTTAATAAATTAAATTTGTGTGGATTATATTATTAATCTGATAATATTTATTTTATATTAATATTATATCAAAAGAAACAAAATATAGTGGCATTAAATAGCTTGAAAATACATTTTTTTTGGACAAAAATCATTCGTCAAAATAATTCGTTTCAGTATAAAATAAATATTTTATCTACTAAACTATTTAGTTAATTGAACAGATACATAAATGAAAAAAGAAGGAAAAACATGAATGTAGGAGGAAGCAAAACATGCAATGGGCTTTTAGAAATGCAAGAAAACCCTTTGAAAAAAAGACCAACTTAAAATTTGGTCTTTATATTATTTAAAAATATTTAATTGTCTAAAGTTTTGGAATAATTAGAACGGTCTTTAAAGGAAAATTCCTTGGTATGATTCGTTCATGGCGGCATCGCTCATATTTTTTTATAATTCTCCTTTTATTTTAATTTAAGTGTTTTGACTTTATTTTTAATTGGTTTTGACATTTTAAAAAACCAAAAACTGTTTTTGGCACAAGGAATTTTGAGTTTTTTCACTGTTTTAGGGTTTATACCGATGTAAGCTTTTCTTGGTTTTAAGATGAAATTTGCCGATTTTAGAGGATAAAACCACTTCTTCATTTGATTTGATTGCTTTAATTAGAGAATTTCTCAATGTATTATAAAATTCTTCTGTTTTTGAAATTGAGGTTTTATTTATCTCAGCTATTGATTTAATTAACTCTTTTTTATTCATATTTTTTTAGATTCTAAAAATTGAACGCTATTACAAATAAAATTAAATTTCCAAGCAGTTGTACCATCTACTTTTTCCAAATTATCAACCCTAATATTTCCTTCAACACCTATTAAAGCACCTTTAGAAATGTATTTTTCTAAATTATCAGCTTGTTTATCAAAAACAGTACAAGTGATAAAATTAGTTTTTTTCGCTAGAAGCACTTACCAATTCAATTAATTGCTAAAGTAAAGTTAACAACATAAGTACCACTATTAGTATTTCTTAATTATGGGTCTTTGGTAATACTATCTACCAAAATAATTTTATTAATCATATTAATTATATTAATTATATTCCTTTATTATTTTTTATAAATTTAATATTATTTAATCCATGTTATTTTAGTTGTATCAGGAACAATAAAACCAAACTTATATAAAGCAAAACAAATATACCGGCAAGAGCAATAAGTGTTAAAATTTTTCTTAAAGTCTTATTTTAAATCTTCTTTTTAATAATTATTTAGTTATTGATAAATAACCTTTTGAAACAAAACAAACAACAACAAGAATAACGATACCTAATATAGGTAAAAAACAATATTTAAAAAACTACCTAAGGTTAATTTCTTTCTTCTAAAAGATTTTTTACTGAAATAATAACGTATGTAATTTCTCGCCATTTTAATCTCCTTTTTTTATTTTTATAACTCTAATTAAGAAAAAGATTTTGAAACAATAAGGAAACCAACTTAAAGTTGGTATTTTTTTAATATTTCATTAATCGCCTACATATATTAAAGAAAATTGCTTTTCAAAAAAATAGAAAAATATAAACTTGCAAATACTACAATGGCAATCAAACTTTATTATTTATTTTGTCAGCTGAAAAAACTTTCTTTCTTGGAACAAAATGTTTTTACAGGTATTAGCAAAACTCAAATTTCAGCCAGAATTAAAAAACTAAATTCAAATTCTTTAATTATTTTTGGTGGTACTCACAATTGTGCATACAGTAAGAAAATTAGTCCAAACAACAATTAAACAATTTAGCAATTACCGCATTTCTATTTTATTTTCTACTTTGAAAAACAAAAATATAGTTTCTATATTGCACCAATTATTAAGAATTCCCAAAGACCACATTTATTTAACAACTTTTAATAATTCAAATAGTATTGAATTAGTACAAAAAATATTTGTTAGTTTTTCCACAAATAATTACAAAAGTTTTTGTTTGGCAAGACAAATTAAAGGATTTTTTACAACAAAACCAAACTCAAAATTGCAAAGATTTATTGTTAATTAAAGGATCTCTATATTTTGCCTCAGAAGTAATTCATTTTTTTGATTTGGCAAAAATTGAATAATAAAATTTTTAAAAATATAAAATTATTTTTTTATTGTTGTTTTTTTTATTAAAATAAAAAAGTATGACAATGACAATAATAAGGATTATTTTTGCTTGAAAATAGGAATTTTTACCGATGCATATAAACATTTAATTAGTGTTATTGTTGTTTCTGTTGATTCTCTAAGAGAAGGTTTGGAAGTTTTGGAAAATGAAGTCTATATCATTAAAACTAACTTTCCCAAAATCAAACAAGAAAAAAGATTCTCGCGTAATAAGAATTAAAAGAATGCCATTTCCTTTTAAAATTTTTAAATATCATCGTTGGGTTTTAAGCTATAAAAAACATCTTTTTAAAATCAAAGCCCTTAATTTGGATGTAATTCATGTTCATACTGAATTTGGGGTAGATTCTTTAGGACTTTTAGCTAAACAAAATTAAATTTGCCTTTAGTTTATACAACACATACAATGTATAAAATACTTAACTTAGATAACAAAATTATTTTTTTAGGGTTTGTTGCTTATGATAAGTTAGGGGATTTATTATCAATTAGAAAATTTATTTATTAATGCATCTTTATTTGAAACTCAAGGACTTACTTACATATATTGAAGCGCTAGCTGCTTATTTGCCTTGTGTAATGGAGTTTTGATCAAACATTAGAAGGTATAAAATAATTAAACACAAAAAATGGATTTTTTATTTATAATCAAAAACAGTTAATTATAATTATTACTTCTTTATAAAAGTAATTTAACATCAAAAAGAAACTCCGGAAAAGATTTGATTATAAAAAAATATATCTTTTTACCTAAATGTTTCATTTATTTAATTTAAATATAAAATTGAGACAATTTTTAAGTTGGTTTTTTTACTTTCATTTATGTTTTATGTTAGAAATTTATTTTTTATCACAACAAACAAATCACAATCAATAAATATTAATAAATTTTTAATTTTTGATAAAAAAAATAATATCTTTAACTAAAAAAACCTACAAATATTATAGTTTTGTCATCTAATTAACTCAAAAAAAATATTTTTTTGTTATAATATTAATGTCTTATAAATTATAAAATAAAATGCTTATTCCTTGTCTTTACAATTTAGAGATAAAGACCGCGTAGGCCATAAGGAGAAAAAATGAAAAAATATGAAATAATGTATATTTTACGCCCCAATTTAGACAGCAAAGACGTTAAAAAAATTAATGACACTTTGCAAAATGTTTTTTTACAAGCCCCAAATCAAATTTTGGAACAAAACGAAATAGGATTAAAAGACCTAGCTTATCTTATTGATAATCATAAAAAAGGATATTACAATTGGTTAATGGTAAAAGCAGATAATGATGCTGTTTTAGAATTTAATCGTATTGTCAAAATTACTGAAGAAATTATTAGATTTATCGTTATCAAAGATAAAGAATAAGGAGTTTAATTCATATGATTAATAAAGTTATTTTGGTAGGTCGCATTACCAAAGATCCAGAATTAAAAAATACTAATAGTGATACTTATTTTGTTAAATTTACTTTGGCAGTTAATGGAATTGTAAGTGCTTCTAGCGAAAAAAACTAATTTTATCACTTGTACTGTTTTTGGTAAACAAGCTGAAAATTTAGAAAAATACATTTCTAAAGTCGCTTTAATAGGTGTTGAAGGAAGTATTAGAGTAGAAACTTGGGAAAAAGACGGTTTAACTAATTGACAAACTAGTGTTTTTTGTAACAATATTCAATTCTTAGAATCTAAAAAAAATCCTAATAACAATTATGAACAATATTCCAATTAAAAATAATTCTTAAATTAACTGATATAAAATAACAAAAACAATATCATAACCAAATCTTTAAAACATCAAAAAATATTAAAACAAAAATAAAAATACAAAAAAATAAACAACAACAATAATGATAATAATAAATATTTTCAATTTCAAAAGGAGCTAAAAATGAAATTTAATAACAAAAAAAATACTTTTAAAAAACGTCGCAAAGTTTGTTTTTTTACTGAAAACAAAGTAACTAAAATTGATTTTAAAGACATAGAGCTTTTACAAAAATTTATTACTGACCGTGGAAGAATTCTTTCTAGAAGAATAACAAATACTTCTGCTAGATGGCAACGTCAATTGGCAATTGCTATTAAAAGAGCTCGCCATATGGCTTTAATTAATTTTATCCAACAATAAAAACAGGGGGTTTGCATCCTGTTTTTTTTATTAATTATAAATATTAAAACTAAATTTTATCTAATTATTTAAATGCAAATGAGGGCAAAAATTATGTTTTCTAAAAATAAACATAACACAAAATTTATTGTAATTGCTTGTGTAATTGTTGTTTTGGTTTTAATTCTTTTTTGTTTGGATTTCCAAAATATCCAAGAAATTATCGAAACAATTAATCAATTAACCAACAATCAAAATCCAAGCCAAAATACTGCCAGCGAAATGAATAGTATGCGTCGTAAAATCATTTTTTTCATTTTTAACTTTTTTGGAAAAATCATTTTAGCATCCTTTGTTATCAGTTTTTTGCTTCACATTAAAAAAAACGCACAAATTAAAAGATTAAAAAACAAACTTTCTTTATGGTCTAAATTATCTTTTCACGTAAGTCAAATTGGAGAAGAAGTAATCAACGAACTTCCTATTGGTATTGTTTTAATTGATATTTCTAGTCAAGAAATTCAGTGGATAAATCCTTATGCTAGTTTTATTTTAAAAAACCCTGAAATTAATTCCCCTTTAACTCAAATTAATGAAAATATGGCACAACTAATAAGTGCTTCTGATACAATTCCCAAAACAATCATCACTTTGAAAAACCAAAAATTTGAATGTTTTTATAAAAAAAATTTAAGTGTTTTTTACTTATTTGATGCTACCGAAAAAGAACAAATTAAACATTTATTTTTACAAAAAACCTTAGCTCTTGCTATGATTGCTTTTGATAATTTAGCAGAATCCTTAATTCGTTATGATCTTTCAGAACAATCACAAATACAGGGTGAATATTTAAGTGCTTTATCTGATTATATTGAACCTTATGAAGGTTATTTAAAACAATTGATAGACGATCGTTTTTTACTTCTTCTTAACCGCCAAAACTTAGACAAAATGTTAGAAAATAAATTTAGCATTTTGGATACTATCCGTAACATTTCTCACAAATATCAATTAAAAGTTACTCTCTCTATGGGAATTGCTTGTTGGAATTTGTCATATGAAAAACTTGCTACCTATAGTCAAAATGCAATTGAATTAGCCCAAAAAAGGGGTGGTGATCAAGTAGTTGTTAATATTGAAAATAAAAAAATTAAATATTTTGGTGCTAAAATTGCTTCTTTAAGTAAACAATCCAAAGTGCATGCCCGTATTAATGCCCAAAATTTGGTCGATATTTTGAAAAAACATCCTCATTGTTTTATCATGGGACACACTCACACCGATCTTGATGCTTTGGGTTCTGTCATTGCTTTTTACAAAATTGCAGCCACTATCCATCCCGAAAACAAAAATTATATTATCCTTGATGAAGAAAAATTAGATAAAAGCCTCATCCCCGTTTATCATCAATTAATTAAAACTGAGGTAAAAACATCTCTAAATATTATTACAACCCAACAAGCATCCAAAATGATTAAAGACAATTCCTTAATTGCAGTTTTGGATACCCAAACTAAAGATATGGTAAATAGTCCCGAACTTTTATCACTAACGCCAAATATTGTAGTTGTTGATCACCACCGCGCTACCGAAGAAATTATTCCTTCTGTTTTTTCTTATGTCGAATCATCTGCTTCTTCAACTGTTGAATTGCTTGTTGAAGTTATGGGGTTTTTGGAAAAAGAAATCCATATTACTGCTTTTGAAGCAAGCATTATGTATGCAGGTATTTTAATTGACACTAACTCTTTTATTTACCGTACAAGCTCTAGAACTTTTGAAGTAGCTTCTAAATTAAAAGATTTAGGCGCTGATGCAATTGAGGTTAAAAGTTGGTTACGTAAAGACTTTGACAAAGTTTTAGAAATTAATAAACTGATTTCTGAAATGGAAATTTTTATGGATAGATTTGCTATTATTCAAAGTTCTGAAATTTATGAAAATCGTTCTTTTTTAGCTCAAGTGGCAGAAAGCGTTCTAAACATTCAAAACGTTGATGCTGCTTTTATGATAGCCCAAATAGTAGATAATAAAATAGCAATTAGTGCTCGTTCTTACAATGAAATTAATGTTCAAACTATCATGGAACAAATGGAAGGTGGAGGACATCTTAATAGCGCTGCTACTCAATTAGAAGGTACTAATATCAAAACAGTTACAGACACTTTAAAACATTTTTTAAAATTAGAATATGAAAAAGGTGAAAAGAATATGGAAATTATTTTGTTAACTGATATTCCTAATAAAGGAAAAAAACACGAAATTATTAAAGTTAATAATGGTTATGGCAATTTTTTAATCCAAAATAAAAAAGCTCTTTTAGTAGACAAAACTAATTTAGCTGCAATTAAAAAATCCCAAATGTTAGAACAAGAACAAAAACGTAATCATGAACTTTTAATGCATAAATTAAAACAAGAAATTGATGACAAAAAAATTACTCTAGATATTCAATTAGGACCTAAAGGAAAAATTTATGGAAAAATTACTCTAAAACAAATTGCTGAAGAATTTTTAAAAGTTCATAATATTACTCTTGACCGCAAAAAAATATCTTTAGAAAGCGAAATTATCGCCATTGGTATTTATCCTGTTGATGTTTTTCTAACTGATCAAATTAAGGCTACTTTTTTCCTTAATGTAACTGAAAGAAAAAGCAAATGACAAATTATTCTAAAAATACTCCTTCAAGTCCTGAAGCAGAACGCGCTTTATTAGGAGTTTTACTTTTAAACCCTGAAAAAATAACTTTTACCTTAGATATGATTGGAGAAAATGACTTTTACACCCCTAATCATCAACATATTTTTAGAGCAATGAAAACTTTGCATGAAAATAACAAACAAATTGATTATTCTTCAGTAAGTGTTATTTTAGACAATGAAAAATTATTAAAAAAAATAGGAAATATCGATTATTTAAATGAATTATCTGATTTGATGCCTTCTACTCAACATATAGAAACATACATTGATTTAATTAAGGAAACTGCTTTAAAAAGAGAAATTATCGAAACTGTCACTTCATTAGCACAAAAAGGATACGAAAACATTGATGTCCAAGAATATTTGGATTTTTCGGAAGAAAAAATCTTTAATTTAACCAAAAATAAAAAAACCAGCGAATTATTAAAATTAAAAATTTTATTAAAAGAAATTAAAGAAAAAAATATTCTTGCCAAACGTCATAAAGATTTAGTAGGTCTTTCCACTGGATATGAAAATCTCAATAACATTACCTTAGGATTTAAACCTGAAGAATTTATTATTTTAGCTGCTCGTCCTTCCATGGGAAAAAGTACTTTTATGCTTAATTTAGCTCTCAGAATTGCTAACCCCACACACAACTCTCAATCCCCTCATATTGCTATTTTTAGTTTAGAAATGTCAAATGAACAATTAGCTATGCGAATGTTAAGCACCCAATCAAAAATACATCACAAAAAAATTCAATTGGGTAACACCAACAGAGAAGAAAAATTTTTGTTAGAAATATCAATGGAAAAAATGGATGATTTAAATATTTATTTTGATGATTCAGCTACGGTAAATATTTTAGATATTAAAGCTAAATGTCGTAAACTTAAAAGTCAAAATAAACTTGATATTGTAATGATAGACTATTTGCAACTTATACGCAAAACTAACAAACACAACCGTCAAGAAGAAGTAGCAGAAATTTCTCAAAACTTAAAACAAATGGCACGTGAATTAAAAATCCCTGTTATTGCCCTTTCACAACTATCAAGGGATGTAGAAAAAAGAGAAGACAAACGTCCCATTTTGGCTGACATTAGAGATTCAGGTTCAATTGAACAAGACGCTGATATTGTAATGTTTTTGTACCGCGAAGGATATTATGAAAAAAACAAAAAACCCGATTCTTCTGGACACACTCAAGTTATTATTGCCAAAAATCGTCAAGGATCAATTGGCATTAGAGAATTTAAATTTAATTTTGATTATATGTTTTTTTCAGAAATAGAACATAATATAAACGAATAAAAAAGCATTTTGATTAATTAAAATATTTTTTTTACCCCCATTCTTTTTTAAAAAATAAAGAGGTAAATATGATTGACAGATTAAAAATAATAAAACAAAAATATCAAGATTTACAAAAACTTTTGTTAAACGAACAAAATATAACCCAAAAAATTAACATTTTAAAAAATTTATCAAAATTAGAACCCATAGTAGAACTTTTTAACGGATACTTAAATTTAGAAAACGAATTTACTCAAATCCAAATAATTTTAGAAACCGAACAAGACCAAGAATTATTGATTTTAGCACGTCAAGAAAAAGATAATATTTTGTCAAAAAAAAAAAATACCTTAGATCAATTAAAAATTTTGCTTTTACCACAAGATCCTTTTGATAAAAAAAATGTTGTCTTAGAAATTAAAGGTGCAGCTGGTGGCAACGAAGCGAATCTTTTTGCAGCTGATTTGCTACGAACCTATGTTAAATAC
Organism: Candidatus Phytoplasma tritici; assembly: GCF_000495255.1. Lineage (GTDB taxonomy): Bacteria > Bacillota_I > Bacilli_A > Acholeplasmatales > Acholeplasmataceae > Phytoplasma > Phytoplasma tritici. The sequence continues at coordinate 112,827 of NZ_AVAO01000001.1, forward strand.
GCCGAAAGCAAAAAATGGAAAGTCGAAATCCTAAATCTAAATCCCAGTATCAAAGGCGGTCTTTCTTCAGTAGAACTTTTAATTTCTGGGCAAAACATTTATTCTTTTTTAAAGTATGAATCAGGTGTGCACCGCGTCCAACGCGTTCCTGCTACCGAAACCCAAGGGCGAATTCACACTTCTACTGCTGTTGTTTTGGTAGTTCCTGAAGCAGAAGAATTAGAATTAAAAATTGATTGGCATGACATTCGCACCGACACTTTTAATTCTAGCGGACCTGGTGGACAATCAGTAAACACTACTAAATCAGCTGTTAGACTTACTCATGTACCTTCAGGAATCAGTGTTGCTTGTCAAGAAGGAAAAAGCCAGCACGAAAACAAAGACAAAGCATTTACCCTTTTAAAAACACGCATTTATAACCAAATGTTAACTGCTAAACAAGAAGAAGAAAACAAACACAGAAAAAATTTAGTAGGAACTGGCGAAAGAAGTGAAAAAATAAGAACGTACAATTACCCCCAAAATCGTATAACAGATCACAGAATTGGACTTACTTTAAAAAAATTAGATATCATTATGGAAGGTAAACTCGATTTAGTTATTGAACCTTTGATTTATGAAGCCCAAAAAGAACAACTTACCCAAAGTTAGTTTTGATGCAATTTCTTTTGCAAAAACAAAACCATTCAATTAAAAAAATTAGTTTAAGATAAATAAAGATAAATAAAGATAAATAAAGATAAATAAAGATAAATAAAGATAAATAAAGATAAATAAAGATAAATAAAGATAAATAAAGATAAATAAAGGAATTATCGTGAAACAAAAAGATATTGTTATTTTTCCAACCGATACAGTTTATGGTATGGGCGCTAAATTATATGATAAAAAAGGACTCAACTACATTTATCAAATTAAAAAAAGACCTTTAAATAAAAGTATTGTTGTTTTATGTTCATCTTTACAACAAGCAAAAGAATTGGTCCAATTTAATCCTCAAAGCCTTAAATTAGCTCTGCATTTTTGGCCAGGTCCTTTAACTTTGATTCTGCATACCACTTTGAAATATTTTTCTAAAACAAAGGAAAAAACTTTAGGAGTAAGAATGCCCAACCATCCTTTAGCTTTGGAAATTTTAAAAAAAAATGGTCCTTTAAAGACCACTTCTGTTAACCAAAGCAATCATCCTCCACTAAATGATTACCAAACTATTTTTAATATTTATCACAATAAAGTGGCTTTAATTTATAAAAACTATCATCCGATTTTAAAAATATCTTCCACTATTGTTGATCTAACCACTTTTCAACCAGTTATTTTAAGGCAAGGAACAATTACTCAAGAAGAAATTTCACAAATCTTAAAACCTTTATGGACATCAAAAAATTGCAAGTTATGTGCCTAATTTTAAAATTACAAAAAAACATTTTGCTTACCCAATAAAAACATTTCCAAACCAATATCTTTATTTACAAAACCCGCTTTAATTTTATATTCTAATTCTATTAAATCTAAAAACAGTGCATTTAATTTTGGTGTTTCAATCAATTTTGCTTCTTTCATTAAAAAAAATAATTTTCCTTGTGAAATTGATAAAACTTTTTGCACTTCTTCTAGGTTGTTTTTTTGTTGCAACAATTCTTTTACCAATAACAATTCTTTAATTTTATGAGTTAATCGATTTATAACATGAAAAGCATTGATTTTTTGCATTTTCAAGGTTTGATAAATTTGATAAGCATCAATATAATTTTGTTTTAAAAAAAGATTAATTAACCCAAAAATATTGTCATTTTTATTAAAAGAATTGATTTTTTGTACCAATTGCCAAGTTATATTTTTATCATTTGATTGACATAATTTGATTTTTGTTATTTCTTGATGCAACAAATAAAGATTATGGTTAGTTTTGCTCACCAATTCTTGGATAGCTTTTGTATCAATTTTAAAACCATCTTTTTGAAAAACATCAATGATATAGTTAAAAAAATCTTTTTTTTCTAAACTTTTTGTCGTTTTGCAAAGACAATGTTTTTCCCAAATTTTTTGAACTTCAGATGTTTTAGTTGTTTTTTCTGCAAAAAAATATAAATCTAAATTGTTGTAAGGATTTTGTAAATAAGAAATTAAAAAAGCTATTTCTTGAGGTTTTTTTTGAAATAAGATTTCACTGTGATCCACCAAAACTACTTTTTTCCATATGTTTTCAATCAAAGAAGTGGTTTGCAGTTCTTTTTTCAGTTCTGTTAAAAGATCTTTTTGCATACAATAATAAACTACATCTAATTGTTGTTGTTTGCAAACATTAATTATTTTTTTTATTTTTTTTTCTAGAAAAAACCTTTGTTTTCCCCAAATTAAATGTATGTTATTTTTTTTTTCCAAATTAAAACCTCATTTTGTCCTTTTTATTATTAATTAATTATTTGTTTTTAATGTTTTGTAAAAGATCTAATTCAACATTATTATCACTATCACTATTGTTATTTTATCAAAAAAATATTATTATAAAACGATATCACAAAATATAAAACAACAAATAATAATAATTTGCTATAATAATATTTGTAAACAACCTTCAAAAACCTAACTATCCAAAAAATTATAGACAAAAGTAAAAAAAGAAAAGGAAAAAGCAAAAATGATTAAAAAAGCCACTTTTGTGCGTAGTATTGTTAATTTTAAAGATATTCCTTTAAAAAAACAACCCGAAATTGTTTTGATGGGTAGAAGCAACGTTGGCAAAAGCACTTTCATCAATGTTTTAACTCAAAGAAAAAAATTAGCTAAAATTTCTCAAACGCCTGGCAAAACAATCACCCTAAATTACTATGATATTAACGAATCTTTTTATTTGATCGATACTCCTGGCTACGGTTATACTAAAAAAAGTAAAAAAATTCAAAAACAGTTATTACCGATGATTATTTCTTTTTTAGAACAAACTTCTCATCTCAAATTCATCTTTCAGCTAATTGATTTTAAAGTGGGTGCTACCAAAGAAGACGATAGAATCCATCAAGCCCTTTTGCAAGTGGGTTTTGAGGTGGTCTTATTATTTGTTAAAAAAGATAAAGTTAAAAAAAATCTTGTGCCCAAACAATTAAAAATACTTGTTAATCACTTTTCCCAGATTAAATATTTCTTTTTGATTTCGTCAAAACAACAAGAAGGGTTAGAAGAATTAAAACTTTTTTTAAATCAATTAATGTATCCAAATACCAATAATTAAAATTTGGTTTTTCCAAATTTTTCATTTTGCAAAAAAAATGTAATTTTTTTATTTCCTTCAATCCGATTAAACATTTTCAAAATTTTCAAAATCCAAAAAAACTTTTAAAACTTAAAAACTTCAACCCTAAAAAAGAAAATAGAAAGAAGCTAACTTTATGCAAACTAAATATGATTTTAAAAAAGTAGAACATCAAAGATACCAACAATGGTTAGAAAAAAAATATTTTTGTTCCAATCCAAACCCCACTAAAAAAACTTTTACTGTTGTAATTCCGCCTCCCAATGTAACAGGAAAACTTCATTTGGGACACGCTTGGAATAACACTATTCAAGACATTATTATAAGATTTAAAAAAATGCAAGGCTTTGATGTGCTCTTTTTGCCTGGGATGGATCATGCAGGAATTGCCACTCAAAATAAAATCAAAGAACAATTAAAACAAGAAGGGCTTTTGAACAAAAATTTAAACAAAGAAACTTTTTTAAAATACGCATGGCAGTGGAAAAAAAAACATGCCCAAAATATTAGGCAACAATGGCAAGTTTTAGGGCTTCATCTGGATTATAATTTTGAAAAATTTACCCTTGATCCTGATTTGAGTCAAACAGTTCAAGAAGTTTTTGTTAAATTATACCAACAAAAATTAATTTACAGAGATTATAAAATTATTAATTGGGACCCAGAAACTAAAACAGCCCTTTCTAATGTAGAAGTAAATTACCATGAAACTGAAGGAAAATTATATTATATTAAATATTTTTTGGTTGATTTTTCAACTAATTCCAATTTGTCTAATGGCTCTTTTGCTCCTTCTTTTTTAGAAATTGCAACCACTCGCCCTGAAACGATGTTTGCCGACCAAGCTTTAATTGTAAATCCTAACGATTCTAGATATCAATCTTTTATTGGCAAAAAAGTTTTTATTCCTGATACTAAAATTCAAATTCCTGTTATTAGCGATAATTACGTAGATATGAATTTTGGTACAGGGGTTGTAAAAGTGACGCCTGGACACGATATTAATGATTTTGAATTAGCTAAAAGACACCAATTAAAAGCTTTATTATGTATGAATGAAGATGGCACTATGAACGACCTAGCTTTGCAATATCAAGGATTAGACCGTTTTACTTGTCGTCAAAAATTAGTTCAGACTCTTAAACAAAAAGGATTTTTCACAAAAACCGAAAACCACCTTCATAAAGTGGGATATTCAAGTATTTCTGATTCCATCATTGAACCACGTCTTTCTTTACAATGGTTTTTAAAAACCAAAGCCATCGCCCAAACTGCTTTAAAAACGAACAAAATCAATTTTTTTCCGCTTCGTTTTGAAAATATTTTTAATAATTGGCTCCAAAATATCGAAGACTGGTGTATTTCGCGTCAATTATGGTGGGGTCATCAAATTCCTGCTTGGCACAAAGGACAAGAAATTAAGGTTCAAATAGAAAGTCCTGGTCTAGAATGGAGCCTTGATTGTGATGTTTTGGATACTTGGTTTTCTTCTGCTTTGTGGCCTTTTAGTACTTTGGGATGGCCTAATTGCAACACTCCTTTATTTCAAAACCACTTTCCTACTGATGTTTTGGTAACAGGCTATGACATTTTGACTTTTTGGGTATCAAAAATGGTTTTTCAAAGTATTTTATTAACCCACAAAGACCCTTTTAAAGATGTTTTGTTACATGGTTTAGTAAGAGATAACAAAGGGCAAAAAATGTCTAAATCAAAAGGTAACGGTATTGATCCTTTGGAAGTTGTTGCCAAATATGGTACTGATGCTCTTAGATGGTTTTTAACTACTAACGCTGCTCCTGGATCTGATTTATTCTATGATGAAACTAAAGTTGCTTCATCTTGGAATTTTATTAATAAATTATGGAATATTAGTCGTTTTGTAAAATTAAACACCAACACCCTAGACACCGATTTTGATATCAATCTTTTGTCTTTGCCCCAAAAAGCTCTTTTAACGCAATTGCATTTAGCAACTCAAAAATTAACAACTTTATATCAAAAATATGAATTAAAAGAAATTGGAAAAATTTTATATCAATTTGTTTGGGAATATTTTGCTAATTGGCATTTAGAATTTGCCAAACATGATTTAGATAAAAAAAACTCCAATTTAACAAACTTACACAATAGTCAAAAATTTTTAGTTTATGTGATGAAATACATTTTGCAACTTTTACATCCTTTTATTCCTTTTGTAACTGATGCTCTTTATGAAAATTTTGAAAACAAAACTAACATTACACAAACTACTTTGCAAAAAACTTCTTATTGTAATTTAGATGCCTTAGATGATTTTGAAAATCTTAAAAAATTAATTATTAAAACACGTCATTTAAAACGAGAATCCAATATCAATTGTAAATTAAATTTAGAATTAGAAGTTATATCTAAATCTTCAACACCCCTCAAAGATTTTGTAAGTTTGCAAAAAGCTTTAGAAAAATTTTTCAAAACTTTACAAATTAAAATTACTAATAAAGTTAACAATTCCAAAAAAACTATTTGGTTAATTGAAAAAAATTTAAGTCTTTATATTGACCGCAAAACTCTCAATGAACTTAATGAAACTAAATTTGAAAGTAATTTTTTACAACAAAAAAATACCCTTCTTAAAGAAATTAAAAGAAGTGAGACCATTTTAAATAATCAATCCTTCTTACAAAAAGCCGCAAGTTCCAAAATTGAAATTGAAAAAAAGAAATATGAAAGTTATTGCAAGCAATATCAAAAATTGTTAGAAAATAAAAACAATTCTAATCCGCTAAATTCAAACAAAAAATAAAAAATTTAAATAAAACTATAAATAATTTAAGTTTTGAAATTAAAAAAAACATTGCAAACAAAATCGCAAAAAAACTAACCAACTAATATTTTCCAAATCCAAACAATTCATTAAAGGAACTAACCAATGTCAAAAGACGATTATATTAAAAAAACTGTTACTATAGGACTGAGCGCTGCTATTTTTTTTGTTTTAAGTTGTTTTGCCTCTATTCCTTTAGGGTTTAATGTAAGTATTGAGACTTCATCCGCTTTTTTAGCTTTCATTGCTGTTGCTTTTGGTCCTTCGGTTGGTTTTTATGTAGGACTTATAGGACACACCATTAAAGATTTTATTTTGTTTGGAAATGTTTCTTGGAATTGGGTTTTATGCTCTGCTCTTATTGGATTTATTTACGGGTTACCACATAGAATAATTGATCTTAAATATCAAGTATTTACAAAGAAAAAAATTGTTTATTTTTGGCTTTATCAGGTTGCTTGTAATTTTATAATTTGGGGGGGGGGTTGCTCCTCAAAGTGATTTATTGATTTACGGACAACCACCTAAACTAGTTTATTTACAAAGTTTTTTGATAGTAATTTCTAATATTTTAGCTTATAGTATAGTAGGAATTAAATTAATGTCTATGTATTCTTGTCATTACACTAAAAAAGCTACTTTAATTAAAATTAATAATTCTTAAATATTTTTAAACATCTTTAATCATGTGCTTTTTGTTTATAAAACCACAACAAACCACTAATCTATTTATTAGTTTTTTTCATTTTATAATTTCAAAGAGGAACTTTATGCCAAAACCATTAATCATTTTTAAAGATTTTAGTTTTCAATATTATAGCCAACAAACTCCTACTCTAAATCAAATCAATTTAACTATTTATGAAGGACAAAAAGTTTTGATTGTGGGCAAAAATGGTAGCGGCAAATCTACTTTTTTAAAATGTATTAATGGTTTGATTCCTCATAGTTATCAAGGAAAAATTACAGGGACCGCTATTATTAAGGATAAAGTTTTAACACAAACAAATATTTTTGATCTATCTTTGGATGTGGGTACCATTATGCAAGATACAGATAATCAATTTGTAGGTTTAACAGTAGCAGAAGATATAGCTTTTGCCTTGGAAAACGACGCTTTGCCTCAAAGTAAAATATATCAAAAAGTAAATATGTGGGCACAAGATTTAGGATTGAAATCCTTTTTAGATTACAAACCGCAAGAACTTTCCGAAGGTCACAATAAATTAGCATCGATAGCAGGAGTTTTAATTTATAATCCTTCTATTTTGTTATTTGATGAATCTCTATCCAATCTTGATATTGTTTCAAGAGCCAAAATGACTGCCTTAATAAAAAATATTCATCAAAAATACCATTCGACTATTTTAGTTATCGAACATTATTTAGAAGATATTTTAGATGATTCTTTTGATAGGATAATAGTATTTGAAGATGGAAAGATTATTTATGACAATTCTCCCCAAAAATTAATTTTAGAAAATGTTTTAAATAAACAAGGTATTCAAGAACCAACTTATATTAGTGCTTTAAAAAAGATTGGTGTTAATTTGGAACGCCTTTCCCATTTATTAAATTTGCCTTCTTTGCAATCCTCGGATTTTTCTCAATATTTTTCCAATCAATTAATAAATTTAAAAAAATGTTCTATTTATCAAAATGCCACAACTCAATTATTGCCTTCCTTTTCCAAACAATTTGCACCTTTTTGCCCAATTTTGCAATTACAAAACATTTCTTATCACTATGAATCCAAACAACCCAATATTTTAAATGACATTTCTTTTGATTTATTTCCAGGAGAAATGATTAGTATTTTTGGTAAAAATGGTAGTGGTAAATCTACTTTAGCCAAAATTATTTGTGGTTTTTGTACTCCTCAAACAGGAACTATTTTATTAAATAATCAAAATATTTCATGTTTATCTTTACAACAAAGATCAGAAAAAATTGGTTTTGTCATGCAAAATCCCCATCATATGATTTCCCAAAAAAATGTTTTTGAAGAAGTAGCATTGGGTCTTTTAGGTAAAAAACTTTCATTAACTAAAATCAAAACCAAAGTGCACGCCATTTTGAAAAATTGTAATTTGGACAGTTTTGCTAACTGGCCTATTTCTGCTCTTAGTTTCGGACAAAAAAAAAGACTTACCATTGCTTCTATTTTAGTAATGCAACCACAAATTCTTATTTTGGATGAACCTACAATAGGACAAGATTTAAAACATCACGCACAAATTATGACTTTTTTACAAAAGTTAAATAATAAAGGGATTACCATTGTAATTATTACTCATGATGTGTCTTTAATGCTTAATTATACTCAAAGAACTTTGGTTTTGGAACAAGGAAAAATTATTGCAAATACTAATCCTTTAAAAATTTTTACAGATATGTCTTTAATGCAAAAAACTTCTCTCAATCCGATTAGTTTGATTGTTCTTATCAATAAATTGCCATTTACATTAGAACAAAAAAACGTTTTGTTAACTCAAATGTTGGCTTTTTTAAAGGAGGATTATTGTTATGGCAAATAGTATGTTGCAATATTTACCACATAATAATTTCATTTATAAAATCCAAGGAGCAACTAAGTTATTGTTTTTAATTTCGGTATCAATTGTTTGTATGATGGTATATCATGTATGGTTTTTGTTAGGGCTTGCCCTTTTGTCTTTGTTTTTTTTTTGGTGTGCTCAAATTAAATGGCAGCAAGTGGCGTTTGTAGTTAAAGGAACTTTCTTTTTTTTGTTTTTAAACAATATTATTATTATTATTTGTTTTAGAAATTACGGTACTAAAATATATAACTCCAAAACTCCCATTACTTTATTTTATAATCTTTTAACCCAAGAACAATTGTTTTATCAATTTAATGTATTGTTAAAATATTGTTGTATCATTCCTTTATTTTTAATCTTTATTATAACTACTAATCCAAGTCAATTAGCTGCTAGTTTAAATAAATTAGGTGTTAGTTATAAAATTAGTTATGCTTTTGCTCTTACTATTCGCTATATTCCTGAAATTCAAAAAGATTTTAAAAATATTTCTCTCAATCAACAAGTACGAGGTATTAAAGTTGTTAAAAAAACTAATTTTGTAGCTCGTATTATTGCAGATATTAAAAGAATTACCCTTATTATTCCTCCTTTGATTTTTTTTAATTTAGATAAAATTGATATAATTACTAATGCTATGAAATTGAGGCGTTTTGGTAAATATAAAAAAAGAACTTGGTATTATGAAAAATCTTTTAGTATTCTTGATTTATTTACTTTTTTATTAGGGTTGGCACTCTTTTTGCTTGGTGTGTGGATTTTGTGCCATTATGATAGGTTTTATTATCCTTTTTCCAAAAATACTTTTTGTTGATAATAGTATTGCCAAAATTTCAACATTAAACAATTAAATATTTTTAAAAATATTTTATAATTAGTTCAATGGTTGGGATGAAGTTAGTTTAAAATAAAAACAAGATATTAAGATAAAAAGAGACTTTTTAAGTCTCTTTTTTGTTTATTTGGTTCTAATTATAAAGTAAAAAAATATTATAATTTATATACAATACTGTATTTATCTTTAAAACTTTTAATATCTATTATTATAAAAACCATAATGCAAATAAAAGTCCATATTAAAAATATTGATATTTTGGCATTGGTAATGTTTAACATTTCATTTAGTAAAAAATTATTTTTGGGAAATGTAATAAAAGGAAATTGACTTTTGTTTAGATGATAAATATCTTGTTGAGAGCAAATATTAATTAGATTTCCTTGAGAATCAAAGGTAAACCAATTATTATAATAAAGGCTTTCTTCTAAGTTAAAATAATTTTCTAAAAAAGTACTATCTATTGTAATTGTTTGGTTGTTTTGGTTATCTATTAATGCTAAATGGCTTTGAAAAATATGAGGTGCTAATGCTTTATCAGAGATGTTATTATGATTACTAATTAAATATATTTTTTCTCCTAACAAAAGTTGTTTATCAGGATTAAAGGCACAAACAGGATAATTTGTTCTAGATTCAAAAGTTATGTAGCTAAAAGGATTATTATGGGTGGCTATGGTTTGGTACTTTCCTTTTTCATTTTGTAAGCCAAAAGGTGTTTGGATAGTTATTTTAACGTTTTCGTTACAAATATTTTGGAAAGTATCTAAGAGATAAGAAGTATCTAAATTTTTTCCATTTTTTTGCAAAATGACAGTATATATAAAAGTATTATCGGAATTATTTACAGCTTTTTTGTTAATAATAACTCCTAAGTTAATATTTTGGGAATTGTAATAATCTTGGCATAAAACTATAGTTTTTAAAATATCTTCTTTAATTATTTGTCCTTTATTATCAAAAAGATTATAAAAAATATTTGGCTTTATTTGTCTTTTGGAAGCGGTTTTGGCTAATTTGATATTGGTTTCTAAAATCTTTTGTTGGCTTTCCAAAATATGGTGATAAGAAAAAGTTTGTTTAATAAATGATAAAAACATTTTATCTATTTCAATTTTAGGGATTTGAATTGTTTCTTCATAAGTTTTTGTATTGTTATAATCAAACATTTGAATTTGTAAATAAATAATAAATTGATTAGTACTTACTAAACTAATTTCTAGTTGTTGGTATTTGTGAGTATCAAAATTAACTAATTGTATTGTTTCTAAACCATGACAATTTATTGTAAGAAGAGTTTCTTGGTTGTATTTATTTTGAAAAATTATTTTTTTTTCTGGTTGTTCTTTTATATAATTATATAGGTCTTCTAAAAAAATTTGGGTTTTAATGCAAGGTTTTTGTTCGTTTAGTTTTTCATTTTGTAAAGCGTTAAGTTCGTGTGCAATATTGTTTTTATTAGTTTTAGTCGTTTGTAATGCAATATTATTTGGGTTGTTATTTGCTATGTTTTCTTTTTTGGATTTTAGTAAATTATGAAATTGTTGTTTGATATAGTTAATGTTAATTGATTGAGAAATACGCAAAATTTTATGGTAACTCCTATTTATTCCTATTAATTTTCCTTCAGCATTAAAAAGAGGTCCTCCGCTATTGCCTGAATCTAGAGTCATATCAGAGTTAATTTCTTTTTCATTAAGAAAAGCAATAACTCCTGTTTTAAATAAATTTTGTTTAAATTGAGGTCTTTGATGAGGCATTAAATTAAAATACCATTTTTCCCATTTTAGTTTTATTGGTTTTTGAAATTGTTTAGTTTGTAAGCCTTTTTGGCAACCCAATACCCAAACTTGTTCTCCCTGATGAATAGGTATTTGTATGTCTTTATCAAAATTAATGTATTTGGCAAGAACTTCATTTAATTTTTGAGAAGTATTGGAGTTAGGAATAGTAAAAGTTATAATAGCTATATCGTCGTATTCGCAATTGTTATCAATAAAAGCATATAGTTTTGCTTGACTTTCTAATCCTTGATTGTTTTTTATTGTTATTTGTTTTTGGGGATTTGATGTATAATAAAAACTTTCAATTACATGACGATTAGTTAGTGCATAATATGTAGTATTGGTATTTATTTGTTCTTTATGAACAATTATTCCTGTTCCTAAATTATAACCAGTATTGATAAATAAAGTAATTAAATTGAGGTCTTGGAGTATTTGATTGTTGGGCGGTTCTTTTTCCTTTGTCTTTGTTTCTATATCTACTATATTATTGGAGTTGGTAATTGCGTTGATAAGTTTTATTATTGGGGATTGTTCGTTATTTATTATAGGTTTATTAAAATTTATGGAAGGAATTACTTTAATATATTTAATTCCTTTTTCTTTTTTCATTTCAGAAGATGTTAAAAAACCAATTAAATTGCCTTTTTCAGTCCAAAAAATAGTTTGTTTGTTGTTGGAATTGCAACGACTAGAAATAGCAATAAATATTTCATCTAATTCATTATTAACTTCAATATCTTCGCTTATATGACTTTGTTGAAAGGCAATTGTTTTTGTTATAGTTGTAGAAAAAGAATGAATTAGTTGTCCTTGGCGATATTTATTGAGTCTTTGTAAAGGAGTAATTGTATATTGTTTGTGGGATTTAAAAGTGATAATATCAAAATCTTTTAATAAGGGAATAAAAATACTATATTGAGTTAATAGTTGATTTTGAATAGTGCCCCATTCTTCTCCTTGGGGATTTGATAATTTTATAATTTCGTTTGGTTGTATGATATTTTTAGGAGTAAGAGCAAAATATATTTTTTGTTCTGAATTGTTAATCGATGGTGTTTTTTTATTTGCATTTTTGTTTTGATTGTCGTTATTGTTTGTGATTTTTAAACTATAAAAAATAATTCCTAAAGCAGTTTTATCATTTGTATTTATTTGCCAAATTTGGTTTTTGTTTGTTTGTATTTGATTAGTATTTTTAATTTGTTCTTCCTTAATATCTTTTTTAATGCTTTCTTTTAAAATGTCTTTTTCTTGTTCTAAAGCTTTAATAGTTTTTTTAATAGTTTTGGTTTGGATATTTTCATTTAGTTTATCAAAATATAAGGAATTATTCATAAATTGACTAGTATAAGAGTAATTTTGTAATTGAATAAAACTTAGCCAAAAAAGAATAGATATACTAAAAAATAAGATAAATTTACGATAAAAATTAATTCTTTTCATAAAACTCTTTTTTCTAATTATGAGTGATGTTTAATAAATTATAAATATAAGTATTTTTTTATTTTGGATTTATTTCAAAATGCAAAATACCCTTCATTATTATTTTACCCTAAAATTTATTTATTAGTTTGTAAAAAAAATAGCACTAATGTATTGACAGTGCCAAAAATTTTTGTTAAAATAAAATTGAGCTTAAAGAATTGAATGTTTTATACATATTATAAAAAATAAAATAAATATAAGAGATTATCAAAAAAGATTTATATTTTCATTTAAAGTCGCTTTAAGTTCGAATTAACAAATTATAGAAAATCTTTTTTTAATTTTTAAGTTATAAAAGAAGAAAAAAGGAGTGATAAAAATGCTATTTAGTTTAATTAATCAAAATCAAGATTTATTAGAAAATTTATTTGAAGATTTTAAAACAAATTCTTTAACTAACAATAATAATATTATGAAAACTGATATTCAAGAACAAGATAATCAATACCTTATTACTATTGAATTACCAGGTTTTCAAAAAGAAGATGTTAAAGTTGCTTTAGAAGAAGGCTATTTAGTGGTTGAGGCTAAAAATTCTAAAAAAACTCAAAATAAAGAAGCTAATTTTATACGTAAAGAAAGATTTCAAGGATTTTTGAGACGTAGTTTTTATTTAGGTGATGATTTTCTTTTAGAAGAAATTAAAGGTTCTTTAGAACAAGGTTTATTAAAATTAAGTGTTCCTAAAAAAGAAGTTAAACCTAAAGAAAAACATTATATACAATTAAATTAAGATATAATAAAAACAAGTTAATTACTTAACTTGTTTTTATTATATATATGATTAATATTATTAAAAGAAATAACTTCTTATTTATAAGAAGTTATTATTGTTATTGGGTATAATAAAAAAATATTAAGTTGTGAATTAACTTTAATGAATGTTAATATTTAGTTTAATAGTGGTCCGTAAATAACTTCAAAAGATTTTTGTAAATCTTCAACTCTAATTTCTTGTCGCATTCTTTTGGTATTAACACAAGCATTGATAATTGCATCATCTAATAGATATTCCATTAATTATTCCTAATAAATATTTTTTTGTATTCACTTTATGTAATTGGTATTTTTTTTAATTAAGAATTTTAAGAATTCTTTTCTACCATTTATATCTAATGGTTTAACTTCTATGTGGTAGTTAAGGATAGATTTGATGGCATAATCAATCAAAGAATCTACCATCTCAATCAAATTGAGCGTCTAAATGTAATAAAAATTTAAGTTTTTTCTTTTCTTTATCGATTTATTTTTGGAATGTTTGAATGTCTTCTTCGTAATCGGCATAAATATTAGTATTAGTTAACAAAATAGCTATTATAACTAAATGCTTAATATTATATACTTAGTAGTTTGGAGGGGTTGTGATTTGTGTTTAAATTCATTGTTATACCTCATTTCTTTTATATTTTAGTATATTATTTGGTTTGGTGGTTGGTTGGATTTTATACCTAAAATATATTGGGAGGGATAATGTGTTAGGGGTATAATTTAGTTTTTGAGTAGTTAGTTTATTTTGGCTAGTTTTGTTTGTTTGTATGATATATCGATTTCTCTTTTAGTTATTAAATTTTTTCTTGTGTTATTAACTATTCAATTTTAGAATTTGAAAGTAGGTTTTGTTTTAAATCTTTTTTCAATTCTTGTTTTGGCTTCTTCAATTGCATTTTCAAGGGATTTTGGGAGGCGATTACTAAGTTTTTTTCAAAATATTGTTTCTTTTAAAAAAATCTTTTTTCTATTAATTATATTATAACATTAATAATTTTAATAATTTGAAGTTTTTTTAAGTTTTTTTAAATCAAATTAAATTAAGGAGAAGATTGAAAACTTTGAATATAATTATTTTCAAGATATCTATACTAATATTGACATTCAACTTTATTTAATGTTTTAATATCTTGTTTTCCATAATCTTTTTTAAGTTTTAATTTAAGTTTTTGTAATTCAATATTACTAGGACAAAGAACAGTTGTAGGATAAAAAATAATTTTATGAGATTTTTTCATTTAGGAGGAGACTTAATAATAATCAATACCAATAAAAATAAAGACCTCTTTTTTAGAGGTCTTTATTTTATAAATTATTTAATTGTAAGTATATTGATTTATTTTTGATTGTTTTTGGTTCTTAAATACAAACAATTTTTTCCATATGGTATCAAATAATAACATAACTAAAGGACATAATAATAACCATAAATAATGATATATATTAATATCCTTAGTATGGAATATATCACTTAAAAAACTAAATTTAGTAATTAATACAAAGAATAATATTTCAATTATAATACCGCAATACAATATTTTATTAGGTTTTTTGATAGTTTGCCAAAAGTAAAGTTTGTTAGAACGACAAGCAAATGCGTTTCCTACTTGAGCAAAGATAACAGCTCCAAATGCCATAGTAGAAGCTAGGTAGAATTTGTCTTTTGTGTCAAAATCGTAAACTACACAAAAAAATGCTAAAGACATTAAGCCTTCAACTATTCCTAAAAAACCATAACTACGTTTTAATACTTTAGCGTCCATTAGATGGTCGTTTTTAGTGCGAGGTTTTTGGACTAATAAACTTGGGTCAGTTTCTTCGGCTCCTAGAGCAATAGCAGGAATTAAATCAGTTAAAAGATCAATTGCTAAAATTTGTAAAACATATAAGTAAGGATCTTTAACTCCTAAAAAAGTAATAGCAACGAAAGGAAAGATTTGAGGGATATTAGAAGCAAAGACATAAGTCATGAATTTTTTGATGTTTTCGTAAATACAACGTCCTTCTAAAACAGCTTTGGAAATAGTTGCAAAATTATCATCTAATAAAATCATATCAGCAGCATTACGAGCAACATCAGTTCCTGCTTTTCCCATAGCAATCCCTATGTGAGCTGCTTTAAGAGCTAAAATGTCGTTAACTCCGTCGCCAGTAACTCCTACTACTTCTCCATTTTTGCGGTATGCTTGAACAATTTTTAATTTATGTTTGGGAGTAGTGCGCGAAAAGACAACAGGATGAGGGCTTTTAAGGACTTCTTGTAATTGTTCTAAAGACATTTTGTCAAGGTCACAGCCGTCCAAACTAACGAATTCATCTTGTATGATTCCTACTTGTTTGCCAATGGCAGCAGCAGTAAGACTATAATCTCCTGTAATGATAGTAATTTTAAGTCCTGCTTGAGTTAAGTTTTTAACTGCTTCTTTAACTTCTTCTCTTGGTGGGTCGTAATTAACTGCAAACCCTAAGAAAACCATATCTTCTTCTAGAGCAGGATTTTGTTCAATTTTTTTGTAAGCAAGAGCAAGAACGCGGTATCCTTGGTTTGCAAATTGGTCGTTTTGTTTAAGGAATGATTCTTTTTCATGAGGGCTAAAAAGACTTACTTGAGAGCCTTTGTATTGCATTTGACATTGTTCAAGGATAATATTAGGAGCTCCTTTAATAAAGAGATATTGTGAATTGATGTCATATGCAGGTTCTTGATGGTTTTTAACTAAGACACTCATTTTTTTGCGTTCTGAAGTAAATGGGTTTAATTGGAGGATTTCTAAGTTATTTTTTACTTCTTCAATGTTATAACCGTATTTTTTAGCAGCAATTAATAAAGCTGCTTCAGTAGGACTGCCGATTAATTCAAATTGGTGGGGTTTAGTTGGCATAGGAACTAATTTAGCTTCAGAACATAGAACTGATACAATTAAGAATTTTTCAATTCCTTTTTTGAAAGCAGTATTGTTTGGGTCAACAATAAATGTTTGTTCGTCGTTATAGCCAGAACCTTTTAATTTGATAGTGCCATCAGGAGTTACAATTTTTCTTACTGTAAGTTGGTTTTGAGTTAGAGTTCCTGTTTTATCAGTACAAATAACAGTAGTAGAACTGAGGGTTTCTAGGGAAGAGATTTTTTTAACTAAAGCTTTTTGTTTAGCCATTCTTTGAGAACCAACTGCTAAACTTAGATTAACAGTAGGAAGTAAACCTTCAGGAATGTTTGCAACTAACATACCAACTGAACAAACAATTGCTGCTTTAAAAGTTGTCATATCATATTGTTCTGCATTAAAAAAACAAATCATAAAGACAATTAAAGCTGCACAAGAAGCAATGATACTTACTTTTTTAACAATGTGGTGCATTTCTTGGTCTAGAAGGTTTTTGCCTTTTTCAATGCTTTGAGCAATACTTGAAACTTCTCCAATTTGGGTGTTGTTTCCAATAGCATAAACAACTGCAAAACAACTACCCTGAGTAACTGTAGTACCTGCATAAACTAAATTAGGCATTTCAGCAATTGAATGATTATCTTCGAGGTTTGGCATTTCAGTACGGTTTAAAGGAACAGTTTCGCCTGATAACATTGAATTGTCAACAAAAAAACTATTAGATTGAATAATACGTGCATCCACTGGAACTTGGGTTCCTGTTTCTAAAAAGATAACATCTCCAATAGTAAGTTCAATAACATCCATTAATTCTATTTTTTTGTTGCGGTAAACTTGAACTTTTTTAGGAATCATTTTACCTAAAGAAGACAACATTTTATCAGTTTTGTATTCTTGGGAAAAAGAAAATAATCCGTTTACAATGATAACTAAAATAATAGAAATACCGATAGCTGCTTCTTTGGGATTAATTACAAAAATCATTAATGCTGCTATCCATAATAAAATAGCCATTACTGAGGTAAATTGTTTGATTAATTGTTGCCAAAACGGAAAAGATTCGCCTTGTTTGATAATGTTTTTACCGTAGAGAGTTTGTCTTTCTTGGGCTTGTTTATCAGTAAGTCCGCAAGCATCAGTGTTTAGATGTTTGACAACAGCATCTTTATCAAGACGACTAATTTGCAAAATTTCTTCTTTTTTGTTCATATAAAGTTTTTTCCTTTGATTAAATTTATATTTTAGTATTTTGTTATAACTGATATATAAAAAATATTTGCAAGGCTATAATGGTGGATAAAAATTAAATGGAATAAAGGAATTAAAAATAATAAGGATGCTATAATTGAGTAAGATATTTTTTTTGGTAGGGGAGTTTGGTTAAGGTTTTGAGTTTATGTGGTTTATGTGTGGTTAGTTAGTCTTGTTTATATGCAAAGTTATTTTTATTTTTTTATTCTTGCCTTCTTGTTTTGCATTTGCAAGTTTAATAAATTATTTATATCGTTTTTATACTACTATAAAATAAATCAGAAAAGTGCCACAACCAAAGTTATAAAGTATTATTTTGGGTCAATTTTGCAAAATTAAATTATTTTTTTAGTTCATTTATTTTAGCCATCTTTCTTTTGATGATCAATTATTTTTTATAAGCCTGAATAAATTATAACAAAACAAAAAATAAAAGTTAATAATAAATGTTAAAAAAATGCATTATTTTAAGAATTTGGAACTAAAAACTCCTATTTTAGAATTATTTGGGTGTAATTGGGTTAATTTTGAAAAAAATTTTTATTTTTTTGTATCCGTTTTTTATTTAATTTTTGACGTTGGAGTGATTTGGGATTGGATGAAACAAAATAATAAATTTTTAATGATGGAAACGAGTTATAAAACTTCTTGAAAGTAGTTTTTGTTAAATATATAAATCATTCAAATTTATAATTCTTAAATCCATATTATAAAATATAATAATATATGTATACAAAATTTTAATATTTGTTTATTTGTAGCATATCATTTTAATAACTAATTATCAAGTATAAAAATTTATCATCCATTAATAAAGCACATTTTTTGTTATATGGTTTTATTTTATATCATCGAAACAATAACTTCATTATTTTAAATAATATTAATATTTTTCATTATGTTATTTTTTTATGTTAAATTTTAAATTTAACTTTTTTAATTTTAAGGAGATAAAAACTAAATATGATTTCTAAAACTAAAAACCCAAAATTATTTTGGATAAACATTGCTATTATTATTTTTGTAGTAATTGGAATAAAAGAATTTATAGATTTGCCAAAAAAATTGCCAATTAATTTAAATACCAACAAAACCCATATTATTTATGATGTTGTTCCTGTAGGGGCTTTTTTTACAAAACATTCTATAAATATGTCATTAAAAAAATGCCATTTATCTTCTGCAAGACCTAATTATAATATTTATACTGATGAAAAATACATTCCTTTAATGCCTGAACTTTTGGAAACTCAATTAATAAAAGAAGGAAAAGAACACCGCGATAATAAAGTGATGCAAATTGCCACACAAGCCAAAGATCACCAAAATAAAAAGTTTAGTTGTTCCATTTTCCAAGAAGAAAAAAATATTTTAAGAGAAATTCAACCAAATGGAATAATTATTGAAGGTTTTTTAGACTCTCGTTTGCTTACACAAGTGATTTTACCGAGTGGATCTATTTTTAAATATTATATGCCAACACAAGACGATATACAAACTATTAAAGAAATTTTGATTTCTAACGGACAAATCCTAAAACCTGATTTTTCTCATATTTTGCATTTTTCTATGATTCAAACAACATCCCTTACTCCCAGTCAATTAACAGCTTATCATGAAGCAGGACATGCCTTAATAGTTTTGCAATTTCCTTTTGCATTATGTTCGGTGACAAAAATTTATATTCAAGAAACAACCACTGATTCGATGTTTTTTTTTGGACAAACAGCTGTTAGGTATCCGAAATTAAATCAAGGTGGTTGGCAAAGATTAGTTTTACAAGCTTTTGGAGGTGTAGCTGCGCAACAGTATTTAGCTAATCAAGGCAAAATTCCAAAAGAAAAAATATTTTCAGGAATTGAAGATGATTTTCAATTTATAGAAAAACTTTTAATGGAAAATAATCAATTGCATAAAGTAGATTTAAATAAATTATTTCAACAAGCTTGTAATATTGTTGCAAATAATAAAGATTTATTAGATATTATTGCCAAAGAAATAGACCAAAAAAAACTTTTACAACAAATAGATATAGAAAGAATTATCAAAGATAATCATATGTTGGTTACTAAATTAAGAATTTGATAAATATATTTTAATTTATTTTTTTGTTATCAATTTAGAATTAAAATTATTGAATAATTAAAATATTTTGCCAAAATAAATATAAATTTCAAAAAGTCTATTTTTTAATTATCAAATTGCCAAGGAAAAACTCAAGATATAAGGATTAGTGAACAAATTTTATCGTTTTTTTGTGATAAAATGAAATTAATAGCAAATACTTTTTAATCGCTATTATAGTTTTTTAAATTAATAATAAATAATTCTTTAGTTTTTCTCATAAATTAAATAATTACAAAATTAAAAAAATCTTTTAAATAAGTTTTTAATAATATGTATCGTCAAAATAAAAATAACAAAACAACATATATAATTATTTTTCTAATTACAGTTTTATGTATTACTGCTATATTTTTTTATTGCTTGGATTTTTGCAAATAATTCTAAAATAATGTTTTATAATAACAGAATAAATTATAATTCCGAATCTTTAACCCTGCTTTACTGCGTATAGGAAGTTTTAACTGCAAAGTAACTATTAGCTTACGTGATTTAGAAAAGCACGCGCGAAGCTATTTTCAAAGTACACACCAGAAAGAAAAAATTAGATGAGGATGTTGATTTGTTAAAAGTAGCCCGAACTACCCCCCCAGGCATGTTAGGAGCAGAACTTGCAGCAATACTCAATGAGGCAACTAATTTTATCAACCAAAAACAAGATTCAATTACAATGTAAGATTTAGAAGAATCCATTGACAAAGTATATATGAGGGGTCCTGCCAAAAAATCTTTCAAAATCGATGATAAAGAAAGAAAAATGACAGCTTATCACGAAGCAGGGCATGCTGCAATTGTAATGAAAAACACCCTCATAGTTCAGAAAAAGTAAGAACCCTTACAATCAATCCAATAAGTGGGGGCGTTAGGTTATATTTGGCCTACTTTTCTGATAAAGATTTTTTTGTTATACCAAAAATCAACTAAAATATAATATAGTTTGTCCTCTTGGAGGAGCGGCTGCTGAAGAGAGCTTTTTTGTAAAACTAGAACTAATGGCGTTTACATTGATTTAAAACCGTTACAGGAATTGATTTTGGCATGGTTGCTTATTCGGGAATTGAGATCTTTAGGATAATAAAAAGGTTAGTTATAAATTTTAATTCCCAAATTAAAAACCAATAACTTTCAAATTATTTAGTAATTATAACCTATTCCCCTTTAATTGATTAAATCGTCTACTACTTTTAATTTAGCTTTTATTTTTTTATTAATAGTATAAACTTTTTTTGGTAATGTCTTCCGTTAAAAGTTTTTTTGTTATAAATCAGTAATTTTAATATTGTTTCCTTTTTGTATTGTATACATCAATTAGTGGTAAAGGTTATCCCAAAGAGTTTATCATTGACTAATTTTTCCACATATGGAACGAAAAGCATCCCCAAACCCTTAATTGAAGCGATTTCAGAAGTGTTAATAATTTTTTCGGTGTTGGTACCATAATTTGGTGCGTTGATTTAAGTTTTTGATGCGAATAATAATTACTCTTTTTTAAACATTTTCTTTAATAATGTTTCCTAAATAAGAAAGAAAATAAAAAAGTGATAAAGACATTTAAAAAGAAAATCAATTAAATATAAGAAATGAGAAAGAAAAAGTAAGATAATTGTTAATAAAAATAAGTTTAACCATTGATTTTGATAAATAGAGAAATAATCGCTTTATAGTTTTAAGCATGTTATTTAACTTAGTTAACAACCAATTATTAATTAAATTCCGCCACATAATGATTGGGTTACTTTGTGGTTAAATGTTGATAAAATTGAACCAACATTCCTTCTTGTTTTAAAATTAGGTTAATACTTTATTTTTACGGTTAAAAAGGTAGAATTTAATGACATAATAAACGATTATAATCCAAATAAATAGAAAATAAGTTAATTATTCAAAAGATAAAATCACTCGGTAAAAATTTAATTATTTTAATGTTTTCTATTATTCATTTGATTGATTTTGGTTGTTTTGTCTTTTTATAGATTGTATTTTATCATATTCGATATTTTTTTGATTTATTATTTAGATTTCATTTCCTACAATATTCCTATAATATCTATTTATTTCAGAAATTATACTCATTCTGTTTATACGTGTTTGAGAATCTAAACTCATATCATTAAAAACGTTATTTAATTCTGAGATTGAATTATTTTTTTCTTCTTCGGGTTGATTTTCTTACGTTTAATTCTATTTCAGGAAAAGTATATTATTTATTAACAATAATAAATAACAATCCCAAGAAACAAATAAAAAAATGCTTATTATTTTAAATTGATTTTGTAATTTAAACATTATTTTAACTCTTTTTTCTAATTCAGAAAAATTATTTTTGTTCATATTTCCAAAAAATATACATATTTTTGGCTCCATTACCCATTTTTTTTAATTCTTCTAATATATATTTATCATCTTCATCATCTCTGGTGCCATTATCAAAAAAAACACCTAATAAATTAATAGGTGGATTTTTAATTTTCCATATCATTGCAAATTCTACTATGTTTCCATTATAACGCGGTCCAGTTAGTGTAAAATCAAAATATTGTTTAAATGTTTCATGTTTTTTAAGAATATCAATATTTGATACAGTTACATTAACGATTCTCATATCGCCAACAAACTCTTCATTAGGGGCGGCCATTACTTGTTGATTATTAGTAATTAAAAATAACCCTAAGAAAGTAAATAAAAAAAATGCATTCAATAACAATAATAAATTATTTTTGATTTTAAACATTAATTAAATCTCCTTTTTGTTTTTATTCTTTTAAATTTAAAATATTGGAAGTTGTTAAATTTTATCACCAATCAGAGCTGTTTCTTTTATCATTTTCGGCTTCTTGGATTTTTATCGTTAATTGTGTTTATTTTGAAAAATAGATAAAGTTTTACGAACATGGTTGAAATGGAGGTGAAAATCAGGGATTGATTCGAACGAAATTGGAATCATCCGAAACTAGTACGTCCAATGTAATAGTCTTTGTTGTAGTCTAAGAAGTTTTTAAGAATTTTGTATTTAACGGTTGAATATTTGACACCTGGGCCTTCGTGTCGTTGTTTTTTTGAATTATTTATAATATAACGCCATAAATAATTATTATCTTTAGTATTGAATTGAGCATTTTTGAATCCTTTTAAAGTAGTATGGTAATAAGAAGTATAACCAATCTTTATTCACAAACGGTCGAAAGGATGGTGTTTTATGATGTAACTAGGTGAGTTTTAAGAAGGATTCTTTTTTTGGGTTTCGAGGTCGTTCTTAAACGATTAAAATATCATTATTAAAACTTCTTTTTTTGTCTTGAGTTTTTTGTTAATAATAACTAACCCAGTTTTAAGGTCATCAAAAGTATATTTGGCTTCAATCGTTGTAAATTTTTGTTTTTCGTCATACCATTCATTAGTTTTTTCGAATTTGGTTTCTTTTAAACTAGGGATTTATTCTTTCAGTAATTTAATGATGTTCATTTCTATTAAAAAAATGATGAAAAAGAGAGTTAACTCAAAAAAAACATTTAATTATTTTTTTAATTTTGATTATAGGTTCTTGTTCCTTTCGAATGATTTTTTAATATACTAACATTTTAACATATTTTATCTTTTCATTTTAATTAAAATCATTTTTTTAACAAAGAATTTAATTTTTTAACTTTTTGATTAATAGATCTATCAATTTTTAAAACAAAAGGCATAATTGAACCTTTCCAAGTGTCAAGTTATTTTTGTAGGCGATTACTAGTTATTTTAAAATATTATTTCAAATATCGTTTCTTTTAGCAAAAAATCTTTTTTTATTAATTAAATTATAATATTATCATCAATAATAAATTAATAATAATATTGTTTTTGTATAGCAAATCTAAATTTTGTGTAATTATAATTTTGTAATCATTAGTGATGTTTTCTTTTGAAAATATTTTTTTATATAATGCTTTTTTATCTATATTAAAAATTATGTGGGGAGTTAATTTACTTTTTAATTTATTTTGTAATAATGTTTGTGTTTATAAAAATTGATAATGATTACTTTAGGATTAATGCAAAAAAGAATTTAAAAGAAAATGATTTGTTATTTTTTGCATTATTAAATGCTTTAATTATATCAATATTTATTTTTTATTTAATTCATTTAAAAAGGTAATTATTTAAAATTAAATAATAGTTATTCTAAAATAAAAAAACTTAAAATATATAATATCAATCATTTTCCAAAGGAATAGGTAAAATCAAATAAATAGAACTATCTTTTTCCAAAGTCGTAATAATAAATGGTTTTAAGGGATTATCAAAATAAAAAACTACTTCTTTAACTGATAAAACTTTTAAAACATCTTCTAAATATTTAGCATTAAAAGCAATTTTAAAACTATTTGCACTAACTTTTAAAGGAGTAATTTTTTCCAAAGCAGTTCCCAAAATTTCACTAGAAGACGAAATTTCAATTGAATTTTGTTCAGTTAAAATAAATTTAATAACATTGGTATTTATTTGTTCTTTGGAAAACAACAATGAAACCCTTTCTAAGGCTTTAATTAAATCATCTTTATTTAAATGAATGGAAAAAGGAAAATTTGTAATTTTAATTTCTTGAATTTGGGGATAATTTCCTTCTAAAAGTGAAGTTTGAAACCATAAATTATCAATTTCTAAAAAGATTTTTTGAGCATCAGAATAAATTTTTAAATGTTTACTTTGACAATGTTCTAATATTTTACTTAATTCTTCTAAACTTTTATTAGGAATAACAATATTAAAATTGTGATATTTAATATCTAGATTAATTTTTTTTTGACTCATTCGAAAAAAATCAGTAGCAAAAGCTTTTAAAAGATTGTTTTGATAAATCAAGTTAAGTCCCATTAAAATAGGTCTTTTTTCATTTTTAGAAGTAGAAATATTCACTTCTTTAATCATATTTTTAAAAAAAAGAGTTTCAATTTGGAAAGAATCTAATTTTTGGAAAGAAAAATCAAGTTCTAAAAAATCAGAAACATCCATTAATTTTAATTTATATTCACAAAAACTAGTTTTAATTACTAAAAAATTATTTTCCATTACGGTAATTTTAATTAAAGAATCATTAATTTTTTTAATTATTTCAATAAAATATCTTCCTAAACAAGCAATTTTACCTTGTTTTTTAATTTTTAAACTTTTATCTTTAATTTCTATTTTAATTGCAATATTACCATTATTAGCTTCTAAAATTAAGTTATTTTCTTGTGTTTGAATTTTGAGAGCATTAAAAATAGGGAAAAAAGTTTTTTGGGGTAAAATTTTTTGTATTTTTAAAAGTTGTTCCAAAAAAATATCTTTATTAATTTCTAAATACATTTATTAAACCTCATTTATCTTTTTTTGTAGTAATTATTTTAATTTTTTGTTATTATTTGTTTTATATCTTTATTTTAATATTTTGCATTAACTTTTATTTTTTTATTATTAATATTTTATATAATGGCGTTTAAAGTTATTTTAATTGATGTTTAACTTACTTTTAATTATATTTTTTTATATTATACAATTTCAAAAACAGACTAAAAAAGTTAAAAATCATCAAATATTTAAAAGATAATTTTTTAAAATATAGATAATTTATTAATTCATTTTTAATTTCATTTATTATTTAATTAATTTATTAAGAATTAATTTTTTTCAAAATAAGTTCTAAGGATTTTTTTAATTCATAATCACTTTGAGAATTTTTTTTAATTTTTTGATAAGCTTTAAAAACTGCAGAATGGTTTCTTTTGAAAAAACTACCAACAATATTATAAGGAATATCTTTTAATTCTTTTATTAAATACATAGCAATATGACGAGGAAAAGTATATTTTTGTTGTTTTTTTTTACTCATTAAATCGCGAACTGAAATATTGAAAAAATTACTAACAACTAATTTGATTTTTTCCAAAACATCTTCATCATAAGAAACACTTTTTTTGCTTTTAATCAAAAGTTCTAAGGCTTCATTGGCAATATTAATATCAATATCATAACCAAAAATTTGAGCATAATTCAATAATCTTAATAAAGCTCCTTCCATTTCACGAACATTATTAACAAAAGAAGAAGCAATTAATTCAAGGACATCTTTTTTTATTTTCAAAGGATTTTGTGGTTCAAATTCTAATATTTTTTTTTTCAAAATATTGAGACGATGATTAAAATCAGGACTTTGAATATCGACCATAAGACCAGCTTCAAAACGCGAAGTTAATCTACTCATAATATTTTTTAGTTCTGATGCTTGTTTATCACTTGTAATTACAATTTGTTTTTGGTTTAAATAAAGATAATCAAATAATTTAAAAAACTCCATTTGAGTTCTTGTAGCACCTGCCATAATTTGAATATCATCAACTAATAAAAGATCAATATCACGGTATTTTTCGTTGAAATCCTCCATTTTGGCTTTTCTTAATTGGTTGGTAAACTCTTCAATAAAACCATCAGCTTTTACATATAGAATTTTTTTGGCTGAATGTGTTTTTTTCAAAATATGATTTCCGATTGCCTGAATTAGATGGGTTTTTCCAATTCCTGCTTTTCCAAAAATATAGAGTGGATTTGTGGTTACTTTTTTTTCTTCAGCAATTTTTTTGGCAATTTTAAACGCAAAATTATTACTTTTTCCCACAACAAAATTATCAAAACTATATTTTGTATTAGTATTTCCATAATTGTATTTGTTAAAACTTATTTTTCGATTTTCAATTTCAACATTTGTTTCGTTATTAGTTTTATTTTCAATTTGTTTTTCTTCATTTTTTTCAAAATGTTTATTATTTTTAAATTTATTATTATTTTCAATTTTACAAAAATCATTTTCAGTTTCATTTTTAAATTCTTCTTTAATATTTTCTAAATGATTTTTTTCAGCATCAAAATTATAATTTTTTTTATTTTTTTCTGAAACAAATTCGATTATAATTTTTTCTTCGAATTTCAATTTAGTTATTTTTTGAATTTTTTCAAAATACATTTTATATATTTTATTTTTAATAAATTCAGTTTCTACTGAAATTATAATTTTTTCTTCAATTTGGTTTATTTTTTTAATATTTGAAAATGTTTCTCTAAAAACTTCATCACTGTAAATTTTTGATAGTTCATTTAAAATTATTTCCCAAATTTTAGTATAATTATTCATTTTAATATTACCTTTAATATTACCTTTAATATTTTTTATTAATTTATTATTTTATTAAATTTATTATTTTATTAAATTTATTATTTTATTAAATTTATTATTTTATTAAATTTATTATTTTATTAAATTTATTATTTTATTAAATTTATTATTATTATGAAGCATATTTTTTTGTTCCTAAATTCAAAAAACATCGCTTTAACTTTATTTTTTCCTTAAATTAAGGAAAAATTTAGTAACATTTTAGGAACTATTTTTAACAGTTAGAAACAATTTATTTTTAACAACTATTTTTAAAACTTTTTTGCTTTTACATTTTTTCTAAAAAAAATAAAATTATTCAATAAAATAATAACATAAAAAGCCACAGTTTTTAGGAACAAAAAGATAACTTTTTCCTAACTTTGAAAAACCTTTCTTTTTAAAAAATAAGGAACAATTTTAGGAAATATTAACTTTTTATTTTAATACTTTTTTAAGTTAGTTTTTTACAACTAAAAATTAAACTTTTTTAAAACTTAGGAACTTTTTTTAAAATTTAGGAACATTTAAACCTATTTTTTCCTAACTTTTATTTTTATTTTGTTATTGTTTTTTATTCTAATTTATTGCGTTTTTTTCAAAAAAATATCAAAATATAACTTAAAAATGATAAAATAAATTTGTAATTGTTTTTATTTTTTTATTTTTATTTTAAATGTTTATTTTAAATGTTTTTTTGAAATATTTTTATTTTTTTACTTTTTTAATTAAGATTTATTTTAATTAAAAAAAAATAAACAAAAAATTATTTTTCATATTACTAATTCTTCTCCTTTTTTCTTTTATAATTTTTAAAACATTTTACCATCATTTTTTCTTTTTATATTTACCACTTTTTTAATTCTTATTCGTTTCATTTCGCTTTTTTCTATTTAAAACCAAAATATTACAACATTACATAAAAACAAAGGATTAGTAAATTACAATGAAAATTTCTATCAAAGATATTTTTCAAAAACCAGAGTTATTTTATCAAAAAAAAATATTATTAAATGGTTGGGTTAGAAATTGCCGTTATCAAAAAAAATTAATTTTTATTGATTTAAATGACGGTACTTTTCTGGAAAATTTACAAATTGTTTGTAAAGAAACCAAAAAAACCGAAACCGCCAAAATTACCGAATTTCAAGAAAATCAAAAAGTCAATACCAACAACGAATCTCCAAATAAAATTAATTTAGAAAAATTAAAAGAAATTTTGCAAATTGGGGCTTCTTTGCAAGTAGAAGGTATTCTAAAAGTAACTAATAATCCCCAAACTCCTTTTGAAATTAGTGCCCAAAATATTTCTCTTTTGGGCGCAAGTGATTTTTCTTATCCGCTTCAACCCAAAAAACATTCGAAGGCTTTTTTGAGACAAATATCTCATCTAAGAGTGCGAACCAAACTTTTTGGAGCAGTTTTTCGAATTAGAAATACCGCTTTTTTTGCCCTGCACAGTTTTTTTCAAAAAAAAGGTTTTTTTCATATCAACACCCCCATTATCACTTCTAATGATGGCGAAGGCGCGGGTGAATTATTTCAACTTACAACCCTTAATTTAGAAGTTTTGCCACAAACAAAAAATATTCCAAACGCTTCCAAACCTGACGATGAGACTACCAGTAAAAATGAAATTGATTATCAAAAAGATTTTTTTGGCAAAAAAGTTTTTTTAACAGTAACAGGCCAACTAGAAGCAGAAGCGATGGCTTTGGGTTTAAATAAAGTATACACTTTTGGTCCTACTTTCAGAGCTGAAAAATCAAATACTCCAAGACATGCCGCTGAATTTTGGATGTTGGAACCTGAAATGGCTTTTTGTGATTTATCTCAAAATTTAAAAGTCGCCCAAGAAATGTTACAATTCGTTATTGCTAAATGTTTGGAACAAAATTATCAAGATATAGAATTTTTGGATAAGACAGAAAAAAACGGTTTAATTGAAGAATTACAAAACATCGCTGAGGAAAAAGAATTTTTGACAGTAAAATATGAACAAGCTTTAGAAATTTTGCAAAAAAGTAACACCAAATTTGAAAATCCCCTTTTTTATGGAGCTGATTTGGCAACCGAACACGAAAAATACTTAACCGAAATATACTTTAAAAAACCAGTTTTTATTGTTGATTGGCCCAAAGAAATTAAAGCTTTTTACATGAAAAATAATCCCGATCAAAAAACAGTAGCCGCTATAGATCTTTTGGTTCCTCGTGTAGGAGAATTAATTGGTGGATCGCAAAGAGAAGAAAATTTATCAGTTTTAATTGAAAAAATGAAACAAATGAAAATTTCTCAAAAAGATTTGGAATGGTATTTAGATTTACGCCGTTTTGGGGGATGCATTCATTCAGGTTTTGGCTTAGGATTTGAAAGGCTGCTAATTTTTTTAACAGGATTAGACAATATTCGTGATGTAATTGCTTTTCCAAGAACTTATCATAATTTAGTTTTTTAATTAGTAGTATCGTTTTTTATTTATCAATTTAAAAAAAACTTTAAAATTTTTTTAATCCTTTTCTTAAATATTTTTAATCCTAAAATGTTTTTTTAAAACATTTTTTATTTTTTGTTGGGAAATTTGCTTTTACTTATTTTAAAAAACAAAAAAACCAAAAACAAAAATAATAAAAAAAGTTAAAAATAATAAAATTAAAATAATAAAACCAAACCAAAATCACAATCACAAAATTAAAAGCCAAAAAGCTAAAATAAGGAATACAAAAAATGGGTATAAAATTAGAACAAGTTTCTAAAATTTTCATCGATAAACAAACTAAAAAAGAAACTTATGCTGTAAAAAAAATTGACATCAACATTCCTAAAGGAAAATTGGTAAGTCTTTTAGGTCCTTCGGGTTGTGGCAAATCAACTACTCTTTACATGATTGCAGGACTTCATCATATTTCGGCTGGAAAAATATTTTTTGGTAACAGAGACGTCACTCACTTGCCTATTGAAAAAAGAAGTATTGGTTTAGTTTTCCAAAATTACGCCCTATATCCTCATATGACAGTTAGACAAAATATTTCTTTTCCACTAGAAAATCTAAAATTTGCACGCGACATTATTGTTCAAAAAGTAGAAGAAATTGCCAAGTTAGTGGGAATTACCGATCATTTATATAAAAAACCCCATCAACTTTCAGGCGGACAACAACAACGTGTTGCAATTGCTAGAGCTTTGGTAAAAGAACCTCAAGTTTTGCTTTTGGACGAGCCCTTATCCAATTTAGATGCAGGTTTACGCCTTAAAACTAGAGAAGAAATTAGAAGAATCCAACGAAAAACTGGAATAACTGCTATTTTTGTCACACACGACCAAGAAGAAGCGATGTCTATTAGTGATGAAATTTGTTTAATGAATAAAGGACAAATCCAACAAAAAGGTGCTCCTCAAGAAGTTTATGCCAATCCTAACAATTTGTTTGTTGCCAAATTTTTAGGCAATCCGCTCATTTCTATTTTTGAAGGAAAAATTACTTTTGGAAAAGTAACTATTGGAGATTCACTTCTTTTTGATTTTTCTTCTAACAAAACTTTAAAAAATCTAAATCAAGAAATCTATGTAGCCATTCGTCCCGAAAGTTATTGGTTTGATACAAAAGGTAATTTTGAAATCGAACCTCTCTTTTTAGAAAATGTTGGCAGAAATTTAATGATGTTAGCAAGACATCCTCAAGCTGTTAAAAAAACTTTCCGCCTTGTCTTTGATGAAAAAAGTAAAGATATTATTTTTCCCCAAGGATTTATTTCCAAGAAAAAAATTAGATTCCAAATTAAAGAAAATAAGTGTTTTCTTTTTGATAAAAAAACCGAAAATAGGATTTTTTAAATGTCATTCCTAAAAAAACTTTTCCATCACAATTCCACTAAATATTCCAAACAAAATCATTGGTATTATTTGGCTCCTGCCTTAATTCTTATGGTTTTATTTAATTTTTATCCTTTGGTAAAAACTCTTTTTATTTCTTTGGATAGTAGATATAATAAATTTGCAGATACATTTTCTTATTCTTTTAATTTTTCCAATTATACTACTACTTTTTGTGATCCTAATTTTAGAACCGCTCTTTTTAACACTTTTTTACTGGTGTTTGCTGCTGTTCCTATTTCTATTTTTTTATCTTTAATGATTACCTTAGCACTTAACAGTATTTATAATCGTTTTTTTAAAAATGTTTTTCAAACCATTTTTTTCCTCCCTTATTTAACAAATCCTGTTATTATGGGAATGGTTTTTGCAGTTCTTTTTTATCACAATAGTTTTGGCATCCAAATGCGTCCCGAAGGCTTTTTTAATTCTTTTTTTGGGCTCCAAAAAGATTGGATTAACATTGCAGCTCCTTATTCGCATAAAATGTTTGTTTTAATTTTTTATGTAGTGTGGAAATCCCTCCCCTTCCAAATTTTAATTTTTAGTGTGGGATTAAAAAACATTAGTAAAGATTATTACGATGCTGCTAGAATTGACGGCGCTTCCAAAATAACTATTTTTAGAAAAATTACTCTTCCCCTACTTGCTCCTACTATTCTTTATCAACTTATCATTGCAATAATTCAAGTTTTTAAAGAATATGAATCTGTTATTGGAGTTTTTGGTAGTTCTGATACTACCAAGGTAAATACTGTGGTAGGCTATATTTATCAACAATTAGAAGGAACTTTAATGGATTCTTATTCCAGAGGCGCTGCAGCTACTGTTATTTTGCTTTTAATTTCTATTCTTTTTACTGCTATTAATTTTTTCTTTTTTGAAAAGAAACTAAATAAATAATAAATAAGGATCGAACCTTGATAATTATGTCAAATAATAAAACAAAACTCATTTTTACTAAACTTAAAAAACATTTACCCAAAGTTTGTGCCACTTTTACCAAATACTTTTTTTTGTCTTTTTTTGCTCTTTTTTTGACTATCCCTTTTTATTGGATGTTAAATTTAGCTCTACAAGACAATCCTTCTTGTCCTAGTTTTTTCCCTAAAGATTTAACGTGGAATAACTTTTCTTTTTTATTTACCCGTTATAGTTTGTTTTCAACTTTTTTTAAAACCCTTGCTGTTGTTTTTTTCTCTACTGTTTTAGGTATTTTTGTCTCTGTTATAACTGCTTTTGCTCTTAGTATTTTAGAATTTAGAACTAAAAAAATTATATTAGGAGTCTTTCTAATTACAACTATGATAACTACTGAAAGTATGTTTTTAACTAATTATCAAACAGTTGCACGCCTAGGTTTTGTTGATTCTGGTCAAGGTACTCGTGTTTTTGGTGGCATTTATTTAGCAATGGTACTTCCCTTTCTAATCAATGTATTTCATATTTTTTTATTAATGCAAAATATCAAAAAAATTCCCAAAGAACTCTATTTATCTGCCAAAGTTGATGGTAGTAGTGATTGGATTTTTTTATATAAAATTTTAACTCCACTTTTAAGAGATAACATCATTAACATTATTATTTTTAGAGTGGTTGCTGCTTGGAATGCTTACTTATGGCCTGAACTTGTAGGCGGAAAATTGCTTACTAATGTGATTAGAAATATTTTTGACTCTGAAAAAAACCAACATTTAGTCAATCAACAAATGGCAGCTACTGTTTTGATGACATTACCTTTAGTTTTGTTGTTCATTTTTTGTAAAAGATATGTTTTAGAAGGAAAATTAAACAGTGGTATCAAAGGATAAATTAAAAATCATTCGTTTTTTTACTTGTTTATTTGTCATTTTAGCATTTATTGTATTATTTCCTAAAATTGATTCTAATGCTTTAAGAAATAATCATGAACAAGAATTAAATGAAATGCTTATAAAATATAAAGATAAAGATAGCGAAGCATGGAAAAAATTCCTAGCAAAACCCATCGAAATTGTTTTTTGGCATCGTTTAGATCCTGAAAAAGAAAAAGGAAAACCGAAAACTGCTTTAGAAGAAATTATTGAAAAATTTAGAAAAGATTATCCTAATATCAAAGTAAAAACAGAATATAAACCTAGTTGGAGTGGGATTGTTAAAAACATTAATGTAGCTCTTCCAGCCAACAATGAACCTCATTTAATTGTTTCTTATGTTGATCATTTAGTAAATTATTATGAATCAGGTAAATTAGTTCCCCTTGATGGATTTAAAGATCACACCAATTTAGAAATTCAATTAGAATCTTGTATAGAAAAAACAAATCTCAAAAAAGAAAAAAAAACATATTTTTATTCCAGTTTTGAAGATGAGGCTCAATTGCCTTTGGGTGATGAAAAAGAACCAGGGAAATGGTATTCCTTGCCATTTTCTAAATCTATTGAATTGATGTATTATAATCAAGATTATTTTAAACATTTAAAAGAAACAATTAAAGAACAAAAAATTGAAATCGATTCTGATTTTAAATCTTATTTTGAAAATTATGACTCTAATTTTGAAGGTAAACTTAAAGATGGTATTACATGGGAACAAATGGAAAAGTTATGCAAAGTAATTAAACAAATTGACCCTGAAAAAATCCCTATTTCTTATGATTCTGAATCTAATTTATTTATTGTATCTTCCGAACAAAGAGGAATTGAATATACAACTTCACCAACTAAAAAAGATCCATCAAGTCGTGAAGTAGGAGTGCGTTTTAATAATCCAGATGCTAAAAAAATGATTAAAGATTTTAAAAAGTTTTATGATAACAAATATTTAATTACTCGTAAATTATCTGGTGAAAGTTATACTACTCATTTATTTATGAATCAAAAAATTTTAATGGATATTTCTTCTTCTAATGGATTTGAATATGTTTCTAAAGCTCCATTTAAAGTAGGAGTAACTTCAGTTCCTTATTGGAAAAAA
This sequence comes from Candidatus Phytoplasma tritici, assembly GCF_000495255.1. Classification (GTDB taxonomy): domain Bacteria; phylum Bacillota_I; class Bacilli_A; order Acholeplasmatales; family Acholeplasmataceae; genus Phytoplasma; species Phytoplasma tritici. The sequence goes on from NZ_AVAO01000001.1 coordinate 146,581, forward strand.
GGAAAACAAGGTCCTGAGTCAGGTAAAAGAAAAGTTTTACAACAAGGATCCAATATTAATTTATTTTATAAAAAAGATAAAGATGAAGTGCTTGCTTCTTGGTTGTTTTTAAAATATTTAACTTCCAAAGAAATAAACGAAAAATTAATCAAAAAACTTAGTCAATTTCCTACTCGTCCTTGTTATGAAAAAAGCGTTAAACCAGAACAAACAAATTCTGAAAGTTCTTACAAAAATAAAGATTCTAAAAATCCAGAAATAAATAAAGATATTTTTGAATTTATGAAAGATGAAAGAGAAAAAGACAAAGAATCATCTAAAACAGGTAATCCCATTTATTTTTTTTCTCCCACTTTTAGAAAATCCCAGATGTCTCGTATAGTTGTAGAAAAATTAGTAATAGATTGTTTTTTAGATAAAGACTTAGACAAAAACATCGATACATTATTTAACGAAGCCCAACAAAAAGCAGACTCCTAAAAACTTATTAAAATTAACAAATTAAAGGAAAATTATGAAAATTATTTACAATAAAATTAAAACTTTTGAAATAATTATTATTCATGGACACACAAATCCAGATGGTGATTGTTACGGAGCTCAACTAGGTTTAAAAGATGCAATTACAGCAACTTTTCCCCAAAAAAAAGTTTATGCAGTAGGACAACAAAATCCTTCTTTATCTTTTGTAGGTGTGATGGATGAAGTTTGTGATTCTTTGTACCAAAACGCTCTTGCTATTGTTGTTGATTGCGGTCAAGAAAACAAAATTAGTGATCAAAGATTTAAATTAGCCAAAGATACAATTAGAATTGATCATCATTTATTAATAGATAATTACTGCAATTATCAATGGGTAGATGCTAATTATTCTTCTTGTTCTCAAATGATTTTTGAATTTAAAGAAAAATGCAATATGAAATTAACTTCTAAAGGTGCTTTGGCTATTTATGTAGGTATGGTAACTGATACTGGTAATTTTTGTTTTGATAGAGTTGACCAAAACACTCTCAAAGCTGCTGCTTCCTTACTTGCTTTTGATCTTGATGTATCACAAATCTTTTTTCACCTCAACAAAGAAACTCTTACCTTGTTTCAATATAAAGCCTATATTTATCAAAATGTAGTTACTTCCCAAGGTTTTGTTTACGTTTTTATTTCTCAAGAAATATTGAAAAAATTTAACTTACATATTGACGTTGCTGCAAGTTTAGTCAATATTTTGGGTCATTTAGAAAATCATCCAGTTTGGGCTTTTTTCTTAGAACAACCAAATTTAACAATTAGAGCTCGCATTCGTTCTCGTGGTCCTGAAATTAACTCCATTACTAGACAATTTAAAGGTGGAGGTCATCTCAGAGCTTGTGGTGCTATTTTAAATAACAATCAAGAAATGACTCTTTTCATATCTAAAATAAAAGATTCAATTAAAGCTTTTGAAACCAAATCACAAAACCAAAATTAATTAAAAACTAATTAACAATAAAATTAACCCAACAAAACTTTTTTATTTTTGTAATTATTTTCCCCTTTTCCTTTTGGTTGTAAATTATTTTCATATTATAAATGATAAATATCAATTTAAAACAATATTCAATAAATGAAAAGATTACAAAAATCATAAAGAAAGGAGTTACCATAAATGTTTTTTGATACTATTGCTGCTATTTCAACTCCCTTAGGAACAGGAGGAGTTAGTGTAATTAGGGTTTCTGGCAACAATTCTATCGCAGAAATAAATAAAATTTTTAAAGGAAAAGACCTTATCAAAGCCAAAACACATACCATTAATCACGGTTTTATTCTTAACAAAGACCAAACTATTTTAGATGAAGTTTTGATTTCTGTTTTTAAAACTCCTAATTCTTTTACTGGCGAAAATGTCGTAGAAATTAATGCTCATGGCGGTATTTTAATTACGCAAATGGTTTTAGAAAGAATTTTGTCATTAGATATTAGATTAGCTTTTCCAGGTGAATTTAGTCAAAGAGCCTATCTTAATGGAAAAATGGACCTAATTCAAGCTGAATCCATTATGGACTTAATTCATGCCACTAATGAAAATGCCATTAAAATTGCTCATTCTGGTTTGCAAAAATATACTTCTCAATTAGTGATTTCTTTGCGCGAACAAATTCTTAATTTAATTGCTCAAATTGAAGTTAATATTGATTATCCTGAATATGATGATATTCCTCAAATCACCCAACAAAAAATCGCTTTGGAAGTCCAAAGTTTAATCCAACAATTAGAAAATATTTTGAGTCACTCCCATAAAAATAGATATCTTAAAGAAGGAATAAAAACTTTAATTATTGGGCGTCCTAATGTTGGTAAATCAAGCCTTCTTAATGCTTTTTTAAATGAAACTAAAGCTATTGTTTCTGATATTTCAGGCACTACTAGAGATTTTGTTGAAGCTTATTTTAATTGTCAAGGCATTACTCTTCATTTAATTGATACTGCAGGCATTCGTAAAACTGATGATCCCATTGAAAAAATAGGAATTTTAAGAACAGAAAAAATGCTTTTACAAGCAGAATTAATTTTATTAGTTTTAGACCAAAGCAAACATTTACAAGAAGAAGATATCCAACTTTTGCAATTAACTCAAAATTATCCGCGTATTATTATAGGAAACAAAGTGGATTTGAAAAGTGATAAATTAATTTCTTCCCTTTATGATTACTCTTCCCAATTAGCTACACAAGAAATTATTTCAGTTTCAAGTTTGGATAAAACAGGGTTTTTAGAGTTGCAACAAAAAATTTTAGAAAAATTTCAATTAAATGACATTAAGTCTAAAGATTTTAATTATTTTTCTAATGCAAGACACATTAATCAAATTCAAATTGCTCTTCGATCTTTCCAAGATTTGAAACAAGCCCTTTTGCGATCAATGCCAATAGATATTTATTCTATTGATCTTACCAAAGCCTATCAAGCGTTAGGACAAATTATAGGTGATAATCAAGAAAATAATTTAATTAAAGAATTGTTTTCTAAATTTTGTTTAGGAAAATAAAAAACAAAACAACTAACATCATTTTAACTAAACTTAATATTTTAACAAATATAAAGAAAGGAACAAATATGAAATTTATTGAAACCCAAATTAAAACCTTTGATACTATCATTATTCACGGACATAAAAATCCTGATGGTGATTGTTATGGTTCTCAACTAGGTTTAAAAAATATGATTCAAAATACCTTTCCTCATAAAAATGTTTATGTGGTGGGTCAAACCAAAGATAATTTAACCTTTTTGGGTCAAATGGATGAAATACTTGATGAAACTTACCAAAATGCTTTAGTAATTGTGGTTGACTGCGGTACTACTCAAGCCATCAGCGACCAAAGATTTAAACTGGGAAAATTCGTTATTCGAATTGATCATCATATTTTAATTGAAAATTATGGTAATTATCAATGGGTTGATGATTCTTTTGGTTCGTGTTCTGAGATGATTTATTTGTTAAAAGAAAAACTCAACCTAAACCTAACTTTTAAAGGTGCTTTGGCTATTTATGTGGGTTTAATTGCAGATACTGGTAATTTTAGGTATCATAGAGTAAGCGCCCAAACTTTAAGAATTGCCTCAGAATTAATTAATTATGGTATTGATGTTGCTTTGGTGGAACAAAATATTAATAAAGTAACGCTTAATTTTTTAAAATATCAAGGATATATATGTCAAAATATTGTTGCTTGTGAAGGATTTGCCTATGTTTATGTGAATCAACAAATCATTGAACAATTCAACATTACTTTAGAAGAGGTTTTTTTGTCAATTAATATTTTATCTAATATTAAAAATTTCCCCTTTTATGCTCTTTTTTTTGAACGTTCTGATTCTAAAATTCAAGTTCGTATTTGTTCTAACGGACCTCAAATTTATCATATTGTTCAAAAATATGGTTGTAAAGGACACCTAAGAGCTTGTAGTATGTTTTTACCATCCGAAAAAGAAATTTTGCCTTTTGTTGCTAAAATAAAAAAAGAAATTGCACCCTTTTTCAAAAAAACTTAAAAATTTAGATTCAAAATAATAAAAACCAACAAACCAATTACTAAAAAAATAATCCCTTTTTTTGTGATTTGTGTTATAGTTATTATATATATTATTTAATTTTTTAGTGTAAATAGCACATTATTGTTTAAATAAAATTTTTCACCCTTTATTATTTTGCCTCATTATCTTTGTTCATCTTTGTTTTTCCCAATTTCTTAAAAGATCAAAAAACTAAAAAATACAAAAGAAAGGGTTTTTATGATTAAAATCAGCTTTTTTGACAATCAAATAAAAGAATTTATTTCAGGTACAACTCCTTTGGCAATTTGGAAAGAATATTTATCTGCACATTTCAAAAAACCAGTTGCAGCCCTTTTCAACGACCAACCAATAGAACTTGATTTTCCTTTGAAAGAAAATGGCAATTTAGAAATTTTAACCGAATCTGATCCTAAATCTTTGGAAGTTCTTAACCATAGCACCGCTCACCTTATGGCGCAAGCTATTGCAAGACTTTATCCAGATACCCTTTTTACAGTAGGACCTGCCATTAAAGAAGGATTTTATTATGATATTGATTTTCAAAATCACACTATTTCGGAAAAAGATTTTCTTGCTATTGAAAAAGTAATGCATCAAATTTCTTTGGAAAACCATACAATCACAAGAGAAGAAGTTTCTTTCGAACAAGCCCAAAAATTATTTGCTTGCAACCCTTATAAACAAGTTTTGCTGGAAAAATTTCGCGACCAGGCTATCAGTATTTATTATCAAGGAGAATTTTTTGATCTTTGTCTTGGTGGTCATGTAACCAAAACAAGTCTTATTAAACATTTTAAACTTTTAAAAATATCAGGAGCTTATTTTCAAGGAGACGCTAAAAACAAAACTTTGACCCGTATTTATGGCATTTCTTTTTTTAAAAAACAAGCGCTTGCGGAATACTTGCAACTTTTGAAAGAAAGAAAAGAGCGCGACCATAAAAAAATTAATAAAAAACTAGATTTATTCATGTTTAATAAAGAAGTTGGTTTGGGACTTCCCTTTTGGCTTCCTAAAGGAGCTACTGTAAGGCGTATCGTTGAAAGATATATCGTTGACAAAGAATTAAGCTATGATTATCATCATGTCTACACACCCATTATGGCAAATACAGAACTTTACCGCATTTCAGGACATTTGGACCATTACTCTTCTAATATATTTCCCATTATGACTTTGGAAAATGGCGAAAAACTAGTTTTAAGACCAATGAATTGCCCCCATCACATGATGATTTATAAAAAAACTCCTCATAGTTATAAGGAATTACCTTTACGTATTGCTGAATTAGGAATGATGCATCGATTTGAAAAATCAGGAGCTGTTTCTGGTTTACAAAGAGTAAGAGAAATGACTCTTAATGATGCTCATATTTTTGCCCGTCCTGACCAAATCAAAGAAGAGATGAAAAAAATTATTAATTTAATTTTAGAAGTTTATTGTGATTTTAATATTAAAAATTATGAGTTGCGTCTAAGTTATCACGACCCCAAGGACACAGAAAAATATTTTAATGACGACCAAATGTGGCATCACGCTGAAAAAACCCTCAAAGAAACTATTCAAGAATTGGGATTACCCTTTAAAGAAGCTATCGGAGAAGCTGCCTTTTATGGTCCTAAATTAGATGTGCAAGTGTTTACTGCCCTAGGCAACGAAGAAACACTATCAACAGTACAACTTGATTTTTTGCTTCCTCAAAAATTTGATCTTACTTTTATTGGAGAAGATAACAAACACCATCGTCCTGTTGTCATTCATCGCGCAGTTGTTTCTACTATGGAAAGATTTTTAGCGAATTTAATAGAAGAAACTAAGGGTGCTTTTCCTTTATGGCTTGCTCCTTTACAAGTACTTTTAATTCCTGTGTCTGCTCCTCTACATTTGGAATTTAGCCAAAAAATTAAAGAAATATTACAATTACAAAATTTCAGAGTAGAAATTAATTCCAAAGATACTACTTTAGGCTATAAAATTAGAGAAGCACAAAAATTAAAAATTCCTTATCAAGTTGTAATTGGCAACCACGAAATGACTAACAATTTAATTACTTTTAGAAAATATGGATCTCATTTGCAAACCACAATTAAAGTTGATGAGTTTGTTTCTTTATTAAAAGATCAAGTTTTGCAAAAAAAATAACCTCTTAATTGTAAAAAAAACAATAAAAAAACAAATAAATTTATCATAACGCAAATTTCCAAACTCTAAACTGTTTATATAATTTGGTTTTTTTTATCAAAATAAAAACTCAAAAAAATTGAAATAATGTTTTATTATGAATTTTTCAAATAAAAAAGTATTTTAAATATTTTGGTGACAATTTTCAAGGGTGGTGTGTTTTATGAAATTTTTAAAATTTTTAAAATTTTTAAAATTTTTATTATATCCTTCTAAGAAATTAAAAAAAGCTTTGGGATTTTTGGAGGGTTATAATTTTTTTTTCATCAAATATTTAAAATATAGGATGCCAAACTTAAAAGAAAAAAGGATTTTAGATTATAAAACCCAAAATATAGTTAATTATCGTAGTGCTTGGTCTAAATTTTTATATTAGTTTTTCTTATAGTTTTAAGTTTTATAGTTATTTATATTAATTTAAATTCCCTAAGAAAAAATTATTATTTTGCCACGCATTTAAAAAAATTGAATTTATAGGTAAATTTTTAGCAGTGATTTAGATAATTGTTTAAATGGATAAATGAATGCATACCAAAAAAAATAAAATTTTAGCAATTTTGTTATTAATAAAAGGTATGCTGTCTTCTATTATAGGTTTTTTTGGTTAATAGTTTTATTTGGGCATTAATCGTTTACTTCCTATAAGCACTTATCTAATGTCCTATATTAACAGGTTTTATTTTTTAGGCAGTTTTACTAATGTTTTTAAGGGGTATTAGAAAAAAATATAGCTTTTATTATGGCAAAAATTATTATCTTAGTTATTGTCATTCCTTTTTTATCATCAGTTTTGTTTGTGGGGATTGCCACTTATCTATATTATAATGTAATACCCAAATTAGCAATTAATCCACAAAAAGAAGAAACCAAATTCAACTTTAAAAATATCAAATTAATGTTTTTTTGTGTTATTTTCTTTTCATAAGTTTTTTAATATTTTTATTATTATTTAATAATAAATTCAATTACGGCTATTTTAATTTTAATCATCACTATAGTAATAGTAATGTGAGTTTCAATTTTAGAAAAATTCGATTATTATATACAAATCAAAACACCTAAAAAATATGAATGGATTATTATTAGTTCTTTGTTTATTATTTTTATTGCAATTTATTTTATTATTTTTTAATATGGTTTTATTTATATACGTATATTTACTGATTACAAATTTTAGATAACTTAATATTTATTTCATTTAAAAAATGTTAGCATCATCTGTATTTTTTTATTCGCTAAATCATTTTATTTTACTATTTTTTCTTATTTACACCAAACCGATAAAAATTTCCAAAAATCCCCTAAAACTATTGACAAAGCTCACTTTTTATTATATAATTAGGACGGTATTGTTATTGTTTTATTTTATATAATATTCAAAATATAATTATAAAAATTATCAAAGATTTTGTAATAATCTTATGATATTAACGTGAAAAGAAGAGTTTTTCTCTCGCCTGATTAACAATTAGTTTTTAGGCAAATGGCACATAAACATTTAGTGTTAGTTATTTTAGAGAAGAGAAATGTTCCTTTGGGCGTTTCTCTTTTTTTTTATTTTCTCTTTTTTTTTATTTTCTCTTTTTTCTTTGTTTCGTCCCCCCCGCGTTATGTTATTTCATTTTATTTTTACAAAACAATCCCAAAACCCAAGGAGGTTTTAAATATTAAAATCAACAAATTTAAAAAAAGTTCCAATTCCGATTTATATAATGAAAATATCCCACAAGGAAAATATCTCATTATTGATGAAAAAGGCGAACAATTAGGTGTTTTTGACCAAAAGGAAGCTTTAAAATTATCAGAACAAAAAGAAATTGATATTGTGGTGGTAAACGCAGATGCCTCACCGATGGTAGCGCGACTGATGAACTATCAAAAACATCGTTATAACCAACAAAAAAAACTTCGTGAAGCCAAAAAGAAAACCCAAATTAGTGTTTTAAAAGAAATTCGCCTCAATCCCACCATTGATAAAAACGATCTAATTACTAAAATTAAACAAGCCCAAAAATTTTTAAAACAAGGCGATAAAGTAAAAGTTAGTATGCGTTTTCGTGGTCGTATGATTAATAATTTTCAATTAGGAGAAACAGTTTTTAAACAAGTTATGCAAGATTTAAAAAACCTATCTCAAATTGAGACTCCTTTAAAATTACAAGGCAATCAACTAACAACAGTTCTGTCACCTTTAAAATAACCTTTAATGGTATTCGAATGGCTGAAACATTACCAAAAAAAACGACTCAACCCTAATTCATAACCCAAAAATATTTTTTTACACCCAATTAAAAATAAACAAAATAAGAAAGGAAATGATGAAAGTGATTAAGAAAAAATCCCACAGCGGGCTTAAAAAACGCATTAAAATTACTAAAAAGAAAAAATTATTAAGAGGTCACGCCTACAAAAATCACCTTGCAGCTTCCAAAACTACCAAACAAAACCGCCAACTAAGAGGAGTTACTTGTGTTAAACTTTGTGATTACAACAGAATAAAAACTCTCATTAGAGGATTATAGAAAGGAAAAATAATATGGCGAAAATTAGTTTTACTCCTGCAAGACACCGTCGTCGCAAAAAAGTTTTAAAAATGGCAAAAGGATATTTTGGTTCTAAAAGCACTCTTTACAAAACAGCTCATGAGCAAGTAATGCGTTCTTTGCAATACGCTTATAGAGACCGCAAACAAAGAAAAAGAGATTTTCGTAAATTATGGATCTCCCGTATTAATGCTGGTGCTGTTTTATGCGGCATTCAATATTCTCGTTTAATGCACGGACTTGCTTTGGCAAAAGTGGATGTTAATCGTAAAGTATTAGCAGATTTAGCACACTTACAACCAGAAACTTTCGCAAAATATGTTCAATTAGCAAAAGAAGCCTTAGTGAAATTTCAACAAACATTAAAACAAAAAGAAGCGCAAGCAACTAAATTACAAGAAGAACAATCAAATCAACTTGCACAAATCGAAGAAAAAACCTCTCTACAACTTGAAAAAGTTTTATCTAATGAACTTTCTGAGGAAAAATCCGATGATGATACTTTGGAAACACAACCACAAACAAACCAAGTTAAAGTAAAAAAACCTTCTTTAGATTTATCTAAAATGCTTCTTGCTGAGTTAAAAAAATTAGCAAAAGAACACAAAGTTCCTAATTTTAATAAACTTAAAAAAGCCGAAATTGTTACAATTTTAAAAAAAGCTCTTGATAAAAAATAATTTAAAAATTTCAAAATACGTATTTTCATGATTTTTCATTTTTTAATTTTAAACTTGATTTGTATGTTTTTTCATGAATAATTATTTTTTAATTTTGCATTTTTCAATAATTAGAAAAAATAAAATAGGAGTTATATAATATAATGAATCAAATGAAACAAAAACGTTTACAAGGATTTTACTCTTTATTAATGGCAACTTTTTTCCTTTTGGTAGCTGGATGTTGTTTTTTTGACCAAACATTCAAACTTGGAAGTCTGAAATTCCAACTAGGATTATTTTTCTTGGGTGTCCTTTTATCGCTATTTACTTATTTAGTAGTTTTTAAAAAATACAAAGAAACTTTATCTAAGCTTCGTTTTGTCTTTGCTCTAGAAGTTTTTGTCTTTGTTTTTGTCATTGTTACTTCCTTTTTGTTACCAGGATTAGGTTTGTTAAATATTGATGATTTCAAAACCAAAAACCCTTTAGTTGGCAAACTTTTAACTTTTAACTATTGTTTATCATTGATGTTTGTTTTTCACGGGTTCATCAATTTAAATATTAATTATTTCAAGAAACAAAATTTTTCATTTTTCATTTTATATCTTTTAATATTTGGGTTTGGTTGTTTCGGATTAGGTAGTAATTTATTTGAAAAATTAAAAGATATCATTTTAAAATTATTTGCTTTTTTATCTTTAATGCACAGTATTTATCTTACATTTACAGGAATTAAACAATTCCAAACCACTAGTTTACGCGCACCCAAAAATGAGAATAAAAATGAGTGATTTAGTTTCTTTATTAAAAGATTTAACAATGTTAAATGGTATTCCAGGTCAAGAAAAAGCAGTTGCTAATTATGTAGTGGACAAAATCCAAAACCAAGTAGACTCTATAGAATATGATAATTTAGGTTCTGTGATTGCTTGTAAAGGAAAAACAGGTCCTCGCATTATGTTTGCAGGACATTTGGATGAAATAGGCTTAATAGTTAAGCAAATTACTCCAGAAGGTTTTATCAAATTCCAAACTCTTGGTGGTTGGTTTTCTCAAGTGATGCTTGCTCAAGTGTGGCAAATTCATACTGATAAAGGTATTCTTAAAGCAGTTACTGGTTGCAAACCTCCGCATGTAATGTCTTTTCAAGAGCGCAATCAAGTTATTAACATTTCTTCTATGTATTTAGATATTGGAGTTGCAAACAAAGAAGAAGCCTTAAAATTAGGTGTTCGCGTTGGCGATATGGTAACTCCTTATATAGAATTTAGCACACTTGGAAATTCTGATTACCTCCTTGCAAAATCCCTAGATAATCGTGTTGGAGTTGCAATTGTGATACAAGTTTTACAAAATGTCAATCCTACTAATAATCAATTTTTTGGTGTTTTTACTACCCAAGAAGAAGTAGGACTACGCGGAGCTCAAACCAGCGCTCACAAAGTACACCCTCAAATTGCTATTGCTGTTGATACTGGTATTGGAAACGATGTTCCAGGGGGCGAAAAAGAAGGGCACACTCTAGGAAAAGGCCCTCAAGTTTTAGTTTATGATGGGGGCTTAGTCGCTCACAAAGGATTGCGAAATTTTGTCCTTAAAATTGCTGCTGAAAACAATATCCCTGTGCAAGAAATAAGTGGCAGTGGTGGTAGAACTGATGCTGCAACTATGCATTTAGTGCGCGAAGGAGCGGCTTCCTTATCTTTTGGTGTTCCTGTACGCTACATTCATTCTCACACTTCTGTAGTTCACAAACAAGACATTATAAACACTGTAAAACTTTTAACTTTGTTAGTAAATCAATTAGACGAAAAAAAAGTTAACGAAATTTTATTTCAATAAAAACACTTCTAAAATTAAATAATTTCTCATTAGCAAACTAAATTATTTGAATAAAATATTTTAGTTTGTTTCTTGTAAATGGACATGGACAACTGTTTTATAACTTACAATCAAAATAATTTCATTTTAGAACTTATTTTTTAAAACTCAAACACCCAAACCATAGGTAAATCATTTACTTTTTTTTATTTTGGCAAATTTAACAATTAAAAAAAGATTTTTTTAGTATAATATTATTAAGCAATTATTGCTTTTTTGAAGGAGAAATAAAAAATGGTTTTAGAAAAAATTAAAGCTTTAATTGCCACCCAATTATCTTTAGACACTTCTACAATTACTTTAGACACCCGTTTTAGAGAAGATTTAGGACTTGATTCGCTGGACGCTTTAGAACTAGTTATGGAAGTAGAAAAAACATTTCAAATCAACATTAGTGATGCAACTTTACAAAATTTCAAAACTGTTCAAGATATCGTTTTTTACATCACCAAAAACACCCCTTAAACTAACTCATTTTTTCTTTTTCAATCATATTTTAAACAATTAATTAATTTATTCCCACATTATAACACATTATATAAAAGTTAAAACAAATATAGAAGGCTTTCAAGTATGACAAAATTAATTTATGATTTTAAAAAAATAGAACATAAATGGCAACTTTATTGGCAACAAAATAAGGTTTTCAAAACTCAAGATAACTTTTCAAAAAAAAAATTTTATTGTCTTGATATGTTTCCTTATCCTTCTTCTGAAGGGCTTCATGTAGGCCATATTGAAGGTTATACTGCAAGCGATATTATGAGTAGGTTCAAACGCATGCAAGGTTTTAATATTTTGCATCCTTTTGGTTGGGATTCATTTGGGCTGCCTGCCGAACAATATGCTTTGCAAACAGGCAAAAACCCCCGCACTTTTACTTATGAAAATATCAATAATTTTAAAAAACAAATCCAAAGTATTGGTAAAAGTGTGGATTGGGACAGAGAACTTGCCACCTCAGATCCTTATTTTTATTCCTGGACTCAATGGATTTTTAAAAAACTTTACGAAAAAGGACTAGCAGTTCTCAAAAATACAGAAGTAAATTTTTGCCCTAATTTAGGAACAGTGCTTGCCAATGAAGAAGTAATTTCTAATGAAAAAGGGATGTTTTCTGAAAGAGACAATCATCCAGTTGTTAAAAAAAAGATGAAACAATGGGTTTTAAAAATAACTCAATATGCAGACAGACTTTTAGACGACCTTAATTTAGTTAATTGGCCTTTAAATGTTAAAGAAATGCAAGTTAATTGGATTGGTAAAAAACAAGGTGCAATCGTCTCCTTCCTAGTTTCTGACCAAAAAATGACTTTAAAAACTTTTACCACTCGCCCTAATACTCTTTTTGGTGTAACTTTTTTAGTAATAGCGCCTGAACACGAATTAGCCTTACAACTAACCAAACCCGAATACCAACAAGCAGTTAAAAATTATTTGGAATTAACCAAACAAAAAAAAGACTTAGAAAGAGACATCAACAAAGACAAAACAGGTGTTTTTACAGGTAGTTTTGCAATTAATCCTTGCAACAACACCAAAATTCCTATCTGGATTGCTGATTATGTTCTTCCTCATTATGGCACAGGTGCTTTAATGTCTGTTCCTTATCATGATCAAAGAGATTTTGAGTTTGCTCAAAAACATGGTTTAAAAATGATTCAAGTTATAATTCCCCCTTCTTCTGATTTTGCAAACCCTACCAACAACCAAACTCAACCTCCCTTGACCGAAGCTTATACAGGAGAAGGGATTCACATCAATAGTGATTTTTTAAATGGTCTTAATAACGAACAAGCCAAAACTAAAATGTTGCAATTTTTAGAAAAAAATAACCATGGATATCCTCATTATACTTATAAATTACGTGATTGGGTTTTTTCGCGCCAAAGATATTGGGCAGAACCCTTCCCCATTTATTATGATGATTCCAATAATGAAATTTATACTGATAGCGATGCAAACTTGCCCATAGAACTTCCTTTTTTGGAACAAATCAAACCATCAGGCACAGGTGAATCACCCCTATCTAAAGCCCATTTTTGGCTATATTTTGAAAAAGATGGCAAAAAATATCGCAGAGATTCTAACACCATGCCACAACTTGCAGGTAGCTCTTGGTACTATATTGGCTATATTTTGAAAAATTATTTGGGTCTAATCCCGTTAAATACCACTAAAGCAAAAGAACTACTTGACTATTATTTGCCAGTAGACTTATACATTGGAGGTACAGAACACGCTGTTGGTCATTTGCTTTATTCACGTTTTTGGCATAAGTTTTTATACGATCTGGGTTTAGTTTCTACCAAAGAACCTTTTCAAAAATTAGTTAATCAAGGTATTATTTTGGGACATGATCACACTAAAATGTCTAAATCCAAAGGCAACGGAGTAAGTGCTTCTTTAATGCTTTCACGATATGGCGCCGATGTACTGCGAATTTATATCATGTTTATGGGTCCGTTAGAAGATATTAAAAGTTGGTGTGAAAAAGGTTTCAAAGGAATACAACGTTTTTTAAATAGAGTTTATCAAATGTTTTCTTTTGCAATGCCAAATAATTTTGAAACTTCTCTAAACGCTATTTATCATCAAACCATTTTTCAAATAACCCAAGATTATGAAAAATTGAAATTCAATAAAGTTATTAGTCAATTAATGATTTTTGTCAATCAAGTTTATAAACATCAAAAAATAGGAAAAAAACAAGCACAGACCTTTTTGCAACTATTAAATCCGATTGCTCCTCACTTGACAGAAGAAATTAATCAAACAATTTTGAAAAATAACATCCAATTAGTTGCTTTAACTTGGCCTTTGTATGATAAAACCCATTTGGAACAACTGCAAGTAAAAATTATTGTGCAAGTAAATAGTAAATTAAGAGCTGTTTTAGAACTTCCTTGTGATTTGTCTTCAGAACAAATTAAAACTCTAGCTTTACAAGATTCAAAAGTTAATAAGTTTTTGTGTCATAAAAACATTAAAAATATGATTTATATTCCCAACAAATTGTTAAATATTATTGTTAATTAATCAATATTAATATTAATATTAATATTGATTTTTTTTGGGGATTGTGTATTTTAATCCAAACCACTTTAATTTTAACCTTTAATTTTTAAAATTATTTAAGCACAAACTAATATTATTAAGCACTTTCATAAAATTTAAGAAAAAAGGTAAGTTAACATGAAATTAAATAAAAAAGGACTTTTAATAGTTCTTTCAGGACCTTCAGGAGTTGGCAAAGCCACTGTGAGAAAAGCTTTGTTTGAAATGACTAATCATAATTTTGTGTATTCTGTTTCTGCTACTACCAGAAAACCGCGACCAGGTGAACAAAACGGTAAAGATTACCATTTTCTAACTAAAGAAGAATTTGAAAAAAGGATTGAAAACAATTATTTTTTAGAATGGGCTAAATTTATTGATCATTATTATGGCACTCCTAAAAAGCAAATTCAAGATTTTTTAAAACAAGGAAAAGAAGTGTTTTTAGAAATTGAAGTTGAAGGAGCCACTCATTTAAGAAAAAAGCGTATTCCAAACACAGTTTTTATTTTTTTGGTTCCGCCTGAAAAAAAAGATCTCTATGATCGTTTAAAAAAACGTGGCACCGAACAAGAAACAAATATTGCACAACGAATTATCAAAGCAAATAACGAGTTTCACTTAGCTCACAAATACGATTATATTGTAGTAAATGATGAAGTATCTAATGCTGCTGACCGTATTATTGCAATTATTAGAGCAGAACATGCCAAAACGAAACGCAGTATTCGTAATTATTTAAAAATATTGGAGGATAATGGTTATGCAGAACAATAGTAAACCAAATAAAAAAAAATACAATAAGGAAGGTTTGATCTATCCTTCGATTGATAAATTGTTGGATAAAATTAATTCCAAATACAAATTAGTTCATATTGCAAGCAAAATTGCTCATGTGATAGAATCTCAAAAAAAAGAATTGCCTGAACTTTTGTGTAATAAAGTAGTTGGTAAAGCTTTGGAAGAAATTATTAATGATAAAGTTAAATTTGTCTTTAAGTAATTAATATTTAGACACTATTTCACAATTGATAAAATAAGTTAAATTACAAATAATATTGTGTAATTTAACTATTTTTTTATAATTGTAATTTAACTTTCCTTTTCTTTTTTTAATCATTTATTTTTTTGAATCACATTTTTTAACTTTGCAAGTGAGGTAAAATCCATGAACAAACCACATTTTAACCACATTTCAGTTCTCAAAAAGGAAGCCATAGATTTTTTAAAGATCAAGCCCGAAGGTATTTATGTAGATGCCACTTTAGGACAATGTGGGCATACTATAGAAATTACAAATCTTTTGCAACAAGGGTTTTTATATTCTTTTGACCAAGATGTAGAAGCTTGCATAAATGCCAAAAAAACCTTGTCCCCACATTTGCCAATTGAAATAATTCATAGCAATTTTTCGCATTTAAAAGCCCAATTAGCACAACGAAATGTTTTTCAATTAGATGGTATTTTATTTGATTTGGGGCTATCTTCTTGTCAAATTGACAATCTCCAAAGAGGATTTAGTTATTTGCATAATACTCCTTTAGATATGAGAATGAATATTAATCAAACAATTACTGCACAATATATTTTAAATAATTACTCCTTTGCACAATTAAAAAATATTTTTAAGGTTTATGGTGAAGTTAAAAATGCTTCTTTGGTTGCCTCAGAAATTATTAAACAAAGACCTTTGCATACATCTTATGATTTGGTTGACATCACTGATCGATTTTGCAATCGTCAAAAAGGACATAGTGCTAAAAAAATATTTCAAGCATTGCGTATTGAAGTTAATCAAGAATTAGAATCTTTAAAACAAGCCTTGGAACAAAGTCTTGATTTGTTAAAACCAAATGCCAGGATAGTAGTTATTAGTTTTCATTCGTTAGAAGATCGAATTGTTAAACATTTTTTTAAAAAATATAGTACTTTTATTTTACCTAAAAAATTACCTATTACAATTATGCCCCAAACTCCTTTAAGTGTTATTACTAAAAAAGCCTTTTTGCCAAATGAAGAAGAAATGCAAAATAATTCGCGTAGTATTTCGGCTAAACTGAGGGTAGCTGTAAAAAATGGTTAGTTGTCTAAATAAATAAAATAGTTAATACATCCCCCTCTAAATATAACCTTTTGCCTCCCAAAATCCCTGTAATTTTGATAAAATATAATATGTGTTATAGCTTTTATTTACACATATTTTCAAGTTGTTTGACTTAACCAAAATATTAGATGGAGGTTTTTTGTGGTTAAAACAAAAGAAACAACACAAATTTTAATTAATGAAAAAAGAAATAGAAAATTTTTATTAGAAGGAAACTTATGGAAAGTCATTTTTTATTTTACCTTTCCTATTATTATTTATTGGATTTTTCAAAATGCATCAGATGCTATTGACCTTTTTATTTTAAAAAGAAATCAAATTTCAGATAATCAACTCACTTTTGTAAGTCGCGTACATATATTTAAAGGTATTCTTATTCCTTTTGGTATTTCTATTGCCACAGGAGGGGTTATTTTAGTGGGGCGCGCTTATGGACAAAATAATGTTAATAAAATGCACCTTTATTTGGCAAAAACTTTTGTTCTTTCCATTTTAACAGGTTTTATTTTAGTTTTTTTATGCATTTTTGTTTTCAAAAGTTTTATTGCAACTAATATTTTAAAAATTAGTCAAAATGCAATTGAAAACAATGAAGGTATTAAATATTATAATCTTATTATATTGTCACTTGTTTGTATAATTATAAATACAGTTTTTTTAAGTTTGGAGCGTGCCAAAGGTAATAACAAAATTGCCCTTTTTTTAAATATTTTGAACGCTTCTATTAAAATTATTTTTTCTTTTGTTCTTTTTCATTATTGGAATTCTTCCATGGTTTCTTTGGCTTTGGTTACTTTGATTTCTAACGGAATTGTTACTTTATTTGCTTTGTGGTTTTTATTTTTTGATAGTAAAAATCCCTTCCGTATTATTTTATCCAAAATCAGTTTTGATAAAGAATTTTTGAAAAAACTTTCCAAATTAGCTATTCCTGTTTGTGCTAGTATTAGCATTTATAGTGTTGGAAAATTAATTGTAAGTATCATTGTTAAAGAATGGTACGGTGATCCTAAAGGAATTAGTAGTTCTCAAATTGGAGCTAATTTAGCTTTAGCAGTGACTATCAATAATGTCTTTTATAATGCTCTTAATTCTTTTTCTGATTCCCAAAATGCTATTATATCTCAAAATTTAGGCCATAATAACCTTAATAGAGTCTTTGAAGCATTCAAAAAAATTATTTTTTGTATGTGTGTTTTGGCTTTGATAGGTTCTTTGATTAATATTTTTGGTTATAAAATAATTTTGCCATTATTTCATGGTAGTCCTTGGGAAAATATTCCTATTTTGGAACAAGACGCTTTCCGTACACTATTATTTTTTGAAACAACTAGTTTATGGTTATCGTGTGGTTCTATTATTATGTTTAATTTTTTATTAGCTTTCAAACGCGTAGGACCTTCAGTTTATCTGAATTTTTTAAGAACTTTAATTCGTATCTTTTTTATTGTTCTTTTTTCCAAACACTTTTTAAATCAAGGTGTAATTGGAGTAGGTTTGAGTATTTTTCTTAGTAATTTTATTTGTTTTATCATTACATTATTAATTTTTGCAACTTTTTATCTTAAATTAAAACGTGATAAAACATTTGAACAAGATTAAATAATTTATATATTTTATATATTGTAACAACTTTTATTCAAAATTAATACTCTTTTTAAATTATACTTTTAATCTATCTTAAAATATGTAAATAAAAAACCACTCTTTTGGGGTGGTTTTTTTGTCTTTATACTTTCTTTTATAATGAGGTTAATAAAGTTTTATTTTGTTTTAAATAAATTATTTATTAAAAGATTTTTTATTAGTCTTTTTGTCTTTTAGTTTGGGGTTTTTGGGGTTTTGTAAAAGTCTTAATCCATTGAAAATAACTAAAATTGTGCTTCCCTCATGGCAAGTGACCGCCCAAGGTAAATTCATGTCTCCAAAAAGATTACAAAGATTCAAGATACAAACTACTAACATAGCAAAAATAATATTTTGCCAGATGATTTTGCGTAGTTTGATAGCTACTTGGTGAGTATAGATAATTTTTGATAAATCATTTTTCATTAAAACTGCATCTGCTACATCCATTGCCACATCAGTACCGTTTTGCATTGCAATTCCTACATCAGCAGCTGTAAGGGCAGGAGCATCATTAACACCATCACCTACCATCACTGTAGTGCCTTTTTCTTTTTGTAGTTCTTGAACTTTTTCTAGTTTGTAGGCAGGTAGAATATCTCCCCAAGCTGCTTTTAGATGAAGTTTTTTTTGTAATATGCAAGCGCTTTGTTGGGTGTCTCCTGTAATTACTGCAGTATAGATGTTTTTATTGTTGAAGTATTGCATCAAATGATAAGCTTGAGGACGCAATTTATCCAAAAGTGCTAAAACCATAATAATGTGATTATTACAACTAAAATAAACGATGGTTTTACCTTCTGATAAAAATTTTTGAGTTTGGGTTTGTAAAGATTCAGAGATTGGGGTTTTTGTAAAAGCAGTAGCTTTGGCAATTTTATAATGATTGTTTTGATAAAAAGCTTCAAGACCGATGCCAACTGAGTTAGTAATTTCCATTTGTAGATGAGATTTATGGTGGAAATGGTTTCTAATAGCTAGTGCTAAAGGATGGTTAGATTTTTGTTCCATTCCTAATAATATATCTAAATATTTGTGATACTTTTCTTCAGAGATTTTGGTTGCTACATAAACATCAGTTACTTGAGGTTTGCCTTCAGTAAGGGTGCCTGTTTTGTCGCATGCAAAAGCTTTGATGTTTGCCATTTTTTCCAAAGATCTGCCTTTTTTGAATAAAATCCCTTTTTTAGTGAGGTTAGAAATAGCTGTAAGAGTGGAAGGAATGTCAGCGGCAGCTAGGGCACATGGAGATGATACAGTTAAAAAAATTATTGTTTTTTTTAACCATGCGCTAAATTGGGAATTGGAATTACTTGGTCCAGCAAAATGTATTATTCCTGCAAGACCAACAACAACAACAACTATTGCCATAACAGTTTTTACGTAAATTGGTTCTATTTTTTTAATTAAAGTAGCAGTTTTGGAAATGTTGTTTTGAGTTTGGCTTACCAATCTTACAATTTGTGCAAAAACAGTCTTTTCGTTAGTAGCTGTGACACGCATAACAAAATGGTTGCTGCCGTTAATGGTACTGCCGTAGATAAAATCGCCTGGTTGTTTGTCGCAAGGAATGCCTTCACCTGTAATGTTAGCTTCGTTAATGTTGGGGTTGCCTGAAACAATGACGCCGTCAGTAGGGATTTGGTCGCCTGGTAAAATTAAGACCAAATCATTTATTTTGAGTAGTTTGGAAGGAATAATTTCAGTACTGCCGTCTTCTTTTTGTAATCTTGCTTCTGCTACTTGAAGTTTTAAGAGATTTTTGATTTCTTTTTGACTTTTTGCCTCGACGTATTCTTCTAAAAAAGAAGCTCCTGAAAATATGACAATTAATAAAATTCCGTCGTTGTAGTTTTGTAAATATAAAGCTCCTAGAGCAGCTAAAGTCATTAAAATATGAATGTTGGGAGTGAATTTTTTAAATTTGCAAGTATCTTGCCAAGTTTCTATAAAACCTTCTAAAATGACATGATAGCCGATTAAAAATAAAAGTGCCAAAGAAACAAGGACTAATATTAATGTGTTTGTGTTTTTGTAATAATGCAAATATAGAGCAAATAAACTATATAAAAATGTTCCTATAACAAAACAAATTAATGTTTTTTTATCGTTGTTTTCGTGATTTTGGATGGATGAAGAATTTCTGCAACAAAACAAATTTTTTGTACCTCTTTGCTTATTTTTTTTGGATAAATATTTTAGTAATTTAAAGTGTGTTTGTGATGAGTGGGTTTTTAGTTTGGTGTTTTTTAGTTTTGCATTTGAAAAAGTTTTTTAATAAAATGGCGTTTTGAATTCAAAACATGTAAAAAAAATTCCAAAAAAATCTGGAATTTTTTAAAGATAATAATTATTAATTTTCAGAATTTTGAGAAAAATCTTCTTCTTGTGGAGGGTTATCTAGCAAATCTTGGTATTTGGTTTTGATGCAATTTTCAATTAGTTGACGGGTTTCTGAATTTATGGGATGAGCGATATCTCTAAAGTTTCCTTTGGAAGTTTTTCTACTTGGCATAGCAATAAATATACCCCTTTCTCCTTCTATAATTCTGATGTCATTAACTACAAATTGGTTTTCAAAAGTGATTGAAGAAACTCCTCTTAATCTACTTTCACCGTTGATTTTTCTAATTTTTACATCAGTAACTTTCATTTCTTAAGCCTCCAGTTTTGCTTCATTTTATATTAAATGCTAAATTATTATTCGTTATTTATTATTTATGGTTTGTTTAATGATACAAATTACAAATAAAATATAAATAATTATTTGATGCAGTTAATATTTTAATGGTTTTTTAATTTTAAAAAGATTAATATTTAATTTTTTGATATTGATGTTTAATATCAGAAAAAAAGGGAAAATTATTTCCTAATTAGTTTTGTGATTTATTTTATAAATATGAAAAGTTTTATTATATTTATGAAATATTAAAAAAAATAAACCATTTAACAGTTAATTTTTGAAAAGTTTCTAAAGTTACCTGTTCGGCTCTAATTTGTAAAGGGATGTGATGTTGTAAGAAAAAAGGAATAATGGTTTCTTTGGATAACAAAAATTGACAAGATAAGTTGTTGAGTAAAGTTTTTCTTTTTTGTTTAAAGGAGGTTTTTACAAACTTGATAAATTGTTGCAAGAAAGTAGGGCAAATTTTGTTATTTTTAGTAAGTTTGATAACAATACTGTCTACTTTGGGTGCGGGAAAAAACATATGTCTTTTAACTTCTTGGATTTTTTCAATACTAAATATAAATTGAATAATTACAGATAAAGCGTTATAATTTTTGTTATTGGGTTGAGCCAGTAAACGCATTCCTACTTCTTTTTGAATCATAATAGTAGCATCATTAATTTGGGGAGTGTCAATAATTTTAAAAAGAATAGGTGAGGTAATATAATAAGGTAAGTTACCAATTAAACTTAATTGAGAGTTAGTACTAAAATAATGATCAAAATCTTTTAATAAATCTCTTTTTAAAAAATCATCATAAATAATATTAATATTGTTATTATTTTCAAAATTTAAAAAAGGTTTGAGAGTAGCATCAATTTCATAGGCTAAAACATGTTTAGCTTGAGGGACAATAATTTTGGTTAAAGCACCTTTGCCAGGTCCAATTTCTAAAACATTTTTGTCTGTGATGGAAGCCTTAGTTACAATTTTGTTTAATAAATTAACATCTGTTAAAAAATTTTGACCGTATTTTTTTTTGTTTGTGTGATGCATTTGATTTCCTTAAATAAAATTGACATTGATGTTGGCTTTTTGGGTTTGTAGGATAGTTGCGAATTGGGGTAATTTGTTTTGGGGGAGTTTCGAGTTTATAAAGGGCGATAAAAAAATTTATTATCTTGTTTAGGACTACTTTTGATTAAACTTTTAATAATGGGGGATTCTTCTTTAAGACTTTTGAGTCCTCCTTGAGATTTAATTAAGATTTTGGTTTCAAATTTAGGCTTACTTTCGGAATAAGCATTTTGAAAAGCAGCATTACTTGAAGTATAATATTTAATATAATTGGGGTTTTGACTGTGATATTGTTGCTTAATGTGTGCAATTTGTTCTTGGTTTTGGTCGTTATCATCTAAAATGTGCCAAATACGTCTATTGAGAAAATCATTACATAAATTTTTTAAAATGGCATCTTTACTATTTTTAAGATGTAGAATTAAACCATTCATATAATAATCATCAATTGCTAAGTATTTATCTAGTTCAGTTTTATTGTTTACAAAATTATAAAAAGGTTGGATGTATGGGTCTGAAGGATAGTTATTTTGTAGTAAATCATATAAACGTTTACAAATTTTTTCTAAAATAGCGCTATAAGCTCTTACTTTTGGATGATAATATACTTGCCAGAACATATGATATCGGTTAATTAAATAATTTTCAATAGCAAAAACACCACTTTGTCTAAAGGCAATACATTTTTCGTTATTTTTGCTAGGATGAGGCTCAATTATCATGCTACGCATTAAACGTTCTAAATCGATATGCCCATAAGTGGCACCTGTAAAATAAGAATCTCGTTCTAAATAATCTAGTCTGTCAATATCAATTTGGCTAGTTAAAATTTGTTCTATTAAGGGAAATTTCTTTGTTTTTTTAATCACACTAGCTACATCATCTTTGAAATTAGGGCTTATTTTGTCTAATAAATCTCTAATTTCTTTGTTATTTTTTATGATGCGTGCACTTTGTGTTTCGTGGTTTACGTCAAATAAGGTTTCAAAAGAATGAGAATAAGCACCGTGTCCAATATCATGTAACAAAGAAGATACTAGTAAAATTAATTTTTGGGTTTCAGAAAAGTGTTTTTTAATATTTGTGATTTTTAAAAACCGTCTTGCAAGTTCATAAACACCTAAACTGTGTGTAAAACGAGAATGTTCTGCTCCATGAAAGACGATGTTAGCACCGCTTAATTGTTTTATACGTCTTAATCTTTGGAAAACGGAAGTATCAATTAATTTTTCAATCAATTCGTATTCCAGATAAATATAACCGTAGATAGGGTCACGAAAAACTTCAGATCTGAGAAACTTTTTAAAAGATGGATTGGTTGTTTGCATTGATTTTATTGAGGATAATTTTTAATTAAGTTTATTGGGTTTTGTAATTTTTATCCTTATCCGTTTTACCTCTTTCTTGTTGTTTGCGTTTTTAAGAATAGTTTTTATTGAGCGAAAGACACAAATGAAAGGAAATTTATGTCTTTCGTTCAATAAAAAAATAAAATAATTGTTAGTTATGTTTTTAGTTTTGCTAAGGGGTGAAAATAAATATAGGTTATAAGGTCTTTGGGGGTTAGTTGCAAGATCCTTATAACGCAAGAATTTAAGTTAAAAAAATTATTTTTTTATTTTGTTTAATGATTTATTTCAGTAATTTAACAGTATCGCCATTTTTGAGTAAAAAAGCACTGCCGTCATCGGTATCTAAGTGACATTCAAGTTTAAAATCAGGGTGGACTCTGCACAAAACTTGTTTTAAGATTCCAGGTTTAGTGCTTTCAATTTCAATACTTACCATTTGTTTGTCAGTAATGCCAAAATTTTTTGCATCTTGGTTAGATAAATGAATGTGTCTGTTGGCAATAATAACACCTTCTTCGATGTCTACTTGACCTTTGGGACCTATTAAAGTGGCTTTGCCTGAACCTTTAATATCGCCTGAAGATCTAACAGGAGCTGTAAATCCGTGTCTTAGAGCATCACTTTGACTAATTTCTACTTGGTCAAAAGGTCTTGTGGGTCCTAAAATCCGAACTTGTGGAAGAATTTTTCCTGATGGACTAATAACATCAATTTTTTCTTGGGCTGCAAATTGTCCTGTTTGCTTGAGTTGTTTGAAAAAAGTGAGTTGATAATTTTTTTGACCGAATAAAATATCAATTGTTTCTTGTGATAGGTGAGTGTGTCTTCCTGAGATTCCTATTGGAATGTGATACATCTTTGCCTCCATTGTTTGCATTTACAGCTTTATTATAACATTTTTATTATAAAATGCCTATTATTTTTATATATATTTTAATTTTTTTATTAAAGAATTGGTAAAAATTTTTGGTTAATAAATAATATATAATTTTTAGTAATTCACCTTATTATAACATGGATTATTAGAAATATTGAAGGTATTTTGTTTATTTTGTTGTTTTATTGTTTTGTTATGTTATATTTTTTAATGACAAATAAAAAAGACCCTTTGTAAAATAGAGTCTAGGGATTGGAAGTTAATTAACCCTTCATCAAAAAACCTTTCAATAAATAGGAAGTAAAAAACTTTAGAATTGATTATTTTCGAACATTCGCCCCCGAACATAAAAATGATGATTCTCAGTTTAAAAATCTTTTAATTCGAGACTTAATAAACCACTAAATAGAACTAAATTACCAATGCCCTAAATATCTCCTAGAATAAGATAAAGACTTTTTCGTGTATGAAGTTGAATATGATACTAATAAAGAAAACAAACATGGAAGTACAATCACAAATATATGTTACCTCCACTTCAACCCAATTAAAAAAAGAAGAATCATACAAAACAAGATTAAGGGGATAAAATCATATGACTAAACAATTATAATTTGTGTTTAACCATTAATTATATAATAATCTCAACACCAAAATCTAAAATAACCCCCCTAAAGTGCATTATTTTGCCCCTTAATTACAGTTAAAATAATTATTTAAACCCCCCTAATTATTAAAATCCCAACTAAGACTCTTATTATGAGAGTCTTTTTTTATACCCAATTTTAAAAAAGGGAGCAAAAAAATGCAAATAACCAAACTAAACTAAAGAGAACCTCGCAATTGTATAAACATAGACAAAAATACATTAATGCATCAGAAATAGGTAGTATCACTGGAAATGATAAATTAGAACCTTAGAAAAATTAGTCCATGATAAAATATTTGGAATAACTTTTACAAGCAATAAATACACTGAACACAGTAATAAAACTTAACCACTAGAACGCAGTTTCTTTGAAAAAAACAACTAAATTAAATTTTCCTGATAAAATCTTTACGGATGATGAAGTCTAAATATTTTCTTAATCACTTGATAGATATATTTCTAAAAACAACACTTTTTAGAAATTAAATAACCTTATGTTGACGAAAACAAAAAAAATATCAACATCTTGGAATGTTTTCTTTTCCTATCATGAAGTCCCTGTTAACTACTGGTCCCAAGTTCAATTTCAACTCTAATTTTCGCAAGCGAACTTAGCTTACTTTTTAGTTTATTTTAATGACATAAATTATTGTTTAGTTCGACACATCAAAATATTTTAATCAAAAATAAACACAAAGCTATCGGGTTAAAAAAACACATTCCATGTATAAATATATATCCAAATTCCAATAAAAATCTTCACTAACAGTTTTATAACACTTTCAATATCTAAAATTCTTTGTCAAAACCAAACCTTTTTAAGGAATGATATTTTTATTATATTATATCGATAATGATACTCGAATGATACTCGATACTCGATATTATTGTTGTATAATTTATTTATTATTATTTTTCGATATATAAATAACTTCTTATTTTTCTTTTCCATTATAATAAAAAGATTTTTTTAAATAAACCAAACACAATCCCTTAACGCGTTTAAGCGCTAACAAAAATTATAAGTACACACAAATAAAAGAAGAATAAAAATAACCCTCCAGTTGCGCACCCCCTTTGAAATTTAAAAAAATATTTTCTTTAGTCTGAAAAGATATGAAATTATTTAATTAATTTTTTAGTCTTAAAGAATAATTTTAGAGACAAAATTTGTCTAAAAAAACGGAACAGTGCAATATTTTAATTTGTAATATTATTAGATATGTTAAAATATAATTACATGAAGATATTTTAATTCAAGTGTTGATAAAAATTAAATAAAAAAGGAGATCTATAATTGTTAAAAAAATTAGTTAAAAATAATTATTTAGTTTTTTTGATTTTAATAACATTAATTATGATTTTTTCCTCATTAATATTTAGTAAAAAAATTTTTGCGCACAATACAACAAATATACAACAAAAACAATCTAATGAAATTTTAGAAGTAAAAAATAAGAAATTTAATTTTGTGGATTGTGAAAATTTTTCTCTCTTGGCTTTAAATAGAATTAATTTATTTAATTTAGGGATAACAATAAATCCTAATGATGTTGAAAAATTAAATGATATTACTCAAAAATGTTGTGATATAATCAATATCAATAGCGCATCTTCAAATAAGTTTAAAAGTCAAATATCTGTTAAAGAATCTTCGAATAAAAATTTAGTAATAATTGTAAATAATTTGAAAAAAGTTATTATCAATAATTCAATTCATAATATTATAGAAATCCATGATACTTTTACAAATTGGAATCAGTATTTTAAAAATTGTTGCGATATATTATTATCATCTCTGATTGAATGTAGCGAAACATATTCGGATGATGAATCTGAGTCTATTTTAATTTTTATGGCTTCTCAAATAACAGGTATGTTATCAGATATGTTAATACCATATATTCTATCTAATTAATTTTTTATAATTTATTTTAATTATTAATTTAATAAAAAATAAGTTTTAGTAAAAAATAAATTATTACAATAAATAAATATTTGAAAATTATTCTTTTAAAAGACTCTTTTTTGGGAGTCTTTTTTTATCTAATTTTATGTGTTTTTTGATGTATGTCTCAATTTGAAAATTTTAAATATTTTTTATTTCTTACATTAACCATTTATTATAATTCTTTTTTGTTGTTATATTTTTCTTATTACGATTCCAAAAAAATAATTTAATAATCACTAAATAAACGAAAAACCCCCTGATTAATGATAATTTTTCTTCTTAGTGATAGTTTTAAACTATTACTTTCTCAAAAATTTAACCCCTTTTTAAAAGTTGAAATAACACATTTAAACACTTCTATCCTCTTTTTCAAGTCAATTGTGTGAACAACCAGGATAAAAAATAATTTTTCAAAATAAATACAACCAAAAATTCTTCTTACAATAAATTATCATGGTTTAGAAACAATACAATTAGTTAATTTTGATACTTACAAATAACAACAACTAGAAATTATTTTAGTTAAGTACTAATCAATTTAGTATTTATTTACAAATTCAAATTTTTGATTATAATAATACAAAAACTTATTAAAAAGCAATTCAAATTCCCTAAAATTGAAATAGATAAAATGTTTTTATCTTTTATTAAACAAACTTTTTCTTATAACCATATTTTGGAAATCCAAAAAAAGATTTTAGAAACCAATATCAAATTAGCCAAAACTGCTTCTAAAAGACAAATAAAGCCAAATACTTTTTATAATCTTTTTGATAATAAAGAACAAATAATTAAAGAAGATGTGTTAAAAAATATAGTTTTATGCAAAGATTATTTCAATTCCCAAAATATTTGTAATGAAAAACGTTATAAAATTACTATATAAAAACCTTTTGGCTTGCAAGATTAAAAAGGAAAAGTACCAAATCATAAAAAATCAAAATAATTCTTTTAGCTACATAAATTTTGAATCTAAAAGAATTATTTTGATTTGTACCTCTAGTAAGGTAAATAGAATTACAAAACGTTTTTATACAGATATCAAAATTATTTTAGTCTTAAAGAATTTTAAAAAAGAAAAAGTATATAAAGTTTTAGGGAAAATCTCACCTTTTGTATATTTATCTATTTATAGATAAATATTTTTAAGCAAATATAAACAATAACTGTAATAAAAAATCGAGTCCCATAAAGATAGAAACAAAAAAACCAATCTTTCTAAAAAAGATTGGTTTTTAAATTTACAAAAAAGAAAGGAAGAAAAAATAAATTTTAAACTAAACAATATTTAAAAAAATTATTTTTTATTTTTTTATAAAGGAAATATTTTCTATTCCAAAACCAATATCAAAAAATAAATTATCTGATGTATAAGAAAATATTTTAAAGAGTAAATTTATTGGAATAGCATCACTTATATTAGATTTAGTTATTTCTATATCTACTATAAAATCAAGTACATTATCAGCATTCCATCTTTCATTTTTGTTAGAACCTATATAATTATCGCTTTCGGTATCGTAAAAAAAACTATAAATTATTCTTTTTTTTATTTCATTTTGTTTTAATTTTAATTTATTATAAATGACGCCTTCTTCTTCTTCAAATATTTCTTCAAAATCTTTTAAAGATATATAAAATGATTGTGGATGGCTTTTTTGTTCATATATTTTACAAAAACTTTGATAATCTTCTTGAGTTGGAAAAGAACCATAAAATTTAAATGAAGGGTAAAAATCTATTAAAATATCTGAAAATTTATCTTTTATTTCTTGTAAATGAAAAATTCCTAAATGACTAGGTTTATTTAAATCCAATTTCAAATTTTTCAAAATATTATAAAAAGATAAATTTTCAGAATTTGATTTTTTATTACTTAGTCTTTCCAAAGTTTCGTAACTTCTTGAACTATTTGATAAAGTTAATTTTTTTGATTTATTCGGATGGATTCTATTTGATGTTGAAGAAGAAGCAATATCTCTATTTTGCATAGCAAATATATGGTTTTGATTAAATTTATTAAATAATAAAACAAATAAAACAAATAAAAATGTAAATTTAAAATATTTTTTATTAAAAAAATAATTTTTTTTAATATCTAATTTCATTATTTTATATACCTCATTTTTATTTTTTTTTAAACTAACAAAAAAAATATCAACACTTTTCAAACTAAGAAAATATTTTCTTAGTTTGAAAAGATATGACATTATCTAAATTAATTTTTAGTATTAAAGAAGAATTTTAAAATCAAAAGTTGTATTAAAAAATGGAATATTGTAATTCAATTTAACCATAGACAATTTTATTTTAAAGATAAATTGTGGTCTATGCTATTCTTATTATATCATTATTTAAAAATACTTTTAACAACATAATTGGCATTAAAAGATGTTTATTTTCATTTTGGCAATTTATTAAACAGTAAAGGTATAATTATTATTTTCATTTTATATTTATTTTATTTTTTATATGTTCTATCTTTAACATTATAAAAAAAATAATAAAATGTATTTTATTCCTATTTAAATTAATTAAAACTATAATTTTTATAAAACTCAACCCCCCAGTTGAGAGCTGTTTTTTTAATACATTAAGTTTTTTCAAGCAAAATTACTTTAAATAAAAAAAATTAGAGTTACAATAGATAATGTATAAAATAAATATAAAAAAAAGCAAATTGGATTTTAATCATGAAATTAGAAATATTAAACCAAAAAGTTAAACTATTTACAAAAAAAATTGAAAAAATCCAAAAAATTGATAAAAAAATAGTTTTTGAATTAGTTAAACAATTTAATCAAATTCTAAAATTTAACAAATATTTTAAAAAATATCCAAATCAAAAGAAGTACTTATTATTGGTTAAAAGTTGAAAAATAAAATCAAAACTAAAGAAGAAAAAACACTTATTACAATAAAATCGTATTCAAAAGGGAATAGATGATAATTTCTGATAATAACTAAGAAAATAAAGGATTAAAAATTATTTTAATTTAATAGTAATTTTTTCTTGGAAAAATCTACAACAAAAACCCTTATCAAAAAAGGGTAAAAGTTAAAAAAGATTTAATTAAAAAATGAAATTAAATGAGTTTTTTTGAATTTGAAAAACACAATTAAAATTAAAATATACTTTGATCTTTCATTTTTTAATAACATAAATTGGATTAAGCAGAATAAATGTTATATTTTATTGTTAAAATATAAGCTAAATAATTATTTAAAGGTTTTAAAACTGATAATTTAGATAAATTAAAAAATTTATTTAATTTATTGCATAAATTAGTATATGTACTGCTCTAGTTCTAGTTAAAAAAATTTTAAATATAAAGTTTTGCATAAAAAATAGTACCATAAAAATATGATAATTTAACTTTATTTACATTATATTCAAACATATATTTATTTTGGTTTTTATCAAAATATAATGATTCCGAAGTGATATTTTTATCCTAAGGAAAATCTTTGCCTGGAACTTTTACTGCTTTTTATTAAGTGTTCTTAAAATGTTATTTCTTAATAAATCATAAAAAATATGCCTTTTACCAAATTTTAAAACATTTGATAAATAAAAACCAGTTATTTTGTAATCATCATAATTAATGTTAAATGGAAAATATTTGATATTTTTATTAATAGGTAATTTTTGACAACTATAAGAAAATTGAAACAATTTTCTTATAGTTAAATAATTTTTTAATGCAATGTTTTTTTAATTTCATGTTCATTTAAATCAGCATCATATTTATTAACATATTCAGAAGTAATTTCAGTAACATTTTTATTAATAATGGTTGCTAATTGTTTACATTCCTTAATTTAATTTTTTAGTATTATCTAATTTACCTTTATAAAATATCTGTAAATTTTGAGAACGAGGATTTAATAGTTTTAAATTAGGTAAATTATCATGTACAATATCAGACCATAATTTAAAAACATTAGAGGGATAATTAAATTTTTATTTTCTTTTTTAAACCAACCATTACTAAAATTATATTTAGCTTTATTTTAAGCATATTATTCTGATAGGAAAATTAACATTATTTAAACGAAGTATTTGTTTAATATTATCCTTAATAAATTGTACTTTCTCTTTATTATTTTTTGATTATATTTAATTTTGCTAATTTATAAAAAATAATCAAAATTATCTATAATATCAAGAATTATAAATATATATAAAATCTTTATAATCTTTTAATTCATGATTAATAAAAGCTATTTTATTTTTTTTAATCTATTTTCTTGCATAGATGAAATAAGACGATAAAGATGTAAACTAACAATTTTAGAAAAACAACCTAAATTATAATCATTAGTTTTGAAAAAAATAAATTGTTTTGATAAAGTTTTTTAATTTTTTTCTTTTTCAAAATCACTTATATCCTTATTGTTTGTGATGAAATCAAACATTTTTTAGCATAAAAAGATAAACTAATATCTTCTTTATGAATGGTTAAATAATTTAAATGTAGCATTTTTTGTTCTCATTAAACATAAAACCACTCCTTTACCTATGCTCACGGCAAAGGCGTTTTTTTATATTATGTATTATTTTAAAATACCCCCCTAAATCCCCAAAGGGGACTTTATAGAAGGGGTATATAATAGTTATATCTTAATATCCATCGGCTGGACCGCCCAATTCGCTCTGCTCGTATTTGAATAATTTTATAATTATTTTCTTTAATTATTTAAACTAAATCCAGCATCTTTTAATTCTTTCAAACTAAATCCAGCAGCATCTCTTAATTCTTTTGCACTAAATCCAACATCTATTAATTCTTGCACAGTATATCCAGCATCTATTAAATCTTGCAAAGTAAATCCTGTATCTTTAAATTCTTGCACAGTAAATCCAGAAGCATCTATTAAATCATATCCAGCATCTATTAAATCTTGCACACCATCTTCAAGAGCTTTAATATCTCTTAAATCATATCCAACATCTATTAAATCTTGCACACCATCTCCAAGAACTTTAATATCTCTTAAATCATATCCAGCATCTCTTAATTCTTTTACACTAAATCCTGCATCTTTCATTTCTTGTACAGTAAATCCAGCATCTCTTAATTCTTTTACA
>NZ_AVAO01000002.1 GCF_000495255.1 Candidatus Phytoplasma tritici
TATTATTTGAAACTAAAAGATTTATCAAAAAAAGTTTAGACACTTTTTTGAATGAAAACAATATTTCTTTAGTTTGAAAAGATATGAAATTATCTATTAATTTTAAAAATTATCTATTAATTTTAAAGTCTTAAAGAATAATTTTAGAGACAAAAGTTGTCTAAAAAAACGCAACAGCGCACATCTTTTCAAATTGCAAATAAAGCCCAATAAAAAGATAATTTTTATTATCTTAAATATAAATAATTTCTTTACAAACAATAATTTTTCTTTTGTTGTTTTTTGAGAAATCAAAATCTTCAATAAGTTCCATAAAATGTCACTTTAAACACAAAATTCCAATATTTTTCAATTTTACACAAAAACCTTCTTCTGCCATTTGAGTATATTTTTCAATTCTTTGAAAATTGAAAAATCTCTAATTTTTTCTTTGGTGCAAAATAAATAATCAAATGATAAATCATGACAATAATACAAATAAAAATCCCATATTTTTAATACTTGTGTTTTATCCTTTTTTTTCATCAGCAAAAAGACCCATCCGAAATATAAAAATCCTTTTGTATATCCCTTTAAAAACCCATATAAATATATTTTCTGATTGTTTGATTTGCATAAAACACCTCTCTTTTAAGATTTTTTTCATTTTTGATATAAATTAAAAGTTCTATAAAAATATTTTGTAAAGGTTTTATCATTAAAAAAGAAAGACGGTAATATATTTATTTTATGCTTCCTTAACAATATATTTTTTATTTATTCAAATGCACTAAAATATCTTTTTGAACTTTTTTATAATCTTGAGGAAGCATCAAAGAAGCATTATTTTTAAAAACTACATTAATTTCTTTTTCATCAAAACGAGGAATTAAATGCACGTGATAATGAAAAACAGTTTGCCCTGCTATTTTGCCATTATTATTTAATAAATTGATTCCCTGAGCTTGAAAAACATCAATTAATACTTTACTTATTTGATGCACCACTTTAAACAAATGGACAAAAACATCTTCGGGAACCATTAAAATATCGCGATATTCTTGTTTAGGCACCACCAAAGTGTGTCCTTTTGTCGCTTGAGTAATATCTAAAAAAGCAACCACTAAATTGTCTTCATAAAGTAGATAACCAGGCAATTGTTTTTTGATAATTTTAGTAAAAATAGTTGACATAAAAACTCCTTTAAATTTATTTTTTGATAAATAAAACTTGTAAGCAAGCACCAATATTATAAATTTATTCCATTTTGCGTACAATATTTTTAAAATTACACTTAGCAATTTGAGGCAAAATCTCTAATCCGTGTTGTTTTACTATCAAATCAATTTGCATATCTACTAATTTGCCTGCTCCTAATTGCAATTTAGAATTAATTTGATTAGAAAGTTTTGCTATTTGTGTTAAAAAAAGATATCTAGCAATAAAGGAAGCCACAGCAACACTAAAATAAGAACTATCAGCCTTGGTTTCAAAAATAATGTTTTTATAAACCTCATTTTGGTCTTTTTGGTCTTGCAAATAATTAAAATAATTTTTAGGAAAACAAAATTGATCTAAAATAACAAGAACATTTGGAGGTGCTTTTAAAACAGTTTGCTTAATTGCTTCGTTATGCATTAAAGCTTTGATTTTATTCAGATTACATTGTTTGATTTTTTGATTGTATTCCAAAGGCATCATTATTTTCGCAGAATAAATAACTTCTTTCATAATTAAAGGAGCTATCTTCATTATTTTTTCATCTGAGGTTTTTTTGGATTCGGTAATAGTTCCTAATTTTTGTAAAAAAGTAATATTTTTAGCAGCCAAATAAACACAACAAACAACAACAGGACCAAAAACGTCTCCTGTACCTACTTCATCAGAACCGATGGATGACAGATAATAAGTTTTTTTTTCGTCAAGTTGCAAAAATGAATTTGTCTCCAAATTGCTTTCAGTTTTTAACGTTGGGGCTTTTTTGACTAACAAATTACTAACTTCTTTTATTTCGCTATTATCGCTAACTGTTTTAATTTGCAACAGTTTTTTAATAAAAGAAAACATAGATAGGGTATTTTTTCCTTGCACTAACAAAGTTCCGTTATTATAAACTGTTATTTTAGCCAAAAATTCGTCTATAATAAAAGCAACCGTTTTATTAGGTGATAATTTTAATTGTTTTTGGTAAAATTTTTTAATTGTTGCTAATTGATTGTTGTTCAATTTTAAACTATAATTTGACATCACTCAACACCTCCTTAATATTTCTTGAATTTTGGCAGTTTTTTGTTGTCTTAGATTTTGAAAAAAAAAGACAAAATTTATTCATCACTTCTTTTATTATATATCACAATAAACTAAAAAAAGATAAAATAATAAGCTAATATTTGCAATTTATATAAAAAAAAAGTTAGAATGTTTTTCAAACATTCTAACTTTTAATTTAAAATTATTTTTGATTAAAATTGCTTTTTGAAGGTCTTACAAATTTGGTTTATTTTTTTTAATTAAATCTTTTATAAATAGCCAATTTAGAAATTTAAAGGGGCAAAAATTGTTTTTTAACTTGAGTGTTTTGATTATGATAAAAGAAATTTTGCAAATGATAAGAGACTTTTTGCAACAAAAATATTATTCTTAATTATTTATGATTTTTAAAAAAGTTTTGTAATACTTTTTCATATTGATTATTTTCTTTATCTTTATAAAAAATAAAATTATTTTCCATTAAGTAATAACGCAGTTTTTTGGGAATAAAAATACGAATTTCTTCTTTGTTGTATCAAATTTGAATTTTTTGATGTTATCAGTGTTGATAGTTTCAAAATATATTTGTTTTTCTTTAAAAATTTTAAAACATCGTGAAATAATATCATCAAAACCATAATCACAATTTTTTAAATTACATCCACAGATCTTGTGGTTGCATTTCACAATTTAACAAAATTTACACTCTTCGTATCTTACCCCATGAGCTTTTAAACATTTTTTAACTTTTTTTACAAGAAAAACAACTAAAACTCGTATAAACAATTACCATAATTATTTATGTAATTCTCCTTTGATAAAATAAATTAATGAACGAATTTTAGCGTAAAAAATGCGATATTCATATTTGAAAAATATTATATTTTTATTTTTAAAATATAATAGTACCATTAAAAAATTTTAAATTATAAATCAATTTGAGTTATAAAATGTAGAAGGTTTTTTATTTTTAGTTAAATAATGGTTTAATTTTAAAGAATATTTATAATCCTAAGGTAAATCCAAAGGCAAAATGTTTTTTAATGCAACACCTGAATATCATAAAAGGAAAATTAAAATACAAATTAAGGCAAGAAAAGGAAAAAGAATAAAACGGTCTTAAAAAATTATTGAAATGGT
This sequence comes from Candidatus Phytoplasma tritici, assembly GCF_000495255.1. GTDB lineage: Bacteria > Bacillota_I > Bacilli_A > Acholeplasmatales > Acholeplasmataceae > Phytoplasma > Phytoplasma tritici. Next base: position 3,370 of record NZ_AVAO01000002.1, read on the forward strand.
TACAAAATGTTTAAAAAAAAGACCGTTTTATTTTTAAAAAAGTTATTTATTGTAATTCAATAAAAATTTTAATATCAAAAACGGCGTTAATATAAAAATAGAAATAAATTTGATCCCCCATTTGCAAAAAAGATATCATTGTAAAAAAATCTCAAATAGTTTTTAAAATAATGGAAATAAGTTAAAAAATAATGGAAAATTTGCTATAAACTATTTAAACTGTCAAAATAATAGGAATAATAATTGGATTTCTTAAAGTAATTCCGTATATTTTAGAGGCAAGATAATCAACGATAATTTTGTTTAAATTCTCTTTTTGCACTTGATCTTGTTTAATAGCAGTTTCAATGCTATTTTTAATATCATAAGAAATTTGTTTAATCATTTCTTGATTATCTTTCATATAAATAAATCCACGAGAAATAATTGTTGGTAAATTAAGGACTTTTTTTCTTTTTAAATCAATACTCATAACAACAGAAAATAAGCCTTTTTCACTCAGACTACGGCGTTCTTTTAGGATGGAATTGCCCACATCGTCTATCCCAGAAGCATCGATAAAGACGTTGCCCACGTTCATTTTTTGGGTAATGGCGGCTTTTTCGGGAGCTAAGTTTACCATTTGTCCATTTTCTAAGATAAAAATATTACTTTCTGGAATTCCACATTCTAGGGCTAAATTTTTGTGTGCAATTAGCATACGATGTTCGCCGTGAACCGGAATAAAATATTTGGGCTTAGTAAGCGAAAGCATCAATTTCAGGTCATTTTGGTTGCCGTGTCCTGATACGTGAGTTTGAATTAAAGGTCCGTGAGTGATGACGTTGACATTTTTTTTGAAAAGTAAATCAAAAATTTTATTAATGTTTTCTTGGTTGCCAGGAATAGGAGAAGAAGAAAAAATGATAGTATCTTTGGGGCTTAATTTAATTTGTCTGTGAGTGTTGTTAGCAATTCTGCTTAAAGCTGCTAAGGGCTCTCCTTGTGAACCGGTGCAAAGTAAGATAATATCGCGATATTTGTGAATGTTATTGTTTGTGACAAAGGTGCCTTCAGGAATGTTAAGATAGCCATGTTTTTTGCCAATTTCTAAAGCTTTTTCCATACTACGCCCAAACACTGCAACTTTTCTTTTAGTCTGAATAGCAGATTCTACAATTTGTTTGATGCGGTAAAAATTAGAGGCAAAAGTAACAATAATAATGCGGTTTGCAATATTTACAAAAAGTTCATTAATGGAAGCCCCAATAGTGCTTTCAGATTGGACCAACCCAGATTGCTCGGCATTAGTAGAATCAGAAAGGAGGCATAAAACACCTTCTTGTTTAATCTTGATTAATTTGTCGTATTCAGCTTCTGGACCTACCGGAGTATAATCAATTTTAAAATCCCCAGTATAAAAAATATTGCCGTATTTGGTGTTAAAAACGATACCAAAAGTGTCAGGAATAGAGTGGTTAAGTCTGATGAAAGACACGTTTACTTGATGGCTAAATTCGTATTTAGTATTATGGCTGTATTTTTCTATTTTGGGTAGGGCGCCAATTTCTTTATGCTCTGCTAATTTGTGTTCCAACAAATAATATGCAATCCCTGAGACAAAAATTTTAGGAATATGCACTTTTTTAAGCAAATAAGGAATACCTCCAATATGATCTTCATGTCCGTGAGTAACAAAAAGCCCTACAATACGCGATTCATTTTTCAATAAATAATCATAATCAGGAATGACGTAATTGACTCCTAACAAAAAATCATCTGAAAACAAAATCCCTGAATCTACAATAAAAATTTGCTTGTGAATTTCAAAAATATACATGTTTTTTCCAACTTCGCCAAGACCTCCCAAAGCAAAGAAAGAAACATCAGAATTATAGTTATTAATATTTGGGTTTAAATTATTCATAAAAATTATTCTCCTTTAAATCTCATTAAAATCAATAAAAAACTGTTAAAGTTTATTATTTTAACGATTTATTACTACCTATATTATAGTATAATATAAGCAATAATTATAATTAATTATTGTATAAAATTTATATTTTTAGCAAAAAAGACATTATAAATTATATTCATAAAGAAAATAGGTAATAAAGTTTATGAAAAAACTAATTTTTTTTGATATTGACGGAACTTTAAGAAGTAATAAAAATAAAGCTATTTTGCCTCAGACAAAAGCGTTAATCAAAGAACTTTCGAAAGATCCTAATGTAGTTTTAGGAATCGCTACAGGCAGAAGTTATGCTAGATTAGGAGTTTTAAAAGAATTAAGACCTTTATTTAAATATTTAGTTTTGTGCAATGGTGCTATTACAATGCAAGCACAAAAAACACAAGAAGAAAAAGTCCTTAATGGGGTTTATTTCGACAAAAAAGATGTTATGCAAGTAAAAAAAACAGCTGCTAAAAATGGAGTTGCTTTAACTCTTTTTACTTTGGAACAAATTTTTGCAATAGATTTACAAAACAATCAAACATTCAAAAATATTAGCAGTTTTAAAGGGGAACAAAAACTAGTTCTAAATGATTCTTTTTTTGAGCAACAAAAAGTTTATCAAATGGTATTATTACACGAAAAAGAAAATGATAAAGAAAGGATAAAACAATTTTTAAAAGATATGCCCCAATTAAAAGCTTACTTTTGGGATAGTGGCTTTGTTGATATAATGTATCAAAAAATAGACAAATCATACGGCATTAAGCAAATTAAGTCTCTTTATCCTGATCATCAATTAATTTGTATGGGAGACGGTCCCAACGACTTTGAAATGCTTAAATTAGCTGATGTGGCAATTACTATGGGAAATACCAAAATAGAAGATTTAAAAAATATTGCTAATTTTGTAAGTCCTCATATAGATGAAGACCTCATGTATGATTTTTTTAAAACTAAAAAAATAATTTAATAGTTCAAAAGAGAAAGTTGTAACAATTTGTTGCAGCTTTTTTTTGTGTTAAATATAAACTAAAAAGTTAAACCGCTTATCTAAATTAGATAAGCGGTTTAACTTTTTAGTTTATAGTTTTATTTTATATTTATTATGAGTAATAATAAATGGAGCGGGCGATGGGAATCGAACCCACGTCTTTAGCTTGGAAGGCTAAGGTAATAGCCATTATACGACGCCCGCCTAGAAGTTATATTAAGGAATGGTCGGGAAGGCAGGATTTGAACCCGCGACCTCCTGGTCCCAAACCAGGCGCTATACCAAGCTAAGCTACTTCCCGTTAATTACATTTATGATATTTTAATGGCGCACCCAAGAGGATTTGAACCCCTAGCCTTCTGATCCGTAGTCAGATGCTCTATCCAATTGAGCTATGGGTGCTTTTTATCAAATTGGTGACCCGTACGGGATTTGAACCCGTGAATGCATGCGTGAAAGGCATGTGAGTTAACCGTTTCTCCAACGGGCCTAATATTTTTTATTTATACCTTTATAACTTAGAATAAATCATAAAAGTATAAATAAAAAAATAATTTCTTCTTAAAGTGGCATCAAAATAAAATAAGTTATTAAAAAGTTTTTTTAATTTTAACCAATAATTATTATACCAACATTTAGACAAAAAGTCAAATAATAAAATTGTTTTATAATAAATATTTGGAAAATATGTATTATTAAGATATTTTGGTGTGGAAATGCAGTCGTAAAGGAAATCAAAAAATAAATTTTGCAAAAATTAAGGAGTAAGAATTAATATTTATACTATTTTTCAATTTTGCAAAAACTATAATAATGGCAAGTATATTATTTTTGAAATTTAGGTTTTCTAATAATTCCTACTCCAATAGCGCTGTCTCCTACATGACATCCAACAACAGGAGTTAAAGGGATTTGTACTAAATTTTTTAAGCCTAATTGGGTTTCTAAAACTTTTTGAAACTCATTTTTTAATTCAGGGTGCCCTGTAAAAATTAAATGGATTTGATAATCATGATTTTGGGTGTATTCTTTGATTTTAGAAGCTATAGCTAAAAGTGCTTTGTGTGAACTTAAAGTCTTTTTAATTAAAACAATTTTACCATCTTGTTGAACTTGTAAAATGGGATTTATTCTCAAAAGACGACCCAAAAGACTTTTTACTCCCACTAAACGTCCATTTTTGATTAATTGTGTGAGCTTTTTGGTCATAAAAAAAATGGTATTGTTTTCTTTAATAAAATCTAAATGCTGGACAACTTGTTCTAAGTATTTGCCTTCTGCAAATAAACGATAAGCTTCTAGGGCAAAAAAACCTTCACAAAAACAGACAGTTTTAGTATCATAACAGTGTACCTTAATTTTATCTGATACCATTTTTCCTGCTTGAATAATAGCATTATAAGTGCCACTTAAAGCAGAAGATAGCGTAGTTACAAAAACTTTTTGATAACCTTGTAAAGCTAATTTTTTAAAATAAACTACCATTTCGCCCACTGATACTTGCGAAGTTTTAGGCATAAAATCAGGGTTGTTTTTAAACATTTGATAAAATTGATCGTATTTCATGGTTTTACCATCAATATATTCTTGATCATCGATTAAAATTTTGATTCTAAGAATGTCAATATCACAAGAATGCGAGTAATAATCAAGACAACTAGTAGAAGTGGTTGCAACTTTTATTTTCACATTAATTCTCCTTTAATTTACTTTAGGGATGCTAATTATTTGCCATATAAAGGTTTTTAGGAATTAAAAATATTTGGAATATAATTAAAATATCAAAAGAAATTAGTATTGAAAGTAGGTGTTAGTTGGTTGTAATAAGAGCAAAAAATAAAAGGAAAGTGGCACAACAATAAAATTAAATTTTTTTATATTGAATTATTATTTTATTTTTGACAACTTTCTTATTATTTCGTATCGCATTTATTTGTATTTATATTTATTATTAATTTTATTCACTTTTAACACTAATAAAAATAGGAATAACAATAGGTCTTTTTTTAGTTTCTTTGAATAAAAATTTAACTAACGATTCTCTAATATTTTTTTTGAAATCATTCCATTTAAGATACTTTTTTTTCAAAAAAATTTCACTTTTTTCATCAAAAATAGCCTTTAACTTAGGAAAAATATGACTAGTTTCGGAATCTGCTAAAAAGCCTTTACTTACTAATTGTGGTTCTCCTACTATTTTTTTATGTTTAGCATTAACATTGGCAACAACAATTATAACTCCATCCGCTGCTAAAAGTTCACGGTCTTTCATAATAAAATCTTGCCCATCAATAACGGGAGTGCCATCAATTAAAATTTCTGTAAGAACGCCAGTATTAGATTCGACAAAAGCATCTTTTTGTGAGTCGCAATGCCAAATACTACCATTTTCTAACAAGAAAGTTTGGTTGAGTTTGAATCCTAAACTTTGAGCAATTTTTTGCACTTGATATTGATGACGATATTCACCCATAACAGGAATAATGTATTGAGGTTTTAAAAAATTAAGCATCAATTTAAGGGTTTTTTCATAATCATTGGAACAAGCGTCTAAATCTTTGACCAAAACATGGGCTTGAATATTGTGGCGTGACAAAAGATCTAGGGTTTGAGATTGCATTTTGGCAATTCCTGCCATTTCTTTGGACATTAACAACACTAAATCTTGGGGCGTTAAATGAATTAAATTATCTGTTTTTTGACACATTTTTTGCAAATGAAACAAAGATTCAAAATGCTTACCTAGCACAAATACAACTAATTTTGGATGTTTTTTGGAGTCTTCTAGTGTTTTTAATTCCACTAAATTGAAGTAAGGCACTTTTAAAAAACCTTTTTTCAAAGCAACATCAATAATTTTTTCACTTTTTCTACCTAAAAAAGTTATTTTAAAATTAAGTCTACATGCCAAATCCACTACAGATTGAATTTTTAACAAATCAGGCATCAAAGAAGGAATAACAATAATTCCTTCGGATTTCAGCAAGTGATTGCTAAAATAGTTATTCAATTTTTGCTCAAAACTTGATGCATCGTTATTATGCGAAGATGTGCTAAAAGCCCCATAGCAAGAAGGCAAAAAGGCAAGCACTTTGGATTGTGCTAATTGAGCTAATCTTGTAAAATTGGTTTGAAAAAATTTATTTTTAGAATGCAATAATTTCAGGTCGCCAGAGTAAACGATGCTACCTCTTTTAGTTTGAAAAAATATCCCCAATGTTTCAGGAATCAACTGCGATGTAGCAAAAAAGGCCACTGACACATCATCAAAAATAAGTCTTTCATCACTTTTAACGATTTGTAGATTAAAATTGCAATAATTAACTTTATGACTTTGAAAATGCGCTTTTAGGACTTGCATAGTAAAATAAGAAGCATAAACAGGGATATCAAAATCTTTCATCAAGTAAGGCAAGGCACCCAAATTGGTTTCAAAAGACGAAGATAAAAAAACGCCTTTAATCTTATCTTTGATATCTTGTAATTTGTAATAATCAGCAATCATAGAATCGATGCCATAAAGAGAGGTATTGGGATATTTTAGTCCAGCATCAATTAAAAAATAAGATTCATTAATTTGCAAGACGTAAAAGTTTTTTCCACTTTCGCCCAGTCCTCCTAAAGCAAAAAATTTAATGTCATTCATTTGGAACCTCCAGTTTATAATTTGGAAATTATTCATAATTAAAGATGAAAATAATTTCTTGAAATGTTTTGAAAATTAAAAAATTAAAAAATAAAAATTGGGATTGAATTGGGATCGCAAATCCAGAATCGAGCATTGAAAAATATATTTAGGTTTCAAGTTTGGTAATTATTGGAATTGTTGAATTATTTAGTAAATATTTTTTCGTTTTGTCAATTTAAATGTTTTTGTAAAAGCCAAATTTGTATATGATAATTCCGAATTTATCTAATTTATCAATAAATAAACTTGCAAAATGCCCAAAATAAAAATAAAACAGCAATTGCAATGCAATTAAAATCAATAAAAACTCGCAACAAATGCACGAAAACTTTTTTTGGAAAACTTGCTCGTATTTTATTGTAGTAAAAATATTATTTATTAGGTTAAAAGTGTTTTATAAGAGTCAAAATAAAATTTTGAATAATTAAATATTAGCCAGAAGGAAAAAATAAAAAAGAAATATAATAAAAAAATAGGTGGATTATTAATGATTTTGGGCAATTTGATAATAATTTTAAATCATTAATAAAAAAATATTTTTTCAGTTTTCTTTGGTTTTTTCAAATATTGCATTTTTATTGGATATTAAAATCTCCAAAAGCAATTTTTTATTGATAAATATTTTTAATAATTTTCAAAATCATAAATAATTGAAAAAATAATTGGCTTTAGGGTAAAACAGTTTTTTTGAATTATTTATGATTTTTAAACTTGGATTATAATTTTTTTCCAAAGAAATTGATTTTGAGACGGGTTATAAAAAATAAATTTCTTGCAAATATATAGTTTTAAATTTAGTTTCAATTTTAAATCTAGATTATAACTTTTTTATAAGTTAATTTTAATATTATTGTTAGTATTAATTTTGGTTTTTTAAAATAAGCCGAATTATTACTTTTGATTTAAAAATTTAAGCAACCAATCAAAATACTAAATATTATCTAATATACCTATATTATACTAAAAAAATAATTTTTAAAAACGCATTTTTGCCTCAAAGTTGACAAAAGAAATTATTTATGTAGTAAAATCCTCAATAAAGCGCGTAATTACTATTTTATTATTTGTTACAATTTTTGCTAAAATAATGAAAGACCCACTAAAAGCGGGTCTATTTTTTAGAAATTGGCAAAAATCTTAAATTTTATAATGATAAGGATAATTGTTTTGCAATTTTTAATTTTAGTATCATTAATATTATATTTGATTTATATTATTTTATCATTATTTAAAAATTTAAGCACTAATAACAGGTCTAAAAAGGTTTAATTTTTTTTCTAAAATTTAACCAAAGTGTTATTACACTGAATTAAATCCAAATGAATTATGGAAAGAAGAACAAAAGGAGTTATGACATTAGCAGTAATTCCCATATTTCAGTTAGCAATCCAGTCCAATTCAACAAACCCAACAAAAGCAAAAAAGGTACAATCTTTAATATTGGTAATAAATTGAGTTATGATAAAAGGAACTGATTTTTTAATGATTATGGAAAAATAATGTTGTAAAAATTTTGTTTTTGTGTCATTACCAAAGAAAAAGCATCCTCAATTTGTCCTTTATCAACAAATTGCTGCTTTAACAATATGAATTCCTCTAGAAAGAAAATTAACATTTAAAAAATTTTGTTGAGGGATAAATCTTTTTTAAAAGTTGTTAAAATACATTCACTAGAACCAAAAAACTATAAATATTTTGGTTATAATCACCAAAACAATAATAAAATATTAGTTTTATTTAGTAAAAATTCTTTTATATTTAAATAATAAAAATAATTTAAATCTTGAAATTCATCAATAAAAATAGAACGATTATAAACAAAACCAATATTTTTTTAAACAAATTCAATAAAATAACTAGTTTTAATTAATAAACCATCAAAAGTTATTAAATTTAAAGAATTTAATTTATCATAATACAAGTCTAATAACATTTCAAAAAAAATTTATAACAATTTTATTTTTGAAAAGTTAAACGTATTAATTTATTTAAATATTGTAAAAGTTTGTTAAATGAATATTTTTCAATTCATCATCAGTATAAAAAGGATTAGTTTTTTTAATGATAAAAATAATTTATCATAAATAATATTTTTGGTATTATGAGTAGCCACCAAAATTAAATGATTATCTTTTTCTTTTTTTATTAATTTCTCAATTAAAACATTATTTTTACCAACACCAACTCAACCATGTATAATATTACATAAAAGAATCATCATAATTAATAATATCTTTTTGTTCTTTTGATAAATTAAATAACATTTTGTTGTTCTCCTTTATAATATTAAAAAAACCTAAATCCCCAAAATGGGACTTTATAGAAGGGGTATATAATAGTTAATCTTAATATCCATCGGCTGACCGCCTAGTTCTATATGATCGTCTTTTAATATGAATATAATATGATTAATGATTTACAACTTCTTTAACAGTTCCATCTGGGTTATAATAATTTGTTTTAAGTTTTTTACCTTTTTGAGGGTCGTAAATAGTATATTTATTTAATATTATTAAAAGAAGAAACATATTTATTCAAATTATTATTGGATTTCAAAATATTTTTAATAGCATATTCGGTTTCTAATTCATCTATAATTTTAAAACTACAATCATATTTATTATTTAATAAATCAATATTCTTTTTTAAAATACTATTGCTTAATCCATGAAAAGTCATAATTTTAATATCTGTATAAAAACGTTTCTTAATTTCATTAACCGTACTTTTACTAAAAAATAAAATTAAAATATCATCCAAAGAAATTTCCAATTTATCAATTGAAATATTTAACACGCTTAATTAAAACTGTGGTATTTCCGGTGCCTGCGCCAGCAACAACATTTAAAGAACCTTTATTATATTTAATTACTTTTAATTGTTCTTGACTTAATTTTTTTATACTTTAATGAGTGTTTTTCAAAAAACACTCATTATTTAATCCATGTAATTTTAGTTGAATCAAGAACAATAACGCCAAAATTATATAAAACAAAAATAAATATACAATTAAGGTCAATAAGTGTTAAAACTTGTCTTAAAGTCATTTTATTATAATCCTTTCTTTTATATTATGCTAATTACTTAGCTAAACTCCAATAACCTTTTGAAGCAAAATAAATAATAAAAGGAATAACAATACCTAAGGTAGGTAAAACCAAATATTGCAAAAAACTGCCTAAAGTTAATTTATTTCTTCTAAAAGATTTTTTAATGGAATAATAACTTATGTAATTTCTCGTCATTTAATCTCCTTTTTTGTTTTTTTATAAATGGGGGGGCACTTTATTCAATTATCACCTATTCTTTTCAAAAATAAAATACTTTAAATCTTTGTCTATTTCATTATTTTAACGTACTATTACATCATCGACTACAAAAAATATCTGCTTTATTATTTCTAATAAATTCCAAATTAGGTCCAATATCATCTGAAAAAGTTTTTTTGATAATATCTCTATTGTTTGATATTTTTTTAATATAACCTTTACCTAAAATCTGTATCAGGTAGCACTAGCAGTAACAGCTATAAAAGTAAATGATTTGTCTTTGCCTTCATTTTTGGCAGGTTTTATATAACTTGTCTAAGTGAGCAAATAAATCTGTATCTTTGACTCTTGCATTGTGTGCAAAAAGAACAGATTCAAAATCTTTATTGTTCTTCCCCTTCTTACTATAAATCCATTCATAGGAATGTTGTATAAAATACTAAAATCAACTTTGGTTTTTCTAGCCTAAGTAATATCAAAACATAAAGCAATTATATCGGCTTTTCCTGTTTCAATATCAATAATAATACTACAAAAGTATTAATTGTTAATTATAATTATTTGCTTTGTTGTTTGGCGATTTATTTCAATAACAAAATTTCAAACCCAATTAAACACTCATCTCCCAAAGTAAGATGGCTATCTTAATCCAAAGGCATCATAAGATTGCACACAAACAGGACCCATTCCTACAAAAATACCTCTTTTAAGAGCATTAAGATTGAAGTTTTTCTTATCAAAACTTTAATATGTAACAAAAATAAAAAAAGCTATCAAAAAATAATTAAAATACCGAAATACCTTATTTTTAATTAAATATTACTTTACTTTCGAAAAAAAGATTTTACCTTATTTAAAAATTAATACAAATATCACTAATATCGCTAATCATAAGTCAAGTTAATTATCTCCTTTTATACAGTTTTAATATATGTTTTTTTATATTTTGATATATCTTTATATTTTTAAAATATATAATCATTTTAAATAACTATTAATAATTTTCTTTTTACTATATTGCTATGTTGGTTTTCTTTTTTTGTGTTTCTTGGTTGGGGTATTTCTTTATAGATAAAAATAACACAATAACAACAAATAAATGGCTTTATAAATGATTTTTAAAATAAAACTAAAATAAGTAAAATGAAAAATTGGACAAATAAATAAAAAAGTAAGTTAGGGCAAAATATAAAAAATAATTAAAAATCTAATAAATTAAAAATAAAACAGTTGCAAATATAAAAAAAAGATTGTGAAATGGAATAATTTTAAATGAATAAATATTTAGCTTTCCCAAAATAAAAAAATTCAAATAATGAAAATCGACATTAAAATAAAATAAATAAATAAAATAAATTGATATTATAAATTAATGTTATAAAAATAGCCAATTAATAAATGACTTTTTAGTTTTGTTCAAATAGCATCATAATTATAAATAATTACTTACTAAACAAATTAATTTAATTTTATCTAATAATTAATTTATAAGACTTTATAATCGGATAATTAATCATTGATAAAAAGATTTTGAATTTAAAATGTTTTTGCGCAATTTATTGTTCCCTAAAGTTTTTTATATATCATAAATCGATTGTTGTTGGGGAGGGTGTTGTCATAATTATGATAAATGTATCAAAAAAGATAAATATTTTTGAAATTGTTTTTAAAATAAATGATTATTGTTTTTTCTACAAATCATGAAAGTATTTATTACTGGATACTATACAATAATTTTTGTATTTTTGCAAATATTAATTAATTTTTAAGTTTTAAGGAGTATGAAAAAATAAAAAGTAAATAAAATAAAAAAAACCCATCAATTAAGAAGGGTTTATTGGGGTATTAAATTGTAAAAAGTATATAAAAGATTTGTTTTTTTGTAATGTAATTATTGATTATTCACTAGGGGAAGTTGGTTTCAGAGGCGGAGGAATTAGTGTTTCTTAAGGTCTTTGTCTAAATTTATTATCTTCTAATTTTATTTTGTATTCTTTTTTATTAGTTGATGTCGTTCCTTTTTGAACTTCAACAGTTGAAATTGTTGTTGTATAAAAATATTGACTTTCTTCAGACACAAAATCATCTTTTCCTAAATTTTGTGTAACAAGTTTTTCACTTAAATGTTTCCATTCTTGATTAGGAGTTTTGTTATCTTTATCATTTGGATTAGCTTTATATTTTTCAATAATTTCTTTAGCTGCATTATAACTAGCTTGAATAATTGCATTAATTTCTTTAGTTTGAGAATTATCATCAAAACTAAAATCCATACTTTCCGAACCTAATGACATTCCAAACTCTTTTACCATTTTAGTAACAATATCACGCACCTTTTTCAAATCATCACAACAACCAACACTAACACTAGTTTCAAACACTTCTTCAGCTGCACGTCCTGCCAAAGTTGTAATAATTTGTTTTAATAAATCTTGTTTAGTTAATAATTGATTGGCTTGTTCATCTTCATTACTAGCAAACAAAAAGATAGTATATCCCCCTGCTTGTCCTCTTGGTTTAGCAGTTACGCGATGCACATCAAACCCTAGAGCATGAGCTACTATAGCGTGTCCTAATTCATGATTAATAACTCTTTTTTTATCTGATTGAGAGGTACTTTGTTTTAATTCAGGACCCATTAAAATTAAATCCATAGCATCATAAATATGTAAAAGTGTAATTTTGTTTAGGGAATTAGTATCTTTGGAGGCTATCTTTTTAGATTCTTTCACTAAAGAATTAATATCTGAAGGAGTAAAGTGGGATCCGTGCAGAATTTTTGCCACTTGTTTTAATTCATCTTTTGAAGGATAATTTGTTTCTTTAATATTTTCGTATTTCATAAAAGCTGTAAGTAAGGTTTGGGTTGTTTTTAAATCTGGAGTGCCTAAATAAATTTGCTTCCCTAAACGCCCTTCTCTAATTAAGGCATCATCTAAAAAATCTTTACGATTAGTTGCTCCAATAACAATAGCTTGCGGAGTTTTTTCATCTGAATCTACTCCATCAAGTTGAGTTAATAAAGCATTAAGAGTGCCTGAATGTTCTTGAGCATTTTTTTCTTTACTTCTTTCAGTTCCAATAGCATCAATTTCATCAATAAAGATAAAATAATAACTCTGTCCACGTTGTTTGGCGGTTTCTTGAGCTACTTTAAATAAACCTCTTACACGAGCTGCTCCGACTCCTACATATTTTTCGACAAAATCAGAGCCAGTAGTAACAAAAAAAGGAGCTTTGTCTTTAACAGAACCCGCTAAACATTTAGCTAAATAAGTTTTTCCTGTTCCTGGAGGACCGTACAATAAAACTCCTCTTGGTAAATCTTTACGAGGCAAAAGGTTCATTTCATTTACATTATCATTTACTGCTTGAATATATTCTTTTAGCTCGTCTTTGACTTCATCATATCCAAAAAAGCTATCAATATTAAGATTGCTTTTGGGTTTGTATTCTTTTTCTCGCGCCCACATAGTATCTTCTTTGGTGCCTTTTCCCATAGAATTAACAAAATTTTCAACTCCATTAATTAAAACAAACAGAAAGAAAATAACAATAATATTTACAATAATAGTGCTTACATTAGTAGCAATTGCCAAATAATTTTTAGGTTTTTTAGGCGAGATTGGATAATTTGGCGAATTTTTCGGTTGATTATCTGTTTCAGGATATTCAAATCTTTGAGGTTCCCATTTCATAACATACCTTCCTTTATATTTTTTATATATTAATTAGTTAGTTTGAGATTGGATTCATTTTTTTATTAAATTAATTTGAAATGATAAAAAAATATTTTTCAACTATAAAATTTTTAATGAAAATAAACAAATTGGCAAATACCAAAAATAAGCATATTTACAAGCATTTATCCAACAATTTTTAATTATTTTAATCAATATTTGCAAAAAATTATTTTACTATAATTTTCTTAACACATTTATTTTAACAAAATTTAGAGATATTATAACAATATCAGCAAAAAAAGCACTTTTTATGATTGCAATTTATTAATTTTATGATAAGCTAAAATTAGCAATAAATAAATTTGAAATATTAAGAGATTTTGGTCCTTTTTGATTGTTTATTGTTGCAATTTTAATTACTACTTTTTTTATTTTGTTATAAATTGATTATTTTGCTTTATAATTATTTTATTGACTAATTTATTATATTTATGTTTATTAAATATTTTTCTTATATATTTAATAATTAAACAACAATTTACAACTTAAACTTATAAATTATAAACTTAATTACAATTATAATAGTTAACTTTATTTCTCCAAAAAAGATAGGTATAAAACCATGAAAACATTAATTATTTTAAAAGATTTAACCAAAGTATTTGACAATCAATTAATTTTAAGAGGCATCAATTTAGAAATTAAACAAAATGAATTTGTCACTTTATTAGGTCCTTCAGGTTGTGGAAAAACTACTATTTTACGTATTTTAGGCGGTTTTGAAAACCCTAGTAGCGGAGAGGTTTTATTTCAAGGAAAAAGCATTTTAAATGTAGCTGCTCATAAAAGACCAATTAATACTGTTTTCCAAAAATACGCTTTATTCCCTCATTTAAATGTCTTTGAAAATGTAGCTTTTGGCTTACGTTTAAAAGATTTTAACTCCAAGATTAAAGCTAATTTAGCTCTTAATGAAACTCATTATCAAACTAGCAAAGCCAATTTATCAAAAACTTTTAACCAAGAATTAACCAAAGATTTAACGCAAGAAAAAACTACCCAAATTACACATAACTTTAACAATCAAATTAAAACTTTAACCAAAGATTTTGAAGCAAAACAAACTGCTCTTAAATGCAAAAAAATAAACAAAAAAGAACAAGAAGAACAAATCCAAAAAGAAGTATTAAAATACCTTAAAATTATGGGTTTACAAGGACTTGAAAAAAGAACCATTGAACAATTATCAGGCGGCCAACAACAACGAGTTGCAATTGCAAGAGCTTTAATTAACAAACCCCAAGTTTTATTACTTGATGAGCCTTTATCTAATCTAGATTTAAAATTAAAACAAGAAATGCAATACGAACTTAAAGAAATCCAAAAAAACTCAGGAATTACTTTTTTATTTGTCACTCACGACCAAGAAGAAGCATTCACTATGAGTGATAAAGTAGTTGTCATGAATCACGGCGAAATTCAACAAATAGGAAGTCCTGAAGATATTTACAACGAACCTGCTAACCGTTTTGTAGCTCAATTTGTAGGAGAATCAAACTTAATTAAAGGAGTGATGAAAGATGATTTTTTAGTTCATTTTGACAATCAAACTTTTAATTGTGTAGATAAGGGTTTCTGTAAAGAAGAAAATGTAGATATCGTTATTCGTCCCGAAGACATTGATATTGTTTCCCAAGGGAAAGGATTAATTACAGGTATAGTACAATCTATTATTTTTAAAGGCGTTTACTGGGAAATTGATGTTAAAACTGCCCAAAGAACCTACACTATTCATACTACTGACCATGTTGAATTAAACAAACAAGTAGATATCACTTTTAATCCCGAAGACGTTCATGTAATGGAGATTTGGTAATGAAAAAAACATATACTTGCAAGGACAATCAAAAACTATACAGACTATTAATTTCACCTTATTATATTATTTTATTGGGATTAATTATTTTACCTATGGGCTTTATTTTATTTGATTCTTTTCAAGATACTAACCAACAAACCGCATTTTTTGCAACCCGTTTTACTTTGAAACACCATCAAGAATTTTTATCCAATCAATCATTTTTATACGTCCTTGCTAGATCAATTGCAATTTCTATTATTGTTACTTTTTGTGTCTTTATCATTGTATATCCTCTAGCCTATATGATTTCTCGACTCAAAATGAAATGGCAAAGCTTTCTTGTCATTATCATCAATGGCACTATGTGGATTAATATGATTATCAAAACCCAAGCATTAGTCCAAATATTTCACTTATTACAAAAAACTTTTAATATCAATTTTTTAGAAACTGATTTTGCTATGATTGTAGGACTTATTTATTTATTTTTACCGTTCATGTTTTTACCTATCTACACTGCAATTATCAAAATAAATCCCCAACTTATTCAAGCCTCCAAAGATCTGGGAGCAAATGAATGGCAAGTATTGCAAAAAATTATTTGGCCTTTATCACTTTCAGGAGTGCTTGCAGGAATTTGTCTTGTTTTTTTACAAACAGCAACTAATATTGTAGCTCCACGTTATTTAGGAGCAACTACCAAAATTACTATTGTTGAATTAATCGAAAACAAAGCTTTATTAAGTGGTGAAATAAAACAAGCTTGTGCAATTGCTATTCATCTTTCTTTAACAATTTTTTTAATTTTTCAAATGTTTAAAAAATTAAGTTTAGGAGAAAGCAAAGATGTCAATTAAATTATCTGGGACTAAATCCCCAAAAACTGCTTCTACCAAAATCCAAACAAATCCCAAAAAAACTATTACTAAGACTTTATATATAATTTTAGTTTTAAGTTTTATTTATATTCCTATTTTATCTTTAATTATTTTTTCTTTTAACAAAAGCGAAGGCAGAATTGCATCTTTAGTTAATTGGCAAGGTTTTAGCTTTCAATGGTATTATAAACTTTGGACTGACCAAACAGTTAAAACTGCTATCAAAATAACTTTATACATTGCTTGCCTAACTACTTTAATTTCTACTTTTTTAGGTACTTTTTCAGCTATTAGCCTTGCTCAAAGTCTTAACAAAAAATGGAGTAACATCGTTCTTAATGTAAGTAATTTTTCTATTGTTATTCCTGAAATTATTACTGCTTTAGCATTATTTGTTGTCTTTGGTTTTGTGGGTTTGGAATCTGGTTTTTGGAAAATGTTTTTAGCCCACATATCTTTTTGCACTCCTTTTGTAGTTATTACTGTCTATCCTAAAGTAATAAATCTTGACCCTTATTCTTTAGAAGCAGCCTATGATTTAGGAGCAACCCCACTCAAAGCTTTAACCAAAGTAATATTGCCACAACTTAAAGGAGCTATGCTTTTAGGAGCTACCCTTGCCTTTAGTCTTTCTTTTGATGACTTTATGATTTCTTATTTTGTAGGTGGTTCTGAATGCCAAAATATTTCTGCTTATATCTACAGCCTCAAAGGAACTATCAACCCAACTATAAATGCTTTATCTACTATTTTAATTATTATTGCTAGTTCTAAAATTATCATGAATTTCATCAAATACAACAACCAAAGGAAAAACACCAAAATAGAAACAGAGGCAAACAAAAATGAAAATGAAAGTGCAAATAAAGCTATAACAATAACCAAAACCACAACAACAAACACAAACATCAATGAAAACGAATTTGATACCAAATGAAAAAGACAATTAAAACTGTAGCAACAATATTACTTTTAATTTTCACAACAACTTTTATTATTATTATTTTTAATCTTAGAACCAAAAATAAATTACTTTATCAACACCAAGAAGAACAAACATTAACATTATTTAATTGGGGCGAATACTTAGAACCTAGCATCATTGAAAAGTTTGAAAAAGAAACTCACATCAAAGTTAAACAAGTTCTTTTTTCTTCTAACGAACTTGCAGTTACTAAAATTAAAAGTAAAAATAAATATGATCTAGCTATTTTAAGTGAATATGCAATCGATCAATTAAGACAAAGTGAAATGTTAGAAACAATAGAGTATGACAAATTAATAAAAGATGACAAACATTATTATAAATTAAACGAAAAGCTCAAAACAAAACTCCTTTATGAATTTGATTTTAACGATTATGCCGTTCCTTATTTTTGGGGTAAAGTAGTTATTCTTTATAATAAAAACAAAATGACTGAAACCCAAATTAATGAACTCAAAGATAAAGGATTTAAATATTTAAAAGACAGCAATTTAAAAGTATCTTTATGCAATAACGCTCGCGACGGTTTAATGGTGGGTCTAAAAGCTACTGAAGGCAAAATTGCAAAACCTTCCAAAAATGAATTAGATAAAGCCAAAAAATGGCTATTGGAACTCAAAGAACAAAAACCTAACTTAGCTTTTATCAACGATCAATTAATGGACCGCATGAAAAATAAAAATAACGAATACTATGATATAGTTATTGCTTACTCAGGGGATGCTAATTTTTTAAAAGAACAAAATAATAATCTAGATTATTTTTCTCCTACAGAAGGAACCAATGTTTGGGTTGATGCTTTGTTAATTCCTAAAGGAAGCAAAAAAGACCTAGCTTATAAGTTTATCAATTTTTTAAGACAAAAAGAAAATTACGAAAATAATTTAGCTTTTACTAAATATAATTCTCCTTATGAAGGATTAGAACATTTTCAAGGAATTGCCAAAATACAAATCGAAAATAATGATGAAGTTTACAAATACAACCAAACCACCCAAAAAACCATCAATACTTATTGGAACGACATTATTGCTTTTCCCAGCAAAAAAGATTATTGGCTATTTATCTTAAGTTTTTTAATTTTTTTAGCTATTTTTATAATATATTTACATCACAAATTCAAAAATAAATTAAGTTTAGACCAACTAAAACTTTAATATGATTTGTTCCAAACCCAAATATTAATAAATTAATATTAAAAAAACCAACTTTTAAGTTGGTTTTTCTTTATAAATGAAACAATTAAGAACTAATTTAGTATTTCAATTAATTATTTTTTTCATTTTTTTATATAAAGATAAATTGCAATAAAAAAATAGCCAGTAGCAAAAAAAATAATATATAGGCAAATATTTTTATATTGTAAATGTATGGGGTGTATCATTTGAGTTTGAGATTTTAAATCATTCAAATCAACTACTTTATTATTTGTTTGGGACAAATAAACTTTATTTTTTTTGGGTTTTTATCCACTAAAACATTTATAAGAGGCAATATTGGTTCTATATTACTACTATTTAACCCAAGTATAACGATGTTGCCAATCAATTAATTTATTATTTTTGGTACTTGTTTCTAAATAATGTCTTTCGGATGCTTGTCTACTTTTTATATCATAAGTTGCATTCCAAGTATCATAATGTGTCCAATCAATCAATTTATTATTTTCGGCACTTCCTTGCAAATAATTTCTTTGTGCTATTTGATTCCTGTTGGCATCATAAGAAGTGTCAGCATTTTGACAATCAACTAATTTCATTATCTGGGTTACTTTCTTCTAAATATTTTCTTTTTTCTATAACTTTTTTATTAACTAAATTTTCTAATGGATTATTTTCCCAAACTAGGATTATATTTGCTAATAATATAATAAAAAAAATAGTATCAATAACCACAAGCACACCTTAGAGAATAAAAAATGATTGGGTTGTTCTAAATAATTATTCAATTTGTAAAAAACTCTTTTCTAATATGGCGATTCTTAAATAATTCCAACTTTAAAAAATTACTATTATTTAATTTTAATTATAATAATTTCTCTTTTTTTATAATTGTAATAGTATAAATACTATGTAAAATTATTATATCGTAAAATAAGTCAAAATATACTTAATTTTTATTAATATTTCTTTGTTATAATAAATTATATATATTCATTATTTTATTGTGTCATAAAACCTAAAATTGATAAACAAACTTCTTTTAAGTCTTGAACTTCAATTTGATTGTGTTTGTTTCTACACATATTATTAAAAAGTGTTTAAATAGTGCGATTAGAACACTTCATAATGTCATTTTCAATTGCATCATTAATAATTTTGGGTGAAATTAATTTAATGAATCATAGGAAATTGGGTTTTTGCTTAAATCTTTAACTAAAAATTTCATAAAGTTTTTGGGTGGTTATTTTTCGAGGGTTTTAATTCAATTTTGTATGTGAAACGAGATAAAGTAGCAGGGTAAATACGGTTCCTATGTAGTTAGTTGAAACAATAATGAAAATAGGTTTAGTTGGATCATTTTTTCGCTTGTGGCTCCACCGCATTATTGGGTGGTGTCGTGAGGGGGCGTCATCAAAAAGTTGAAGTACCATTTTGCTAAATTTTCACCTACGTATTTACAAGAAAAATCAGCACCAGTATATTTTTTATTTAAATCAAATTTATTTAAAGTAAAACCAACTCCACTATATAAAGTGAGTCATCCTAATTCAGGGTGGTTGGTTGGGAACATTTGATTTAGTGATTTTTGATCTTGGAACAAAGCGTTGGGGTTTTTCATCACACCTTCATAGGTAGGATGATGGTTTGGTCTATGTTGTTTTCAGTATTTTTGTTGTTGGTGGGGGTTATTATTAAAAATGAATTTGGTTTAAAAGCTAAAAATAAAACAAGTAAAAAGAGAGCAACTGCAACAACATAATTTGCAAGACTTGTTTTTTGTTTAATGTGAATAATATGTGTGGTTCGTTCGTTTTTTGAGAATTAAAAGTTTCTTTCATAAGAGGTCTACCTCCTCACTTTCGTTTTATTTTATTATTTTTAAAAGTTAGTTGATTGCCAATAAATCAAACAGTTATATTGTTATATCAAATTTATAAATCACTATTTTTATAACTTGCCTAAAATTTTATAAATGAATTAATTTTTATTTTAATGATTTGATTATTACAAATAAAACTTTTTTAAAATTAATAATTATTTGATTATCTCTATTATATCCTTTTTAAAAAAAATAACAAATAATAAATAACAACAATAAACTAAATTAATTCTATCCAATAATCTCATAATTTTACCTATAAGCCATAAAAAACTCATTTATTGCTTCCTTAACTTCTTTGTTTTATAAGAGAAAAATTAAAATATGTTATAATTAAAATAGGTTTTTATTTACTTTAAATAAAAAATCTTTCTTAATCATACTAAATTACGAAAAAAATATTCCATTTCTTATTATCTAATTATATTAAAGAAATTTTTTCGAAGAAAGGCAACCAAGATGAAAAAAGATAAAGTTATTAAATTTATTGACGGACAGTTATTTAAAAACATGATTACTAACGGAGCTATCAATTTAAAAAATAACTACCAAACCATTGATAATTTAAATGTTTTTCCCGTACCAGATAGAGATACAGGAACTAATATGAAAATTACTATGATGTCAGGTGTTAAAGAAATTAGCAATTTAGAAGCTCGTTCCATAGTAAAAGTATCCCAAGTTTTATCAAAAGCATTATTAATGGGTGCCAAGGGCAATTCAGGAGTTATTTTATCACAATTTTTTGCAGGAATGGCACAAACTTACCAAACACTTAATAAAGAAACTATCAATATTAATGATTTTATCCATTCACTTGAAGGAGGCTACCAAAAAGCTTACCAAGCTATTATAGAACCTCAAGAAGGCACTATTTTAACTGTTTTTCGTGAAGCTGTTAAACAAACTCTCAAATCTAAATACCAATTTAGTACTATTGAAGATGTTTTATCTAATTTCTTACAAAACGCCCAAAAAACCCTTTCCCAAACAACTGAATTATTAGAAGTCTTAAAACAAGCAGGAGTAGTTGATAGTGGAGGAGCTGGATTTGTTGAAATCCTTAAAGGAATGTTATTATTTTTACAAAACCAAAAACTACTTCAAGTAAACCAAAATACCCAAACACACAACACACCTGATAAAATACAAAAATTGAAACGAGTTAATATTAAATATACTTATTGCACTGAATATATTTTTCAAATCAAAAAATCCCAAGAAAAAAACCTTGATATGAAACAACTTCAACAAACTTTATTAAAAATAGGAGATTCTTTGGTTTTGGTTAAAGACCAAGAAATTCTAAAAATACATATCCATACCAACAAACCAGAACAAGTTTTAGAAAAACTCTTAACTTATGGCACATTAAAGATAAAAAAAATTGACAACATGAAAGAACAACACCAATCAATTTTAGATCAAAAACATGACACATTTACTCTACAACAAGAACCTACCCCAGACCAAAAGCAATCTTCAAACTTACCTAACTCAAATAAAGGTCAAAAATATTTTTTTATTGCATTTGTAAATGATACCAAAAGCCAAAAAGTCTTTGCTGACCTTAAAGTGAATCACATTATAAAACAATCCACTTTTAACCCCACTACTTTTGAAAAACTTCTCCAAACAAACACCGCCCAAAACATTATTATCCTACCTAATGACACATCTCTTTTAGAAAAACTTACACAATTAAAACAATTACAAAACAACAATCAAGAAATTGTCCTTTTAAAAACTAAAAACATCGCTCAAGGGTACAGTGCTCTTTTAGCTTTTGATAAATCATTGGATTTAGCACAAAACAAAACTATCATGGAAGAAACTATCAAAAAAATCCAAATAGGAAAAATTATCTATGCTGATAAAAAAGATACTAAAAATGTATCCAATCAAACTATTTTAGAAAAAGAATATTTATCCGTTTGGGAAGAAAAAATAATAGCTACTAATAAAGATAAATATCAAGCATTGAAAACATTACTCCAAAAAATGATTAAACCTCATCAAACTTTTTTAACTATTTTTTATAATCCTTCATGTAATGATGAAAAAGAATTAGAAAAAATAGAAACTTTCTTAGAAACTAATTACAACCACATTGAATTAGAAACCTTAGAAAGCCAAAATAAAAACATTCCTTACATTGTTTCATTAGAATAACAAAAATGATTTATAAGATCATTTTTAAAGCGGATATGACGGAATGGTAGACGTGCATGCTTGAGGGGCATGTAAGAAATATCTTGTGTGAGTTCAAATCTCACTATCCGCACCATTAATTTATTTTAATTAAAATCATTATATTATAATATTATATTAAAACCCCCCTTTTATAAAAGGGGGGTTTTAATATAATATTATAATAAATTTGTTCAATTTTGTTTGGGTATAAACATTTCATGGTTTTTATTGCCTTCAAGATATTCATTAATATATTTTTTTGTGTATCGGTTATGATAGGAAAAACAATAATTTTTTAAATTAATTAGTATTAGAGTAATATTTTATTTTAGATGAGTTGTTTTATTATTGTAGAAATTAATTTATCCTCTTTGTTGTAATTATTTTCACAATAATTGCCAATATAATAATATGTTGTAATAGATTTGATTTTTTGTTTTTCTGTATCATAATATTCTTTTATTTTGGTAATATCATATCTTTTAGGAAGGGTTTGTTTGGAGAAGTTTTTCAAAAGTAGTGGGGTTAAAAGTGGATTGTTTTATAATGTGATTCACTTTAAGGTCAGCAAAGACTTTTTGGCTTTTGGTATCATTTAAAAATGCAATAAAAAAATATTTTTGACCTTTATTTGAGTTAGGTAAGTTTGAAGATTGCTTTTGGTCTGGGGTAGGTTCTTGTTGTAGAGTAAATGTGTCATGTTTTTGATCTAAAATTGATTGGTGTTGTTCTTTCATGTTGTCAATTTTTTTTACCTTTAATGTGCCATAAGTTAAGAGTTTTTCTAAAACTTGTTCTGGTTTTGTTGGTATGGATATGTATTTTTAGAATTTCTTGGTCTTTAACCAAAACCAAAGAATCTCCTATTTTTAATAAAGTTTGTCTAAGTTGTTTCATATCAAGGTTTTTTTCTTGGGATTTTTTGATTTGAAAAATATATTCAGTGCAATAAGTATATTTAATATTAACTCGTTTCAATGTTTTTATTTTTCAGGTGTGTTGTTGTGTTTTTGGTTATTTAAAAATGCATAAAACAGACCTAATTTAAGCTATTTAAAATAAAAACCAGTAATGGGGGGGAGGGAGGGAGGAAAACCTCTCCTCTCTCCCATACTACAAACCAAAAGGAGCCAAAAAATGAAAAAAACAACTGCCAAAAAATAGATTTTTTGAAATATGGTTTTATGTGTCGTTAAATGAATACCACCAGTAAAAACAAAACCAACCCTTTAACGTTAGAATAGGAAATAGGAATATTTTTTATCCAATCGAAAAAGAGACATTAACCGACGTTTATCTCACGTCTTAAAGGATAAAAATATTTTAGAACAAAAAAACTACTGCCTCAAAGTTGAAAAGATGACGGCATAAGAATTAAACTAACTGAAAGAACAACCAATAAACTAGCTAAATTTGGCTAAAAAAAGGCACAACAACAAAAAAGAACCTCAAAAAACCGAATCATTTAGACAAATTGAAGATAAAAAATAATACTACGAGAAAATTAAGCGACCATAGAAATAGATAACGGCTTATTTAAAAAAACATCAGGCACAAGGTTTTTTGGATAAATACGGAACCCGAATAAAAATAAGGGACACATCTCCCATTTATAAAACAGTTAAAAAAGTTTTTCCCATAATGTCTTAAAAAGGGATAGCAACATATAGAATTAGCAAAAAAAAATTAGATAATGTCGTAAAAGATAACTCTAATTATTCTACGATTATAAATAAAACAAAAGACCCTCATTATATTGTAATTCCTGCGGATTTGAAGGGCAGTTTATTATTTTATTTCCAATTTTTATTAAAAAGCCTCACGAAAAAAAACTATCCTAAAAGACTAGACACACCAACGAGAAAATACGCGAATTATATTTAGCATTGGAAAACAAAATAAAAAAACAAGACCACAACAATAAAAATACGGATTTCAAAAACGCGAGTAACTAATACAAACACAACAAAAATAAAAGTTTTTAAAATCATAAAAAGAGCCAGCAGGGAGGCAAAAATTAAAATCCATGATGGTATAATAGACTCTCCGGAAATCTCTTTTTTAACTAGTACTATTCAAAATAATTTGTTGATGCTCTCTCTGGTCAAAAATAGAAATTGATTAGTAATAATCACGATTTTATGTGGGAAATTGATAGACTCTTTACTGAAAAAAATTGAAAAACACATTTATAATTATTATTTGAACAAACATATACGCCATTATGCGGGAGCAATGAGGGTATCGGTTTTATTATATTGAGAAACACTAGAAACCACAATAAACTACTAAAAAAACAGCTTTAACTCTATTGAACCTACAATAAAAAAATCCAAGCTATCAAAATAGCAACAAAAATTGTAATATAATAAAAAAGGCTACTCCAATTACGAAAAAATTACTTTAAAAGCTATACATTTTCATAGGATTTATAATATAAACTTATTAAGGCTTTTTGGAGAGGTGTAAAGAGGGGGTATTACCTAAGGCCAGGTCAAAAGTAGCCATAGAGAGGGTCAAAATATGGCTTATAATAATGTATTTTATTATGGCGTGAAGCCCCCCAATTATATTAGAAACTGTAAAAAAAATACGAACTTATAGGGTATAAGTTCGTTAAGTATGTATGAATTTTGGGATAAATTAATTACTTACCTGTCAATAAAAATAATTATTGCGAATTTGTGGGACAATCCTTACATAGATATACAATAGATTACTCGCACAGCAAACCTGATAGTTTCTTTCCAGTCAATCATTGTGAGGCAGGCGAACAAAAGGAGGAGGATAACAAAATTATAACAAATAATACAATGAAAGGTAATTATCAAAAAGGTAGTCAAATTCTTAGTTATTCCTGTTCTTTTCCTAATGTTGAGACTCGTTTTTATGATGGTATTAGCATCCTTGATTTTTACAAGGACACCCAAATTATCCTTGAATTAAAAAATTACTCATTAATTAATTATTATGCAACTTTAATTTTCTTTTTAGAAAATGACAATTATATTAAAAAAACTGTAATTGACTACTTACAAAAGGAAAAGCAAAGTTTTGGAGATAATGCTCCTTTATTAATGCCCTTTTGGAATATGGTCCAACAACAATAACAAAGAAAAAAATTACTACAAGAAATCAAAAGATTAGAACTATACGAAAATGAGGAAAAAAATATAAACATAATTGAATCCGAATTAAACAAACTCAAAACCAATAAAAAGAAATAATAAACGTGATAATTAGTACCTTTCTTATTTTTGGTTTCTAATTAGTTGAAGCCCTGAATTTGTAGGCAAACATATAGAAAAATACTACACTAAAACACAAGCAAAATTAGAAGTTATGAGTAGTTTATTTTACCTGAATTAAATAAAATCGGCAAATTTAAACCCCAAAGATAAAAAATATTATTTATAAAATCAAAAATAAATTAGAAAACCCACAACAACGCGGTATTTTGCCTGTTAAATACACCAATAACGAGTTAATAGAACTACAAAAATAAACATCGCTAAAAAAGAGATAAATTAAATGAACTTGCAAAACCCGAAAAGAGACCACAAACAAGAAAACTTTATAAGTATTCGCCAAAATGGCTTTATTTCTCTTACAATGGGAAAATCGCATCCTTATTTATTGCAAGGTTTTTTGTATCAATGTCGCAACACCAAGGACGAAACAATAGCAATAATAAAAAAAAGATATTTGCAAATATTTGGATAAGAATCAACAAAAAACCACAAAATAGGGAAGATTTAATGTTTGAGGGAACAGAAACAGTACCCCAAAGTACTTTTTATGTATTTTTTTTTCATTATAACTAAGAAAAATCAAAAGTTTTTATAATCCATTGAAAATAGCAAGAGGGGGATTATTGGAAAAAAATGGAATCCCCAAAAATAACCCTTAATATTAGATTTCATGTTATTAAGAAATACAAAAGCAATAAAAAAAGATAAAATAATTACATAGATAAAATGTTTATTTATTTGTTTCATTTTAAAATCAACTTTCTTATGTATTTAAAATATTTAATATAATTTTATTATTGTTATCTAAAATTACATAAATTGATTATATTATACATAATTTTAATAAAAAAATATACAAAGATATTTTATTAATATTTATATTTTATACTTAATTTATTCCCACAAACAAAAAGCAAGCTTTCATTAAAGCTTGCTTTTATGATATCTATAATATATATTATATTAATTTAACAATTAAACAATGTTATTGAGGCAAAAAACTAAATAATAAATTTTTTTAATAAACCAATATAATATATATAATGTATGGAGCGGGCGAGGGGAATCGAACCCCCGTCTCATGCTTGGCAAGCACGTATAATAACCACTATACGACGCCCACATCATCTCAATTTTGGTTTTGGTGCCCTTAACAAGAATTGAACTTGTATTTCAGCATTACCATTGCTACGTTCTGCCATTAAACTATAAGGGCTTAACATATTTTATTATATCAAAAAAAATATCAAAATGTAAATTTTTGACTAAAAAAATGAAAATTTTACCAAAAAACGTAAAAAAAGTAAAAAAAATAAAAAAAGTGTGCAAAAATGTTTGACTCTAAAAAATAAATAAGTTATAATAAATAATAGGTTATGAAACCGAAATAATTTAAAAGAAGGAGTATTATTAATAATGCAAGGTAAAAAACAACAAGGAACATGTAGATGGTTTTCTAAAGACAAAGGCTACGGATTTATCGTTTCAGCTGATGGGAAAGATATTTTCGTACATTACAGTTCTATTCAAACTGAAATCTCTGGAAGAAAAACACTTAATGAAAACGACAAGGTAGAATTCACTGTTCAAGAAGGCAACCGCGGAGCTCAAGCTGTAGATGTTGTTATAGTTAACGAATAATTTCATTAATAATCAAACAAAGGAAGAGATGCAAATCCCTTTTTTTGTTATATATGGATGATTTTGTTGGTTTATATAATTTTGATTTGAGTTTAGTTTTAGATTATTTTATCTTTGATCCTTTTACAAAATTTTAAATTTTAATTGATTATAATTTTTGAGTGGGCAAAAGGAATAAATTAATTAAAAATATGATCCACTCCAAAAACATAAATAAAATAAATCTAAAAAATAATTTGATTTTAAAAAATTTTTTTAAGTTAAAATTAAAAATATGGGGGATGTTTTGGATTTGCCAAAGTCAACGAAATTTATATAGCATATCTTGGTTACGCAAGTAAAAACGTCGAGGTTATAATAACCGGAAATAACAAACAAACTGTAACAAATACAAAAGATTTTGCTGAACAAACTCAAGTTTATCAAATGAATTTTGCAAACAGTTTTTCTTCACAATTAGTTTTTGCTTAAATAAATAAGCAAAACCCGCACTTAAATTAACTTACGATTTAAGGAAGGAAACAAGGTAAGTTTTGCTATTTGAGTTTGTCTTTGCTCTTTTTAGCAAATATCAAAAAGACTAGCAATTTATGGATTTTGTTTATTTTTTCATAAATTGCGAAACCCCAAAATAAACTAAATATGTAGAATATATAAATTAAAGTGATTTTGTACATGGGTTCGACTCCCATCATCTCCACCAAAAAATAAATTATAAATTATTTACTTTTGTTATTACATTTTTCCCAAAAAGAATATTTTTAATCCTTGACCAAATTAAAGCTGTCTTATTAGGAATCTTGTTTTTCGGAAAAATCATAAAAGTGAGTAAGGGTGCGAATTTTTTCAATAATTTTGTATACCTTAATTTCACTATTAACATTTTCAGCTCCATGCAAATGAAATAAATAATTGTGCAATTCATTAGGGGGCAAATTACTACTAATAAAAAGGGGCAACTTTTTTTCAGCTCTATCATACAACAAAGGAAGAAAAATTTCATCACGAAACCAAGGTGTCATATTTTCTGAACCTAAGTCATCCAAAATCAAACACTTAACATTTTTTAATTGTTGCAACCTTGTTTCTAGAGTATTATTATACAAAAAATTTCTAAATTTTCTAGTTATATCAGGCATAAAAAGAAAAATAACAGAAATTTGTTTTTGAATTAATTCATAAGCTAATTTTTTCAAAAAAATAGTTTTTCCAGTATTAAAAGAACCCGACAAATAAAAACCTTTGGTAGATTTTTCAAAATGTTTAATAATTTGTTTCATCTCTTTTAACGCTTGTTGCTTAGAATCATTATCAACTACAAATTGTTTCACTAAATGAGCATCAAAATTAATGCTACTATCAAACAATTCATTTTGTGATTGCCAATGTTCCTTAAAATAAAGAGATTGAGATTTAACGGTAGGTACCCAAACAACTCTTAAAGGGTTGGTTTTGATTTTTTGACGATTCCCATATTCATCTTCTTGATCTTTGGTTAGCAAATAATTATAAATAACTGGCAGATCATCATCAGAAATATCTAAATTTTTGGTTTCTTCGCACTGTGCAATCATTTTACTGATTTTTATTTTGATATCTGAAAATTCCATAAATTAATTTTTCACCTCTTTTGCTTTTGTAAAATTTTATTAAATTGGATTGATTCCTTGTAACAATAAATCACAAAAGAAAAATTATGACTGTTGTTTCTTTTTAAAATCTTCTAACCATTTAGGAGAAATTTGTGGTTTTTTAAAATTAGACCTAAACTTAGTTTGGGATGGATTTTTTTCTTGTTCCATATAAAAATCATATGCTGTTTCAGTATCAAAAATCCCTTTTTGCTCCCAAGATTTTAAGATTTTTTCCAAATAAACTACTGAGGGCACAAAGCCTTTTCGTTCTAAAATATAAGTTAAAAGCACATTGACTAATCCCGGTTCTAAATTATTTCTTTCCATAAATTGAAAAACAGTATCAGCCGCAGTGGCTTGCATATTTTTAGGACAATGATTTATAATAATTCTTTGAGTAGAATCCTTACGTTTGAGCAAAGTAATCATGTCTTGTTCATTATCTTGTGTTTTTTTCGCAAAAACCAAATTTTGATTTTGGGTATGCATCTGATAATATCTTTTAACACCTAGGCTTAATTTAGATATTTCGATTTCACTAGGATTAGGAAAAGTTTTTTGATATATTTCTGAAAGTGTAACTTCATCCAAATTATAAACTAGACTTAATTTTTGAATAAAATCAATTGTTTGATTACAAGTTAAAGATGGTTTTTTGAAACGTTGGGGCATTTTTTGCAAAAATAATTCATAATCAAAAGAGTTATTTAAAAAATGTCTTGGAGAAGGATTTGTTTGGTTGTTGGGACAAGTAAAAGCAGTTGGTAAATCCATTTTTTGCACTTGAAACAAATCATCAAATTTTTTACTAATATCTTGAAAAGCATCCCAATTATTTTTTTTAGTGGGGATTTCTTTACTAAAATGATTATTCAAACTCAAAAAAGTAGCCTCCCCCACTTCGCTTAATAAAAAATTACTAAAAAGAGGATCTTTAAAAAACTCTTGAGATCTGCATGGCAAATTAAGCCAATAAAATCTTTCTTGTGTTTTGGGATTACAAAAAGTTTGGAGCAAATTAAGAGCTTCTAATTTTTCTTGTGCTTCTAAAAAATCATTTTTTGCAACCGCACTCAAATCAAATAAAAATCGATGTTGGTAAAAAATATTAGGTTTTAGAGTTGCTAAAATATGATAAATACCAAACGCATGAGTGCCTATTAGTGGTTGATAAAGCAAACTTAGGCTTTGATGATCTTCAAGCGACAAAAAAACTGAATTTTTGATTTGAAATAAATTTAGATGACTAATCATAAAACCTCTTTTTTAAAAAAATATTGATGTATTTTATAGTTGAAAATAAATCAATTATAATTCTTTATTGGGATTATTATTTTGACAAACAGGACAAATATAAGTGCCTCTGCCACCAACTTTAATTTTAATAATTTTAGTTTGACAGTTTATGCAGGGTTTGTTAACTTTGCCATGCACTTGCAATTTATTTTGAAAATAACCTATAATTCCTGGCTGAGATTCAAAAGTACTTACAGTAGTTCCTCCTAGTTTAATGGCTCTGGCAAGCACTTTTTGGGAAATTGTAACAATTTCTTGCACTTGTTCCAAAGACAGTTCGCAAGCTTTAGTTTCTGGATGCAATTTTACTAAAAACAAGACTTCATTAACATAAATATTACCCAATCCAGAAATTATTTTTTGATTTAATAAAACTTTTTTCAAAGCACTTTTGGTCTTTAATATTTTTTGATACAAAAAAACTGGATTGATTTCAAAAGGATCTAAGGCTAGTTGATTCAAGGTAGTTTGGTTTAAAAAATTGTTCTGATTCTTTACTTCAAATTTACCAAATTTCCTAAAATCATAATATCTTAAAGAACTTTTATCTCCCAAAATAATTGCAAAATGTTCGTATTTATGTTTAGGCTCATCGCAAGGTTTGATAAATAATTTTCCTTCCATTCTCAAATGTCCTATTAAAACTAAATCTTGAGTTAAAAAAAATAATAAAAATTTACCTTTTCTTTGAATATCCAAAATGGTAGTTTTTTCAATTTTTTGAAATTCTTGGGTATTTTTAACAACAGGCTCATAAAATACCTTAGTTGCAACAATTTTTTTTCCTATTAATTGTGTTTTTAAAAAATCTACAATAATTTGGACTTCAGGTAATTCTGGCATGTTTTATGCTCCTTTTTTATCTTTTGTTTGGATATTTAACATTTCTATTTTATAAATAAATTATAAATAATAAATTTTACCCAATTAAATATTAACATTATCTAAAATAAAAAAATAATTCAAATGTTTAGAAATTAAATCTATGTGTTGTTGCAAATAATCATTTAAGGAAAAATAATTAATTTTGTAATTTTCATTGTTTCGTTCTAAATGGCGCAATAATTGCAATATGACAATTTTTTTCATGTCTAAAATATTTTCTTGTAAAAAAACATATAATGTTTCTAAATCTAAATTCGGAACTAATTTGTGATTCTCAAAAAAAACTTTTCTTTTCAATAAAGTTAATACATATTTTTTTTCTTTTATTTGCTGTAATAAATTTTGATAATAATTTATAATTTCATCATCCAAACTTAAATATTGATTGATAAAATCTTGGGCACAATTTGAAGAAATATTTAATTCGGGAATTATTTCTTTTATCCATGCATCCACACAAAAATTCGTTGTTTCAGAAAGATTTTGAGAGTCCTTTTTGATTTCTGATTTGGGTGAATTTACAAAAAATTGTAAAATTTGTTCATAATTTAAAAGATGATTTTTTTTTATTTTAAAATAATTTTTAATTTTTTGAATATTTCCTAAAGTAGCTAAAATTTTTAACGAAAAGCAAAAAAAATTATCATTAATTAAATAATTATAAGATTTTTTATTGTTTGTCGTATTTAAAAAACAACTGTTTTGATATTCAAAAACATCTTTGAATGATTTTAATTGATTGATTTGAGTTTCTTGTGTTGGTTCTTGTTCTTGCCTTTGATTTTTTTTTGGTATTTTTTCTTGTTGTATCTCTATTTTTTCATCTATATTTTTTTCTATTGGGTGTGCTTCTATTATTTGTTTTTGTTGTAATAAATTAGTTTCATATTCTAATTGAGCTAAAATATTTGATAAGGGAAGCTCTATTTCTTGAAACAAAAATAATTGGTTTTGGGCTTTTAAATAATGAAAAACAATATTTTTAATGGCGTGCAATAAAAAAGCTTTAAAAGCTACTTTTTGCTCTAAAATTAAAATGTTTTGAGATAATTGGTTTGCATAATTTGTGTTATTTAAAATATCTATTTTTGCTATAATATGACTAAATTCAAGATTTTTCAAAGGAAATAAAAGATAAGAAGAACAAATTAAATCAAAGATAACTCCGTTTAGTTCTTTATGTTGTTTTTTTAAAAAAAGTTGTGTTGCTTGATTGTGAAAAACAATTTTATAAAAATTAGCATCTTTTAGATAATTGCAAAAGTTATTATTGGCAAAAGCCAAATTGGAATCTATAAAAAAATGTTCATTGTAATTAGAAAAACCAATTCCTTGCAAAAAAGTATTTGAGTCATTTTCTTTTTCTAACTCAAAAAAACAAGCCCAAATTTGGTATGGTTGAATTTGCGCCAAAAAAATATTTAGAGCATTTTGGTTTTTGATAATTTGATAATGAAAGTTGTTTTGAGGTTGGTTGGCGTCTTGTTTTGGAACTTTTTGAACGTTATTATCATTGTTGTTAGTGTTAATGGTGGTGTTTGTTTCTTTTGCAAATCTTGCATATTTGGTAATAGCTAAGCGTCTAAAATCCATTTCTTCATAAAAATTTTTAAGTTTTTGTTCCAAACGTATTTGAATTTCTGTTTGCATACAATCAAAGGGCAAAGGAACTTTAAGGTTAATTGCGGTAAGTATTTTGCTAAGTTCTAAATCAGCTTGGGAATTTTGGATTTTGGTTTTTAAAATAGGTTTAATGTTGTCTAAATTTTGCATTAAATTATCTAGAGTATCGTATTCTTGTAATAACTTTTGAGCAGTTTTAGGTCCTATTCCCAACACTCCTTTAATGTTATCGGAAGGATCACCAATTAAACTTTTATAATCAATCATTTGATATTCTTTAAGACTGTATTCTTCAAGCAAAGTAGAAGGTGTGTAGCATTTAATTTCACGCAATCCTTTTTTAAGCAAACAAA
Organism: Candidatus Phytoplasma tritici; assembly: GCF_000495255.1. GTDB lineage: Bacteria > Bacillota_I > Bacilli_A > Acholeplasmatales > Acholeplasmataceae > Phytoplasma > Phytoplasma tritici. Next base: position 36,579 of record NZ_AVAO01000002.1, read on the forward strand.
CAGTAATTTTTTCATCTACTAATTGCAACAAATCATGATCACTGGAATAAATAGATACTGTCTTGTTTTGATTGCTTGCTTCTTTGGCTAGAGTGCCTATAATATCATCGGCTTCGTATTCATCTTGGGAATGATATTTAACACCAATTAGGTCTAAATATTGTTTAATCAAAGGAATTTGACTAATCAATGCAGAAGGTGTTTCTGGTCTACCTTGTTTATAAGCATCGTATAATTGGTGTCTTTTGGTAGGTTTATGAGTATCAAAAGCTACTAAAATATAACCTTTAGTTTCTTCTAAAATTTTTTCAAACATTCTAATAAAAGACAAAAGAGCATTAGTATAAATCCCTTTTTTATTTTGCAAAAGGGGCTTATATTTGTTTGCGGTTGCGTGATATGCTCGAAATAAAAGCGAATTGCCATCAACTAAAACTAAATGTTTCATTGTTTCTCCTATTTATTTTATCGTTTAGCTAATAGCCAAAATTTGATTATAAGTTAATAATGATTATGCTATTTGTAAGGTACAAAAAAACAATTAATATAATATTAAAAAAAGAAAGTTTGGAAAAACTTTCTTAGAATACAAGGTTTTGTTTGTGTTCTTATTTTATTGCGTCTATAAAAAGATTTTATAATTTTAATTATTTATTATTATTATGCATATCACGAAAAAAAGCCATCGGATCATTTTGTAATTTATCAAGATCTTGATCATCAAAATGTTGCATTTGCTTAACTAATTTTTTTTGTTGTTCTAAAAGGGTAATTAGCTTATTGACATCACTTAATTGATTACCAGAACCTTTGGCAATTCTTTGTCTACGTCTACTGCTCAAAGCAATTAATTGAGGATTTTTCTTTTCTTGTTTAGTCATACTTTGAATTAAAACTTCAAATTTATTAAATCCATCATCACCTAAACTAGCAGAAAGTTGTTTCATCTTGCCACCTAATCCAGGAATAAAACTTAACAATTTACTGAAAGAACCCATTTTTTTTAATGTTTTTAATTGCTTTTGAAAATCATAATAATTATAACTATCATCAAATAATTTTTCCATCATTTGTTTACTTTGATGAGGATCAACTTTATCATTAAATGTTTCAATTAAAGTTAAAATATCTCCCATTCCTAAAAGACGAGATGCCATTCTATCAGGATTAAAGGGCTCTAAACTATCAATTTTCTCTGAAGAAGAAACAAATTTTAAAGGAAGATCTGTCATTGCTCTTACTGATAAAGCAGCTCCTCCTTTAGTATCTGCATCCATTTTGGTCAAAATAACTCCAGTTGCTCCTAATTGATTATGAAACGACTTAGCAGTATTAGCAAATTGTTGTCCTGAAAGACAATCCACAACTAACAAAATTTCTGAAGGGTCAGCTTTGGCTTTAATTTGTTGCAATTCTTGCATCATTGTCTCATCAATATCAAGGCGCCCCGCAGTATCAATAATTACTGCATCATATCCTTCTTGGAAAGCATATTTTAATCCTGCATCTACAATATCTAAAACAGCAGTATCAGGTTTAGAAAAAACATCAATATTAATTTGTTTACCAATAACTTTTAATTGTTCTATTGCTCCTGGACGATAAATATCACAAGCTAAAAGCAAAACTTTTTTACTATTTTTTTTACGCAACCAAAGAGCTAATTTTCCTACAGTAGTCGTTTTCCCGCTTCCTTGCAACCCGATTAACATTAAAGTATCCAAATTGCAATTAGGCTTAAAGATAAGATCCGAACGAGTGGAACCCAAAATTTGAATTAAGGTTTCGTTTACAATTTTAATAATATGTTCTTTAGGATTTAGACCTTTTAAAACTTCTTGTTTCAAAGTTTTTTTTTCAATAATTTCATTAAACTTATCAATAACTTGTAAATTAACATCAGCTTCTACCAAAGAAACTTTAATATCTTGCATAATATTTTGAATGTCTTGTTGTTCTAGGATTTTTTTTCCTCTAATTTTATTAATAACTTTTTGTAAGCCTTCGCCTAATATACTCATATTTTTATCTCCTTTTTGATTTTGTAAAATTTGTTTTTGTGGGGTTTAATTTTTTTTAAGTGGGGGTGATGATTTTTGAATTCTTGATTTTTGATATAATAAAATTTTTTTATGTGTTATTTTTTCTTTATAATTAGCAATTATAAAATATCTTCAGAAGTAAAAAAACCTTCAAATAAATTAAAAAGATAATTTTTAACATCAAAAGTAATTAAATCTTGGGCTTTTTCGCCTACACCAATATATTTAGTGGGCAAATTGTATAAATACTTAATTGCAAAAATAATCCCTCCTTTGGAAGTGCCATCAAGTTTGGTTAAAATAGCTCCTGAAAGTGGGGTTGCTTGATTGAACAAATCAACTTGATTAAGAGCATTTTGTCCTGTAGTAGCATCCAAAACTAAAAAAGTTTGTAAATTTGAGGCAGGCAAATGTTTGCAAATAACACGATTGATTTTAGCTAATTCTTGCATTAAATTAGTTTTGTTTTGTAATCTTCCAGCAGTATCACACAAAATAATATCATAATTTTGACTTTTAGCAAATTCGATTCCTTCAAAAATAACACTTGCAGGATGAGTTGGTAAGGGCTTGCAAAAAACTTCAACACCTACTCTTTTTGCCCAAATTTGGAGTTGTGCTACTGCACCTGCACGAAAAGTATCAGCAGCAATTAACAGTACTTTTTTGCCTTCTTGTTTCAATGCTTCGGCCATTTTTCCAATAGTAGTTGTTTTTCCTACTCCATTAACTCCAGTAAACAAATACATTTGAGGAAAGTTATTTTGAGATGTAAAAGTGTCTTTGGGATTTGTTGAGTTGGGGCTTTGGTTTTGTTTTATTTTTTGTTTTTCTTGTTCTTGTTCTTGCGAACTTTCTAATGTGTCTTTCATATTTTTCATATTTTGATACAAATCAAACATTTTAGAAACAACAACGGAAGGAAGTTTTTGAGGATTTTTAATTTGAAATTGATTAATTTCATCTTTGATAGATTGCATCAAAAAAAGAATGGTTTTAGTACCAAAATCAGCTTGAATTAACAAACTTTCTAATGCTTGTAATAGGGATTGTTCAATATTGTTAGATTGCTTCAAAAGAGTTTGAAAATCTAAAAAACTAGCTTTGGTTTTTTTAAGACCTAGTTGATATTTATCATCATTTTTACTTTTAAAAAATTTACTTTTCAACCATTTAAACATTTATAAACTCTCCTTTTTGGAAGTAATTAAGGTATCAAAATAAAAAACTTATACCCAATTATTATAACTAAAATAATTTCTTTTTGATTGAGTTTTTTAGGGTTTTGGTTTTTGTTATCATAAAATATTTGATGATAAATTAAAAAAACAAAAACAAACAATAAAAAGAATTTTATTATAACCCCAATTAGCGAACTTTATTTCAAATACCAAAATTGACTAATTACAATATTATAAATAATAAATGTTCCAAAAAACAAAAAACAGAAATTAAAAATTAATTCCTGTTTTAAATTTATAAATAATATTAATTATTAATCCTTTTTTCAAAAATTCCATAAAACTTTAATAAAAATAAGGATAAAATAAGGATGAAAATTGACTTAATTGCGAAAATGATGCCAACCAAAAAAAAGCAACAACATAAAATAAAATAACATAAAACATAGTAATAACAAAGAAATTAAAATCTACAAAATCAAATTTATTAATTAATCGTTGATTATTTTGTTTTTTAAACTTTTTATAATAAAGCAAAGTGGTAATTGTAAAATTACTAACAATAATAAAAATAAAAGAAAGGATAATAATAAAATGGTTAAATGTTGCTTTTTGTAAATTGAGTTTTAAAATAAGCATCTACCAAACCTGAAAGCATTCCTACAAAAGTCCCAAAAGTCAAAAGACAAATAGGAGTAACAAATTTAGAAATACCAAAAATAAAACAAGATAATAAAGCTGTAATAATAAAGACAATTAAAGGAAGTGGTAAATATTTAAATATATTGGAATTAGTATATTTGGGTTTTGTTGGTATAAAAAATTAATTCATAATAACTAATTGAATAAGAAAGGACTAAAAAAATAAAATATAGTTGTTCCAATCCATAAAGATTTTTTTGCATAATATTTTTTATGAGTTATTGTATTTTAAACTAAAAACTTGGGTTTTTATTGAATATTTTTATCAATTTCTTGTTTAATGCTATTTAATAAAAACATATTTTTAAACTCTTTATAAATTTATATTATTTTATTAAATCAAAAATATTTATCTTTATTAAAACTTTCAAACACTTATTATAACTAAAATAGTTAATTAGTAGTTAATTTAATATGTTAAATATTAAATTAACTATGTAAAACTATAAAAATTTAAACATTAATATTACCAAATAACAAAAAAACCAACTTTTAAGTTGGTCTCCTTATTATTTGTATTATTTGTATTATTTGTATTATTTGTATTATTTGTATTATTATTTATATCATTACTTATATTAACTACGATGTTGCAAATCTAATAATTTTTGATATAATCTTTCTTCTTCTAAACTTAATGTGTTAGGAGTTTTGAGATGAACAACAACATACTGATCACCTTTACGATAAGAAGAATTAAGATGTGCAACTCCTTTATTTTTCATTCTTAATTTGTTTCCTGATTGAATCCCTGCAGGAATTTTTAAAGCTACTTCACCATAAATAGTAGGAATCAAAATATTAGTTCCTAAAACAGCTTCTGGCAAAGTAATAAAGATTTCTAAAATAATATCATATTCACGCCTCACAAAAGATTCATGAGGACGCACTTTAAAAGTAATATATAGATCTCCTGCTTTTTGATTATTACTTAAAGGAACAAAATTTCCTTTCCCAGGAACTTGCAAAGACATTCCTTCTTGAATCCCTGCAGGAATATTAAAAGTAGCTGATTGCTTAACTTTTTGACGTTTTTTTCCATGACAAGCATAACATTTATTTTTAATTTCTTGTCCTTTGCCACTACAATTAGGACAAACTTGACGTGAACGAATGTTACCTAAAAAAGTTCTTTGCTCAGTAATAATTTGTCCAGTTCCGCCACAACGTCTACAATTAATGACATCTTGATGGGAAACTGCTCCTTTACCATAACAAACTCTACAATCAGCTTCTACAGTAATTTCAATAGTTTTGTTAGCTCCTAAAACAGCATCCATAAAACCAATAGTCATCTCTACTTTTTTATCATAAGAAGGCTTTTTAGTTTGTTGATTACCAAAAATATCTCCAAAAGAACTAAAAAAAGAATCCCCAAAAGAATCAAAGCCATCAAAACCACCACCACCAAAGCCAGAAAAACCGTTATCTGAAGCATCACCAAAACGATCATAATTACTTTTTTTAGAAGCATCTCCTAAAACACTATAAGCTTCTTGAACTTCTTTAAATTTGCTCTCAGTGTTAGCTTCTTTGGAAATATCAGGATGATATTTTTTAGCAAGACTAAGATAAGCTTTTTTGATGTCCTCAGGACTTGCGTCTTTATCTAGACCCAAAATATGATAATAATCTTTTTTTGTCATTGTAGCTAACTTCTCCTAATAATAAAACTAAGGGGTTTTTGCCCCTTTGATTTCATTATTTTTTATAGTTTTGTTTTTTTGTTTGTTTTTGTATTATTTATGTTTTTAGTATTTTATTGTTATTATTTGTTATTATTGTTGTTATTGATTATTTTTGTTCTTCAAAATCAGCGTCTACTACTTCGTCTTGAGGTTTTTTATTTTTAGAAGTAGTGTTTTCTTGCGTACCTTTTTCTTGAGCTTTTTGATAAGCTTTCATTGCAATTCCTTGAGATTCTTTAGTAAGACTTGCAGTTTTTTCTTTAATTAAAGCAGTGTCATCTCCTTTTAGAGCTTCTTCTAATTCTTTAATTTGAGTCTCAACTTTGTCTTTTTCTTCTGGTGTAACGTCTGATTTTAGATCTTCTAAAGATTTTTTAGTGTGGAAAATCATATTTTCTGCTTCATTACGAACATCAATACTTTCTTTTTTCAAACGATCTGCCTCAGCATTTTCTTCGGCTTCTCTAATCATTCTTTTAATTTCTTCTTCTTTAAGGGCACCACTTCCTGAAATAGTAATTTTTTGTTCTTTGTTAGTGCCTAAGTCTTTGGCTTTAACTGATACAATTCCATTTGCATCCAGGTCAAAAGTAACTTCAATTTGAGGAATTCCGCGAGGTGCTGGTGGAATATCTGTTAATTGGAATCTTCCCAAAGTTTTATTATCAGCTGCTAAAGGACGTTCTCCTTGTAAAACATGAATATCTACTGCTGGTTGATTGTCTGCGGCAGTTGAAAAGACTTGTTTTTTAGATGTTGGAATAGTAGTATTTCTTTCAATTAATTTAGTAAAGACATTACCTAAAGTTTCAATTCCTAAAGAAAGTGGAGTTACATCTAAAAGTAAAATATCTTTAACGTCTCCTGATAGAATTCCTCCTTGAATAGCAGCTCCAATAGCAACTACTTCATCGGGATTAATACTCTTATTAGGAGTTTTTTTCAATTCACTTTTAACTAAATCTTGAACTGCAGGAATACGAGTAGAACCACCAACTAAAAGCACTTGATCAATTTTTTCAATGTCTAATTTGGCATCACTTAAAGCACGTTTTACAGGAGACAAACAACGATCAATTAAATCTTTAGTAAGTTCATTGAATTTAGCGCGAGTCATATTGTATTCTAAATGAAGTGGACCTGCTTCGCTCATAGTTAAGAAAGGCAAAGAAATTTGTGAAGAAATAACACCACTTAATTCTTTTTTAGCTTTTTCAGCAGCATCTTTTAATCTTTGCATTGCCATTTTATCTTTGGAAAGATCAACACTATTTTCTTTTTTGAATTCTTGCACTAAGAAATCTACTATACGCAAGTCAAAATCATCACCTCCCAAAGCATTATCTCCAGAAGTAGAAAGCACTTCAAAAGTACCGTCAACCAAAGTTAGAATAGAAACATCAAAAGTTCCTCCTCCTAAGTCAAACACTAAAATGGTCTGTTCTTTGTCACCTTTGTCAACACCATAAGAAAGAGCAGCTGCAGTTGGTTCGTTAATAATACGTTCAACATTTAAGCCTGCAATTTTACCTGCATCTTTGGTAGCCTGTCTTTGAGCATCATTAAAATAAGCAGGAACAGTAATTACTGCCTTACTTACTTGGGCTCCTAAATAATCTTCAGCAGTTTTTTTCAAATTTGCCAAAATCATTGCACTAATTTCTTGTGGAGTGTATTCTTTACCACCCACATTAACTTTATAATTAGCTTCTCCCATGTGTCTTTTGATAGAACTAATAGTATTAGGATTAGTAATTACTTGGCGTTTGGCAATTTCTCCTACCATAATTTCATCACCTTTAAAAGAAACTACAGACGGAGTTGTTCTTCCGCCTTCAGCATTAGGAATAACTTTCGGCTGACCACCTTCCATTACAGCAACACAAGAGTTAGTTGTTCCTAAATCAATACCTATAATTTTATTCGTTTTTGTCATTTTTATCACTCCATTCATTTACTTTAACCAACGTTGGTCTTAAAATTCTTTTTTTATATAAATAACCTTTTTGTAAAACTGTTAAATTAGTTTTATCGGGCTTTTCCAAGTCACACACTTTTTCTAAAGCGTGGTGCAAAGTAGGATCAAAAGGCTTATTAAGAGCCTCAATTTCTTCTACTCCTTCATCTTGTAAAACTTTTTTTATTTGTTGTTGTAACAACTTAAATCCTAATAAATATTTTTGCAACAATTCATTTTGTGTAGGCATATCAATTACTTTTTCTAATTGTTCCAAGGGCATTAATAAATTAGTAATAAAATTACTTGATGCATATTTTAATTCATTTGCTTTTTGGGTTTGGGCTCTTTTCTTAAAGTTAATTAATTCTGCTTGATTTTTTAACAACTCTTCATCAAAGACTTTTTTTTGTTGGGCAAGTTTTTGTTGTAATTCTTTAATTTGATTTTGTAATTTAGTAATTTGTTGATGACTGTTTTCTTTTGATGGATGTTTTTGTTGTTTAATGTTTGTTTGTTTGGTTTGGTTTGGTTGATTTTTAACAGTTTCATCTTCCTTTTGGTTGTCTTTATTTATTGTTTTAGTTTCTTCTTTTTGGCAATTTTGACATTCTTTACAATCTTTATGCAATTCTTTTGCTTGTGTTTCTAAATTATCTAAGTTATCTTGGTCTTTTTCTAAAAACATCTTAAAACCTCTTTTCTTGATATAATTATTTTTTTATTTCGTTACTTACAAGTATTTTGGTAGACTGTTTAGTTATTGTAATTTCTTAGTTAAATTATAAATTATTTACTTATTATTTGTTATAATTGTTTATTTTACAATTATTTATTGTATTATTTATTCTTTTATTTGTTATTCTTGATCGTTTAATTTAGATAAATGAACTGCCAAATATTCCAAAATAGGAATAACTTTAGGATATTTCATCCACGAAGGTCCTACAACTGCAATTCTTCCTTTCTCATTAGGATTTACATCAAAAGGAATAGAAAGAATCATACAATCTTTTAAAGGAGTAAGTTGCAAGCCATCAGAAAATTTAAAAGACAAACTATCTTGATTTAACATAATTTTTAATAATTCTTTACACTCTAAAAGACCCATAAATTTTTTAATAATTTCGGGATTGCTTAATTCAGGTTTTTCAAGCATTTTAGAAACCCCCGAAAAATAAAGATTCTCTGAGGCAAAACTACTAAAAACTTCCATAAACAAAGCAATTAATTGTTCTTGAAAACAAATATATTTAGCAATAGTTTGTTTAAAAAAATCACTTTGAATAATGTGGGCTGCTTCTGATAAAAACTTATCTGTCAACAAATCGTTTACTACTTTCACTACATCTTTAAGATCATAAATGCTAATTTCTTTTGTTTGATCCAAAGAAATATTTTGATGTTGTACATTTCCTTTATCAGTAATAATCAAAATAACAGCTTGAGTACTATTTAAAGGAATAAAGTCAATTTTAGTAATTTTACTATTATTAAAAATATCAGAACCAATTGCCATAGCAGTATAATTAGTTAAATTATTTAACAAATTAAGAGCTTCTTTAATTACTTGTCCTTTACAAAAACGTTTTTTTTGAATCACTTTGTCAATGCTTTCAAACATACAAGAAACATCATGATCACGCGTTAATAAATGGTTTAGATAGTAAGTATAACCCTTAAAAGAAGGCACTCTACCACTAGAAGTATGATTTTTTTGTAAAAAACCTTCTTTTTCTAATTGCACCATATCATAACGAATAGTAGCACTTGCAAATTTAAGATAAGGCAAATGGGTAAGCAGTTTAGAACCTACGGGTTGTCCTTTTTGTGAATAGTTTTCAACTACAGCCTTTAGGATTAATTTTTTTCTATCTGAAAGCATATTCATTACCTCTTGGCACTCACATTAACGATTGCCAATAATATTGTATTACTTTTTTTGTTGAATGTCAACCCTATATTTTCATTTTGTTAAATTTTTATTTATTTTATATTGATTTTAATGTGATTATAAATAATTAATAATAATAATATAAAAAAATCATCCTTAAATAGAGGGGTAAAGCGGTCTTCTTTTTTTCACTTTTTGAACTGTTTTTGAGCGATTTTTAACCAAAAAAAGAGTAAAATAAATGTAATGATTAAGAAGGAATTAATCCTAAAATAATAAAAAAGAGGAGTAAATAATATGCAATAACCACAATAAAATAAAAATTTTATTGTACTTACAATAGAATTTATAGTATTAATATTAAGTATTTGTTGGGTTTTAAAATCTAAACAAGAAACAACCAAAGAAGACACAAGCAAAACAACTACAAAAATAACAGGAAGCAATAATGTTGGATGACAACCACATAATATATAGTTTTGGAGGATATCAACAACCAAAATTAGAAAAATTGACTTCTAGGTTAGAAAACCGTATGGCAAATAAACCTTTATATCTCAAAAATAAAATGGATTCTCTACAACAAGAATATAAAAGAAAAAGAATTAAACCAAATCGGAGAAGACAATTTAAATTTCATGAAACACATAATGCAATCTTTTTTACTACCTAAACTAAAAAATAAAACATCACCAGAAGCATATAATGAATTCAAACAAAATCTATCACAACTATACGGGTATTTATATAATTCTTTTCTAAAAAAATATAAAATATCAATCAATTACTTAAAAAATATTAAGATTATCTTAAATGATAGTCTTTTTTGTTTATATAATGACTTTTTACATAATAATGGTTATAATATAAATGTTGGGAAACACTTATCCCTTCAATATATGAAAAAAATAAATCATTTGAAAATAAATATTAAAGTTTTATTATTCTTAGTAATTATAAGTATATTGTTATTAGGTTTGATTTTATATCCATATATACAACAAGAAATAAAATTTGAAATGAATCAAGAAGAACCAAAAACACTCAATTTACAAATATCTAAAGAAAAAGAACTAAAATATCATCCTCAAATAAATTCTAATAATTTTAATAAAAACCACAAGAAAAAAATATGACTTAATAAAAAAATGAAATACTCAATGATTTGTTAACTAAAACTCGGAAAGATTGTAAAAACAAATATAGTAATCTTTCTACAACTTCACTTTTTGAACAAACAAGGATTAGGTTCTATTTTTAATAGTTATTTAAATATCCAAAAAAACCAAAAACACACAATAGACAAAATCCATTATACTTAATAATTTAAAGAAAAAATGTTAGAAATATACACCAAATAACTAAATTTTATACTCAATTTGCAACTATCAAACATTTATTTCATTAATAACAATCCCATATTTTAACTCATCTTTTTGCATACCCAAAAACTTTATAATATACACTTTTGTTATTTTTCCAAATAAACACATTTTTTAAATCAACCATAAAACAAAGTCACTTTTAAAAAATAATAAATTATTAAAATAATAAAAAAATGATAAAATAAAATTAAGGACAAAAGATAAACACAATATCACTTTTTACAATAGAAAGCAAACTAAATGACCCGCAACAAAAAATATATCCTTATTACAACTATTTTTTTAATTTTAATCGGAATTACAATTTTTAATTTATTTGTAAAACCTCAATTATTCACTTCTGATGCGATGTTATTACAAACCTCAACACAAGATAACGATAAAACTGAAATAAATAATAAAATAGAAATCTCACAAGAAAATTTTAATAAAAGACTAAAATATATTATCCATAATGAAATTAAAGAACCACAAATAACTTTACCTAGAACAAAAAAAGAAAAAGAACTACGCAAACAATACCAACAACAACAAATGTCTTTCATGTCTAAAGACGAAAAAGAATCATACGAAAATATTTTAAAAATAAATAGTAAATTGGATTATATATTATTTAGAATTAAAAATATAAATAAAGATATAAAAGCTTTAGAAGAACAATACAAAGAAGCAAACGAACAAGAAAAATCAAAAATAAGAGATGAAACAGATCTCATTTTTGGCAAATTACAAGAATTAAGTCAACAACAAAAACAATTAGAAACTGATCAAACTTTAGCAATTAAACAACACACCAATTTATTTCAAAATTTACAAACTCAAAATAAATTTAGTCAAATAGACATCAAACCTTACCAAAATGCTTTAAAAGAAATATACAATATTAAAAATTAATCCAAATTTGTTATAAAGGCTCTCATCCAATAAGAGTCTTTTTTTATTATTTATTGCTTCTCATATTTAAACAAATACATAATAAAGTATAAAAATAAGACACTTTTAATTCAAACATAGTTGTTTTTTTTATTAATTTACAAGTATAATAAAGTATAATATTAAAGATGCAGTAAAAAATTATTAAATGTTACAAATCAAAAAACTATTATAAATTAGTGTAACTTTTTACTTTTTAACAATTATTTAAATTTATTTCACAAAATACAAAATTATTACTAAAACCATAATTGTTATAAAAGCAAAATACCAAAATACTTTTTATTAGGGTCTTAACTAAAAAATATTAAAGTCTTACAACTTTTTTTACTATAAAGTAAAAATGACATCAAATACACAGTTGATAGTTTGTAAAATGATTCCTTTTTCAAGATTATTAATTATTTAGCAACTCCAAACAATAACTCGAAATCATAAAGGGTTTAAAAATATCTTCTAAAAAGGGGTTAGTGTTTTAATTAACTTAGCAAACATTGCAAACATTTTATATTTATATCTGTATAATTTAATTTTAAATTAAAAAAGAAAGATGAGGAATTTATGAATACTTTATTCGAACAATTACCTATTTTAGAGCAAACTAAAAAAGCTTTAAAAGAACTCAATTTTATTGATGCTACTCCAATTCAGGCCTTAGTGATTCCAGAAATTATAAAAGGACATGACGTAATTGGACAAGCTCAAACAGGAACAGGAAAAACTTTTGCTTTTGGTATTCCTATTATCGAAAAAATTGACCCAAAAATCCAAAAAACCCAAAGTTTAATTTTATGCCCCACTAGAGAATTAACTCTACAAGTATACGAAGAATTAAAAAAATTACTAAGATTTTATCAAGAAATAAGAATCGCTGTTATTTATGGTGGTGAATCTTACACCAAACAATTTAGAGCTTTAGAAGCTAAACCTCATTTAATTATTGCTACTCCCGGACGTGCAATTGACCACCTAGAAAGAGGCAAAATCGACCTCTCATCATTAAAAATTCTAACTCTTGACGAAGCAGACGAAATGTTAAAAATGGGATTCCAAGAAGCCTTAGAAACAATCTTAAAAAAGATTCCAGAAGAAAGACAAACTGTCTTATTCTCAGCAACTCTACCTCCATTAATTAAAAAAATAGCAAGCAAATACCAAAAAGACACTAAAATCCTACAAGTTCCTGTTAAAAACATTGCAGTTAATGCAATCGAACAAAATTACTTTTTAGTAAAAGAAGTTGACAAAGCTAAATTATTAGTACGTTTACTAGACTTAAAAAAGGATTATTCAGCTATCTTATTTGCAAACACTAAAAAAGATGTTGACGAAATTACAGCCTACCTTCAAGACAAAGGCTTTTTAGCTGATGCAGTTCACGGCGATTTAAAACAAAATCAAAGACAATATGTAATGAATAATTTCCGTAAAGGCAAAATCAAAATATTAATTGCAACTGATGTAGCTGCAAGAGGACTTGATATTTCTGACATCAAAATGGTAATTAACTATGACTTACCACACGAAGATGAAGTTTATGTTCACCGCATCGGAAGAACTGGAAGAGCTGGTAAAAAAGGTTTAGCTTACAGTTTAATTAGTCCAAGAAAAGTAAGCCAACTTAAAAAATTAGAATACTACTTAAAAGAAAAAATTACTTTACTAGATATTCCTTCTGTTCAAAGCATCAAATTACAAAATGCCAAAGATTTAGAAAAAAAACTATTAAATATTATTGAAAAAAACAAAGAAGACACTACTCCAAATCCATTAGCACAAAAGTTATTAGAAACTTTTTCTTCTGAACAAATTATCCAAGGATTATTGAAAAACTTTTTACCAAAAGAAAGAAATTATACCGAAATACTTCCTCCAAGAATGACCACCAACAATTCTTTTACCAGATCGCGTTTTGGTGGGGTATCTAGATTTGGTTCTTATGGTTCTAACAACTCCTCTTACCAAAGAACAAATAGCAACTTTATAGAAGTAGTTATTAATTTAGGCAAAAAAGACAATATCAATCCTCCAGTATTATTAAAATTATTAAAAGACCATTTTCAAATTTATGGAAAAAATATTGGTAATATCAAACACTTAACTAACGAAACTATTTTTGAAGTAGCAAGTCGTTTTTGGAATCAAATGAAAAGCAAATCTAATATTCGTTTCCAAAACAAAACTGTAATTCTTAACAAAAAAGATTAAAAAAATAACAATTTAATAATAACAAAAAAAGCTAACTTAAAAAAGCTAGCTTTTTTATTATATTATATCTTTTTTTAATTTAAGCAATTAAATTAATTATAGATTTTAGGATTATTAGTTAAATATTTTTTAACACTTTCCTATTCATTAAACATTTTTTTCATCTTTAAAACTATAAAAAGAACAACTTTTTGAATTAAAAATTAAGGTTAGTTACTAAATCAATTACTTCTGTCATTTTATCAATACCTTTACCATAAATAATATCAATAGTAGCAGTTTTAAGAAGGAATGCAAGTTTGGATTTAACTACCTTTACTTTAGAAAGAATGCCCCCCACAACCTGATCACCTTTGTTTAAAAGTTTCTGATCTTCTAATGTCTAAACACAAAAAAGAAAAAAATTTTAAGGCTTTACCACCTAGAGTTAATTCAGGATTACCAAAAACCATCACTGTTTTTTTCTCTAAGTTGATTAATATAGATAAAAACTGTATCAATTTTATTAATTATTCTTGACTGTTTACGCATGGATTGCCCCCCAAATCTAATTCGTGATTTTGTAAACCCATTAGCAATATTAACCATATCGCCGCCTACTTCTGCCTCAGGAACTAATGTTGATACAGAATAAACTACCAAAAGACTAATATTTTTCACTTGCAATTAATCTACAAACAGTATCTAAGGCCTTTTTCTACTGAATCTCAGGTTGTGAGATTAAAAGTTTATCAAGATTTGCTCCGACCGATGGTTTTTGCATAAACTGGGTCTAAGGTGTGTTCTGCATCAACAAAGAAACATTGCCTCCTTTTTTTTGAGACCTCCGAAATGGCATGAAAAATTAAAGTATTTTTACCTGAACTTTCAGGACCATAAATTTCAAATAATTATTCCTTTAGCATAACTACCAATTTCTAAGGAAATATTAAATGAAAAAGAACCAATAGAAATAGATTAAATTCTTTTATTTATTTTTTGGAATTGAATTGCATAATTCTACCTTTTTACCAAACTTTTTTTCAATATCATTAATGGTGTCTTCTAAATCGTTTTTGTTTTGTGTATTTTGAATAAATAATTTTCCTTTGGTTTTTTATTTTAGTTTTGATAAAATATAATTTTTTAAATATTATAAGTAAAATAATAAAGATAAAAAGAGCAAGATAAAAATAATTATTATAATTTTTTTAATATCGAGAGAAAAAACAAAAAGAAAAATTTTAAAATATAATAAAAACAGCAGTAACAAATATAAAGATCAAAAAAAAAAAAATTACTCAGGAGCAAAGTTTTTGCGAATAATTTTATAATTTTTAAAAAAGTAATCAAATCCAGAAACAATAGTTAAAAAAACTGAAACAAGCAAGCAAATATCACCTATATTACTTAGATATTCAAACAATTTTTTTAAATCTGCTGCATCATAAGCAAAAGTAGAAGAAGTATACAGCCCAAAAAAAAGGCAAATTATGGCAACAAAAGTAAAAAAAGTTTTGGTTTTGCCCCAAAAAGATGCACTAATAACAACTCCTTCTTTATTGGAAACTACCAATCTTATTCCTGTTACTAAAAATTCTCTAATCACTATAATCATAATAACAGCAGTAAAAAATTTTTTAGGCATTTGAGTATCTGCAAATAAAAAGGTTCCTTGCGTAGCAGATAAACGACATTGACAAATATAAAAAAGCGTAATAATAACTAATAATTTATCGGCAATAGGATCAAAAAATTTACCAAAAACAGTTTGTTGTTGATATTTTTTAGCTATATAACCATCCAAATAATCAGTAATAGCAGCCACTATAAAGATAATTTGAAAAGTCAAAACATTAGCAAATTCAGGCTCACTTACACACATCAAAGGCAAAAGCACAAACACCAAAACAATCCTAAAAACAGTAATTAAATTAGCAAACAAAGGAAACATACATTACTCCTATAGTAATTTTAAAAAACTCATATTTTTTTTAATTAAATATGGTTGAAAAAAAGGCAAATTATTTCTTTGAATATAAAAAAATAAAAATAATGCAAAAAATAAATAAAAAATAAATGTTTAAGGATAAAAAATAAGATTTTCAAAAAAACTCTTATATACTGTTATTATAACATTATTGATAAATGTTTTTAGTAAGTGTTTTTATATACATAACATAATTGTTATTATTTTAAGTAATTATTAAAATGAAAAGATACATTATACAAACTTTACATTTAAAAATTAAATTAAATTTGTTCTACATTTATAAATAAATGATTTGTATAAAGAAGAAATATTTAACTTAATTTTTAAATGTTTATAATAAAAATAAATTAACGAAGATATATTTTATAGTTTGTTTTGCTTTAAAAATCTCACGGCACCCACTATTATAATAAGCAAATAGAAGGGTGCCGCAATAGTTAAAAATGTTTTAGAATTTTAATATAAATATGTTAGCTATTTTTGTGTTGGTAAAAATAAATTCAATCAGATCACATAATAATAAAATACTAAAATAATATATTTTTAAATAATCATAAATACTTATGTGATAAATATTTTCCATATTCATGTATATAAAATATAATTAATATAATTAATATAACAAAGGATAAGCAATACTAGCAACTACTACCACTAAAGCTCCACCAATACGAGTAGCTATTTGAGCAAAAGGCATTAACCCCATCAAATCAGAAACCGATAAAATAGCAACATTCCCAGCTCCACCAATACTATTAGTACAAAGCCCTGCAGTAATTGATGATTCTACTGGATAATAACCTAACTTTTTACCTAAATATCCCGCTACTAAAGCAACTAATAAAACACACATTATACATGTAAAGACAAATTTAACATTTAATTGTTTTAACATCGCTTCCATTGGAATATTAGAACCTAAAATTACTAAAAAAGCAGATGTAAAATTAGTAGTGACAAATTTAGAAGCCTGATTAATACAACTATTATAATAATCAGATACTACATTAAATAATTTCATTAAAACAACTACAAAAACTAAAAAGACAATATATTCTGGTAGGTATTTTTTAATGTTTGGTAATAATAAAATTAAGGATTCTTTTATTAAAACACTAAATAAATATAAGGTAAAAATAGCAATTAAACCTGTAGTTATTTGAGGATAACTTAATTTTTCAGGAAATGGTTTAGAAGTATTTTTATCTGGATTTTTTGAAGTTTCTTTAAATTCAAGTTTACCATAACCACTATATTTAGTAGTTTTCAAAAATTTCTTAATAAGCCCAGAAGTAAAAATACTAAATATTCCTCCTACTAATAAAGCAGGAGTCATATGAGACATAAAAGGTTCTTGTAAATCTAAATTCTGCCCAGCATAAGCATTTTTTAAAGGAGTAACTCCAGATGACATACCACCACTTGCTAAAGGAGCAAAAATATAAAAGATAGCATCTAAAAAACCCCCTTTAGAAGTTTGAGAGGCATTTTCTAACCCTCCAATAGGATGCAATAAAACTCCTAAAGTTCCCACAACTAAAGCACCAACAAACAAAGATACTAATATTAAAGGAATGAATTTTTTAAAAGAACTTTTTAATAACTTTTTATCCATACTTAAAAAACTACCAATAATTAAAGCAGAAACAAAAAAATTAGCAAAACCTACTGCTTTATAAGTATATTTATTTTCTTGAACTTTTACTGTTATAGATTCGGCATTTAAATGTTTCATAATACTTTGCATAAACTTTTGCATTTGCAAAAAAATAGAACCATCTTTAAAAAATGGATAAGTAAATAAAATAGAAGGCATTAAAATACATAAAATAGAACCTCCTCCAATATCTTTTAAGAGAGGTATTTTAGCACCTATTTTTTGTAAAACAGCAGCCAAAAGCATAGCTATTAATAAAGGGGTAATTAATGGATGAAATGCAGGTTCAAATTTGTTAGTAGTTTTAAAACTAATAAATCCCAAAACAAAAACTTGAACAAAAACTACTAAACTCATCAAACAAAAAAGAGGCACACTAAATCCTAAAATAGTTTTTTTAGGAACAAAAACACCATTAACATTTTTAGAATATTTATTATTGTTAGGTTCTTTATTTTTGTCTTTATTATTGTTATTATTTTCTTTATTATCTGGGGAACTTTGTTCCTGTTCTATACTCATTTTCTTACTACTCCAGTTTCTTTAGCTACTTTACAAACTGCCAAAGCAATTTGTTTAACTACTTCTTTATTAAAGGAAGTTGGCAAAATATTATTTTCATTTAAATCTTGTTCTTTAATGATATTTTTTAGAGCATAAATAGCAGCTTTTTTCATATCTTCAGTAATTTGAGTTGCTTTAGCATCTAATGTCCCACGAAAAACACCTGGAAAAGCAAGACAATTATTTACTTGATTAGGAAAATCAGATCTACCAGTAGCAACAATTCTAGCCCCACCTTTTTTAGCTTCATCTGGCATAATTTCTGGTACTGGATTAGCTAGAGCAAAAACAATTGCATCTTTTGCCATAGTAGCTACCATTTCAGCTGTTAAAATACCAGGAGCAGATACACCAACAAAAATATCTTTTCCTTTAAGTACTTCTTTCAAAGTTCCTTTTTCTTGATATTTATTAGTTACTTCAACTAATTTTTTTTGCGGATTATTAAGATTAGCTGCTCCTTTATATAAAGCTCCTGTTTTATCAACTAAAACAATATTGTTAACTTTTAATAACAACAACATTTTAGCAATTGCCATCCCTGCAGAACCTGCTCCATTAATAACTACTTTAACATCTTCAATAGATTTTTTAACTACTTTTAAAGCATTTAAAATTCCTGCAGTAACTACAATAGCAGTACCATGTTGATCATCATGAAAAACAGGAATATCAAGTTTAGCTTTAAGTTCATCTTCAATTTCAATACATTGAGGAGACTTAATATCTTCTAAATTAATTGCTCCAAAAACAGTGGAAATTTTAGAAACAATATTTACTATTTCTTGAGAATTAGTAGAATCAATACAAATAGGAAAAGAATCAATCCCTGCTAATTCCTTAAACAAAATGGCTTTTCCTTCCATTACTGGCAAAGAAGCTTTCGGACCAATATTACCCAATCCTAAAACTGCAGTCCCATTTGTAACAACACCTACCATATTACCTTTCATAGTATAACGATAAACATCACTAGGATTTTCCTTAATTTTTAAACAAGGCTCTGCTACTCCTGGAGTATAAGCTAATGCTAAATCATCTAAGTTTTGCACTTTTACTTTACTTACAATACCTACTTTACCTTTATTTTTTTCATGCATTTCTAATGCTTTTTCTTTGATATTCATTTAACTGAAAATCTCCTTTTATATTTCTTTATGCATTTTATATATTTTTAAAGGGTGATTTGATCTTGAAATTATTACCAAAAATAATCATCCGTCTATATTTTATACCTTATTTAATAAAATAATTAATATTTTTTTATTTTTTTAACATTTATTTAAATATTTAATAAAATAATAATTATATATTTAATCATTTTAAAACTTTAAAATATGTAGGCGATTAAAAAAACCGTTAAAAAAAATACCAACTTTTAAGTTGGTTTTCTTATTGTTGCTAAATACTAAAAAATATTTTTCTTATTAAATAAAAATAAAAAAGGAGGATTAAAATGGCCAAAAATTACAGACGTTCTTATTTCAGTAAAAAATCTTTTAGAAGAAATAAATTAAACTTAAGCAGTTTTTTACATATTGGATTTTACCTACTTTAGGTATTGTTATACCTTTTTTTCTTTATTTTGCTTCAAAAGGTTATTTGAGTTTATATAAGTAATTATTATAAGTATAAAAGAAAAGATTATAATAAAATGACTTTAAGACAAGTTTTAACACTTATTGCCCTTAGTGGTATATTTATTTTTGTTTTATATAAGTTTGGCATTATTGTTACTGATTAAACTAAAATTACATGGATTAAATAATGAGTGTTTTTTAAAAAACACTCATTAAAGGATAATATATGAATAAATTAAGTTAAAATTAAGGAGTTTTTTAAAAATGGATAAACAACAAAAATTGAAAAAAGAATATCGCGAACATTGTCAATGTTGCGGACGTTTTTTGGGAATCAATATAAATAATGTTGATTTTAATTTATTTGGTTTTATAATGAGTTTTATGAATCTTTTTAGTTTTGCAATTTTGGTATTATATTTTCCTTTAACTTTTTTTAGTTTCGTTTTTGAAATTAATATTTTTAATGAAAAAAAATTTATTAATTTTTAGTTTTATTTTGGGTATTAGTTTGCTTTCATTTTTGTTAATAGGTCAATTTAAGCCTGAATTACTTTTTGAAAAAGTAGATTATAAAAAGGTTGAAAAATAATAAAGAATTAGAAATTAGAGACAAAATAAAAGAATAAAAACAACAACACCAAACCCCATTACTTAAATATCCTTCAATAACTCATTATAAATCTGATGGTAAAACAATTGATTATATTGAAGAATATAACAAATATACAGATAATTTAATAAAAAAAATATTATAAAATGGATGGTAAAATAATTAATTATATTGAAGAATATAACTCTCGTGATAAAATTATTAAAGAAACTTATTACAATTTCGACGGAACTATTATAGATATAAAACTTATCCATATAATATATAAGCCAAGAAAAATTATATTAATTATTTGGGTTATTTTTGAAATAATAAAGGAATTAAATATTTTAAATAATTTTATAGAAAGGAATAATTAATGGATATACAACAATTAATAATTAATGTTTTTGAATCTAAAATATTTGTTTCTTTTATTTCAATGATTTTTGGTTTTTTAATTTATCATTTTTATTTATATATCAAAGAATTAAAAAATAAATATGATTTTAGTGATGAATTACGTGAAGTAGTAAATAAATATCTTAAAACTGGACAAATGAAATTGAATGAATATGGAGTCTTAATTAGAATAATGGCACATATGGGTAATTACTTAGGTATATATAGAAAACATGTTGAAACAATGATTAAAGAATTTGGAGAAAATGGTGGTCTTAATTTTTCAGAAGGTATTTTTGATGAAAAAAAGAAAATCAAGAAAATAATAATAATTTAGATGAATTGTTAAAAGAAAATTTAAAATTAAAAAAACAATTAAATAATATAAAAAAACCTTTAATTGTAGAATCTATTGATAATAATGAAAATGATTTTTAGTTTTGATTTTTTAAAATATTTAATTTCCTTTGATTTTAAAGATTTTTTTATTTATTATATAGTATTTTTTATAGTATTTTTTTACTAAATCATCTTTTTTGTTTGGTTTTAATGTTGGTTGGAATAATAATTTTATTAATATTTATAATATTATAAAAACTATATTTATTTTTATATGGGAACAATTAACAACTTTAATTTATCCTTTAAAATTATTTAACTATTTATTTTTTATATCAATTATTGAAATTTTTCAATTAATTATGAAAGAATTATTGGTTCTTTTAAAAGAAATACCTAATATATTAAATAGTTAAGTATTATTAACTACTGTGGGTGTTACTTCAATTGCTTCTGTAGCAAGATTGACAAGAATTATTTCTATAATGGTTAATGCAGTGCCAGTTGTTACTTCTGCTGTTAAAGACGTGTCGTCTTTAACAGCAGAAGTAA
>NZ_AVAO01000003.1 GCF_000495255.1 Candidatus Phytoplasma tritici
CAGGAGATTTTTGAAATAAAAAGTTGTATAAAAAAGTGGAACAGTTCATCGCAATCAAGATTGCGATGAACTGTTCCACTTTTTTATACAACTTTTTATTTTAAAATGACTCTTTAAGACTAAAAATTAATAGATAATTTCCTATCTTTTCAAACTAAATAAATATTTTTTTCGTTTAAAAAAGTGTCTAAACTTTTTTTGATAATTCTTTAGTTTCAAAAGATATTTTTTTAAATATTTTATCCTTACACTATATAGTTAGGTAAAAAAAGTTAAAAAGTCGTCAACAAAATGAATAAAAAGCTCATTTTCTTTAAAAGTCATCATTTGATGGGATAAAAAAGCGTACTAAAGTAACCTTTTTCAAGGTTATATTATTTTATATTAATTCAACTAAAACTTATCTCAGATTTTGAATATATTGAGATGGAGTTGAATAGTTTAATTTACTTAAAATCCACTTAGTATTCCAAAATTGAGGAAATTGATTGATTAATTTTTTCATTTTATCAGGAGATTTTTGAAATAAAAATGGATGTTGATGTTGTAAGATCGTTTTCATTTGGCCGAAAAAGTTTTCAATGACCGCGTTATCACGAGGGGTGGCTTTTCTTGACATGCTGATTAAAAAACCTTTTTTTGTTAAATTTTGTTGAATTTTGAGTGATTGATAAACTTTTCCTTGATCGAAGTGGATGATACAAGGTTCTTTTAATGAAGGTAATTTTTTAATAGTATTTAAAACTAAATCTTTATTTTGTTGGTTTGAAGTATGAGAAGCAATTATTTGGTTGTTAAAAGAGTCGATAATACAAGAAAAATAGAGAAAACCTTGATTAGTTTTGAAATAAGTAATATCAGTAAAGAGTTTTTGGAGGGGTTTGGTGGACATAAAATCTTGATTGATTAAATTAGGGATTATTTGGAGATTATTTTTTAAATTACGGTAAGTAAATTTTTTTTAATTCTTAAACGACAAAAAATACCATTTTCTTTCATAATAGTATAAACTTTTTTCTTGGTGATGAACTCGTTAAAGGTTTTTTGATATAAATCAGTGATTTTACGATGACCGTAAAAATATTGTTGGTGTAAACACAAAGCTTTAATGCGATTTTGTTGTAATAAATATTTTTCTTTTTTTTCTTTTAGTTTATCTTTCATTTTTAACCAATAATAATAAGTACTTCTTTTAATTTGAATTGTTTT
The DNA here is from genome assembly GCF_000495255.1 of Candidatus Phytoplasma tritici. Classification (GTDB taxonomy): domain Bacteria; phylum Bacillota_I; class Bacilli_A; order Acholeplasmatales; family Acholeplasmataceae; genus Phytoplasma; species Phytoplasma tritici. The sequence continues at coordinate 1,210 of NZ_AVAO01000003.1, forward strand.
TAAAATAGTGGTTAAATTAAGAGTTTGATTGAATTGGTTGACTAAATGGAAAACCATTTTTTTATCAATTTTTTTAATCTTTTCAATGATGTTTTGTAATAATTTAATTTTTTGTTTTAATTTTTGCATCTTAATACCAATTATCTTTATAAATTATTTTAAATATATCAACTATTATAACTCTAAATAAGCGCTTCAGCGCGTTCTTCTTTTTGTTTAATACATAATATTCAATACTTGGTAAGGCAATTAATTTAAAAATTCAAGTTGATTTAATGATTAAAATAAATTAAAAAAATAAAATTACCTAAAAAAGAGGTTTTTATGATATCGATAAATAATAATGATATGAAAAATGATAATGTTTTTGGGGGATTGAAGGTGAATGGCTTTTTCTTATTAGTTCTCTGATTTCCGATTTGATGGTTGGAGTAGCGTAAGCAATAAAGTCATAACCTAAATCTTCGTAATTATTGAGGGCTTTGATTAATCCTAAAATCCCTTCTTGATATAAATCTTCTTTAGTTAAAACTCGAGGATAATATTTAAATTGATAAACTATTTTTTTGACTAATGGTAAATGAAGTGTGATTAATTGATTACGAATTTCTAAATTCTTTTTTATTTTTTAAAAAAATCTTTAAATAATTCTTGTCTTAACATTAGAATCCTTTCTAAAAACGTTTTTAGAAAAGATAAGAAATTATTTTTTTTAGTCTTAGAAAAGAAAAAAAGACTAACTTAATAGTTAGTCTTAAAGAGTTTTTAAAAAGTAAAAAAGTGTCTAAAGTTTTGGAACAGTTCACAATTACCCTTCATTTGTATATTTTATAATGTGAAAAGAATAATTTATGATAAAAAAATGTAGATTAAAATTGAAGTTTGTATATGTTTTCGCTTTCATGTTGCTAATTAATTTTTGTTTTTTTGAATATTCCAACCAAAACACAAAAACATCTTTCAAGATAAAAAAATTATTAATTTGTTGTTATTTTTTTTACTAAACAAAACAATATTTTAATCCTTCTTGTTTTAACATTTTATTTTACGCCTTTGATAAAGCAAAATGGTTTTTTAATTTAGCCTTTATAGCAGTTATAGATATTTCTGTTGACTGCTATAATACATATCATATAATGATAGAAAAATTTTTAAGTTTTTCAAAATCATCCTTTTTTATGTTTAAATCAATTTGAACACATCTATATTCCTATTTTATATTTTGTCTTTTTTTTGTATAACTCCTTTTGGGTGAAAAATACTAAATTTATATAGCCTACATTCATCCATTAATTTATATTATTTTTATATATATTGTTGTGATTTTATTTTAAAGGTGATGAGGAATTTATTTTTTATTTTTTTATTTATAATCTTTTTATCTGTATTTTTTTGTTTTTAAAAATATATTGTTTTAAAAGCAACCCCCCCAATTTCTAATTAAAAATTTTTTGCAAAATATTAGCAAATCGAAATATTTTAATTATAGCATTAAGACCAACTTAATTATTGTTCTTTTTTTGTTTATAAAATGGCATAATTATTAATTTATAATAAAAATATACCAAGTTATTAAAATAGTTTGATTTAATCATAGATATGGAATTGTAAGCAAAAATTAGCTTTTGCTAGTTACTTTTAAAAAATGATAAAAAAATTTGTCAAATAAATGATATTCTTTTAAAATTTGAAAATCATTTTTCAATAGCCATTCTTGAAGATAATCTTGATTGCTTTGTGATCCTAATATAAAATGTTTGTTTTTATAATTAGTTTTTTCAAGTATTTTAGTAATAGCATAAGTTCCCATGCCACAAATCAGGGCAAGATCAAAATCTTGGAAAATGTTTTGGAATCCATCACTTAAACAAAAAGTAACTGGATAGCAAGTAAGGTTTTTTTGGGCTTGAAATAAAGGTTTTAGTCTTATATCTGCTGCAATTGCTTGTTTGATATATCCTTGTTGAAAAGCTTTTTTGAGGACTAAACCATGATCTGTGCCAATGTCTACAACAGTGTCATAATTTTTAGTAAGAGACGCAATAAAAGGGATTCGTTTCATTTTATTTGTGGTTTTGGTACAAACTTTTTAATTTGCTTTGTTTAGCTGGAGTTCTGAGTCGTCTTAGAGCTTTGGATTCAATTTGGCGGATTCTTTCTCTGGTAACTCCAAATAAAGTACCTACTTCTTCTAAAGTGTGTGTTTTTCCATCTAAAAGACCATAGCGCATTTTTAATACTTTTTCCTCGCGGTCAGTTAAGGTGTTTTCTAAGACTTCATCTAAAAGTTTTTGAGTTACTTCTTTCATCATATATTCGTGGGGGGATAAAATATTTGGATCTGAGATAAAATCGCCCAAAGAAGTTTCGTCTTCTTCGTTTTCTCGTGCGGGGGCTTCCAAAGAGATGGGTTTTTTTTCGATATATTGGATGCTGCGAATTTTTTCAGCAGAAATATTCATTTTGTCGGCTAACTCTTCGACTGTAGGTTTTTTCTTAAGTTTTTGAGTTAATTTGCGAGTGCAAAGTGCCATTTTATTAATAGTTTCTACTATGTGGACAGGAATTCGGATAGTTCTTGCCTGATCAGCAATCGCTCTTGTTATAGCTTGCCTGATCCACCAAGTTGCATAAGTGGAAAATTTAAATCCTTTTTGATAATCGAATTTATCTACTGCACGCATTAAACCCATGTTGCCTTCTTGGATTAAATCAAGAAACAAAATGCCTCTTCCAATATAGCGTTTGGCAATGGAAACTACTAATCTATAATTGGATTCTACCAAAATATCTTTGGCGCGTCTTGCTTGTTCGATTTGGTCATGTGCTTCTTGGAGTTGATCTTCGGATAATTCAATTTCTTTAGTTTTGTGTTTGGCTAGCTTTTGTTTGGCTTGTTTGCCTAAAAAAACTAAAATGGATTTTTTTTGTTCTTCTGCCAGCGAAAGTAAAGGGATTTGACCAATTTCTTTTAAATACATGCGAACTGAGTCATCCATTTTAATATCAGAATGGATTTTAGAAATTTCTTCTTTAGAAATTTTTTCATCTTCGTCTTCTTCTAATTCTATGATTTTTTCATCTGATATTAAGTCTTCTTCAGAAATGTCAAAATCTTGGATGTCTTCTTCTGAGTCTTGCGTGTTATATTCATCTTTGTTGTCATCTGTTTTTTCTAAGTTTGCATTTGTTGATTTGGAATTAAGGTCAGCAAAATCATCATTGGGGGTATTTGTGTGTGTGTTGTGTGTATCATTTTTATTGGGATTTTCATTTAGAGATGGAGATGCTTGTGTTTCGCAAGAGATAATTTGAATCCCTTGTTCTTTTAGGTTTTGTGCTATTTGTTGATATGGTATTTTTATGTTTTGATTTTGCAAAAAAGACATAATTAATTGAGATGTTATTTTTTGTTTGCTTCCAGCTTGCTCATTTAAATTTTTGATAATGTTATCGAATTCCATTTATTAACTCCGTTTTTTTAATTAATTTGGCTATGAATTTGTTTTGATTTTGGCTTTTTTTAGATGATTTGTTGTTTTTAACAAAATATATAATTTACTAATTCGCTTAATTGTTTTTGTAATTGTTGTTTTTCTTTTTTGAGTTTGTCTTTGTTTTTTTGTAATTTGTTTTTTTTCGGTATTATCTATTTGAAGTAATTTATCATTTAACTCATTTATTTTTTGTTGTTTTTGTTCTATTTTGTCTCTGATTTCTAATTCTTTTATATAATTGCTAAATATCTTGCCTTCTTTATCTTTTAAAAGAGGACGCTTTTGCATTTGAAAAAAATGATGTTTTTCGATAGATGTCAATAAATCATCAATATTTTCTTTAAATGCAGTGTTTTTGATTTCTTCCCAAGGAATACAGGTTTTTTGAGGATTTTTCTCGTAATAATTTTTAATATAGTTTAGTAGACAACTGTATTGCAAGTCGTTAAAACCAGGGGTTTTTTTGATGGTGGCAAATGTTTTGTGGTTTTGGGTTTTGAAAAAAGCAGCATTTAAAAGTAATTCTATGATGATTTCTATTTTAATGTCAAATTTGATTGCATTTAATTGTTGTTTGGTGTGATCCATGTAAAGAGGTTTTGGAATTTTGTCAATTGAGACTTGAGAATTGAGATTAACTGTTAGTTGATATTTTTTTTGTAAGTATTCTTGATAAAACATTTTTATTTCAAAGCTTGAGAATTGGAACAGTTTTTGTAATTCTTTTTTGATTTGAGTTTGGTTGTAAGAATCCATTTGTTTACAAATCAAATCCACTTTTAAAGCTAAAAAATCTTTTAAATTATTGGTTAGAAGGTGTTTGTATTTTTCCGGCCCTTCGGTTTTGATGTATTCGTCGGGGTCTAGATTATTTGGAAAATCCACTATTTGAACTTTGAATTGGTTTTTTTGGAGAAAGGTTCCAATTTCTAAAGTAGCTATTTTTCCTGATTTGTCTCCGTCATAGGCAATAATTATTTTGTCGGTGAGTTTTTTTAATAGTTTAGTATGATCTGAAGTAAGATTGGTTCCCATGGTAGCAACTACGTTTTGGATTTGGGCTTTGAAAGATGCCATAACATCAAAAAAACCTTCATGCAAAATGACTGTTTGTTTTTTTCTGATTTCAGCTTGGTTTTCGTAGTATTGATACAAAGTCTCGCCTTTTTTGAAAATTACTGTTTCAGGACTATTGAGATATTTAGGCATTTTATCATCTAAACTACGGCTGGAAAAAGCAACAATTTGGCCTGATTTGTTAGTGATGGGAAAAATGAGGCGGTTTTTGAAAAAATCATAAAAGTTACCGTTTTTGTCGTCTTGATTGATGAGGTTTAATTTTTTGAGGTCATAAGGATCAAATTTGGCACCTTCCATTAAATAGCGTGATAAATGGGACGCTTTGGGAGCATAACCCAATTTAAAATTTTTTATGATGTCATTGCCAAAGCCTCTTTTTTCTAAATAATTGAGGACTTGTTTGTTATGTTTTAATTGATGGGAATAAAAATCTGCTGCTTCTTGCATGATATTGTAGAATTTTTGGTATTGATTGGTGTTTTTTTGGGGAAGGGAAGTAGTGATTTCTAAGCGGGTTGCCAGTTCAAAAATGGCTTGATTTAAATCGATGTTTTTGATGCTTTTGTAAAAAAAAACAGGATTGCCGCCTTTTTTACAAGACATACAAACTCCTATATTTCTTTCAGGAGACACAGAAAAAGAGGGTGTTTTTTCATCGTGAAAAGGGCATAATCCCATGTAATTTTTGCCTGATTTTTTTAATTGTACAAATTCTTGAACTAAATCAAGGATAGGCATTTTTTCATTGATTTGATTAATTAATTGTTTGTTATCTTGCATTTTGATTCATTATTTTAAAATAATTTTTTCTTTGATGTATTTTTTTACTTCTGTTAGCAAAAAGTTTTGTTGTTTGGCAGTGTCACGATTTCTTAAAGTAACTGTGTTGTTGGTAAGGGTTTTATCGTCTACAGTGAGACAAAAAGGAGTGCCGATCATATCTTGTCTGCGGTATCTTTTGCCAATACTTTGGGTCTCATCGTAACAAACATCAAAATGTTTAGCTAAATGTTGATGGATTTCTTGGGCTTTGGCACTGTGTTTTTTTTTGATTAATGGCAAAACAGCTACTTTGTAAGGTGCTAAAAAAGGGTGAAAAGAAAGGATTTTTCTTGTTTCGTTGGAGGTGTTGTTTTCATGGTAATTGTTAATTAGAAAAGCAAAAAATAGTCTTTCTATTCCTAAAGAAGGTTCGATAACATAGGGTAAAATTTTTTGTTTGTTATTTTCGTCAAAATAAGTAAGATCTTTTTTTGAGTGTTGTTGGTGGTTTTTTAGGTCGAAATTTGTTCTGGAAGCGATCCCCCAAAGTTCGTCAAAACCCCAAGGAAATTTGAATAAAATATCGCAAGTTTGTTGTGAATAATGGCTGAGGTCTTCTTTTTTATGATTTTTAAATGTTAAATTTTGTGGGTTCATGCCTAAAATAATTAAAAAATCATACATTAAGTTTTTCCAGTGTCTAAACCAATGGGCTTCTGTGCCTGGTTGGCAAAAAAATTCTAGTTCCATTTGTTCAAATTCACAAGTACGGAAAATAAAGTTACCTGGTGTCACTTCGTTGCGGAATACTTTTCCAATTTGGCAGACTCCAAAGGGAAGTTTTTTTCTTGTGGTTTTTAAAATGTTTTTAAATTGGATAAAAATGCCTTGTGCTGTTTCAGGTCTTAAATATATAGGTTTGGAGTTTTCCAAAATTACTCCTTGATGAGTTTTAAAAAGCATGTTAAAAGGTCTGATTGGTGTCCAGTTGGAAGTTCCTAAGACTTTGTTTTTGACTAAATAGTCATGCATTTGTTCGTAGGACCAACCGCTAATATCTAACTGCGGATCGTGGGTTTCGATGAGTTTATCGACGCGAAATCTCTTGTTGGTGTCTTTATTTTCGGTAAGGGGATCCGAAAAAGAATCCAGATGACCTGAGGCTTTCCATACGTTAGAATTAAGCAAAATGGAGCCATCTAACAAAACATTATTGGGTTGTTCTTGGACAAATTTTTGTAACCAAGCTTTTTTAATGTTGTTTTTTAATAAACTGCCTAAAGGGCCATAATCCCAACTATTGGCAAGCCCTCCATAAATTTCACTGCCTGCAAATACAAAGCCTGTTTGTTTGGCTAATGAAATAACTTTCTCTAAATGTTGCATCCCAAAGCTCCTTTTTGTTGTTTGTGTTTATGTTTTGATTTTTACATTGTTATATTTTTGATTTTTTGTGTTAATTATAATTATTTAATATCCAAAGCGACTTAATAAATCTTTTTGATTGCGCCAATTAGGATATACTTTAACCCATAAATTAATGTGAGTTTTGATTTTCAAATGGCAATTGAGGTCTTGGCGGACATGTGTTCCTATTTGTTTGAGTTTGGATCCTACCTTACCAATTAAGATTTGTTTTTGGGAGCTTCTTTCTACCAAAATCAAGCCCCAAATTTCTAATAAATGGTCTTTTTGTTCCATTTTTTCAATTATTACAGTTGAGGCGTGAGGGATTTCTTCATGTACATAATAAAGGACTTTTTCGCGGATTATTTCTGCTATCCAAAGTTCTTTTTTTTGATCAGTAATCATGTCTTGAGGATAGTAAGCTACTCCTGATTTGATATTTTGATAGATATTTTCTTTTAAAAAAGTGTTGTTTGTGGCTTTTATAGCTGAAAGTGGGATTACTGTTTTAAAAGAAAAATGATTTAAATAGCTCAAAATAATAGTATCAATTTGGCTTTTGCTTTTTAAACGGTCAATTTTGTTGATGACTAAAAAAACTGGTTTTTTGGTTTGAAAAATCACCTTTAATAAAGTTTCTTCTTTGGGATGATAAAAGGAATCTGTTAAAAAGAGAATTAAATCAACATCTTTGATGCTTTGAAAAGCTATGTTGTTCATTTTTTGGTTTAATAAATGTTTGTATTGGTTAATTCCTGGTGTGTCTACAAAAATATATTGGGCGTTAGGTTCGTGGCAAATTCCAATAATTTTGTGGCGTGTTGTTTGGGGTTTGGCGCTTGTGATGGCGATTTTTTTTTGGGTTAATGCGTTTAGAAGAGTTGATTTGCCGACGTTTGGGCGTCCCAAAATAGCAATAAAACCAGATTTAAAATCCATGTAAGTCCTCATTTTCTTAGTTATTTTTTGTTTTTTATTTTTTCTTGTGGGTGTTTGTGTGTTTTTTATTTGTTTTTTCTTTTTGATTAGTTTTTCTTGGATTTGGGATTTTGCTGTTTTATGTGGTTGTGTCTAAATTCATACCTACGTTTTGTAAAATTTTTTCTTGTAAATTAAGCATTATTTGAAGCTCTTCTTCGGTGCGATGTTGATAGCCTTTAAGATGTAAAAAACCATGCACTGCTAAAAAAGCAATTTCGCGTTCTAAACTGTGTTTGGCTTTTTTTGCTTGGTCTTTGGCTTTGGGAAAAGAAATAAAAATATCACCTAAAGAATTGTCTTCTAAACCTGCAAAAAAAGTTAAATCATTAGGAAAAGACAAAACATCTGTGGGATAATTTTTTTGTCGATAAAAGGAATTAAGTTCTTGAATTTTTTCGTTGGTAACAAAAATAAGGTGCATTAATTTTTTTTCTTTGATGGGTAAAAAAATTTTAATTAATAAAGATTTAAAAGGCATGATGCAAAAAGAAGTTTGATTATGGATTTTAATGATCATTTAGAATTTCCTATTTGGGGTTTGGGTTGCAGTTGTAGTTGCAATTGTTTTTGGTAATTTTAAAAAATGAGATTATTTTTTTTATTATTTGAATGAATAAAAAGACATTTGTAAAAAAACTTAATAAAATGTAAGAAAATATAAAATAAAAAAAGCAACTTGTTTCAAGTAGCTTTTAATTGATTAAATACATTAACGCTTTTTACTACGCATATTTTTTTGGCGATTTTTCTTTTGTATGTTTGGTTTAATATAATGTTCTTTGCGACGCGCTTCTGCTAGGACACCAGATTTAGAAACTTCTCTTTTAAAACGACGTAGCGTTTCTTCGATAGTTTCTCCTTTACGAAAAACAGTTTTTGGCATTAATATCTCCTTTCCATAATCTCAAAATTAAAAATTAAAAATCAGCAATACTAATTATATTATATCTCTTTTTTTGTTGTTTGTCAATAAGAGAAAGCAAAAAAAATAATTAAATATTTAAGTAAGTGGTTTTTCTTTTGTTTGGGGGTCATTTTTTATGGTAAAATTTTTCATAAATGGGGTTAAATTAAATGCAATAGCAACAATGTTTTTTTATATAAATGAGTAATTTTATATTTAGAGTTGTTTTTGTAATTGTTGAGTTTTTAAGTATAATTGAAAAAAACGACTGCACTGTTCAAGCATGTTTATGATAAAATTCGGGTCTTCTTTGACTTCGATAGTTTTATTGGTTTGGTCGTTTTGATAGACTAAAAAGTAAGCTTTAATTGATTGGGAACAATAAATTTGGGCTTGTAGTTGGGCATAATAAATAGTAGGGATTTTGTCTTCATTCAAAAAGGTTTGCCAAGTATAAGAGGCAAAAGAAATTGGGCATTTTATTTCTAAGAGGTTTTGATATTGGGCGTCCCATCCATCCAAAGAAGCAGACATGAAATCTTTGACAAAGACTTTGGGTTCGAATTTCATTTTTTGTGTTTGGTTGAAAAAATTTCTTGCTTGGGGTTCCAAAGTTCGTCCGCGTTTCATTGCTTCGTTGTCTTTGATTGGAGTTCCAAAAACTTTTCTTTTTAATAATTGTTCTTTGTTTTCAAATGGATTTAAGCCCATGATAGCTGCTACTTCGGAAGCATTAATGTATTTTTTGCGATGATTATGCCAAGCTAAGGTATTTTGTTCTAATTGCATATGGTATCAAACTATTGTTGGCACCAAAAGGAAAGTCCAAAAAAAGCCATGGTTAAAACAGTAAGAAAGCAGTTTAAGAATAATTGTTCGCCTTTAATTTTGCGTCCTTGTTTTTGTTCGGAAAAAGAATTTCCCAAAGAAAAGCTGTCGTTGCTATCTGCTAAAAATAAAGTACTTAAAACGATAAAAGTACAAATAGTTACAAAAAAAACAGTATAATTCATAAAAAATCTCCTTTTAATTTTAATTTTGATTTTATTGTTTTTTGGGTTTGTTTTTGGTAATTTTAATTTTGATTTGTTGTTTTTTTGGTTTAATTAAAATAATGATGGTATGATTCGTTTTTGATGAATGTTTAAAAATTCACTTACTCTTCTATTTTAGCAAGAAAAGCAGTTGTATTTTCAAAGATTTTTATATTTTGTGAATTTATAAAACGGACTTGGATTAAATCTTGCATGATGGTTTCAACTACGCCCAAGCCGAGAGTTTTGTGTTTGACTTTGTCTCCTTTTTGAAAAAAGCCATTTCCATTAGTGGAAGATATTTGGTTTGATTGTTTTGGTTGAAATAAATGCGGGGAAAAATAATTTGTTCTTGGGTTTTCTTTTTGAAAAACGCCCATTTCTTGTAAAAAGCGTGAAGGTTTGCTGTCTATTTGTTTGCCGTATGAAATTCTTTGACAAGCCCCAGTTAAAAATAACTTTTCTTCGGCTCTTGTAACTGCTACATAAGCTAGACGTCTTGATTCTTCTAAATCGCTTTTTTCTTTTTGGTTGCAATCAAAAAAAATATCTTCAAAAGCAGCTATAAAAACCACTCTAAATTCTAAACCTTTGACTTTGTGAATAGTAGAAAGTTTAACGCGATCGTTTTTGCTTGGGTTTTTGGGGTCTTGTTCGGTTTGTTCGTTAGTTTCACTATACAAAGATATTTGATCTAAAAGTTGGGTTAATTTTTCAAAAACACCACTTCCTTCCAAATTTTTTTCCGCTTGCATAAAAACTGATTTTAATTCTTCTATGTAATGCAAAGCAGGCTCAAAATCTTTTATTGATTTCATTTTGCAAGTTTTATCGTTTTTGCGACAATACCCAATTTTTTCATCAATATAAGTAATTATATCACTAAGACAGTCAAAAGAATCATTAATTAGTTCTTGACGCAAAGTTGTAATTAATTTTTGGAATTCGTTTAGTTTAGTTTTGTTATTTTGTTTAATTGGAGTTTGTTCTAGGTAGTTAATGGCGTCAAAAAGAGCTAAGTTTTTTTCTTGGGCAAGTTTTTCTAGATGTAAAAGTGAAGTTGTTCCAATACCTCTTTTAGGGGTGTTAATGATACGTTTGAAATCAAAATCTTGTGAGGGATTTGCAATAACATTGAGATAAGCTAAAAAATCTTTGACTACTTTACTTTGGTAAAAGGAAGTGCCTCCAAAAACTTGATAAGGAATGTTGTTTGATAAGAATTTTTCTTCCAAAGGGCGTCCCAAAATATTAGTGCGATATAAAATAGTAAAATCTTGATATCTGTAAATGCCTTTTAAAACGAGGTTTTGGATGGTTTTTGTAATGTAGTTTGTCTCTGTTTTATAATCTTCAAAAAACTTGTAAATAACAGCTTCTCCTTCGCTTTTAGTGCTTTTGAGATTTTTTTTAAAAATGTTGGATTCATTGTATTTGATCAAAAGGTTGGCTTTGTCTAGGATGTTTTTAGAAGAACGGTAATTTTGTTCTAAAAAGGCTATTTGAGGTTTAAATTTGTTTAAGAATAATTGGCTGTTTTCAAATCTGGCTCCTCGAAAAGAATAAATGTTTTGATCAGGGTCTCCTACTACAAAAATATTTTGGTGTTTTTGGGCTAAAAGAGTTAAAATTTGGTATTGAAAAAAATCAGTATCTTGGAATTCATCAACTAATAAATATTGGAATTTTTGTTGATAAAAAACCCTTACATCGGCATTTTCTTGGAGCAGTTGATGCGTGTATAAAATGAGGTCATCAAAATCAACTAAATTGTTGTTTTGCAAAAAAATTTGATATTTGACTTTGATTGGCATTTCGAATTCGTATCTGTTTTCGCGTTGAAAATTGTGTTCTTTTTGGGTTCCATGTTGCAAAGTATCTTCATTTTGTGGTTCGTGTTTTCTTTTAATAGCGGAAATGCTTTTTTTTAATTCGCTAATTTTTACTCTTTTGGGATCGATGTTCATTTTTTTTAAAATATCTTTTATGATTTTTTTGCAGTCGTTGTCATCTAAAATTTTGAAATTGTTTCGATATGCAAACGGTAAAAAGGGAATAAATTTTCTTAAAATTTGGTTTCCTAAAGAGTGAAAAGTACAAATAGTGATGCCTTTGGTTTTTTCTTTACCAATCATTTGGACAAGTTTTTCTTGCATTTGTTTGGCAGCTTTGTTGGTAAAAGTAAGGGCTAAAATTTGGTTGCTTGGCAAGTTTTTTTGTTCGATTAAATAAGCAATTTTAGCAGTTAAAGTGGTGGTTTTACCAGTGCCTGCGCCTGCTACTAGATAAAAAGATTTAGCATTGCTTGTGACTGCTGCAAGTTGGGCTTGATTCAAAGGTTTATTTAATTTTTCTAAAAAATTGGTTTTATTGGAAAACATTTTTATACCTTTTATTTATTTGTTTATCCTTTTTGTTTTGTGTTGTTTGGTTTTGTAGTGTTTTTTGTTGGGGTGATTTGGTGGGATTTATTTTAGGTTTGATTTTGTTTTGGTAATTGTGTTTTTTCGGTTTTTTGAGGATGTGATTTTAAGCTTACTACTTCATTGAAATTAAGTTCTTGCGTTTTCTCATTTGTGTCTTTGATGATTTTGTCTGCTGCAAAATAACCTTGTCTTAGAAATTGAAAATGGTTTTGACAACAATAACCTTTTTGTAAACTTGATTCTACAAAACCTTTTTTGATATGCCAGGATTTATCGTTGAAATTGCCATTTTTGCAAAGTAGTGGAGCAAAAAAATTAAAAGTGGCTTTGCAAGCAGTCTTTGCTTCTGTAAAATGAATAGTTCCGTTTGGTTTTCTGTCTTTAAAGCCACTGCCGCTTTTGGTCTGGGGGTCATATGTGGCAAGAATTTCTGTTATTTCTCCTTTATTGTTTTTTACAACGTCGTAAGCTTTAACAAAATAAGCATGAAATAATCTTACTTCTTCGCCCAAAGTTAATTTTTTATAATTTTTATCTGGTTTTTTGATTGCAAAATCGTCTTTTTCAATGTAGAGATGACGGGAAAAATAAATTTCTCTTTCTTGGGTTTGTTCTTGGGTTTTTTCAGGGTTTTTTCCTTGGGTTTGTGGTTCATTTCCACAATTACAAGTATGAAAATTATTAGTCCAAGGAGCTTTGAGAGTTTCTATTTGGTTTTCGGGAAAGTTAGTAATAGTAAGTTTGAGAGGGTTTATGACTGCCATGCGAGGCAAGGATTTTCCTTTGAGATCGTCTCTTACAAAAGATTCTAACATTTCTTGTTTAACTTGCGAATTTACTTTGGATAAGCCTGTTTCAATAACAAAATTTTTGATAGCTTCAGGAGTGTATCCTTTTTTGCGTATGCCTGATAAAGTTGGCATTCTAGGGTCATCCCAACCTGTTACTAATTTTTTTTCTACCAAATTATTAAGGTGCCTTTTGCTCATCAAAGTTTGTGTGAGATTAAGTCTTCCAAATTCAATTTGGCGTGGAGTGTGTTTGGCTTGTGTTTCTTTGATTATCCAATCATATAAAGGTCTGTGATCTTCGAATTCCAAGGAACACAAAGAATGTGTGATTTTTTCAAAGGAATCTTCCAATGGATGAGCGTAATCATAGGTAGGGAAAATATGCCAATGTTTTTGTTTCAAAGTAAAAGCAGAAAGAATACGGTATAAAATGGGGTCTCTTAAATTAAGGTTAGGACTTTGCATATCAATTTTGGCACGCAAAACTTTGCTACCTTCTGCAAATTCGCCTTTTTTCATTTTTTCAAATAGCAAGATATTTTCTTCAATACTACGATTGCGATAAGGAGAATTGATGCCTTTTTGTTTTAAATTACCACGACTTTGGACAATTTGTTCAGCTGTTTGGTCATCAACATACGCTTTTCCTTGTTTGATTAAAAAAATTGCCATTTGATACATTTGAGGGAAATAATCTGAGGCAAAAGTGATTTTGTAAGGAGTGTAGCCCAGCCATTTGATGTCGTTGAGGATGGCATTAACATAAATTTGTTTTTCTTTGGAAGGGTTGGTGTTATCATAGCGTAAAATGGTTTTTCCTTGAAAAAAATGTGCCAATTCAAAATTAATAATGATGGCTCTGGCGTGTCCTAAATGTAAAAAACCATTGGGTTCGGGTGGGAAGCGTGTAATTATTTGGCTGCATTTTTTGCTTTGGAGGTCTTTTTGAATGATGGTTTTGATGAAATTTGATTGTTTTTGCATTTTATAAGTCCTTTTTTTTTATTTGGTTTAATTTGAGTTCTTGGGTTATGTTTGGTTAATTTTTGCATAGTTTTTAGTTAAGTTTTAATAATATTTTTTAATTAGAGATTTTGTATTTTGAAAATTTTTATTTGGGAATTTTAGTTTTTGTCTCCAATTTTTTATTAGGTTATTTAGGTATTCTATTTATGATTCGAAATATAATTAAGGATTTTAAAAATAGACTTCCAAATATCACTATTAATATCATATCCTTCATATATTTTAATCAAAACACTCTATTATATTATACTAGTATTTTGAAAATATTTTTCATTTTAACCTAACTGTTTTATTTATTTAAATAAATGAATAATTTTTTAAAATATCAAAGAAAAAATAGATTTTATATAATTTCAAGATCACATTATTAAACTTTTAGAGATAACAAACAAGATAATAAAATCGATATTATAGTTTATTAATATAAAAAAAATATAAATTAATTGAATCTCAATTTATCATAAAAACTAGACAATTAAATATTTTTTGAAATAATATAAAGCCCAATTTTTAAGTTGGTTTTTTGTTATATATGTTAAACTCTAATTTTGTAATTTTTCTCTCTTATGATATGTTATAATAAAATCATAAATATTAATTTTGTTTATTTGTTAAATTATCTTAATTAGTAATAATTTTTTAAAGCATAAATTAAACTTAAAAAAAGATTTACAAAATATTAAAAAAATAAAAAATTGGATTAAAGTTATGATTAATGAAAGAAACACAGAAAATTTAGTACGCGACGATATATTAGAAGAGAAAGGATATCAAAATAACAAGAATATTATCATAGAAGAAAACAAAAATCTAAGAATTCCAAAATTAATAATTTTACTTAAAAATGATTAAAAAAGTGGTAATGGTGAAGGGAAACCAGATTTTATTATCAGTTTTTTAAATAAACTCGACACTTTAATTTGAATAAATGATAGAATAGAAAAAAGTAAAATTAAATTACCCATAGATATTCATCAAAATCCAGACTGGAAATTCATAGAAGAATATATTAAATCTTTGAATTATAGTTTTAATTTTAAATCGATAAATCATTCAAAAGATGATGGTTATTTTTTTGTTGTATTTTCCAATAACCATTTTTTAATTCTCCTAAATATTAGTTAATTAAAAAAATAATGAAAATAATTAACAAGATCAACTTATAAAGTTGATCTTGTTTTGTTTTGTTTTAAAAAAGTTGAACAGTGTGCTTATATATTTAAATAATTAAACTAAATTAAACCTTTATTTTCATATAATAATGTGTTATAATATTTAGGAGATTTTTTGTATATAAAAAATTATTTATATTATAATTTATCTAGATTTATTGTTGTGTTTTGTGCATAATTTAATAAAAGGAGTTTTTAGTGTCTTATTTAGTTTTATATAGAAAATACAGACCACAAACTTTTGCAGATGTTGTCGGTCAAGAAATTATTATCCAAACTTTAAAAAATGCCATCAGATACCAAAAAATCAATCATTGTTATCTTTTTAGTGGCAATAAAGGCACTGGAAAAACTACTTTAGCCAAAATTTTTGCCAAAGCCATTAATTGTTTGTCGCCCAATAAAGGAGATGTGTTTTGTTCGTGTCATTCTTGCCAAAACTTTGCCAAAGCAAACACAGACATCACAGAAATTGATGGCGCTTCTTATAATGGGGTTGACGAAATCAGAGAATTACAGGATAAAGCCCAATACAAATCTAACACAGGCAAATATAAAGTCTACATTATTGATGAAGTTCACGTCCTTACGCCCAACGCTTTTAATGCTTTGTTAAAAATTTTAGAAGAACCGCCCGAACATGTAGTTTTCATCTTAATTACTACTGAAATTTATAAAATTCCTGACACGATTTTTTCGCGTTCCCAAAGTTTTGCCTTTGAGAATTTGAACCTCAAAAACATCACTTCACAATTAACCAAAATTGCTGCTTTGGAAAATATATTTATCACCGAAGACGCTATCAAAAGCATTGCTTGTCATTCGGAAGGTGGCATGAGAAATGCCCTTAGTTTGTTAGATCAGGTAAGTGCTTATCAAAACAATTTGATCACTTCAGAAGATGTTGCAAACATCAAAGGTACAGTATCTGCCAGCTTTATCAAAAAATTGTTTCAAAATATACTAAAAAAAGAAGCGATTAAAACATTGCAACTCCTTCATAAAGCAATTGATTCGGGCAAAAACATTGATCTTTTAATTTTAGATTTAATTGATGCTATCAAAGATTATTTAATTTGTAATGCCAAAAATAAAAAAGATTCCAAAACTTTGCAACTTTCCCAATCCCAAAAAATATTATTGTTAGAAGAAACAAACCACATTGATTATTTTTTAAGAACCTTAATTAAACTACAACAAGACCTCAAAAAAAGCGATCAAAAAAAATCT
This sequence comes from Candidatus Phytoplasma tritici, assembly GCF_000495255.1. Taxonomy (GTDB): domain Bacteria; phylum Bacillota_I; class Bacilli_A; order Acholeplasmatales; family Acholeplasmataceae; genus Phytoplasma; species Phytoplasma tritici. The sequence goes on from NZ_AVAO01000003.1 coordinate 17,520, forward strand.
TTGGTAGAAATTGCCTTTTTGCAAATATGCTCTTTACATTCTTTTCAATTTCAAGTTAATTTACAAGAAACCCAACAATTTGTAACAAATAAAACAAAAATTTCCAATAATGAGCAAGCATCACTTGAATTAGATGAAACAAATGCCGAAGAAAATTATGAACTAACAAAACCCATCCAAAAAAATACAGAAAAAAAAAACCTTTAACGAAACAGAAGAAATTGAACCAACTCAACTTACTCCAATAGAAAATAAAAAAACACCAAAAATAGAAAAAAAAGAATATCTGAATCCATCCCTAAAAGATTTACAACCTCAAAATTCACAACAACCATCCCCCAATAATTCTACTATCTCTGATTTGATATCATTTGCAATTAATATTTTATCTAATCAAGACGAACCAACCAAAAACATAATAACAAATTTTTGGAAAAATTTAAAAAATCATTATTCTGCTCATAGTTATTATAAAAGTGTAGCCGAAATTTTGTATAGAGGAAAAATAGTTGCTTTGAGCCAAACCCAACAAATGATTTTAGTTTTTGAAGATGAAGATGTCTTTGAACTTGTTTTACAAAAAAACACCAAACAAAAAGTTTTGGAAATTTTGAATAATGACACTTTTGTAATTACAGACTACATTGCTTTTTTAAAACAAGATTGGCAAGCCTTAGAAAATTTTTACAACAAAAATCATCCTCATTCAAACCCAAAATTAATTGCAAAATTTATAAATACTTGCAATTTTGATCTTGACTTGTATCAAATCAAAGCGACCCAATTAAGCAAGCCTGCTATTATCCAACTAGCTTATGATTTTTTTGGCAAAGATATAGTAGAAATAATTAACTAGGAACAAAAAATTATGGAAACAAAATCTAATATATTTGAAAAATTAAAAAAAATACAAGAAGTAATTGAAAATGCCCAACAACAATTGGAATTACAAGAATTTATTGGCAAAGCAGGGGATGTAGAAATTGTTTTACAAGGCACCAAACAAGTCGTAGATGTTATTATTTCTCAAATTCACAGCAAAGCAATCCTCCAAGAAAGCGTTTTGTTAGCTTTTAATGCTGCTTTAAAAAAATTAGAAAGAAAATCTAAAGAACTCATGCAAAAAGCATCTGGAGATTTGATAGAATTCTAAAATTTTTGCCCCCCTTTTTTATATTTTTCATTTCTTTATTTAGTCCCTCTTTTTTCTTTTTATTTTATCGCTTATTATCATTTCCCAAATCCCAAATATTATTACATTAAAAGAAGGTATTTTATGAAAAAAACCAAAACTCCAAAATCACTTTTGGAAACTGCTTATGACATCATGAAAAAACATCAAAATCCTGTTTCAGTCTATGATTTATTAAAACAAACATTGCAAAAACACCAAATCCCAAACAACAATCCCAATGTAGCTAATCAACTTTATTTAGACATAACTTTGAGCGGAAAATTTGTTTTTTGTGAAAAAAATCAATTAATTATTAAAGAAAATAATAAACTTTTTTGGGATAAAGATTTTTTTGAAAAAACTAAAACTGCAAACGACGAACCTCTAGACGAAGATACCAATTTACAAGAATTAGATTTTGAGGATTTCCTTTCTGACAAAGACATTACCCAAACTGATCCTCTACAAGATGATTTGCTTGATTTAGAAGACGAAACTTCAGAAGATAAAAACAAAGACGATGACAAAATTGAAGATGATATTGTTTTAGAAGACAAAGATGATTACGAAGATCCATTAGAAGAAGAATACGAACATCTTTATGAAAAATAATTATTACTTTACAATTCGCATTTACAAACAATCAATAATTATCAAGTTTTTTAAGTTTATTGATATCCTTTATTCTTGATGGATAAGGGATTTCCCCTTTTTTTATTTCTCCAAACTATAAACAACCAAAAATGGTTTAAGAAAAAACATTAGTAAAACGAGGTTAAATAATATGTTTTTAGGTTTTTATAATTATACAACTTATTTAACTTACCTAAATTTAATGAGTGGTTTTTGTGGCATTGGATTTGGTGCTTGCGGTAAATACACCTCTGCTTCAATTTGCCTATTAATATCAGGCGTTTGTGATATGTTTGATGGTGTGGTAAGCCGAACCAAAAAAAATCGCAGTCAAGCAGAAAAAAGCTATGGCATTCAAATTGACTCTTTAGCCGATATAATAAGTTTTGGTGTCCTTCCTATTTTTATTAACTATTCTTTGAGTTTCAAAGATAAAACTTCAACTCTAAATAAAGAATGTTGGCTATTTCCGATTGTTTGGATAGTCTGGGGTTTTTATCTTTTGGCAGCTTTAATTAGACTTGCTTATTATAACGTTTTAGCTGAAACCCAAAAATACGACTCCCAAAATCCTTCTTATTTTACAGGTTTGCCTGTAACTGCAGCTGCTATTTTATTTCCTTTTTTATTTTTAGCTAAGTTTATTTGCAAAACTTGGGATTTCAAAAGTTTAGGATTTATCGAACAAAGACTTACTTTTTTTTGGATTCATTTTGCCTGCATGTTGCTTTTAACTTTTTTATTTCTTTGTAAAAAAATCCATTTCTCCAAGCCAAAAGCCAAAACTACAATAACAATTATTTTATTATTAGCACTAAATTTTATCCTATTTATGTTGCTTAAAATCTTATTAAAATATTTGTTACCAATAACAACTATAAAGTGAGTAATTTACAATATGAAAATAGTTAATTTAGAAGGCAAAATTATTTGTCAAGACCAATCAAGTCGCCTGCAAAAATTTTTATACACAAACTTAGAAAAAAGCTTTTGGAAAAGACTCCTTCTCAAAATTTTGATCACTAAACCTATTTCTTGGTTAGTTAATTTGTATTTTTATTCTCCTTGGTCATGCCAATATGCTTTTAAAATCATTGAACAATACCAAATTGATTTAAACTTATTTGAAAAACAAAAATTTAGTTCTTATAATGATTTTTTTACAAGAAAATACAAAGAACTTGCCATTCCTCAAGACAACTTTGCTTTTATCAGTCCTTGTGAATCCAAATTAAGCATTTATCCTATCTCCAAAAAAGCAATCTACTGCATCAAAGAAACCAATTACAGCTTAGTTGATTTATTGCAAAATCCCACATTAGCTCAAGAATACGAAGAAGGATATTTGCTTATTTTTCGCCTAGAACCTCACGATTATCACCGTTATCTTTTTGTAGATGAAGGTTTTTTTCAAATGCCTCCTTGCAAAATCAAAGGAAAATTACATACAGTAAATCCCATTGCCTTTGAAAGTTTTGATGTGTTTAAAACCAACACCCGCGAATATAGCATCTTACAAACTAAAAATTTTGGTAAAATAGTTCAAGTAGAAGTAGGAGCCACATTGGTAGGAAAAATCCAAAATCATCCTTTACAAACGTTTTCCAAAGGTCAAGAAAAAGGCTATTTTGATACAGGCGGATCTACCATTATTATCTTAGTTAAAAAAAATATAGTTGCATTTGATCCTCGCATTTTGGAACATACCCAAAAAAGATACGAAACCCAAATCCCTATTTTAACTGTTATTGGTAAAAAAATAATTCCTACAAAGATCCATCAAATCACTTATAAATCCTCCACCTTTGAAACCATTACACCCCCCAACCAAAATAAAATAAAAACTCCAATTGCACCACACAAGCCAATCAATAAAGAAAGTGAAGTACAAACACTTGAATAATAAAGATTTAAAAACTAAATTTATTTTTATTACTGGAGGAGTTGTCTCAAGCCTAGGAAAAGGTATCACTGCTGCTTCTATTGGTCAAATTTTAAAAAATAGGGGTCTTAAAGTAAGTATTCAAAAACTAGATCCTTATATTAATGTTGATCCTGGAACAATGAGCCCTTATCAACACGGTGAGGTCTTTGTCACTGATGATGGTGCTGAAACTGATCTTGATTTGGGTCATTATGAAAGATTTTTAGATGAAAACATGAGCAAAAAGTCAAACGTCACTGCAGGGCAAATTTATCAAAGTGTTATCAATAAAGAACGTGAAGGTAAATACTTAGGTAAAACCGTTCAAGTAATTCCACACATCACTGAAGAAATCAAACAAAAACTAATTGATGCTGCTCTTTTTCATAAATCTGATGTTGTTATTGTAGAAATTGGAGGCACTGTAGGAGACATTGAATCATCGCCTTTTTTAGAAGCTATCAGACAAGTTCGTTTTGATTTTGGTTATCACAATGTTTTATACCTTCACACCACTTTAGTTCCTTATTTAAAAAAAGCCAAAGAAATTAAAACTAAACCTACCCAACACAGTGTTAAAGAATTACGCGCTTTAGGAATACAACCCCAAATTTTGGTCTTACGTAGCGAAGTTCCTATCAACCAAGAAACCAAAAATAAAATTGCTGCTTTATGTGACATCAATCCACAAGCTATTTTTGAAGCATTAGATGTTGATATTTTATATCAAATGATTCTTAACTTGAACCATCAAGGAATAGATGATTTTATTTTACAACATTTTAAACTTACTAATTTTACAACCGCCGATTTGCAAGCCTGGCAACAACTAATTACACGCATCCAAAATTTAGAAAAAAAAGTAGTCATTGCTCTAGTAGGTAAATACATTGTTTTACATGATGCTTATTTATCAATTTTAGAAGCTCTTAAACATGCTTCTTATCAATATAATTGTAAAATTGAAATTAAATGGATAGATGCTGAAAAAGTAACGTCAGATAATACTTCTTCTTTTCTTGAAGATTGTGATGGTATCTTAGTTCCTTATGGTTTTGGTAAACGCGCTATTGAAGGCAAAATTTTAGCCATTAATTATGCAAGAACTAACAATATTCCTTTCTTTGGAATTTGTCTAGGTATGCAGTTAGCAGTTATTGAATATGCCCGCAATGTGTTGCATTTACAAGATGCCAATTCTTTGGAAGTGGATGAAAAAACACCTCATCCTGTAATTACTAAAAAAATAGTTGATAGCAATTTAGGAGGCACCCTGCGATTAGGTTCTTATCCTTGTCATCTTAAAGCAAATACCAAAAGCAAATCTATTTATAATCAAGAAATAATTTATGAAAGACATCGTCATCGTTTTGAAATGAATCCTCATTATGTTGCTTTATTTGAAAAAAATAATGATTTTGTTGTTTCTGGAATAAATCAAGAACAAAATCTTTGTGAAATTGTTGAGTTAAAAAGCCATCCTTGGTTTATTGCAGTACAATTTCATCCTGAGTTTTTGTCAAGACCATTAAAACCACATCCTTTATTTAAAGGTTTTGTTGCAGCGTCTTTATTAAATTAAGAAAATAAATAATTTATAAATGAAAAAACTACCTTTTAAGGTAGTTTTTTCATTTATAAATTATTTATTTTTTCTTGGAGGTTTTTGGTGTTATCGTTTTGAAATAATTTTTTTATTTCTTTAAAAGTGTCGTCAGTTGCTTTATTATCTGGTTCTAATTTTTTATAAGCGTTGTCTTTTGCTTGAACAATTTTGTCGTATAGGTCTTTTACTACTAGGTATTCATCGCTGGTTGATTCTTTATAATATTCAATTATGTGTTTATTTACTGCTTCTAAATTAGTTTTAATGCTGGCAAGTTTAGAATTAACATTGCCTTTATTTTCTTCTTTTTTTAACTTTTCAACTGAATTATACAAATTTTGAGCTGCTTGTTTTGCCCAAACTTTTTTAGGAGAAAGCCAGTTAACAGGATTAAAAGAAATATAAAAACCTAAACCTATATAAAGAGTAATAGTAATAAAAATAGTTCCAGTAATGATTTTTCCTTGTTTGGTTGCTAAAAATTTCATCTTTATTGTGATTCCTTTACTAGTTATTTTTTTTATAAATAAAATAATTGAAATACTAAAAAAATAATTACATAAGTAATTATAACACATAAAAAGAATAAGATTGACTTTTTGTTTGCTCAAATTGAGTGTTATTTTCTTTTTTTAAAAAGTTTTGCTAAGGCTTTGTCTGCTTTTTCATCGGGTACAACTGTCAAAAATTTCTTTTTGCCAAGCAAAGTATTGATGTAAAAAACAGAGGTTTTTTTAACATAAAGAGCTTCTTCAATTGTGTTTTTAATTTCTTCATGGCTAAATTCTTGGTCTTGATACCAATTTCTAACTAAGTCTAATTCGTTAGATGTGAGATTTTGTCCTTTGTTTTGCTCTAAACATTCAATAGTTTGTTGGATGAAGGTAAGTTGGTTTTGGCGTTTGGATTCGCGAATTTGGTCTTGATAGATTTTTTCTAGCTTGGCAAAAGTGGGGTGAAGTGAAAAAACTTCAATAATTTTATGGTTTTTGGTTTCTTGTGAAAGGTCAAAAAAATCCTTTGACATCAATTGTTCTAAAATATGTTCTACTTCTTTTTTAGTGATGCCTGCTTTTTTGGCTAAAGCGTTGGAAGAAAAGACACGTTTTTTGGAAAAATCTAGCAAGAATAGCAAAATAGTTAGTTCAGGATAAGTTAATCCTAATTTTTGATATTCTTGGATTAACATTTTTTCTACTTGTAAAAAACCATCTTCGTAAAGTTTTTGAAAAATAACCATATTATTATTTAAGCTCTTTTTCTTTGCCGACTTTGTTTAGGTCTTTGGGTGTGGCAATTTTGGATAATGCTTTTTGGGCTGCTTTTTGCTCAGCGGCTTTTTTAGTGCTACCTTCACCTGTTCCTAAAAGATTTTTTTCTAAATAGACTTCTGCTACAAAATTTTTAGAATGAGCAGGTCCTTGTTCTTGGACTATTTTATATTGGATAGTTTTTTTTTCTGACTGAACTATTTCTTGTAATTGAGTTTTAAAATCAATAATATAGATAGTTTTTTCTAAGTGAGGCAAGACAACATTATGAAAAACTTTTTTGGCTGTTAAATATCCTAAATCAAGATAAATAGCACCAAATAAGGCTTCAAAAGTATCTGCCATAATACTTTTAGCATTAAAATCTTTGTTTTTTTCACCTTTACCTAAAAGAAGATAATTTTGCAATTTAATGTTTTGAGCGTAGATGGTAAGTGACCTTTCACACACCGCTTGAGCTCTTTTTTTAGTCATAATGCCTTCGTCTTCTTTGGATTGGGAATAAAGATAGTCAGCCATAAGTAAACCTACGATGGCATCTCCTAAAAATTCAAGTCTTTCGTTGTCTTCTTGGGGTGGGTTTTGTTCGTTAGAATAAGAGCTGTGGGTAAGAGCCTGTTTGTAAAGGGAAAGGTTTTTGGGAAAAATATTTAGGGTTTGAAAAAGGATTTGGATGTTTTTCATAGAGATTAACTTTCTTTTGTGGTTTCGGAAGTTTTGGGAGTTGTTTTTGTTGTTGAGGTTTGTTTAGTTTGGTTTTCTTTGTTTTTTGCATTTTCTAAGGCATGAGAAATTTTTTGATTTACTTGGGCTTTAATTAGTTTTTGAGTTTGTAAAATAGCTTGGTAAAAAGCGTAAGCTTGCGAAGAACCGTGAGCTTTAATGACAATTTTGTTAAGTCCTAAAAGCATAGCTCCTCCAATTTGGCGTGGGTCTAGTTGGTTTTTTAATTGTTGTAGTGGTTTTTGGAACAAAGTTTTAGTGGCAATTTTTTTGATAAGATTTTTAGTAAGGATAGTTTTTAGGTGGTTCATGAAATTAAGCATTGTGCCTTCATAAGTTTTTAAGGCAATGTTGGCAGTAAATCCGTCACTTAACAAAATATCTGCTGAAGTGGTAAGAAGGTTTTGAGGTTCTTCGTTGCCGCCAAAATTAAGATTGGAATCTTGGGATAAAAGTTGGTAAGTTTCAAGTTCCAAAGCTCTTCCTTTTGTGGGCTCTGTTCCGATGTTAAGTAGTTTTATTTGGGGATTTGGAATTGCTAAAATTTCTTTGGCAATAATGGTGGCATAATTTGCAAAAGTGTGCAAATGCTGGGGTTTTAGTTCGGTGTTAGCTCCTGCATCTAGCAAAATTCTTGTTCGATTATCAAAGGAATTAAACATAGGGGCAATGGCAATTCTTTGCATTAAAGGCATTTTTTTAAGAATAAGATGACTTGCTAAGACTAAAGTTTGTGTAGCGCCCGCTGAAACTACTCCTTGAACCTCGTCTTGTTTGGCTGCTTCCAGAGCTAAAAATAAAGAAGCATTAGGAGTTGTTTTCAATTGGTCTCTTATATTTTTGTCGGCTGATCCTAAAAAATAAGGGGTGTGTTTGATGGTAATTTGCTTGTTGCCAAAAAAAGGTGTTTTTTCAATAAGTGGAGTTATTAATTTTTGATTGCCATATAAAACAACGTGAAGTTCTGTATTTTTATTTAAGGCAAGTAGGGTTCCTTTGACAATTTCTAATGGGGCAAAATCGCCTCCCATGGCATCTATTGCTATTTTAATCATAAAAAAGCTCCTTTCTTTTTTGTATTTTGTTTTTTTGAAATTTTATTTTGATTTTTTAGATTAAATTGTTTTGTTGTTAAATGAAACGTTTGATGTTTTTTAAGTTTGGTGTTTTTAAAAAATATTTTATTTTTATCAAATCAAAATATAAAGAGGCAAAAAATAAAAATGGGTCTAACCCACAATTTGGTTGTTTCTTTTGTGAAGTTTTGAAAAATTATAATTCATAATAATAAATTACTTTGATAATGATTATCTTCTAGTCTTTTTTGAGTTAAAATTTCAAAGCATTTGAAATTAAAAGAAATTTAAGAAAAAACATTATCAAAATAATTTTAAAATTAGCAAGATCTTGGCAAAAATGTGGCATTTGTAAAAATAAAGAATTTAAATAACGCCATCAAAGGTTTGTTTACAAATAATTATAGAAATAAAAAGATAATTTGCTATAATAGTAAATGAAATGTTAAATAAAAAAATTACATTAAACAGTTCAATATTATTTTATCATATTAGGAGATAATTTCATTATTTTAAGTTTTTAAGTAAGAAATTAAAATTTAAAAGTAACAATTTTATCAACAAAAAATTGTAAAAGGAAGTGTTAGAAAATGGAATACATGCAACAAGCAACTGAAGTTAAAAATTTTTATTTAGAAGTAAAAGTTAGATATTTAAAACAAAACAGTAGTTCAAAAAGACAATGGTTTGCTACTAATGTTTGTATAGGAACTGATAATTGTAAACAAAAATATGATGAAGTTCTTATGAATTTTACTCATATTGATGATGATAATCCTGAGTTTTTCTTGCAACCAGGACAAGTTATTAAAGTTTTAGAAGGAAAAGTTAAACAAAGTAAATGTGGTACTTTTCCTGAAGTTTGGTTAGATGTAGATAGTTTTCGCCAAACTGATGAAGAAGAAAAAAGCAAAATCAACTTCGTATAAGTGGAGTTGATTTTTTTTTATTATATAAGGGATGTTTTTGGGTGTGATTTTGAATTATTCTATATTTCAAATATTTTTTGTGGATATACCAAAAAAGATTAAAAAGAATTTTTATTTAAAAACAACTTAGATACATTATTACTTGTTTGAGTAGCAACACATTGCAAAGAAATATTTCTTAATTGAGCAATTTTTTGGGCAATTAATTTGATATTAGAAGGCTCATTGGTTTCATTTTGAAATGGATAAGGAGTTAAATAAGGGCAATCAGTTTCTAATAAAATTTTATCTAGAGGAATAGTTTTTGCAATTTCATGGGCAGCTTTGGCGTTAGGATAAGTAACAAATCCTCCAATTCCAATGTAAAAACCTAGTTCCAAAGCTTTTTGGGCTTCTTCTAAACTAAAAACTAAACAATGAAAAACTCCTCTAACTTGATTGCGATAAGGTAGTAAAAGTTGATAAATTTCTTCAAAAGATTTGCGTGCATGAATAATGATAGGTAAGTTATATTGGATAGCGATTTTAACTTGTGCTTGAAAAAACTTTTTTTGGATAGCTAAATTATCTTGTCTGTGATGAAGATCAAGACCAATTTCTCCTATAGCAACTGTTTGTGGATGATTGAGGTATTTGATGATACTTTCGGGAGTTTCTTGGGAAAAATCAGAACAAGGATGAATCCCAAAAGCTACCATCACTTCTTTATATTTATTAGCAATTTCATAGGCTTTTTGGTTAGTTTTTTCATCCATGCCTATAACAATCATTTTTTTGACATCATTATTCCAAGCTTTTTGAAAAACATCATCTAATTTATTTTTATATGTTTTAAGATTGAGATGAGTGTGAGTGTCTATTAACATTTTTTTATGTATTCCTTTTTTGATTTGAAGGGGTTGGGAGATTGTTGTTTTTGTTGTTATTTATAAGTTTTAAAAAATGGTAAATATAAAATTAGATTAAAGAAGTTAATTGAGATTTGTTAATTTAATAGGGCAAATTATTTTGCAAGGTTAAAAAATAATAATTTATAATTAATTAAATAAGAGAGTAAAACAAAAATTTAACATATAAAACCACAAAACACTATATGAATATAAAGCAAAATAGATATAAAAACAAATAAAATAAGTTAAAAAAATATAAAATAAAATTTTTGCCAATGTTTCTTTTTTTAATTCCACAAGAAAAAATAGTGCTAAAATCATTAGTATAACAAGTATAACAAGTATAACAAGTATAACAAGTATAACAAGTATAACAAGTATAACAAGTATAACAAGTATAACAAGTATAACAAACTATTTTAGTTTTTTCTCTTTAGAATTAAAACCTATATTACCACATCATAAATACATGTTTAAAATCTTGTCTAATATAGATTCACCAAAATTAATATTTTGAAGTGTTTTTCATTTGTTTTCGGTCTTTATAAACAAATTCTTTACCTTGGGTGGGGAGATAATTTAAATCCAATATAAAAAGGAATGTCAGTAAGAGTAAAAAATGGTAAAAAATAAAACTTTTCTAATGGTATATTTAGTAATAATTATTTATTATTTCCTTTTATTTAGAAATATTTGAGGATTTAATATTTATATTTCGCTTTAACTTTATTTTAAGTTTCGTCGTTTTATTTCGTTTCGTTTTTTTATTCTTCTTTTTATTTTCATAATTGAATCACCCCTTTAAGGAAAAAGAACCTATTAAAGGTTCTTTTTTGTTAAAAGATCAAATATAATTATGCATGAATTGGTTTGTCAACGGCTCCTAAAAGAGCTTCAAAAGTAAGTTCTGATAAGGTAGGATGAGGATGAATTGCTTGAGATAGTTCGTAAGCGGTTCCTTCAAGTTCCATTCCTACAGCTATTTCACTAATTAATTCAGTAGCATTGTAAGCATAAATATGCATTCCTAAAATTTCTAAATGTTTTTTGCAAACAATTAATTTAGCAAAACCTTCTTTTTCGCCATCAGCTAAAGATTTGCCAACAGCTCCGAGAGATATTTTAGAAACTTTATAATCAATTTGTTTTTCTTTGGTTTGTTTTTCGGTCATACCAATAGAAGCAATTTCAGGAAAACCATAAATACAAGCAGGAACACGGTCATAGTTAATTGAATGTGCTTTTTGTTCTAAAGCGTGTGTTACAGCTACAATGCCTTCATGACTTGCCACGTGAGCTAACATGTATTTGCCGTTTACATCTCCGATAGCATATACTCCAGGAATTGAAGTTTGACAAAAATTATCAGTTTGGACGCTATTGCGGTTAAGTGCTAAATTTAATTTTTCTAAGCCTTCAAGATTGGCTTTAGTGCCTACAGCCATTAAAATAACATCCGAAGTAATTGTTTTGTCAGTGCCTTTTTGAGTGTAGGTAGTTCGATTGTCATTAATTTTAGTTACTTCTACTTGAGTCAAAATTTGGATGCCGTCTGCTTGAAGTTTTTTGGTGTATTCAACAACAACGTCTTGATCCATACTATTTAGAATAGTATCTTGTCTTTCTAAAATAGTCACCTCGCTACCAAAAGAATTAAAAATAGTTGCAAATTCTACTCCAATAACACCGCCTCCTATAATAGTAACTTTGGAAGGGTAGCTTTCTAGTTGTAGTAATTCTTTACTAGTTTTAAGAATGCCTTTTTGATAAGCTTCTTGGGCACCTGGAATAGGGGGAACAAAAGCGGTACTGCCTGTTGCAATAATTAATTTTTTGGTGTGCAATAAGTTATTGTCTACTTGGACTTCGCAAGGAGAAAGAACACTTGCAAACCCGTGATAAAAATCAATTTTATTTTTTTTAAGGAGGAAAGATATACCTGTAGTAAGTTGAGCAACAATTTTATTTTTGCGTGATAAAATGGAGGACCAATCAAAAGAAATGCCGTTTTGTATTTTAATTCCAAAATCAGCACAACGTTTTATATCTTTATATATTTTGGCACTTTTTAAATAAGTTTTGGTAGGAATACAGCCGTAATTAAGACAAATACCACCTAATTTATGTTTTTCTATTAAAGCAACTTTAGCACCCATTTGAGCAGCTTTAATGGCAGCAACGTATCCACCAGGACCTCCACCAATCACTAAAATATCATAATTTTTCATAATTTTTGCCTTTGGTCTTTTCTGTTAGGATAAAAGCAATAAAGTAGGAGTTTTTAACAATTCTTTAACGCGTTTTAAAAATCTACCGCCATCAGCACCATCAATAATACGGTGGTCAATTGATAAGGAAAGAGGAAGTATATCTGCAATTACAATTTGATTGTTTTCAACTATAGGTTTTTTGGTGATTTTTCCTACTCCTAAAATAGCTAATTCAGGGTAATTTATAACTGGAGTGCCGTAAGTAATATCAATAGAACCAAAATTAGTGATAGTAAAAGTTCCGTTTTGAAGTTGATTTAATTCCACTTTTCTTTCGTTAGTGGCTTTGGCTACTTGTTGTAATTTTTGTGCCATTTCTAAAAGAGTTAATTTATTAGTATCTTTGATGTTAGGAACAATTAGACCGTCTTTGGTATCAACTGCTATTCCTAAATTAATGAATTTTTTGTAATTAACTTCTTCTTTAACGTCATCATAACTAGCGTTAAATACCGGGAATTCTTGTAAGGCAATTGTTACTGCTTTCATGATAAAAGCCATAAAAGTTAATTTAATTCCTTGGAGTTGCGCTTGATCTTTGGCTTGTTTGCGTAGTGTTACTAAAGCAGTAATGTTTACTTCGTCCATTAGAGTAGTTTCTGGGATTGTGCCTTTGGAAAGAACCATTTTTTGGGCGATGGCTTTTCTGAGGCGAGAAATTTTGACTATTTCTGTTTCTTGGCTAGATTTGGCAAAATTTTGGGTTGGGGTTTTTTGTTTTTGGACAAAAGAGGTTGTGGGTTGGGTTTGTGTTTGTAAAGGGTTATTTGCGTTTTGTAAATCTACTTTTAAGATTTTTCCATTTGCGCCTGTTCCTTTAATAGTTGTAAGGTCAAGTCCTAGTTCTTTGGCTAGACTTTTTACTAATGGAGTAGCAAGTACTTTTTGAGTTTGTAAAGAAGTTTGTGCGGATGTTTGTTCTTGTTGGGTGTCGTTTTTTTCTTCTGTTGCAGTTTCATTAAGATTTTGAGAATAAAAATTTTTAACTTCTGCATCGGTGTCGCCTGGTTCTTGGATTAAAACGATAGTGTCTCCTACACAAATAACTTCTCCTTCTTTAAGGCCTCTTTTTAAGATTTTTCCTGCTACAGGAGAAGTTAGTTCTACGTCTAATTTGTCAGTTTCAACTTTAACTAAAACATCACCTTCTTTTACTTGGTCGCCCACTTTAAAAAACCATCTTGTAATTGTACCTTCATGAATTCCTTCGCCGACATCAGCAAATTTAAATTCAAACATATTTTTATCTCCTTGATTATAATGCATTTTGGTTGTGGTTTTATTTTTTTGATTTAGATATATTTTATTTTTTAATTTGGGGGTGGTTTGAATGTGTTGTTGTTTTGTGATAAAAGGGGTTGATTTTTTGCTATCTTATTCGCAAACCACTTTTTTAATAGCATCAGCTATTTTTTCAGGGCTTAAAAACTGATAATGTTCTGCTTTGGCTAAAGGCATCGTGATGTCGTTTCCAGTAACTCTCGCAGGAGCTGCATCTAGGTATAAGAAAGCTTGTTCATTAACTAAAGCCACTAATTCTCCTGCAGGTCCGTAAGTTTTACATGCTTCATGAACCACTAAAAAGCGTCCAGTTTTTTTCACAGATGTAATTACAGTCTCTCTGTCAATAGGATTAATGGTTCTTAAATCAATTAGTTCTACAGAAACATTAGGATCAAGTTGTTTAATTGCTAATATTGTTTCTGTTACCATCGCTCCCCAAGCTACAACTGTAATGTCTGTTCCTTCTTGAACGATTTTGGCTTTACCAATTTCGACTTCATAGTCTGTTTCAGGAACTTCTTGACGGGAACCACGATAAATTCTTTTAGGTTCCATGTAGACTACTGGATCAGGGTCGTTAATAGCAGCCATTAATAAACCTTTAGCGTCGTAAGGGTTAGATGGAATAACCACTTTAAGACCAGGAACAGAGCCTAAAATTACTTCTAATGATTCGGAGTGATGTTCTAAGGATTTTACACCTCCACCAACTGGAACTCTTAATACCATAGGTACTGTGTAATTACCACGACTACGGTTACGCAAACGGGCTGCATGGGCAAATAGGTCTTCTAGTCCTACAAAAATAAAACCATCAAATTGGATTTCTGCAACTGGTCGCATGCCGTTAATGGCAAGTCCGATAGCACTTCCAATAATAGAAGATTCAGCAATAGGAGTATTAAAAACGCGATTTTCTCCGTGTTTGTCTTGTAAACCTTTAGTTACACGAAAAACACCACCTAATTTTCCTACATCTTGTCCAAAAAGAACTACTCTAGGATCTTTTGCTAATTTGCTATCTAAAGTTTGATTAATTGCATCTAGTAATGTCATTGAAGCCATTATTATTTACCTTCCTTTGTGTTGAAAAAAGTTTTGCATTCTTCGTATTGTTCTTCTAATTGAGGAGTCATTTTTTCATAAGTGTATGCAAAAATATCTTTAATATCGATGTTGTTGCCTGTTTGTTCTACTTTTTGGTGTGCTAAAATAACTTCTTCTTGGGCTTCTTTTTTGAATTGTTCTACTTGTTTTTGAGTTAGATAACTTTTATTTATCAAGTATTTTTGAAAACGTATAATTGGGTCTTTTTTACGCCACTCTAATTCTTCTTCTTTGCTACGGTAAACAGAAGCATTGTCGTTAGTGGAATGTGCTTCTAAGCGATAAGAAACATTTTCAATTAAAGTAGGTCCGTTTCCTTTTCGTGCTTCATTAAAGGCTTCTTGGGCTGCTACATAAACAGCTAAAATATCGTTGCCGTTTACTTGCATGCCAGGAATTCCACAAGCATAACATTTTTGAGCTAAAGTTTTAGCTTTGGATACTTTGTTACGAGGATTAGAAATTGAATACTGGTTATTTTGAATAAATACTACTAATGGTACTGCAAAAACAGCAGCATAGTTAAGACCTGCATTAAACTCTTCGTGTGCAGTTCCTCCGTCTCCAATAGTTGCAATAGTTACTTCTTTTTTGTTTTGCATTTTACTTGCTAAGGCAAGTCCTGCTCCTAAATTAACACTAGATCCAATAATAATGTTAGTTGGTAAAATACGCAACTTAGGGTCTAATTGGGAACCTTTTTCGTTTCCATACCAGTAAAGATAAAATTGTTCTAAAGAAACTCCACGGTAAAGAAAAATTCCTGCATCACGATAATAAGGCGATACCCAATCTTGGGGTTCTAAGGCGGCAGCGACACCTACTTGAGATGCTTCTTGCCCTGAGTTAAATAAATAGTTTCCCATGCGTCCTTGGCGTTGATATTTTAAGGCTGCTAAATCGGCTTGTCTACCTAAAATCATTGTTTTATACATTTTTAATAAAACATCTTTAGATAGTTTTGGTTCTAATTCAGGTTGAACAAGGTTGCCATTTTCGTCAAGTATTTGGAATTGTTTACCTTTTAGGGGGTCGTATACATTCGTTAACATCGTAACTCCTTATTTTATTTATATTAGTTTGTTTTTGATTAAATGTATTATATCTTCTTTATTTTGTTACTAAATATAATTAATTTAGTGTTATTTGATAAATATACATCTACAATTAAATTGTACTTGAAATTAAGACAAATGATGAAACAAAATAATGAAAATTTCAAGTTTAAGAGATAAAAAAAATATCATATATTATAATATATGATATTTCAATTAATATTTATTTATTGTTGATGATGTCAACTGGTTTTTTGTTAGACCATTTATAAATAATTAAAGATATAAATAGTATAGTTACAAAAAAAGTATAACTGAATGTTAATAAATTGAATAAAAAAACTCTTAAAAAAGGATTGAAGGCATAAAATGGCATATTTCCCCATCTAGCTAAAACATAATATTTGTTTTTAAAAGCAGAGTTACAATATTTATCTATTATGATGTGTTTCCAATTTTCCCATTTTTTATTTTCATAGTTTTCGCCATATATTTTTAAAATTTCTGCTTTTTGTTCTTGTTTTGCCTCTTTATAATATTTTACAATTTCTTCCACATTTTCAAAATCTTTTAATGGTTCCATTTCAAAAGATGAAAAAAAGTATGCTACTGAACCTGAACCGAACTTTATTAAAAACAATAAGAAAAATACAAAAGTTAAAGCCATTTGGAATAAAGCAAAAAAGAATGCTTCTACTAAAAAAATTTTACCAACATTAACACCATTAGAACCTAAAGCTCGTAGAGTACCCATTTTTTTATTTTGAAGTTTGGCACTCATAGAAAAATAAAGCATAACCATAGAACCAGGAACACATAAAATAATCAATATAATCCATTTATTAGTTATTAAATCACGAACATCAAAATATCCATTTATTTCGCCTGAAACATTACCCAATATGAATCTTTCTTCTATTTCTTCTTTTGTCATGGATTGATGATTATAATAATTTTGATTTTTGCTTTGTTTTAATTTTTCTTTTTCTTTTTTTTCATCTAGTAATTTTTTCATATGAAAAAGTTTTTTTTCGACTCCTAAAACTTTACCACTTAATGTAGGAAAAGCAGTCAAACCAAAAAAACCAGCTGCAATAGCAGTCACGAAAATTGATAATATTAAGAAAAACTTTTTATTTTTAAAACTCTTTAAAGCAGTCTTAGCAACAAACGAAAAAGGCAAACGACTAGGAAAAGATACAAAATCAGTATCTTGTTGTAATACTTTAGTCTCATCAGTTTTATCAAAATTTTCTAAATCAGGATTTTTAGTTAAGTTTGCAATCATTTCAGCTGTAAGAACTTGGCCTTCTTTAAATACTGGCTTTTTGTCTTTGCTTTTTTTAGTAGTTTCTTCCTTTCTTGTCATATCTGATAGGACTTTACCATCTTTACATTCTAAAATACGATCAGCATATTTATAAGCACTTTCACTATCGTGAGATACAATAACTACTAATTTTTCTTTACTTAAATTTTGAAGTAAATCAAAAACTTGGGTTCCTGTTTCTGAATCTAGACTTCCTGTAGGTTCATCAGCAAAGACCATTTTAGGATTTTTCACCAAAGCACGAACAATAGCAACACGTTGTTTTTGTCCTCCTGAAAGTTCATTAACTCTTCTATTTAAGAATGAAACATCCAATCCTACTTGGGTCATTAAATCATTAATTAAGGCAACATCTGGTTTTTTATTTTGTAATTGTAATGCTAAGACAATATTTTCAAATACATTCATATCTTCTATTAAGTTGAATTCTTGGAAAATAAAGCCAATCATTCCATTACGATAATTATCTAAATTTCTTTGATTAAAAGTTGTAATAGGAACTTTGCATACTTCAATTACACCACTATTTGCAACATCGATTCCTGTTAAAACATTTAATAAAGTAGATTTACCAGAACCTGATTTACCTAAGATAAAAACCATACCTTTATCAGGTAATTTTAAAGAAACGTCTTTCAAACCCATCGTCATGTTACCTTTTTTAGTAACATAATTTTTGCTTAAATGGTTGACATTAAACATTTTTAATACTTCCTTTAGCTTCTTGTTGATTAAAAAAATTTATAATTATATAAATGTAAAAAGTTAAAATGAGTAAAAAAACTAATTTACTACCGTATTATTTTATCACAATTATTATATTTTCATATATACTTAAAAAATAATATAATTTCTTTTATCTATTTTTATCTAATTTCAATGTGAAAATGTTTAATCAAATTAGAAGTAATTTTTTCCATACAATGTTCTACGTCTTGTTTTTCTAAGTTTTTTTCTAAGTTATTGAAAAAAAGTCTAAGGGCAAGGGAGTGTTTTTCTTTTGTTGTAGGCATTTGATAAACATCAAATAATTCACATTTGATTAAATCAAAAGGGGTTGTTTTTTTAATTGTTTGTTCGATTTGATAAAAGGAATATTTGGTATCTACTAAAAAGGCTAAATCACGAATAACAGTAGGAAATTTAGGGATTGGTTGGAAGGTAAGTGTTTTTGTAGTGTTAAGAATTTCATCCGTTAAAAAGAGTTCACAAAGAAAACTTTCTTTTAAGTTGTGTTTGGCATTAAGTAGGGGATGAGTTTTTCCGATGACTCCTATTATTTGGTTGTTAAATAATAAATTGGCTTGAATTCCTGGATGAAAATTGCTATGTTGTTGTGTTTTTTGATAAGTAAGGGTAATGCCTAGAAAAGTAATAATTTTTTCAAGGATTCCTTTGGTAACAAAAAAAGAACTTGAAACATCTTGTTTGTGCCATAAAGAATTTAAGAAATTGCCACTCAAAACAAAAGCAAGACTTAATGTTTCTTTGTTGGGAAAATAAGTTTTGCCAATTTCAAAAAAAGCAGTATCAAAAGTTTGTCGTTTGTGTTGATAGCTTAAAACTTCTACTAAACTACTTAACAAACTTTGTCTTAAAATCATTTTGTCTTGTGATAAAGGATTCATTATTTTGATAAAGGGTTTTTGAGGAGTAAAAACTTTAAACATTTCGGAACTAATTAAACTGTAAGTAATAGTTTCATAAAATCCTAAATTAACTAAGAGTTTTCGCAATTCTCTAATATTTTTTTGTTTCAAGGTCAATTTTCCTTGAGTGGGAATTTGAATTGTTTTGGGAGGTAATTTATGACAACCATAAAGTCTAGTTAAATCAGAAATGACATCTTCTTTGATTTTGACATCATAACGACGTAAAGGAGCTTGGAGTTTTAATTGTTCTTTTTTTTTCTTTGGGTTTAAATGTTTTGGTGTATGCATTTGGTAATCGAGGTTTAATAACCAATTTTTGATTTGAGTAGCGCACAAAGGAACGCCAATTTTTTTTGTAATAAAATCAACATCTAAAGAAATAATAGGATTAGTACGGATTTTTTGTTTTGTAATTGCTGGTTGGTAAGTAATTTTGGCATTTGTTAAAGTGACTAAAAGTTGGCATGCTTTTTGAAAAGCTAAAGGAATAAGACTTTGGTCAATGCCTCTTTCAAAACGTAGGGAACTTTCAGTTTTGGTTTTGAGTTTTTGACAAGTTTGGGCAATAGTTTGGGGCGAAAAATAAGCAGCTTCAAGAATAATTTTGGTAGTTGTAGGTTTGATGCTACTTTCTAAAAGTCCTACAATACCAGCTATAGCAATGGCTTTTTTGCCATCTGTAATAACTAAATCATTTTCATCTAAAACAAAATCATTTTGGTTAAGAGTTGTAATATTTTCTTGTGGCAAGGCTTTTCTAACTTTGATTTGTTGGATAGTGCCATAATCAAAAGCGTGTAGGGGAATGCCGTATTCGATTAAAATTAAATTAGTGATGTCCACAACATTATTGATGGGGTTGATGCCTGATTTTAGCAGGGTGTTTCGCAACCACAAAGGAGAAGGTTTGATGGTGATGTTTTCAATGATGCAAGCGTTGTATTCATAACAACTATCGCTTTCAATTTTGACTTTTAAAGGAGATTGAGGTAATTTTGAAAAAAAATTGGGGTTTAATTGATGAGTTATTTTTGGGATTGTTTTGTCTTCTTTGTTTTTTGTTTTGTAGTTGGTTTCTTTTTTTTCTTGATTGTTATTGGATTTTTGAGAAGTCAAAATTGCTTGAAGATCTTTGGCAAAACCTAGGTGAGATAAAAGATCACCACGATTGGGAGTAAGTCCTAATTCTAAGATAAAACCATCAAGCCCTAAAGGAATCAAAGCATTACTTCCCAAAACAATTTGGTCGTTGGGGTCATTAAAAATATAAATTCCTTCTTGTTCTTGGGGAGTTAAAAATTTGCTACTAATGCCCAATTCTTCCAAAGAACAAAGCATCCCTTCCGAAAAAAATCCATAAATTTTTTTGTTTTTAAGGGTGGAGTTGATTCCTTCCAAAAAAGAACCTTCTGAAGCTACAATAACCTTTTTGTCATTTTGTAAGTTAGAAGCTCCACAAACAATTTTTACTACTTTTGTGCCAATGTTAACTTTTACTAAATTTAATTTTTGGGATCCTTGAATTTTTTGAAAGTTAAGAATTTGTCCCACCACTAAATTAGTGTTTTTGGATAGGGGAAAAAAATTTTGTACTTCGGTAATATAATTGTTAGTTAAGATAGAAATATTTTGGGAAAGGGGTTGCAAAAGGTGGTTTTTTAAAATATTTTCAATAATTTTCATTGTTGTTGTTCCTTGCAAATTGTTTTAAAAAGCGAATATCATTGTTATAAAAATATCTAATATTTTCAATTTGATATTTAATCATAGCAATTCTTTCAATACCTATTCCAAATGCAAAACCTTGATATTTTTCAGGGTCATAATTGGCATTTTTAAGAACTTGGGGATGCACTAAACCAGCTCCTAAAATTTCTAAATATTCTTTGGTGCCATTTTTTTTGGTAATTACTAAATCAACTTCAATGCTTGGTTCGGTAAAGGGAAAATAAGACGGTCTTAAATGAATTTCTTGGGAAGTGCCAAATAATTCTTTGGTAATGATTAAAAGAGTTTCTTTGAGATGGGAAAAATTAATGTTTTTGTCAATTACAAGCCCTTCTAGTTGCATAAATTGATGACTATGGGTAGCGTCATCGTCGTCTTTGCGGTAAACTTTTCCAGGAGAAATAATTTTGAGTGGTTTTCCCTGTCGAGCTTTCATTTCTTTGACTTGGACGTTGGAAGTATGTGTTCGCAAAAGTTTTTGGGGGTCAATATAAAAAGAGTCTTGCATTGCTCTTGCGGGATGGCCTTTGCCCATGTTGAGCATTTCAAAATTATAAAAATCAGTTTCGATTTCGTTGCCTTCTTTAATTTCATATCCCAAAGATAAAAATAAATCTTCAATTTGTTCAATGATTTGATTAAGGGGGTGAGTGCTTCCTTGGCAAAAATTAAATGCTGATAAAGTAGGATCAATTTCTTCTTGGAGTAGTTTAGCGTTTAGTTGGTTTCTTTGTAAAGTTTCTTTTTCTTTTTGTAAAGTGAAAATAATTTCTTGTTTTAAAACGTTAATTAACTTGCCTGCAACTGCTTTTTGGTCATGAGGGAGGTTTTTTAGTTCTTGGGTAAGTTCAAACAAGATGCCTTTTTTGCCTAAAAATTCTTTGTCTAAGATCATCAATTGGTCTAAATCATGTTTGTTTTTTTGTAAACTGGTGTTAAATTGTGCGGTTAGATTTTTGATTTTTGTTTGCATAAAAATAATGACACTTTCTTTATTTTGGAAATTAAAAATATTTGGTTTCGGTGTTAAAATTAAAAAACTACATTTGAATTATCGAAATAATTTGTCCTTTAGTAAGTAACGATAGCCACATTCCTAAGGTGGCTCCTAATAAAACTCCTAAAGAAATGCCAAAAGATCCTTTTTTTAATCCTAAAATAGTACCTCCCAAAAACATTCCTGCTATCATTGCTGTTAAATGTAGTTGGGTGGTTTTTTGGTAAATATTTGTTTGAGTAGGTTTGTTTAAATAAATTGCTAATACAACAATGACAATAGAGTTAAAAATAATGCAATTGCTTAAAAGTTTACTACTTAAAAAAGGTTTTTTGTGTGTTTTGATTTGGGGAAAATTGTTTTTTTTAATTAAGGCTTTTCTTGGTTTTTGGTTCATATAAATATCCTTTCTGGGATAAAAGTTGTAAAAATTTTGAGTTGCAAAAATGGATGTTATAAATGTTTGCAAAATATATAATTTATGATTTGTAATTTTGGATTAGTTTTTTTATTTTATATTTGGTTCGAACAAAAAAAATAAAAGCAAAAAAATAAATTTAAGTTGGGAATTGTTGAATAAAATTTATTTGTCATTATAAGCTTCATTATGAACTCCTAATGCAGCGCTTACTGAAGGATCTGATCTCGTTTATTTGTTTAAAAGCTTTGGTCCATTCGATAGATTTTTTAGTACAAAAATCAATTGAAGGACCACCCCAGGAACACAAGACTTATTGCGCTTGGCAAAGGAAATAAGGTTTCAAAAATTTCGAGATACATGTAGCCTTCTTTATTTATAGGAGTATTATAAGGAAAACGAACATAAGTATTTTTTAATTACATATCTGTGATTTTTGTTTGGGAAAGTTGTTTTAAAGCATCAATCCAACCTTAGCCTAATTCCATCAGAAATTTTTTTTGAAGCCATGAAAAATCTTTTGGGTAAATAAATATTCAAATGTTTGTCGCAGAATATGTTTTTCTATTTTGCCATTTGTGCTGCGCATTTTACTTTTGGGATTGAGTCTCATAGCAACATCTAAAAAGTTTTTGTCTAAGAAAGCCACTCGCGCCTCTACTCCTCAATTACTCATTGCTTTGTTTTGGCTCGTCGTGCACAATCATATAAAATCTAATGAAGCTAATTTACGGACTGTTTCTTTGTGGAATTCTTAAGCATTAGGGTCTTTATGAAAATATAGATAACACCTCCAAAAATTTCATCATCACCTTTTACTAGAAAGAATCATTTTAATACTCATAGCTTTATTTTTTCGAGCTATTAAATACATATGAATTGATGCGTGAATAGTTATAATATCATACGTTGCAATATTATAAATGAAATCTTTTAAAGTATCTATGCCTTCTTTAATAGTAACAATTAATTTCATGATGGACTTTTCTCAAATGATTATTGGTTGCTTCTTTGGCAGATTTAAGATAAGGAGCACCTTTAAGACCCACAGCAAACGAATGAAGTGAAGGAAACCAAGCATCTTTTTTGCTTGATTCTTCTATGCGGTGTTTGGCAAATTTTTTAGTGATTCCAGAAATAATAGAAGAGTCAAGTCCACCAAATAAAAGTACGCCATAAGGAACATCAGACATTAAATGTTTTTTTATTGATGTTTCAAGAAAATTCCGTAATTGGTTTGTTTTTGTTTGATTGTTTTAAACATTTTGATAATCCATCCAATCGCGTTTATAATATTGGACCATTTTACCAGATTCACTATATAAATAATTTCCTGAAGGAAAAATAGAAAGGATTTTACAAATGGGAATTAGGGCTTTAATTTTGGAAGCTATATAAAAATTTGGTCAAGGTCATATCCCATATAAATCGTAATTATTCCGATATGATCGCGTCCTATAAGATAGGTGTTATATAAAATTAAATGAAAACATTCCTTTCAATTCATCTAAAAAATTAACACCTTTTTTTGATATAGTTCTAAAATAACTTCGCAATCTGATTCTGTTTGGAACTCACATTTATCTTTGTATTGTTGGCTCAAATCTAAGTGGTTATAAATCTCTCCATTTATTGCAAGTGCTAAGGTTTTGTTTTATTATAAAGTGGGTTGGTTTCCCACAGCATTGACATCTACAATTGATAGTATTTCGTGTGCTAAAATGGCTTTTTGAGAAGCAAAAATTTCTGATCAATCAGGTCCTCGATGGAACATCAAACTTGAAAGTTTAAGAGTTTGGTCACACAACATTTTTGGATCGGTTTTAATATTTAGTATTCCAAAAATTGAACACATTTTATTCTCCTTTAAACGCATTGAAAACATATTTTATTTTTTTATCGATAAACAACTTCATAACAAATTACAATCTTTAAAAAAATCATATAAAGCATTTTTGTCGATGTGAGGAGCAGTTAAATTGGCAACTTTGTTAAGAGTTTAATAATTGAAGCATTTCAAAATTGTTGCAACCATCTCCCATGCAAATTAATTGGTAATCTTTGTGGTCTTTCATAATTGCTCGGATGCCATAAGCTTTATTAACTTGTTTGGTGATTAAACTTACAAAACCATTTTTCCAATAATAAGCTTGTAGTTGTTCAAAATCTTTTAAAAAATAAATAACAAGGGAGTGATTTTGATGAAATAAATTAATTTTGTAAATAGGTTTTTTAAATGAAGATTGCTTTTGATGGGATGTTTTTTGTAACATTAAATTATCAAACAAACTTTTAGAATCAGGGATCTGTTGTTTGGGTTATACTCCCTTCTTCTAAACTAATATTGAGAACTATGATGCCTTTTTATTGATCTTGATTATTTAAGTTTAATTGCAAGTTCTTGGGGGATAAAAGTTTGTTGGATGATATTTGTGTGGCTTTCCAAGTAATAGCTCCATTTAGAACAACAAAATAATTTTAAATAAAGCAGTAATTTCTTTTAAAACGATTAAACTTTTATAGTTTCTTCCTGTATCAATTTCTAAAATATTATTAGGTTTTTACGCTAGAGTTTGTAAAATTTTTATGGTTTTTGAAGGAATTTCTTTGGTTTTGTTGTTTTATAAAGTTTGATCAATATCAAATTTTTTTCATATTTGTTCCTTTATTCCTTGATGTATTATAATTAAAAGATAACTAATTAATGCAAAAATGATGAAGAAATTATCAAATAACATAAAATATTATAAAAATACTATTAATAAATTTTTAAACTTTGGTATAAATTATAACATTTATGAAAATCATTTTCTTTTTTATAAACAAGCAAAACTTCTTTTTCTTCGTATTTTTTTGATCCAAAATCATCATATAAAAAGATTTTATCTAAACGGTTCAAAAATAATTTAATATCCTTTTTGTCCGACTTCAGGATTTAAAAGGTTTTTGGAATAATTACAAATTTTTAAATGTAGAAGGGAAATGTTCTAATAAATTACAATACACCAAATTAATACCTTTTTGGTATTCAAAAGGATGTTGTTTGGTGTATTCGGGATTTGGTGATATTTGGATAATCCTCTTTTGCTTGATATTCTTTATTTGGTTTATTTCTAAGCCTTCCAGCTGTTTTTTTGATGTTTAGGGTTGGGGTTAGTTTGAAGAGTAAAACTTGCATCCAATAAAAATAAGAACTACTTACTAAACCGTATTTTTGTTTTTAAAAAGTTACTGATTGATCGTATGTTAAAAGTATCATAATTTCAATATCAGTTATTTTTTTGGTCTTGTTGTAATTTATCAAAAATGGTATGAATGTCTTGTAAATGTTTTAATATATTGTTGTATTTGTGATTGGAAATTCAAAGAAATTTCATCAAAAAGAAATTATTTATTTTTATTGATTGTGTAATTGTTTAAAAAAACAGATTTAATCAAATTAAAAAAATGAAAAGCAAAGCAAAAAATACGAAAAATGTGAAAGGAGAAAAAATCATATTCAAATAATTTAATAATGTTTTTTGTATTTATAATAAAATAATATTAAGATTTATTTTTTTGATTGATTAATAAATTATGAAGTCCAAATCCTAATGCTTTTTTTTGTTTAATGACAAGCTCTTGTAAAGGTAATTCTGGGTGTATTTCAGGTTCGTAGTCCGAATATGGATAATATTTAACTTCTTTTAAATCTTTGTTTTGTTCCAAAGTATTGCGGTTTAATCCCATTTTATCAAGGGTACCTGCAAAAATTAAATTAGTTAATAAATGTTCGGTGAGAAAAGGAAATAATTGTTGTTTAAAGGTTTTAAAAGAATAATAAAGGGGTGATGTTTGGGATTTTTTTGTTAATTTTTGGTGCTCTTTAATTAAATTTTTTTGTTTTTTCATTAATTCTTGACAAAAAGCAACATTTATTCCTTTAATAATAGTTAGAGGCAAAAATAATTTATTGTCCTGGAAATAATATTTATCTTGGCTAATAAATATATGGGGTGGTTCTATAATGATGCCTTTTTGAATAACTTCTTTTAGCAAAATTTCTGTTTGGGTTGCATCCCCAATAGCATCATTTAATAAAGTAATTACAAAAGCAATAAAATGATTAGCTTTCAAATAAGCCATACGATAACTAATTAAAGAATAAGCGACACTGTGACTTTTGTTAAAACCGTAATTGGCAAATTTTAAAATATAATCATAAAGTTTATGGGCTATTTTAAGGTCGCGTCCTTGTTCTTTGCTTTTGGCAATAAAGTTGTTTTTTTCTTGCAATAATAAATCTTTTCCTTTTTTGCTAATAGCTCTTCTAAAAAGGTCTGCTTGGGCAAGACTGTATTTGGCAAAGACAGCTACAATTTGCATAATTTGTTCTTGATAAAGAATAATTCCATAAGTGGGTTGAAGGATAAAATCAATCAAAGGACTAAAAAAAGTGGTAGTTTTTTGATGGCGGTTTTTTAAAAACATATTAAAAGAATCGATGGGTCCTGGTCTGTTTAAGGCAAGTAAAGCAATTAGGTCTTCGAACTTTTGGGGTATCATTTTTTGTAAAAAGATTTTGGCGTTGTAAGATTCTAATTGAAAAATACCTATTGTTTTTCCTTGTTGTAACAACTCAAAAGTTTTTTTATCTTTTAAAGGGATTTGAAAAAGACTAAATTTGGGGTTATTTTTTTGAATAGCTGAAATCATTTGATTCATCAAAGTAAGGCTTCTTAATCCCAAAAAATCTATTTTGAGAAGTCCGATTGATTCAAGGTCAGAGGCTTCCCATTGGGTTTGTTGTAATTTATTGTGAGTGCCTTTTTGTAATGGAATAATTTGATAAAGGGGCATTTGGCTTAAAATAATTCCTGCTGGATGGGTTCCTGTAAATCGTGGCATTCCTTCGATATAAGATGCCATTGTAAGTAAGTTTTTCATTTGTAAATCCAAAGTTTCTTTTTTATAATTGCTTTTTTTATCCAAATATGACAAAACGCGTTTGGTTTGGAATTCCTTTACTGTGGGCATAAATTTCACTAATTCATTAATGATGGATTTTTGGCTTACAAATCTACTAAAAGTAATAATACTTGCTACGTGTTTGGTGCCGTACTTTTGACAAACATATTGAATAATCAAATCTCTTGTATTGTCTGGAAAATCAAGGTCAATATCTGGCATAGTTTTTCTTTGAGGATTTAAAAAACGCTCAAAAATAAGGTCATATTGTAAAGGGTCAATTTCTGTAATTTGTAAACAAAAACACACCAAAGAACCCGAAGAAGAGCCTCTACCAGGACCCACTAAAATACCTTGTTTTTTGGCGTATCTTACAACATCACCTACAATTAAAAAATAATTGTCATATTCCATATCAGCTATAATTTGTAATTCTTGATCTAGTCTTTGTTGGTATTTTGTATATTTAGGACTTTGAATATCGATGTATTGGTGTAAACCTTCATAAGATATTTGTTTTAAGTATTCTTTGGCAGTTATTTTTTGGGTTTGTAAAAAATCAACAAATGAAGGCAACAATATTTTTTGTGGTAAATAATTTTGATATTTAATAGAAAAGATTAATTTTTTTAAATAAGCAAACATTGTTTTGTGTGTTTGGGTGTTGTATGTGCTATCAAAGTTATCTTTGGTTAAAAAAGATAAATCAGTTTGGTTGTCGTTTTTTTTATTTTCCATTTGTGCAAGCATTTGATAGGTTGGTTGGGCTTGAAAAGTATCATAGCAAGTTTTGTTAACTGGTACATAAGGAATTTGGAAGTGGTTTGCAAAATCAATGATGTTTTCAGAAAGCAATTCTAAAAAGGAGTTTTGATAAGAAACACCTAATACAATTTCGTCAAATATTTTTTGTAATTGAGTGGCTATTTGAAAAAATTTATCTTTTTGGTCGCGAAAAAACATGTCATCAAAAAAAGGATTTTCTCCGGGAATCAAAGCAAACAAATTTTTTCCTAAATTAGCAATTTTATTTAAGGTAATTTGGGGTTTTTCTTCATTTTTAATAATAGTTGAAATTTGAATTAAATTTTTGATTCCTTGGTCGTTTTTGGCATAAATCAAAAGTGTTGCTAATTGATTGTTGTGTAAAAAATTTATTTTAAGTCCTAAAATAGGTTTGATTTTGTATTTATGGCATAATTTTAAAAAAGTTGGCATGCCATATAAATTATCATCGCTCAAGGCAACAAAATCATAATTATTTTCTTTGGTTTTTTGCACCAAAGTTTCTAAAGAATTAAGACTTTGTAATAAGCTATAAAAACTTTGCAAATAAAAAAAGCCTCTCATAATTGCACTTCCCTTACTGGCTAAAAAATAAAAGTATTGTTGTTTTTGCTGATTTATTTTAATTCCAATGATAAATTAACACATCAAAATTAATTATGATTTATTTAATTTACGTAAAATTAGTTTTTTTGATATAATAGTGTTAATTTTAATATTTATATTTATTTACACAAAATCAAAGAAAAAATATTATGAATGTTAAAATATTTATTAGAAATAATTTTTTATTTTTCTTTCTTTATTTATTGTTTTATAATGTTTTTTTTATTTTATTTTTTATTAATAAAAAAAACATTAAATTCATCAATTTCTCCAACACAAGAAAAACAAGCATCTTAAAAAACTATTAAAGAAACTTTGACACAACATCAAAGACATCCACAATTTTTAATTATATAATGGTTATAATTGGAAAGATATAAAACCTGCTGGATTTACTGTAAAAGATTTAATAAATTGTCATTATGCTCCTAATCATCTTTATCTTGCTTGATTTATAATCTGTTAAAGATTTTATTGATAATGGTTAATTGATTATATGAATTTATTTTATCAAATCTTTCCATTAAAACAATTTTTAGATGTTGGTTTTACATCGGAAAAATTAAAAGATATATGTTTTATAGTTGAACGAGTAAAAGAACAAATGACTCCTCAAAAATTAATTAATGCTGGTTTTATTCCAAAGTATTTAAATAGAATTATCATTTTTTTATAAAGATTTAATTGCTTGTGTTTTTACCAAATCAACTTTACATAATATAGATTAATTAATTAATCTATATTATTTTTTACTCTTTTTAACCTTTTTTATTAGTTAGGTCTTTATTTGTTGTTTTGTTTTGACTAAATTTATTTTGATTCTTGCAATGTGGAAATAAAATAACATCACGAATATTTGCAGTATCGGTTAAAAGCATAACCAAACGATCAAGTCCAATTCCAAGACCGCCAGTTGGAGGCATGCCATAATTAAGGGCGTTTAGGAAATCATAGTCCATGTCATTGGCTTCGTCGTTGCCTAATTGTTTTTGTTGTAATTGGTTTAAAAAACGTTTTTCTTGTTCGGTGGGGTCGTTAAGTTCGCTAAAAGCATTAGCAAATTCCTTACCTACAATAAAAAGTTCAAAACGGTCAGCAAAGCGAGGATCAGATTCATTTTGTTTTGCCAAAGGACTTATTTCCAGCGGATGTCCGTAGACAAAAGTAGGTTGAAT
Organism: Candidatus Phytoplasma tritici; assembly: GCF_000495255.1. Taxonomy (GTDB): domain Bacteria; phylum Bacillota_I; class Bacilli_A; order Acholeplasmatales; family Acholeplasmataceae; genus Phytoplasma; species Phytoplasma tritici. The sequence continues at coordinate 47,101 of NZ_AVAO01000003.1, forward strand.
GAGGGTGTTTTCTACGTATTTTCCAAAAAAAGCCTCAATGATATGTCCTTGACTAAAATGGGGCATAACTTCAATTTGGTGTTTTTTTGCCAAAGAAAGGCATTGTTCAAAGGTAAAATGATCTGTAAAATCAATTCCTGTTTTTTCCTTTATTGATGCAACCATACTTACTTTTGCAAAATGGGAAAAATCAATTTCTTGGTTTTGGTAAGTAAATTGCAACTTGCCATTTTTTTTTTTGGATAATTCTTGTAAGCATTTTTTTGTTAAGTCCATAATATCTTGCATATCAGCATAAGCCAAGTAAGCTTCAATAGTGCTAAATTCGGGATTATGTGTGGCATCAATTCCTTCATTTCTGAAAACACGTCCGATTTCATAGACTTTATTCATTCCACCAACAATTAATTTTTTAAGGGGTAATTCGGTGGCAATTCTTAAGTAAAAATCACAATTAAGAGCGTTGTGATGAGTGATAAAAGGTTTTGCAGAAGCGCCTCCCAAAGTTGGTTGTAAAATGGGAGTTTCTACTTCTAAAAAACCTTGATTATCAAAAAAATTTCTAATGTATTTCATAATCAAACTGCGAGTTAAAAACACTTGTCTTGTTTTTTCGTTTACGATTAGATCCACATAGCGATTTTTTCTCATCTCTTCGCGATTTTGCAAGCCATGAAATTTGTCAGGTAAAGGTTTTAGAGTTTTGGTAAGGTGAATAAATTCCAAGGCTTTAATGGTTAATTCTTGCGTTTTGGTTTTAAATAAAACCCCTTTTATACCTATGATGTCTCCTAAATCACAATTTTGATAAATTTGAAAAGCATCTTTGCCCACTAAATCAAGTTTTACATATACTTGCATTCGGAAATTAAAATCTTGTAAATGCAAAAAACCCGCTTTGCCTTGTCCTCTTTTTAAAACGATTCTACCAGCTACACAAACATTGATTTGTGATTGTTCGAGGGCTAAATTATCTGCTTTTTGGTATTGTAAAAGAATTTGTTCGATTGAATGAGAAGGGACAATTTTTTTTCCAAAAGGATCGATGTTTAATTTTTTTAATTCATTCATTTTTTGATGTCTAATAATTTCTTGTTCTCTTAATTTTGTTTTCATTTATATGCTCCTTGCATCATTTAATTTTTTTTAAACATTTAACCTCTATTATACCAAAAAAACTTGGGTTTTGGTGATGTTTTTGAAAGGGTGGGGATTTTTTCGGGGAAATTAAAAATTTTTTATTTGGTGGTTTGAAAAAGCAAAAAAAGTTAATTTGAATAAAATAAAAAAAGACACTTATAAAGAATGCCTTTGGGGTTAGTAATTTAATTTTACAAAATTAAAATTGTGTTTTGTTTTTGTTTGATGAATTAAAATTTGAAATCAAAATAGTTTTAAAAGAGATGATTTGCAAAAATATAATTTTTAAAAGAATGTTTTTAACAAAATAAGTAAATGAAACAGTTAGTAATTTATATAAAAATGTCACAATTAAAAGCGAGATACAATTTAAAGGAGGGAATTGCAAAACAAAAACAAAAACATATAAATAATAAACATAAATTAACAACAAATCACACAAACAAATAACAACAAATAAAATGAATAATTACTTCATTTTTTAATAAAAGTTATAAAATTTACAAATTTTATAAATTAATATATTTCTACTTAATGTTCCATTAAGTATTTTAAAATATTACTTAAAGAATCTCAAACTTTAGAAGAACAAGAAAACAAATTATATTAAAATTAACGTTTTTAAAGTATCTAGATTAGTTGGCGGTCTTTCTTTTGTGCTTTTAATTTGATTTTTTGTTATAGATATCAAACTAATTTAGGAATATATGCAATACATTTTAAAATAATTAATATCATTTTTGCTGTTATTTTCATTATTTCTTGCCTATTAACTAACCCTTCATCTTATGATGTTTTTTTCTAATTTATTAGTTTATTTTATCTATAATAAAAAGAATAAAAGAAAAAATAAAAGCATAAATAAAATAATAATATCTAAAATAAAATAATAAGCATAAAAATAAATCCTTATAACTAACTATAAATAAAACTAAGTTATTAATAATTTCTTTATATTTTTGATAAAAGCGCAATTCCCATTTAAAAAATTATGTTATAATTTACTATATAATAAATTTTTATTATATTTTTTAATTACTTAAATAAAATTTTATATAAAATTAAAAAGAGGTAGCGGTGTAAAAGAGTATTGTGTGAAGAAGGCATTCTGTGAAGCATAAGAAAGGTAATCATCGCCGAATAATAATTATGGCAATAATTTATTATGAGATTATAGAAAATATCTATAATATTCTTGCTGTTTTAACAGTAAAGGCGCTTTAATCAAGTCTGTCTCAAACCTTCTTTTAAGAAGGTTTTTTTGTTTTATAGGAAGGAAAATCATTTGCTAACGTTATTTTTTTTAAGAATTAAGAATTATTTTAAAGCTAAATATCTTTTTTTAACAATTTTAACTATTATTATATCTTTTTTGTTATATGATGATTTTTATCCTCAAAATACTAAAAATAAAGATGAAAATACTTTAGTTGTAGGAATGGAATGCAATTACAAACCTTATAATTATCTTTCTAATAATAAAGATAAAGACCCACATCCTTTAACAATAAATGGTAAAGAAAGTGATATTGGGGTTGTTGGATATGATGTTTTGGTAGCTAAAGAATTAGTTAATTATTTAAATAAAAAGCATAATAAAAACATTACATTAGTAATTAAAAAAATAGATTTTAATAGTTTAATTCCTGCTTGTCAAAAAGGAGATATTGATTTAATTATTGCAGGAATGAGTAAAACAGAAGAAAGACAAGCCCAAATTGATTTTACTGACAATTCTTATTATGATGAAGATCAATCTTATGTTATTGTTATAAATAAAAATAATCCTGTTTTTTATAAGTATAATTTTAAAAATCAAATTAATAGTCAAAATATCGACCAAATTCAATTACCTGGAAAAATGTTATATCAACGAGGAACTTTTTACGAACAAATAGCAAAAACATTAAAAGGAAATGAAGTAGAAGGAATTGATAATTTTGATTTCCAAGCTCAAAAAGTTCAAACAGACTCCAATTATTTTTATTTAGCTGATGCAACTGTTGCTCAAAAACATTTCCAAGCTCATAATAATTTAGAGCGAATAGAAATTAAAAAAGCAACAATTTTAGATAACAAAATAAAACAAGCCGCTGGAATACTTGCTATTGGATTTAAAAAACAAGAAGAAATTATTAACAAAAAAGGTATTAACAAAAAAGACATTGATGATTTTTTAAAAAAAGAACCTGATCCAGAAAATAAATACACACTTACCCCAAAAAAAAGAAAAGAATTCATGGATAAACAAACCTCAGAAAAAGATACATTAAATATATGGTCTATTTTTAAAAATAATTTTTCTCTTTATAAAAGAGGGATTTTAACAACTCTTAAATTTGGGATTTATGGAACTTTTGGAGGATTTGTCTTATCTTTATTGTTAGTTTTTTTCCAAGTTTTAAATATTACCAAAAAGAAAAGTCATTTTTTAATTTATTATTTGCATCAAATAGGATGTAGAATTATTAATTTTTATATATGGATTATTAAAAGTACTCCTATGTTAGTGCAAGCTTTTGTGAGTTATTTTTTCTTAAAAGAGTTTGCTTTTTTCCAAAATGCTACTTGGTATACTCCAATTTTTGCTGCTTATATGGTAATTATTTTAAATACTATGGGCTATATTTCAGAAATTATTACTAAAAATATTTCCTTTTTGGATAAAGGACAAATTGAGGCTTCCTTATCTTTGGGAATGACACACACTCAAACAATGCGTTATATTGTTTTACCCCAATCTATTAAAAGATCACAAACTCCTATTTTTAATGAGTTTATTATTAATTTAAAAGATTGTGTTGTTTTTAGTATGTTAGGTGGAATTATTGATATTGCTTGTGCTTCTAATGCTTTGTATAGTAGTGTTGCAAGCCCTAAACCTTATTATATTTCTTCTATTATTTATTTGATTATTGTAGGAACTGTTATTTTATTTTTGAAAAAAATGGAAAAAGTAAGGCAAGTTTAAACTATATAATATAAGATATTAAAATAAATATAAGGTATTAATTATTGATTTTCATGATACAATTTTATTTAAATTTAATAAATATTTATTTAAATTTTTTTTGATATAATTTCATAAATTTTCATAATTGTTTTGTTTAATAAATATCTAATTATAACAGCCCAAACAACAGATATTATTATTAAATATAAATAATAAAAAAATCAGATATACTTGAAAATTATTTTATATTTTGAGTTATAAATACAAAAAACCAAAGTAAAATGATATAAAATATAGAATTAATTATAGCTTCTCCAATTATTTCCAATTTATAAAAATTGAATAATAAATTTTTTTAAAATTCGATTAATATATTTTGGAAAAACAACTATTATTTGTAATTTTTATATTTATTCTTTTTTAAAGGATAATAATGTTGATTTTAAAGCATTTCTACAGCTACATATATCATAAAAGCCAATAAACCTATTACTAAATAACCCATTAAAAACAAACATTTAAAAAGTAATTTTTGTTTTAACATAAATAATCCAAATAAAAACAACGTAATAATAGAAAAAAATACAGAAATAAAATGCGTTCCATATCCTCTTATACAATTGTTATATTGTGCCTTCTAATAAAGTTTCATCATAAACATTAATATTTCCCAAGATAAATTATTTATTGATTTATTATAAAGTTTATAATTTTTGTTTGATGGGTGTGTAAAAGTTGGAAAATAAAAAATGGGAATTTGGAAAAGTTGTTTTTGTGTTAGAAATATCTTCTATAATATGATTCATTATCCAGTTTAATAATTCTATCAAAATAATGAAAATTATTTTGGGTGTTTGTGAAAAAAACAAAAACTAATTTAGTATTGATATCTACATTTAAAATAGGTTTATGAGCTAAGATAATTGTAGTATTTTTAATAATTAAAACAGCCAATATTAATTTTATTTTTTATACTTTATTTAATTCAGAAACACAAGAATCCATGTCTATTATCTCTGATAAATTTACTTTTTTCAAAATTTGTTTAACTTCTTTAGTATTAAATATTTTATTTTCTAATTTCAAAACTAATTTAATATTTTCTTCAACAGTTAAACCATTTAATAACTAATCTTTATCTTTTAATATAATACCTATTATGTCATTTTTATAAATAGTAAAATCATTATCTGTAAAAGTTTTTATACTTTTATTGCTAATAAAAATATCTCTTTATCTAGTTTTTGGATATCTTCTAAAAGATTAAAAAGAGTAGTTTTTCCGCAATCTTTGCCCTGTTCCAAAACTTTAGACACTTTTTGCTTTTTAAAAACTCTTTAAGACTAACTTTAAGTTAGTCTTTTTTTCTTTTCCAGACTCAAAAAATAATTTCTTATCTTTTCTAAAAACGTTTTTAGAAAGGATTCTAATGTTAAGACAAAGATTATTTAAAGAATTTTTATAAAAAATAAAAAGAATTTAGAAATTCGTAATCAATTAATTGAACTTCATTTAACTTTGGTAAAAAAACCAGTTTATCAATTTAAATATTATCCTATTTTTTTAACTAAAGAGGATTTATATTAAGAGAAGGGATTTTAGGATTAATCAAAGCACTAAATAATTAAGAAAATTTAGGTTATAACTTTATCGCCTATGCAACCCCAACCATAAAATCAGAAATCAAAGAAATAATAAGAAAAAGACACCCATCTTCAACCCCCCCAAAAACCAAAAAACTAATAATATTTCTTTTCAAGAAGAAAAATATGAACCCAATAGAAAAACCTCACCCCCATCAATTATGGCTAAAAACAAGTAAACCATGAATTATTATTAAAATTACTAAGAAAAAAACTAAGCAAAAACGAATTTAAAATTATCTATTTAAGTTTTGGAATTCCTTTAGGGAATATAAATGAAGATTATCCAAGATGTTATAACAACGACGAAATCGCTGAAAAACTTAATTTATCAAATTTAAAAAATAATTAATTAATTTTAAGAAGTTTATCGTGATTTTAAAATTCAAAAATATGAATTTCGTTTAAGTTATCTTGAACCCCAAGATAAAGAAAAATATTTTTTAGATGATGAAATGTGTCAAAATTCAGAAAACATTTTAAAAAAAACCATTGAAGAACTTAATTTACCTTTTAGAGAAAGTTGTCGGTGAATCTGCTTTTTATGGCCCTAAATTTAGATATTCAAGTGTTTACTGCTTTAGGAAATGAAGATTTTCAACTATTCAATTAGATTTTTTATTGCCACAAAAATTTGATTTAACTTTTATTGACTTTAATAATAAACATTGTCGTCCAGTTGTGATTCGTCGTTCTGTTGTTTCAACTTTGGAACTTTTTTATCTCATTTAATTGAAGAAAATAAAGGTGTTTTTCCTTTGTGGCTTGCTCCTTTACAAGTGCTTTTAATTCCTTTTGCTTCTTCTTTACATTTAGAATATACTCAAAAAATAAAAGATCTTTTTTTATTATCTGAAGGTTTGAGAGTAGAAATTAATTCAAAAGAAACAACTTTAGGATATAAAATTAGAGAAGCTCAAAAATTTAAAATCCTTTATCAAGTAGTTATTGGTGATAACGAAATGAAAAAAATGTTATTATGTTTATAACATATGGCAAAACTTCTTAAACTGAAATAAAAGTTAAATATTTTATTTTTTTTAAAAGAACAAATTACGAAAAAAATAAAATTTGGGCAAATTTTTTGTAAGATAAATGCTATAATAACTATGAATTACAATATTTAAAATCATATCAATTTTTTTCTTAAATTATTTATTGTTCAAGAAAAGATAAGGAATTTATATTAAAATTAATAATGAAACAAACAATAAAGAAAAATATTATCATTTTTATTTGTTTTGCTTTTTTAATCTTTTGCTTTTTTATCATATTTTACAAAAATCCAAAAAATAAAAAACCTTTTACTTGTTTTAAAAATCCAGATAACTCTTTTCAGTTAACCCGTAAATTAGCATATTTAGGTTTAAATCAATTTGTAAATGGATTAGAAAATGATCAATTTAAAGAACAATATTTACTTATTTTTAATGGCGATTCATCTTTTTTTGAAAATGATGTTTTAAGTTGTTCTTTAAGAACTGCAAGTACTCCTTTAATTCAAGGGACTCTTGATTTTTTAGGCCAACAATTAAAACGCAAATTTAATTTAATAATTAATGATAAAAATTTGTTATCTTCTTTTCTTTTTGATAATAATCCTATTGATTTAAAAATGAAAAATAACAATTATCATTTTTTTATTGAAAAACCTGAAGACACCAAAGGAGATGGTTATTGTTTTTTTCATGCTCTTATTTTTTTATTAAAAGAAAAAAATTTATTTTCAGAAAACATTATAAACGATTCTTTTGATAAGATTGATTTAAGCAAAAATAGTTACAATATTCTTAATAAAATCAAAAAAATCAAAGAAAAATCTTAATAGCAACTAAAATAAATTATATAAAAAGGCAATAGTCTTAAAGAACAATTTTAAAAATTAAAATTGTCTAAAAAAACGTAATATAGTTCACAGGTTTTAAAATTAAACGCCATTATTCGTTTGGTTTTGGTAAACCAAAACGAGATCAAATTTAATGTCGGGGATGAAAAATAAATAAGCTTGGGGATATAAATTAATGATTCCTTGGTTTTGAAAATATAATAAAATGAGATATTCATTGATTTTACCGCGAATTACTTTTTGACTTTGAGAGTGATAGTTGTTATCAGTTAAATATTGATTAATTAAATGGTGATGATGACACATATATTCATGAAAATTAATTAAAAATGATGATTTATGAAAAAGTTTTTTTAAAATATTAACACATTGAGTGTTAACTTTAAATTGTTTAATATGGTAAAAATCTTCGTTAGTTAACATCTTTTTTTCTTATTTTTTTGTTTTCCAAGTAACGGTCCCATCATGTTTGATAGTTTTAATTTTACCATTATGGTAATAAAAATAGAGATTACCGTTTTTTTTGTTTTCCAAGTAACGGTCCCATCATGTTTGATAGTTTTAATTTTACCATTATGGTAATAAAAATAGAGATTACCGTTTTGACATTTTTTCTTAATAACAATAGCCATTATCTTTCTCTTAGATATTTCATAATTTTTTGGATGTTTGATGGAATGGGATCACTTCCGTTTAAAATTAATTTCTTAATTTCGCTAGTATAATGAGTGAGATAATGATTGTATCCTTGGCGAACAGTTTGAAAATAAGTTAATGATTGTCTTTCGATCAGATCTCTTTGATGTTTTTTTTGATTTTTCTTTCTGGTTTTTCCGATAAGAGGATCAATATCTAAATAAATTAATAAATCGGGTTTGCTTAAGATAGTTTCGTGATTCAGCTTAAAGATCTTTTTTAAAGGTAAAAGTTGTTTTTTTTCCTTGGAAAAGGGAAATAATTGGTAAGCATAAGTAGATGGTAACCAACGGTCTAAGATGATTAATTGTTGGTTTTTAAATAATTCTGCTTGGATTTGAGCCATATTGGCGAGACTTAAATAAAAACGAGTGAGGTAATTTACTTGCTGAAAATTTAAAAATAAATCTCTAATTTCCTTCCCAAGAGAGCTACTCCCTAAGCCTTGATACAGTTGATGAGGGATTTTTAATTGGGGTCGAAGGGAGTTGATAAGAGAAGTTTTTCCACTTCCGTCAAGTCCTTCGAAAATGATTAATTTCATCATTGATTTCTCTTTTTTTAATTTTTGTCGGTTTTAAAATTTAATGATATCACTAATTGCTCCATCGGGGCGGTAATATGTTGTTTTGATTAATTTAACGTCATTATCGTATTCGTTGACAGAAGAGATTGTTGTTCCGTTGTCATAGTAGTTTGTTACTTTGATGAGCGTTTTAGTGTCTTTGTCAAATTCGTCGATGTAATGAATTGTTTTACCATTCAATCTGTATCTTATTTTTTTGATTAGTTCGCCAGTGTCTTTATTATATTTATAGATTTTTTCAATAGTTTTGCCATCATTTTGATAATAAGTTTCTTTAACGCACTTGCCGGTTTCTTTATCGTATTCATTGATGAATCAAATAGTTTGTCCATCAAATAGATACACAGTTTTTTACCTTTTTCCCAGTTTCTTTATCGTATTTTTGAGTAACTTTATATCCCTCATTTTCAATAAATTTTTCTATAATTGTTTTCATTTGTTTTCTCTCCTTTGATTTTTAATTTGGTCATAAAAAAAGACCTTCAAATTGAAGGTCTCAAAGTATTAATTAATTATTTAATTTTACTTAATTGTTTTAAATAAGTGGTTTTTTCTAATTCGTCTTTGGCTTTAGTTAAAAGGGCTAAGTATTTTTGACTAGCTGGGATCATTTTTGTGATAAAGGTTTCATCAGGATAAATCCGAAAAACGTGATAGTTTTGGTCATGAAAATAGACTAAAAAGTAAGCGAAATTCACTTGAGAACAATAGAGTTGACATTGAACTTGGGCCCAGTAGTATTTGGGAATATTTTCTGGTTGAGGATTAGTTAAAAAACTAGTCCAAGTGGATGAGACTTCTTGGTTTTCGTTCACAAAAGGACATTTAATTTCTAAAACGGCTGGATGTTGTTTGTTGTAGCCATCTAAAGAATCGGAAAAAGGTGAACTTGATCATTAGTGAAAATAGTGTCTTCAAAAGTTAAATTATTTTTTTGAATGAAAAATTATCTAGCGATAGGTTCCATTTTTTGGCCATGAAGAGTATATTGATTGGCGGTAAAAGTGGTACCAAAGAGTTTATCATGAACTAACTGTTCCATAGAACGAAAAGGGTCTAACCCCGCAATGGAAGTTATTTCGGAAGCGTTGATGTATTTTTTTCGGTGTTGGTACCATAATTTGGTCCTTTGATTTAAGTTTTTGATTCTCATAATAATTATTCTTTCTTAAATATTTTCTTTAATAATAATAAAAGATATTTTCCTAAATAATAAAAGAAACGAAAAAGGTGATAAAGACATTTAAAAAGAAAATCAATTAGATATAAAAGATGAGGAAGAAATAATAAAATAATTATTAATAAACCTAAGTTTAACCATTGATTTTGATAAGTCAAGAAATAACGACTAATAGTATTAAGGCTATTATTTAGCTTAAGTTAACCAAGTATTAATGAAATGCCACATGATGATTGGGTTGTTTCGTGGTTAAATGTTGAAAAATTGAACCACTATTTCCTTGTTTTAATTGGTGAATACTGAGTTTGACGGTGAAAAAATAGAATTTAATGACATAATAAACGATGATAATTGGAAGAAATGAAAGTAGGGTAACGATGAAAAAGATGAGATTGTTAGGTGAAGATGAAAAGATTTTTTTAATGAACATAATTTTTGTTTCCTTTCCGAGGTTGTGTGTTAAATAAAAAAAGATTTTGTCGAGGTAATTTATGGATGATTAGCATTATTTATTATTGCTAACGGATTGTTATTTTTTCTTTTTATGAGGTTGTGAAGTTGACGCAATATTTTGCGCTGATGCATTTCTTTTTTTGTTATTAGATAACAATTTAGTTAATTTATTTAAATTAATTTGAATTCTTTTTTTTGTGAAATATTTAACATTTTCCTCTAATGTATCTATTGTTTCCTCTATAATATCGATATCTTTTTTTGATTTGTCTTTAGAATTATTCTCCATTGCCATAACTTTCTGATTATTAATAATAAATAATACTCCTAAGAAAATAAACAAATAAATATTTATTATTTTAAATTGATTTTTTAATTTAACCATTAATGAAATCTCCTTATGATATTGATAATAACAATAAAATATATTTTAAATTATTTAACGTCTTCTAGGATTATTTTGTTGATTTTGATCGTTTTGTTGCGGAATGGCGTTATGGACAATAATTTGTTGTTCAGCGATACGATTACTTAATTCAATATTTTGCCTCACAAGATTATTAATAACTTCTTCAGAAGAGTTATTATTTCTAGCATTAAAAATTTGTTCAACTATTCTAGCTTGTTGAAAATTTAAATTTTGTAAAATACGAGCTTGATTTTGAAAATTAGTATGATTATTATCATGTCCGTTATTTTGAGATATATGACCATTATTCATTGCCATAACATAATAATTATTAATTAAAAATAATCCCAAAAAAAATAATAAACAAACACTAATTATTTTAAATTTATTTTGTAATTTAAACATTAATTTAATCTCCTTTTTATTTTTATTTCTTTAAATTTAACATATTGGAAATTTGTTAAATTTTATTACCAATCAGAGTTGGTTCTTTTGTTATTTTCGGCTTCTTGGGCTTTATCGTTATTGTGTTTATCTTGGTAAATCGACAAGGTTTTACGGACAGGGTTGAAGTGCAGGTGGAAATCAGTTAATTTGAAATTAGGATCGGAAACACGTGCTCTGCCAATGTAGTAGTCTTTGTCGTCGTCTAAGAAGTATTTAGGACCTTTGTATTTAAGGATTAAAGAATTACCGCCTGAATCTTTTTTGAATTGTTTTTCTAATCTAACATATAAATATAATTGACTGTCATCTTTTTTATCGAATTGATCATGTTCAAATCCGTTCACGGAGGTTCCCTCATAAGTTAACCCTCTGGTTATTCCAACGGTCGAAAGTCCCTCATAAGTTAACCCTCTGGTTATTCCAACGGTCGAAAGGATAATCTTCTCTGATGTAGTTAGCGAGGTTAGAGGGTTCTTTTTGTGTTTCGAGGCGTTCTTGAATTTTCATCAATTCAAAAGATCCAACAAAAGATCCAATATTTTCTTTGTTAGCGAGTTGTTGTTGATAATAACCAATGCCATTAAGGCCATCAAAGGTATAATGAATTTTAATCATTGATTGAGTTCTTCCTCGGTGATCAGTTTCTTCCCATTCGTCTTTTATATCAGCTTTGGTTTCTTTTATGCTAGGGATTTCTTTTTTTGGGAATTCTGGTAATTTAATGATGTTCATTTCGGTTAAAACAATAAAACCAATAAATAAACATAATAATAATCCTAATATGATCAAAATCCATTTAATGATTTTTTTAATAATATTAAACATGATTAGTTCCCTTTGGGTAATTTATAACATACCAACATTTTAACACATTTGACTTTTGAATCTTAATTAAAACCATCTTTTGAACCAAGAAGTTACTTTATCGATTTTTCCCTTTGCACTTTTAATTCTTTGGTTTACAAATGCTAAAATAACAATATTTTTAATATGGACTTTAATTTTCTTAGCGGAATTTGAACTTTTTTACCTAACTATATAGTGTAAGGACAGGGACCAAACATTTTAAAAAATATCTTTTAAAACCAATGAATTATTAAAAAGTTTAAAAACTTTTTGAAATTCAAAAAAAATATTTCCTTATTTTAAAAAGATATGAAATTATCTACTTAATTTTTTGGTCTTAAAGAATAATTTTAGAGACAAAAGTTGTCTAAAAAACGGAACAGCGCACTTTTTTACCCGCAATTACAAATCATACCTTTATTGGGAAATATTAGGAAATATTTTCTAAAATTCATTTCTTATTATTTGGTTTGTTTTTGGTGGTTTGGTGTTTTTTTAGTTAAGTTTTTGATTTGTAACATTATATTTTTCCTCCTTAAAAAGTAAAAACTTAACTTCAATATAACTATATTACAATCTTTTTTGGAAAAAATAAAAAACAAACATAAAATAAAACTACCTTACAAACAAACCAAAATACAAATAAAAGTGCTAATAAACTTGACTATTTCATCTTTTTTTTATAAAATATTAGTGATGGTAAAACAGATGTATCTAAAATAATTAAACTAATCCCTTGCCTTTTAGAGGCTTTTCTAAGTAATTCTTTGCTGTTTAAGAAAGAAAGGAAAGCAGGCGATTATTAATTATTTGTTTACACAAACTTACCTTAAAAAAGGAGAGTTTATAAATGTCACGTTATACAGGTTCACTTTGGAAAGTTTCAAGACGCCTTAATTATTCGGTTTCAGAAACCGGAAAAGAATTACACAAAAGAGCTTATGGTCCAGGACAACACGGTCAAAAAAAAGTTAAATTAAGCGATTATGGGCTTCAATTGCAAGAAAAACAAAAATTACGTTTTACTTACGGCGTATCAGAAAAGCAATTTCGTAAAACTTTTGATAATGCAAGCAAACTAAAAGGGATTCATGGTGAAATGTTTTTAGTACTATTAGAATCTCGTCTTGATAACGTAGTTTATCGTTTAGGATTTGCAAAAACAAGAGCTCAAGCAAGACAATTAGTTAATCACGGTCATATTTTAGTAGATGGAAAAAAAGTAGATATTGCTTCTTATTGTTTAAAACCAGGGCAAACAGTTACTTTAAGAGAAAAATCTAAAAATTTAAATATTGTCCAAGAAGTTGTAAATAGTAAATTTGTTCGCGCAGATTATGTTTCTTTAGATAAAGAATTAGTGGGTAAATATGTAAGATACCCCAAAAGAAACGAATTTTTACCAGATATTAACGAACAATTAATAGTTGAATATTATAATAGATAACTTAAACGCCCTTTAATAGGGTGTTTTTGTGTATTTGGAATATATATAAAATAGTAGTTAATTGATTGTCATTATATAGTAAAAGACAACCAAAACTAATTTATTATTAATAATCAATAATTAAATAACTCATTACATAAAATAACAATTATAAAACAAAATTATAATAGTATAAGATAAATTAACACAAACAACAACACTCAAAAAACCACCCATCATAAACTTATTGTCTATAATAAATATAGCTTTTATATTATAATATTTTTGTAAACCAATATCATTTATTTAACATTTTACCCTAATTATCAATTATTAAAGTTTCAGTTTTAATTGCTTTTGATTAACTTTTAACTTTTAAAAATCTCAAAAAAGGAATTGATTAATATGAAAAAAGTAAATTTAAAACACCAAGAAACAATTGATTTTTTAAAAACTATGAGTCAAAAATCCCAAGAACAAACTTTAAAAACCCTTAATTCTTCTTTGCAAGGATTAGATCAAAATCAAGTAATTTTGCATCAAAGTTTGTATGGTAAAAATATTTTATCCCAAGAAACTAAAACCAGTTTTATTAAACAATTACTCCAAATTGCGATTACTCCTTTTAATATTGTTTTATTGATTTTAACTCTTATTTCTTTGGTTAATGATGTTCTTGCTCCCAGTCCAGAAACTAGAAGTTATGCTACTATTATAACTACTATTTTAATGTTTTTGGGTTCTGTGATTGTCCAATTTAGTCAAGAAAGCAAACATTTAAAAATTACTTCTCAATTAAAAACTTTGGTACAAAATACAACTGCAGTCAAACGAAATAATTGTAAAATTGAAATTGCTTTAGAAGAAGTAGTAAGAGGAGATATTGTTATTCTTTCGGCAGGAGATATTATTCCAGCTGATATTAAATTATTAGAAACCAAAGATTTTTTTGTAAAAACAACAACTTTTACTGGTGAATCAGAACCGGTAGAAAAAATGACATGTGCTTTTGTACGAAGTGAAACTATTTTAGACGATCCTAAATTAGTTTTGGCAGGTTCAACTGTTATTTCTGGTTATGCTATAGGTATTGTTTTAGTCACTGGCAAAGACACTTATTTAGGCAACATCAGCCAGGAAATTACTAAAAAAAAATCCCTTTCACACTTAGATCAAAGTATTAATACCATTGCTAAATTGCTTATGATATGTATTTGTTTAATGGCGCCTTTAGTATTCTTATTCAATTTTAACAAACCTCAAAATACTTTTTTACAATCATTCCTTTTTGCTCTTACCATTGCTTTTGGACTTACTCCTAAAATGCTTCCCTTAATTGTTGCTACTTCTTTTTCTAAAGGAATTGTTGCTTTATCCAAGTGCAAAGTAATTGTTAAAAACCTAAATGCTATTTCTAGTTTTGGAGCAATGAATATTTTATTTACTGACAAAACAGGAACCCTTACTGAAGACCAAATCTTTTTGGAAAATTTCTTAGACCTTAACGGCAATGAAGATATCCGTGTTTTGCGTCATGCCTATCTGAATAGTTTTTTTCAAACAGGGCTTAAAAGTTTAATTGATAAAGCCATTATTACCAAAACAAATAATGCCAAAACTCTACATCCTTCTTTGCAAGGAATTAATGTACAATTTACCAAAATTGATGAAATTCCTTTTGATTTTAAAAGAAGAAAAATGAGTGTAGTAATACAAGATTCCTCCCAAAAACAACAAATGATTACTAAAGGAGCAATTGAAGAAATACTTGCTATTTGTGATCATGTAGAACTTGAAGGCAAAGTTGTTCCTTTGAGTGACCAAAGCAAACAAATAGTCCTTCAACAAACCATAACTTATAATCAAAAAGGCTATCGTGTAGTTGGAGTAGCCCAAAAACTTATCTCAAATCCCAAGAAGCAACCTTGTTTTACTCCTAGACAAATTGAAGAAAAATCAATGGTTCTAATCGGATTGCTTACTTTTTTAGATCCTATTAAAGAAAGTTCAACCCAAACAATTGCCTCTTTGCAACAAAAAGGTATTATCGTTAAAATCCTTACAGGAGACAACGATATTCTTACTAAAGCCATTGCCCAAAAATTAAATATTCAAACAAATTATTGTCTTCAAGGAAGTGTTGTTGATAATTTAAGTGATGATGCTCTTTATGAAGCTTCTCAAAAAACTAATCTCTTCACTAAATTATCCCCCGAACAAAAAGCAAGAATTGTATCCGTTTTCAAACACAAAGGTAATATCGTTGCTTTTATGGGAGACGGCATTAATGATGCTTCTGCTATGAAACAAGCTAATTTAGGTATTTGTGTTGATAGTGGTGCTGAAATTACCAAAGAAATTGCAGATATTATTTTATTAGAAAAACAACTTACCGTTTTAGAACAAGGAGTTGTAGAAGGAAGAAAAACCTATACTAACGCCCTTAAATACATTAAATTTACTCTATCGTCTAATTTTGCCAATTCTCTCAGCATTTTACTTGCTAGTTTATGCCTTAACTTTCAACCTATGATAGTTTTACAAGTTTTATTTTTAGACCTTATCTATGATTTGATTTGTTTTGCTATTCCTTTTGATAATGTGGATGATATTTATTTACAAAAACCACGTAAATGGGATTTTGCAAGTATTAAGAGTTTTATGTTGTGGTTTGGTTTTTTTTCTTTTTTATTGGATGTTGCTTTTTTAATTGGAATGAAATTTCTTTTAGAAAACTTATCCCAAAACTATCAATTATTCCAAACTAGTTGGTTTATTTTTTCAATGTGGTCACAAACATTAACCCTTTTCTTATTGAGAACTGACAAAATTATTGCTAAAAACAATCAAAAAAACCTTCCCTCTTTCCTTATTATGGCATGTTGTTGTTTAGGTTTGATAATTACTACTTTCCTTCCTTTAATACCTATTGTAAGTCAAGCCCTTCATTTAGATCAATCAATTTTTGAAAAACCTACAATTTTCCCCTTTTTGTTATTTTTAGTAGTTATTTATTCATTAGTTATGATATGGGCTAAAAAAATATTTATTCAAAAACACAAACAATTATTATAAGTTGTATTGATTAATTTCGTTATTTTTTAACTTTGTATTATTTTATTATTTCAAAATAAAAATGGTTTGGTTTGGTTTTTGTTTATCAAAAATTAATTATAAATTGATTGTTTTTCTTTCTAATATCCCCCCCTTTTTGCCTTCCAAATTTTTTCAATTTATTAATCATAATCATTTTTGAAAGGAATTTCTATGTTTGGAACCTCTCCTTTATGGACAGTTTTTTTGTTTTTGTGCATCTTTATTGTTTTTCATTTTTTCTTACGCAAATATCAAGTTTTAAATATGGTATTTTTATTTTTGCTTTTATTTTCCCTTGTTTATTGTTTGAAAAGCTACCACGATACTTTTGTTGAACCTATTTTTAAAAGATATCTTAGTTTAGACATTTCTAAAAACATTTATGATTGCTTATTAAATTTTATTCTAACTAGTATCATCATCATCAAAGCTCCTTATTTAAGAGTTGTTTTTAATAATTGGTCTAAGCATTGGAATATCAAACGAAAAAACTTTTTTATGGGTGGAGATAATACTCAAAAAGAAATTATTAAAGCCACTTTAGAACTTGCTTCGCGTAAAATAGGAGCCTTAATTACGATTGAAAAAAATAATACTTTGGAACAATACGCTCAAAAAGCTATCTTAATTGATGGTAATGTTTCTAAAGAACTGTTGTTAAATATCTTTGCTCCCAACAATCCTTTACATGATGGAGCAGTTATTATCAGAGGAGATAAAATTTTGTGTGCTAGTGCCTATTTTACCTTGTCTTCATCAGTTGATTCCTTAGATAAAAAAATTGGTTCGCGCCACCGTGCAGCCTTAGGAATTAGTGAAACTACAGATAGTATGACAATTGTTGTCTCCGAGGAAACAGGAAACATTTCTATCGCTTTAGAAGGGATGATGTTTCAAACTAACGAACAAGAAAAACTTAAAGAATATTTGGCTATTTTTATGAATTAATTAAAATAAAAATTAAAAATAAATAAAATACAACCCAATTTTATAAAATAAAACAATACCCACTAATCTAAAACCCCAGATACACCAATCAAAGACGAAAAGGAAATAAATAAATAAATGAATAAACGAAAATTAGGCATCGTAGTTGATTCTACTTGCGGAAATACTTATGGCAAAAACTTTTTTGAAGATATTTCAATAGTGCCTTTAACATTAATTGTTGGAGAAACTAGCTATATGGATGGTACTATTGACAATACTACTTTACTAAATTTTATTGAAAACAAACAAAAAGTAACTACCAGCCAACCCAATCCAGAGCTTTTTATTAAAGCTTTTCAGAAACAATTTGATTTAGGATATAAACACGTTATTTGTTTAACTTTATCAAGTAAACTAAGTGGTACTCATAATAGTGCTCTTTTAGCTAAAAAAATGCTTAACAATCCCAATATTACTATTATTGATACTCAAAATATTGGTCCTGGAGTTTATTTTTTCTTACAAAGAATTAATGATTGGCTTACTCAAAACCCTGATGTTTCCCCCCAAACAATTACTGATAAAATTAATGAAGAAAAACTAAAAGGTTTTTTGTTATGCACTATTAATAATTTAAAAATATTGGCTTATAATGGACGTATCTCTAAATTTAGATTTTTAATTGGTAACCTTTTGAAAATACACCCTATTTTAAAATTTCAAAAAGGAGTGTTATCAATCGAAAAAAAAGTAAGAAACTTAAAAAACTGTTTTAACTATTGTCTTAAAAAAATATTAGAACACAAAACTGCAAATAATAAACTTGATATTCAAGTTATTTATGTAGACGATGAAAAAGATGCCAAAGAACTTTTAGCACAAATCACAAACTTAGCCAATCCCCAAATTAAAGCTACTCTTTATGGTGCTATTTCTCCTGTAGTAGCGGCTCATATTGGCTATAAAGGGTTTGGATTTTATCTTAACGAAATTACAGATTAACTTATAATTGCATTGTTTTTTAATCCCTTGATTTTGTTAAAATAATTTTTTACCCCAAAAATTTTCAAAATGTACCTTTAAAAAACACTTAAATAATCTTTTTGATTATCTTTTTGGCTATTTTAAGATACAATAAAATTGTAGCTATATTTTTAGTTACATTATATTTTTATATCCTTTATATTAGAAAGAACCAAATAAGTGTCTATATTTCACCAAAGAAAAAAACTTTTTTTCAAAATACTTTTGGTTTTAGTATTATTTTTTTTTATTACAACTATCGCTTATGCTATAGAAGATTGGCATAAATTAAAAAAGGATAGTAATTTTGGATTAAAAATTGCTGCTCCTGCAGAATTGTTAGTTTCCAAACCCACAGATCTTCACGACACCAATAAAAAATTTTTAGTTCCTGCAAAACATAGTTTTTTAATGACAACAGAACAAACAGATAGAGTTATTTTTGAACAAGAAGTTACTCTAAAAACTCAAAACGACAAATTAACTTTTATAAACGGAAAAAATACCAAACTAGATATTAATTATTTTTTTGAAAACCTTGATTTAAACGAAATGTTAAAAAATTTTTTTGATGTTCATATTTTGTGGAAATACAAAGAACAACCCCAACAAAGTTTTATTCCTTATGACAATACAAACAAACCAGTTATTATTGATACAAACGGTAATTTAAAAAAAATTATTATTCAATTTACCATTTGTGCTTCTAAAGTTTTTACTTCTGAATTCCAAAATAAAGAAAAAAAATTGCAGATAAAATATAACATAGAAAAACCATAATATTGTTTTGCTATTTTTATTATTTGTGATTTGCAATTAATAACTATTTTTAATTTTAAGCTCCTTTAAAATTTTAAATTATATAAATTGCTTATTTATTTCAATACTTAATTTTTCAAATAAGCGAAGACCGTATCAGCACGGTCTTTTCTTTTTTTCCTTTGATATTTATTTTAGAAAAAAATTAATTTGTTACAAAAATATCTATATTAATAAAATAAAATTCTAACCTTATTATTTTTTTATAAAATGAATTGATGAAAAAACATTTTTTGTTTCTTTTGGTAACACTCTTTAACGATAAAAATTTCTTTTAGTAAAATAATTTGTATTCCAATTCTTCAAATTAAAAAATATAAAAATAAAGGCCAAAAAGTTTACAATGGAACTTAACAATCAAACAATTAATTTCTATTCAAAACATCCTAAAATATGGAAACTGGATCACAACCGTCAAATTGAAATTTATCATAAAACTTTAATTATGGAAATTATTAATGTTACTCTTGATTCTTTTTCAGATGGCAACCAACATTTACTACTTAAAAAAGCAGTTAATCAAATGCTCTTCGTTGTCTCAAAGAAGGTGCTTATATCCTTGATATTGGAGGAGAATCTACTCGTCCAGGATCAACTCCAATTACTCCTTTAGAAGAATAAAAACGCATTTTTTGCCTGTTATTAAAGAATTATCACGCCACAACCCCCTAAAGG
This sequence comes from Candidatus Phytoplasma tritici, assembly GCF_000495255.1. GTDB lineage: Bacteria > Bacillota_I > Bacilli_A > Acholeplasmatales > Acholeplasmataceae > Phytoplasma > Phytoplasma tritici. The sequence goes on from NZ_AVAO01000003.1 coordinate 67,269, forward strand.
ACATTATCTCTGTTGATACTTATTATCATTTTTAAATTGATAAATTAGCCATTAAAGCAGGAGCTCATATTATCAATGATTGATGGTGGCTCGCAACAAAATCCTCAAATGGCATAAACAACTACTGCATTAAATGCAGGTATTTGTATTATGCATACAGGAAGAAAAATCGAAAAAAACTTTCTAATGCCTTCTTACAATACCAATTTTATTTTTTAAATCATTCTTTAGAAATTGCCAAATAAGCCCAAATTGCAACAGAGGAAATAGTGATTGACTCTGGATTTGATTTTGAAAAAAACATTGATGAAAACTTTGATATTATAAAAGAATTTGAGCAATTAACTAAAATGGAATTCCCCATATTGGTAGGGGTCTTTCACACAAAAGATTTCTTCAGGCCATATGAATAAAATAGTTTGCTTTTTGCAGATACTTTAATGAAAAAAATATAAATATTATTATAAATATATTTTAAAAATTATCCCTTTTAAAATAATGAAAAATATTAATTTTTCAACATAAAAAACGCAAAAAACCACATTCTTAAAAAAGGGATTTATGGCTTGTCAAAACTTATCAAATATTTTTCAAAAACAAATATTTTGCCAAATTTTTTTATTTTTTACAATTATACCCAAGTGAAGAACGTATAAAACAATGAAATTTAATAACAATATAGAAGCCATAGGGCTTGGAGTAATCTGTGAGATAAAAGAATAATTTATAAACTGCTTTAAAAAAGATTAATGCATCCTCAATGTGAAGTTTTGAAAGTTTCTCCTTTGTATGAAACTATTCCTTTGGGTAAAACAGACCAACCTTTATTTTTAAATGATGCTATTCTAATCAAAACTATCTTATCCTCTTTACTTTTTTTAGATTTTTTATTATCTGTATAAATTAAGCTTAAAAGAAAACACCTGGAATTATGGGGATCGCGTACTATTGATTTTTTGGTAATTATACTTGCAAAACTCCTAAATTAACTATTCCTCATCCCTATATATGTTAGAAAGAATTTTTGTCCTTTGCTTCTTTAGCAGATATTTTGCCTAAACAAATAATACAAACTAAAACTATTTTAGAATGGAAAAACCAATTATATCAAAATGCAGTTAAAATAATTGAAAATAATCAATGGTATCAACCTTCTTTTGAAAAATTTCTAACTGTTTCATTTTTAGACAACTTAATTATTTTAAACTATCATTTATTAATATAAAAATAAAATTATAAAAAGGAAATTATATGAACATTTTATCAATTGAAACAAGTTGTGATGAAACGAGTTGTGCAGTTACTGAAAATGGTAAAAAAGTACTCTCTAATGTAGTTTTTTCCCAAATTAAAGATCATCAAATTTTTGGTGGAGTAGTCCCCGAAATAGCTTCTAGAAAACATATTCAATTTATGACTTTGGTATTACAACAAGCCCTTAAAGAAGCATATCTCACACCCCAAGAAATTGATTTAGTAGCAGTTACCCAAGGACCTGGTTTAGTAGGTTCGTTGTTAGTGGGTATTAACGCCGCTAATGTTTTTGCCTACACTTATAAAAAGCCTCTTTTGGGAGTAAATCATTTATTAGGTCATATCTATTCTGCTCAAATTGAACATGAAATTAAATTTCCTGCTTTGGTGCTTTTAGTTTCTGGAGGACACACCGATCTTTTTTATCTTACGGATCATCTCCAAATTAAACCTTTGGGCACTACTCTTGATGATGCAGTAGGAGAAGTTTATGATAAAATTGCTAAAAACCTTAATTTTCCTTATCCCGGAGGACCTTTGATTGATCAATTAGCCCAACAAGGAAAAGACACTTATCATCTGGTACGTCCTTATTTAAAAAATGATGATCTTAATTTTAGTTTTTCAGGATTAAAAAGTACTTTGGTAAATTTAGTGATGAAACAAAACCTAAAAGATATTAAAATTCCTGATTTATGTGCTTCTTTTCAAGCCAGTGTTATTGATGTTTTATATGAAAAAACCAAAAGAGCTTTAACCAAATATCCTGTTAAACAATTAATTGTTACTGGTGGAGTTGCTTCTAATTCTGGTTTAAGACAAAAGTTTATGACATCTTTTTCTAACTCGGAAGTTATTTTCCCTAGTTTACAATATTGTACTGATCAAGCTGCTATGATAGGAATTGCGGCTTATTATCAGAATCAAATTATCAAAGCTTCTAAAAAATATGATCTTACGGCAAATCCTAATTTGTTTTTTTGATTTTTGATAACTCTCTTTTTTACTTTTTCTTTGGTTGTTTTGGTATTTGTTTTTTTTAGTGATTTTTTCAAGTTGTTCTTTTTCTTCTTCGTCCAAAGTATAAACTTCACTTTGATTAAGGGTGTCTTTTTATAATAAAGCCTGAGTTATTTTTTTCACTAATACTTTATGTTTTTCTAAAATATTTTTAACTTCTTGGTCTACTCGATAACGAGTTTGCCCTGAACTTTTTTCAAAGTTGATATATCTTAAAGGACTCATCCCAGAATAAGCAACCATTCCAAAAGAAATTCTTGTAACAGTTTTTAAATTGCCATAAATTCTATTAGTTTGTTTTTTTAAAAAGAGCTCTTCAGCAGCAGCTCCAACCCAAAGAAACAACAATATCATAGATTAATTGTTTTTTTGGTTTGATGTAATTTTTCTTTTTTTTGATAGGCCACATTTAACCATTATAAGTACCAAAATTAATTCAATCAACTTGTTTATTGTCATCTGTTGCTGTTTTTTTGTTAATATCTTTTGGACGTGAGTTTTCCTTTTGTATTATATGTTTCATCCCAATATTTGCATGTTTGAAGAGACCAATTTATTAATTTATTTTCTTCTGTACTATTTGCTAAATAATATCTTTGAGATAATTGATTACCTTTTTAATCAAAAGTAGCATCCCAAGTATCATCACTTTCTCAATCTACTTTTTTGCCTTCTAGTTTGGTATCGTCTTTTAAATATTTTTTTCTAGCATGATATATTTTAGGATTTTGATTATTTTAAGGCCACACCTAATCACACAATGAACCAAACACCGCTTTATATTTACAAATAAACATCCTAAAACTATAAAATAAAACCACCATAATTGTGATAATTTAAAATATGACTTTTATTTCATATATTATCTATTATTATATAATTCTCCAAAAAATAATTAAAAAATCTTCTTTTTTTAAAAAAATAAAAAACTACTATTAACTGCAATTTTGTATATAAAAAAAGAGACTTTTTAAGTCTCTTTTTGGGATTATTTATTTATTTTAAAAAATATTTTTACTTTTTTGTCAATCATTTTTTTCTAAATTGCGTTCTGCCTGGGTTTTGGTTAAGTAGTTAGGAACTAATAAATGGGGATTGGAAACAATTTTTGCAAATTTTTTGATGGTGCGCAAATCTATTTTGATAGTATTTGGTTCAATTAATAAATGATTAGGAAAAGATTGTAAGAAATTACTCTCAAATCTATCTTCGTTTAAGCAAATTTGGTTGTCTTTGAGGCTTAAAGCAAAAAAAGCATTGCTTCTAGCATCAATTAAAGGAGTAAGCAAATCATAAGAATAACCGCTAGATAAAAGTAATATACTGCTTATTTGGTATAAAGGGATTTGCAAGTTGAAGGCTAACATTTTGGCTGTAAGAACTGCTAAACGAGTGCCAGTATAAGAACCAGGACCCACACCAACTATTAAAGCATCTAAGTTTTTTAGATCTAAATTATTTTCTTGTAAGACGCTTTCAATTAAAGGAATCATGCAAGAAACATAATCGTTTTTGCCAAGGCGTGATTTGAAAGTAGTAATTTTTCCTTGAATGACTAAAATAACTATTTGGCTTTTGGTGGCATTATCTAGAATTAAAATGTTTTGATGATTCATTTTTCGTATCGCTTTCAAAAGTTTGGTTGAAAAATTATAAAAAAATTTAAAGGTTGATTTTGGAATAAATATTTTTCATATCATTTTTTACTTATTTATTTTTATTATCAAGGTTTACATTTTGATAGATAGTAATTTTTCTTTGAGTTTCATTGAAAAATGTCATTTCTACTAAAAAAGCAAAATCAGGAAAAAGGTAACTGCAATTTTGAAAATATTCTACTATAACAAAATCTTTATAAGTAAGGTCTTCTAATAGTTCTTCTAAAAATTCAGGTTCAAGGTTTGTGCGATATAAATCAAGATGATAAATAGTGTGCAATTTGTTCTTGTAGGTTTTAGAAATAACAAAAGTAGGACTACAAACGTTTTTAAGGATAGCAAAACTTTTAATAAAACCCTTAGTAAAGATAGTTTTTCCACAACCCAAAGAGCCTTGCAATAAAATGATTGTTTTGTTTTGTTTCGCTTTGGGAGTGTTTCTTTTTTGATTGATGAGTTTTTTCCCTAAATTGTATCCCAATATTTGGGTTTCTTTTGGGTTATTAGTAATTATTTCTAAATATATTTTGGTTTTCATGTAAGTTTAGACCTTTAATTATTATGAGATTAAAATAATATGATAAGTCCTTTGTTCTTTTTTCTTTTGTATTGTTTTTTTGTCTTTTGTATTTTATTTTGGTTTAAAATTAATTTTCTAAGACATCTACATCAAGTATTTCTTTTTTGACAACTGCTACTGAAATTGCTTTGTGACCTGTTTTTAATTTGATGATGCGTGTTCCTTGGGTAGCTTTGTTTTTTGTTTTGGTGATTTGGTCAATTGCAACTCTTACTACTTGTCCTTTGTCAGAAGAAACAATAAGATCATCTGAAGGTAGGACTACTTTTAGGGTAATAAGTCTTCCCTTTTGGTCGTTTACTTTGATAGTTTTAGAGCCTTTGCCGCTGCGCGCTTGAATGCGGTATTGGTTGACATTGGTGATTTTTCCAAAGCCGTTTTCAGTCATTACTAAAATGTTTTGTTCTTTGGAATCGGTGTCAAATAAAGCAGCTCCTACTAAGAATTCACCATTTCCAAGACGCATCCCAATTACACCCATACTGTTTCGACTAATGCTTTTAATTTTGGTTTCGCAAAAACAAATAGCATTGCCATTGTTAGATGCTAGAATGATGTTTTTAGTGCTTGTGGTTTTGTTTACTGTAAGGACTTCATCGTTTTCTTTTAGTCTAATTGCGATAAGGCCTCTTTTGGAAATGTGACTGTATTCTTTGAGAGGTGTTTTTTTGACTATACCTTTTTTGGTAGCAAAGAATAAGTAATCTTGGGATTGATCAAAGTTTTTAATACTGGTGAAAGAAGTTAAAAATTCGTCTTTTTCGAATGGTAAGAAATTAACAAGGTGGCTTCCTTTGGATTGTCTTTGACCTAAAGGAATTTCGTAGCCTTTGAGTTGATAGACTTTTCCTTTGTTAGTAAAAAATAAGTGATAATCGTGAGTAGAAGTAATTGCTAGATGTTCAATGAAGTCTTCTTCGTAGATTTTCATACCAGAAACACCTTGTCCGCCTCTTTTTTGTTGTTTGTAAGTGTCAATATCCATACTTTTGATGTAGCCTTTGTTAGTAATTGTAATAATGATAGGTTTTTTTTCGATTAGGTCTTCGTCTTCAAAGTTTAGTGGAGCATCAAAATTTAGTGTAGTTTTTCTGTTATCTTGATATTTTTTCTTCATTTCTAGAAGTTCTTTTTCTAAAATGCGTTCTTTTTTCTTTTGGGAATCAATGATACTTTTGCATTCTAAAATTTCTTGAGTGAGGTTTTTTTCTTCGGTGATAAGTTTTTGAGTTTCTTGGTTAGCAAGTCTTTGAAGGCTCATTTCTAAAATGGCTTTGCTTTGTATTTCGTCAAAATTGTATCTTTGCATTAATTTGCTTTGGGCTTCTTTGACATCTGTAGAAGTTTTGATGAGTTTAATAGCAATTTCGATGTCTTCTAAAATAGTGATAAGGGCTGTTACTAAATGTTTTCTTGCACTTGCTTTTTTGAGTTCAAAGATTTTTTGGCGGTTAATAACTTCGATGCGAAAATTGAAAAAAGCTTCTAAGATTTGTTTTAAAGAAACTAATTGGGGAGTTTTTCCAACTAATGCAACCATATTGATACCAAAAGAAATTCTTAATTGGGAATGTTTGTAGAGTTTGTTAAGAATAATTTTGGCGTTAGCGTCTTTTTTAAGTTCAATTACGATTTTCATTCCTTTGCGACTGGATTCGTCTCTAAGGTCTGTGATTCCTTCTACTATTTTGTTTTTAACTAGAAAAGCAATTTTTTCAATTAGATCAGTTTTTTTAACTTGATAAGGAATTTCTGTAACAATAATTGAAATTTTTCCTCTTTCTTCTAAAACGTAACTTTTAGCCTTTAAGATAACAGCTCCTTGTCCTGTGTGATAAGCACTTTTTAAACTTTGTAAGCCTAAAAGTTCACCACCAGTAGGAAAATCAGGTCCTTTAATATGTTGCATTAATTCATCAATAGAAATGTCTTTATTATTAATGTAGCTAATTAAACCATCAATAACTTCTCCTAAATTGTGAGTAGGGATTTTGGTTGCCATTCCTACTGCAATTCCTGTAGCTCCATTAATTAATAAGTTGGGAAGAGCTGTTGGAAGCACTAATGGTTCTTTTTCAGTGCCATCGTAATTATCAACAAAATCAATTGTTTCTTTGTCAATGTTTTTGATTAGTTCCATTGCCATTTTTGCCATTTTAACTTCAGTATAACGCATAGCTGCTGCTTTGTCGCCATCAATTGAACCAAAATTTCCATGACCGTCTACTAAAGGATAACGGTAACTAAAATCTTGAGCCATTCTTACCATTGCCTCATAAATGCTTGAATCACCATGAGGATGGTATTTACCCATAACATCCCCAACTATACGAGCTGCTTTTTTGTAGCCTGTGTGACTGTAGACGCCTAATTCTTTCATACTATATAAAATACGTCTTTGGACTGGTTTTAAGCCATCTTTAATGTCTGGTAAAGCTCTTGATACAATTACGCTCATTGCATAACTTAAGAAGGATTTTTTCATCTCTTCGCTTAAGTTTACTTCTTGAATGTTGCCATGATCGTGGGGTTTGTGGTTGTTAGCTTCATTTTTTTGATTTTTTTGTTCGCTCATTTTTGACCTCTTTTTAAATATATATATATATATATTAATTGTTATTTAATTTTTATAATTTGTTATTTTTAGTTGTATAAAATAATTATTTTTAATTAAACGTCTAAATCAGCTTCTAAGGCTTTTTCTAATATGAAGTTTTTTCTTGGTAAGACTTTTTCTCCCATTAACATGTTAAAAGTTTGGTCTGCTTCCATTAAAGCTTCTTCATCACTTAAAGCATTAAGGGTATCTTTGAGACTTGCTTTGAGAAGAGTACGCGTTTCTGGGTTCATAGTTGTTTCCCAAAGCTGATTAGGATTCATTTCTCCAAGTCCTTTGTATCTTTGGAACCCATCTTTTAAGTTGTTTTTAGTTGCAAAAGTTTGTTTTACTTTTTCATCGTAAAAATATTTTGGAGTGCTTTTTCCTTTTTGGTATTTGTATAAAGGAGGACGAGCAAAATAGATGTAGCCTTTTTCAATTAATTCGCGGAAATGTCTGAAAAAGAAAGTTAATAATAAAGTTCTTATATGGGCTCCATCAACATCGGCATCTGTCATAATGATAATTTTGTGATAACGGATTTTATCCATATTAAAGTCTTTTCCTTTACCAATGTTAATTCCTGCACCAATTGCTTGTATTAAAGATTTAATTTCTTTATTGGTAAGAATTTTGGCATCTAGACTTTTTTCTACATTAAGGACTTTACCACGTAAAGGAAGTATAGCTTGAAAACGCGAGTCTCTTCCTTGTTTAGCAGAACCACCCGCTGAATCTCCTTCGACAATGTAGAGTTCAGAAATATGAGGGTCTTTACTTCTACAATCAGCTAATTTGGATGCGAAACCTAAAGAATCAAGGGGCTTATTTCTTACTACTTCGCGAGCACGTTTAGCAGCTAGACGGGCATTTGCAGAAAGAAGACATTTATCAATTATTTTTTTTGAATCTTGGGGATGTTCTAATAAATATTTTTCTAAAAATTCGCCAAATAATTGGGATGTAATTTGTCTTACTTCAGTATTTGCTAGTTTAGCTTTAGTTTGTCCTTCGAATTGAGGGTCTTGATGTTTTAAAGAAATAATAGCAGTAATTCCTTCTAAGATGTCTTCACTTAATAAATGTTCGTCTTTTTTTAAAAGATTAAATTCCTTAGCATATTTAGAAATAACACGGTTTAGGGCTAATTTAAAACCTTCTTCGTGAGTTCCTCCTTCATGAGTAGGAATATTGTTAACAAAAGAAAAGATTTTTTGGCTTTGAGTGTAGTTAGGAATAGCGTCTTTGCCTTCTTTTTCTTCTATTTCATTTCCTTCTGCGTCTTTTTTGGCAGGACGGAGTTTGGTAGTGTATTCAAAGACAATTTCAAAAGCTATTTTTTGGGCTTCTTTTTCCAGATAAAAAATTTCGTGAAAAGGAGTTTGTTTGTGGCTAGTGTTAATAAAATTTAGGTAGTCTTGTAAGCCTTTTTCATGGCAAAAGTTAAAAACAGTTTCTTTTTCGTATCTTTTGTCAGCAATGTTTAATTTAAGACCTTTGTTTAAAAAAGACAATTGTTGTATTCTTTCTTTGAGAGTATCAAAGTTATAAATGGTAGTTTCTTTGAAAATTTCGGGGTCTGCTAAAAATTGGATAGTAGTTCCTCGTTTGTTAGTTCCCCCAATTACTTCCAAAGGTGAAACTGCAATTCCTTTTTCGTATTTTTGAAAATAGATTTGTTTGTTAAGGTGAATTTCTACAGTAAACCAAGTAGAAAGAGCATTTACCACAGAGGCTCCTACACCATGAAGACCTCCTGAAACCTTGTAAGAAGAACTGTCAAATTTTCCTCCAGCATGAAGAGTAGTTAAAATTGTTTCTACTGCTGGTTTTCTTGTTTTGGGGTGAATATCAACTGGAATTCCTCTACCATTGTCAGAAACACTAATAATTTCTCCAGGTAGGATTTCTAAAGTGATGTTGTTAGCATGTCCTGCTAAAGCTTCGTCAATGGAATTGTCAACGATTTCCCAGACTAAATGATGAAGTCCTTTTTGAGCAGTCGAACCAATATACATTCCTGGTCGTTTGCGAACTGCTTCCAAACCTTCTAAAATTTGAATACTATCGGCATTGTAATTTTTCAAAAAAATAGCTCCTTTTTTGTAAATTCATAAAATATTAAAATATAGATTAAAGATTAAATAATAAAATTTTAAAACATGTAAAAAATGTAAAAAAGATAAATAAAAAACTTTGCAAATAGCAAAATTATTAATTATGAAAAACATTTACCAATTATTATTAATTCATTATTTTTTGGTAAAATATTTATTATTGTTTTTGATAATTTGGATAAAAAGATGATATTTTATACAACTTAATCACAACATATTATAACATAAAAACTAGTTATTTTGTGGTTTTTACAATTAGTGATTAAAAAAACTCTAAATTGTCTTTTTGAGTTATAATATAAGTAATAGTAATTTTGTTTTGCTATATTAATATTGCAAAAGGAAGGACAAGCATAAATGCAAATAGTAATCTTAGGAAAGAAATTTTTTTTATTTTTTAGTTTATTTTTTAGTTTGTTTTTTATTTCTTTATTTAATATTTATCAAACATTTGGAGCAGCACTAACAACTGAAACAACAACAACTGAGGTTGTAGAAAATTTGGGAGAAGGTGATAAAATTGTTCATACAGTTACAACAGTAACACAAGGAGACAAAACAACTGTAAATACTAAAGATAGTGAAGGAAACAAAGTAACAGTACAAAATTTAGGAGAAAATAATGCAGTTACTAAAACTGAATTAACTACTGAAGGAAATAAAACCAAAATTAAAACTTTTGGAGAAGGTGATTCAGTTGTCCAAACGGTTGAAAAACCACAAGAAAAAGAAAAAAAACACAAGAACAAGAAAAAAAAGAAAAAGATAAAACTAAAGATAAAGAACAATCTAAATTCTTACTTTGTTTTTTAGCAGTATTAGTGATATTAGTAGTATTAGTGATATTAGTAGTATTATCAGTTTCTGCAGGATTTCTTTATTCTAATAAACAAAAAATTTAAAAAATTATATAATTGATAAATTAAACTACCTTAATTGGTGGTTTTTTTATTTTTAAGGAGTTTATATTAAAGGTAAAAAAATAAAATATTTTATTTTTTTTTAATCTTATTATCATTAATTATAAATGATGAAAAAAATTATAACTTTTATTTCTTTTTTGTGTTAGAATGTAAATAATAGTAAGTCATTAATCACTTAATATGATTAATAGTAATATTTTAGAGGCCGATCAAGAAATGTATGAAGGTATGTTATCCAACGCCATTAAATTAAGAGATTCTTTACAATGTCAATACGATAAAAGCGAAAAGGAATATCAAAATCAAATTATTCTTAAATATATTTGTTTTTTTTTAGGATTGTTTTTAATAATTAATAATAAATCCGTTATGGCAATGGAAAACAACGCTTATAAAGGTAAACAAAAAAAGATAATAATATCTTAGATGAAGCGATAGAAAATTTGGAAGAAGAAATTAAATACTTTAATAAAAAAGGAATTCAAATTAATTTAGATAAAATAACAAAATTATTATCTGAAAATGAAACCAACACAAAAAAAGAAATATAACATTAGAAAAACAAAATTTGCTCATTTCAAAAAACCCCCAATAAGAAAAAAAATAATTTAATATAAATATCTTATATTTTACAAAGACCCTTCAGGGTCTTTTTTTATTTTCACACATTTTTTCATTGTTAAGAAAAACAAACTAATCCAACTAACAAAGCAATAAACAAAATTAGATAATATGTTCATTAAAATTCTGAATACAACTGTCTCTTAAAAAACTATTTTACAAACACCACATTAAATTAGGAGGTAACCAACAATGTTTAAATTAACCAAAACCCCCTTTATCTAAATATTTAATCATTATTTTATTTATCACTCTTTTTAATTTTTCTACTCATTCTATCTCGGTTCATTCTTTATTTCATCATCAAGCCAAATAAACCATTAAATTATCCGACTACCAAACTCTCCAACAAAGATGATGGGATTCAAATTCTCCCCGAAAACCCAAAAAAACAATCTCTCAAAAGAGAATTAGAATTGCAACAAGAATATCAACACTAACTCCAAAAAGAATTAAATAAATGCGAATGTGAAACATTAAAAGCTATTATAAAGAACGCATCAATGAATATACAGAAATAATCAAAACCTTACAACAATATATCAACTAAATGAATAATGGCGTTTAATTTCAAAACCTGTCTCCGAGACCGCTATAAACAAGCCATGGTAGAGGGACAACAATTAAAAAATTAGATACGCGTTTTAAGTTCTATTTATTAACAAACAACGAAACAGAAACTCAAAGACTAAACAATAAAATCAATCAAGGAAAAGTACAAGGCATTAATTATTTTCCAATTCATCCAACAATTTATTACAAAAATTAATTACCACCAAATTCATCGCTTTTTTTAATATTGATATAATTTAAAAAAGGAGTTAATATAAAACATTAACCAACGAACAAAAATCGTTAAAATAACTAATAAATTATATCGAACAAAGCCAATGGAAAAGTTAAACTTTTACTGCCAAATAATTAACTCCAAAAATCTACTCGATCCTAAAAATAAAAAAATATTTACAGCTTTAAAATATTTATTTTTAGAAAAGCAAACAGAAATTATCGTCATTTACCACCTTCAAATAACGAAAACCACAAACCCAATTAAAAAATGACCGTCTAGCCATTGATGAAATTATAATTAAATCAAAACAATTAGCCATTAAATTAAACATAGTTATTATCATTTTATCTCAATTTTCAAGAGATGCATACATCAATTACTAAGGTAAATCAACAGAAATAACAGCTTTAAAAGGAAGTGGTGAAATTGAAACTAAATTAGATATCGTCTTAATGATGTCTTAATTCCAACCCCAAAAAACTATCCAAAGACAAATAAAAACTCATAAATATATATAATTCAACCTTAAATCAACTATATTTAGTAATCTAATGACAATGAAAATCAAAAAATAATCGAAGTATGTGTCAAAAAAAATATAAGTGGCGCCAAAAAAATTAATTTATCACTTTAAAATGATGAAATTACCACCCAAACATTTTAAGAAAATTGAAATTTATTATTAATCAAAAAAACTAGGAGCAAAGTAAATGAATTTTCAAGAAAAAAATAAAACATATTCAAATCAACTTCCTTATGTCAATTTTATTAAAAAAATTAAATATAATATTACCAAACTTCAACACCAAATATCGTTTCCCTTGTCCCATTCCATCAAGGCCAAAATCCTACTTGTTGTCATTTAACTTTAGATAATAAAATTCATTGTTGGAAATGATGTCGGGATTATGATATTGTTGATGTTTACAAAGAAATGCAAGGAATCAAAACTTTCAATAATGTCCTCGAAAAAATTAATAAATTTATGCAAAAACTCAAGAATTTAAAAACTTAATCCAACAACAAAATTCAAACCCTAATATTTCTTACAAACCTTTTAAATATCAATTCCACACCAATAAAATCAACAAACCAATCGATGAAAAAAGAAATTAATGCTAAAAAAACACAATTATTTAAAGGAATATCACTTTTATTCAATTAAATTAGAGATTATTCAATTATTTATTAACAACTAACCACAAAAACGAACCCCACCTAGGATTATAATATTTAACCAAAAAAAGAAAATTAACTCTAGAAACCATTAAAGAATTTAAATTAAGTTATGCCCTATTATCTGATAAACTTTTATCTTTTCGTCTAGTAAATCATTGTAAAAAGCAAAATATTGATACAACAAAATTAGTTGAATATGGCTTTATCATCAGCAATTATTTGGTTGTTAAAAGAAAAGAAAAAACAAATCAATAAAATAAAAAATCACCTATTCTTTCAAGTTTTTAGAAAAAGTTATCGTTCCTTCAAATAAATATATTGAGTATACATGGCAAAATAAATCAAAGGATAACATATAGAGGTCCTAGATATCATTTTTAGTCTTAGATATCATTTAGTCTAAAAAGAGACTTTTTCTCAAAAAGGGTTTGATCATGTTTTTAATCTTTCTGAAGATGAAACTATTTTTCAAATATCTATTAATTTACAAGAACGTGTTTATGTTATAATTATTAGTAAACATTTTATTATTATTCCCTATAATTCACAATATAAAAGAGAAATACAAAGAAAAAATAAATTATTTGAATAATATTACTATTAAGATCAGCTTAAAAGCTTATCTTTTTTATTATATTTCCCAAAATACCTTACCCTTCAAAATTTTTGCATTTTTTTATTTTTTAATGTATAATATAATTAATGGCATTTTATTAATTCTTCAAAACACTACTCTCATTAATAACATTAATAATATGCTATTTTTTTTTTATATTTGTATAAAAATAAAGAAAGGTGGATAATAACAAAAATGCTAACAGACACAGTCAATAAAAAAACAAATCATTTAGTATATGTATTATCTTTATTAAGTTTATTTTTTGCTTTTAATATTATTAATAGTAATGTTGTTTGGGGAGACAAATCACCCAAAGAAGAGGCAGCTGAAAAAGCCTCCGACCAATCTGATACTACAGTAACTCCAAATCCAAATGAAAATGCAGGAAATGAAAATCAAGATCAAACTACTCCAGCAGAAGAGGCAGCTGAAAAAGCCTCCGACCAATCTGATACTACAGTAACTCCAAATCCAAATGAAAATGCAGGAAATGAAAATCAAGATCAAACTACTCCAGCTCCAACACCTGAACAACTAGAAGCAAAAAAAGCCAATGTTAAAGCCGCTTTTAAAGAATTAACTCAAGAATTATTAGAAAAAAAAGTAGGAAAAAAATTTAATACAGCAGATAAAGATTTTGTTCTTTCCCAATTTTTGGCAAAAGATAAAACCGCATTAACGAATCAATTAGAATTAATTCCTTCATTTAAAACGGCTGTTGATGAATTGGATGCAACAGTTACTAAAGAAGAAGTTAAACAAAAATTAAATGAAGTGTTAGAACAAAACGCTGTTCAAACCACCGTTGAAACATTTTTAGATAGTCTTTTTGATGAAACATTTTATCAAAATTTATTTAACGCTAAAGCAGATTTGTTTGTACAAGATACAGATAAAGAAGCAATTGTTCAAAAATTTCAACAAACTTTTTTAACAGACAATAATAAAATGTTAACAATTCCTCTTGGAGAAGTAGTTAAAGTTTTGCTTCAAGCTGAAGTTGATAAATTAGGATTAACTTCAACTGAAAAAACTCAAGTCGAAGTTCAATTAACTGAAACTTTAAACAAAGGCAAATTTACTGAAACCCTTAAACAAACAGCTCAAACTGCTAAAGAAAAAGTTCAAAATAACAATAAAGTTAAAGTTGAAACTACCAAACCTACACAAATTACAACTGAAGAAAAAGAAACTAAAGGTGCTACTACAAAAGAAGTTTTAGTATATGTTTGTTTAGTATTACTTGTTTTTTTCTCAGCTGTAGGAACATTTCTTTACGTTAAAAAACAAAATAAATAATAATTTAATATCTTTATAATAGAAAACTACCATTTGGTAGTTTTCTATTATTATAAGTTTGGTGTGAATAAAAAAATATTTTAATAAATTAATTTAACAGTTTTGCAAGTTATTTTAAAGGCAAAAAATTTATTTATTAAATAAGTTTATTTAAGTATCTTTTTTATGTTATATTATAGTTAATGGTAAATTAAATTTGTTATAATAAAAAATAAAAGTAAAGGATTTACATTATCTCGTTTATGCAAGACAGCAATATTATTGGGTATATACGAAAAAATAAAAAAAATTCTAAGATTTAATTTAATTCATATTTGCTTTTGGTCTTGGGCATTAATACATCTTTATATTTTTGAATTAATAGATTCTTAATAAAACTAAAAATAAAGAAATAAAAAAAGATATTCACAAAGAAACACTTACTATAGGAACTATGAATATGCCTCCTTTATCTTTTCAAGGAAAATTTTCAAGGAAAAAGATGTTACTATTGGTTCTGATATTTAACATTTTATAGAGATTTAGAAATATTTAGTTTATAAATTAGATATTGAAGTCTATAATGGAGTTGAAGGATTAACAACAACTCTAAATAAAAAACAAGTAGATTTTTATAATTGTTTCTATGAACAATACTCCTGCACGTAATAAAGTTGTTGATGTGATTGATTATTTAAAATCAACTGCAAGCATTTTAATTAAAGAAAAAGATAAACCTTTTTTGATAAATTTAAAATTCAAAATGTATAAAACTAAGGAAAGATATTTTTTAAAATAAAAGATATTTAATTAGCAGAAAATGAAAAAATAAATTTAATAATTATATAAAGAAGTGTTTTTTATGAACAAATAGAAAAAGCACCTTTTAAAGACAAAAACTTTCTTCAATATTTCAAAACTACAAAAACACTTACAGGACATCAATTAACAACTATTGAAGATTCTACTGTTTGTGTTAATAAAGTTAAAAGTGAAGCAGCTAATGGTTTTATTACTTATACTCCAGTTGCTAAAGGTATTGCAGAAAGCGATGAAACAGGCGAACTTACCACATTAGAATTTGTAGATGATGAATTTGCAGAACCTGCCTTTGAGCTTTTTGGTATTTTTCATTAGACAAGCACAACACAAGCCCACAAAGTATCAAAAGCCGAATTTGAAGAAGCAGTTAAAGCGGTTTTAGGAAAAGGAACATTAGACTAACAAAGTAAAAAATACAATGTTTTTTGATAAAGCTGTTAAAGCATATAAAGATATGAGATAAAAAACTAATTCTATTGCTTGGGATACGTTTATTCCTTATTTTTTTATTGTAAGTATAATTTATTTAATCTTAGTAACCTTAACTAATTATATTAATAAAAAGACTAAAAATTATCATAATCAATTAGTTAAATAAATAACCCACCAAACCCCACACAAACAATTAACTTTTAATATTAAGAAAGTAATCTAAAAATAAGGAGATATTAAAATTGAGAATTATACCTTATGAACTTTATCCTTATGCCTCTGATCTTGCTTTATGCGCTTTAAGAAAAGAGTTTGGTATGTATGATCATTGTTTAAATACTTGCAAAAATAATAAAGCTATGCAACCTTTTTTAGATATGAAAAGAAATTATTTTTATTTATCATTTGATTTGTGGGTATTAGAGATGCAACAAAGAAAACATTATATTAATAGTTTTCATTTGTTTTATGCCAATAAACATAAATATTTCCTTATTAACACTGATTTTATTTTGATATTGGAGTGTTGTATTCAATGGGAAATAAAAGGATTTACACCTTATAACACTTCTTTATCTTGGTTTTTGGTGGCATTAAAATGTTTAGAAAAACAACAACAAGAAGCAAAATCTCAACCCAACCCTAACCCCAACTTTGTACTAACTCCATCCACTAATTATTATCTAGATTTTTGCATTTATCAAAAGTTATTATTTTGGTACAAACAAACCTTTATGCAAGCCAACAAAAAAGGAAATCTAAAACCTAAAAAACTCAACATGGAAGAAGTGAAAAACTATTTCCAAACAAAACTAAAACACATATAGGCTTTCAAAGTAGTAATAATCCATCAATGGATTTTTTTTATTTTTAAGATTATTTATTTGTATAAAGAAATGCAAAAGTTAGAAAAAAACAACAAAACGAACCAAACACTTTTTATTAAAAATTATAACACCTCCTTTTTTGATCTTTTTTTTAATAACAAATTTTTCATCGATATCGCAAAACATTTACAAAAAAATATAATTTTTACAAAATTTAACAAAAGTATTTTTTTTACTTGTTAAATCCTAAAATGTTTGTTATAATATTATAGTAATTATGTTGTGTATTTTTGAAGCGCAATTTCGACAGACTAAATTTGCCGGAATAAATTTTAAAACCACCCTAACATTTGCCATTTATTTTAGCAATTATTTTGCCGAATTTCAATTATTTTTTAATTTTGAAAAAAAACAACAAAACATTTGCTATTTATTTTTTTATGTGATATAATAAAAAAGGTATTGCGATTTTATTTGCTTTGAAAAATTTTTGAAAGCAACAACAACAACTTTTAATTATTTTTTAATTATTTGTAACTTGTTAAATTGCATATTTTAATTATTTATTTTTAATTTATTTTTTCACAAATTTTTACCAAAACTACCTTAATCTTTGAAAACTGAAGATGATAATGAATAAATATTTTTAATTATTTTTTAACACCTTAAAATTGATACCAAAAAAGCAATTTTTGATGCATCATTTTTTTGTAACATACGAAGAGTTTGATCCTGGCTCAGGATTAACGCTGGCGGCGTGCCTAATACATGCAAGTCGAACGGAAGTTTAAGCAATTAAACTTTAGTGGCGAACGGGTGAGTAACGCGTAAGCAATCTGCCCCTAAGACGAGGATAACAGTTGGAAACGACTGCTAAGACTGGATAGGAGACAAGAAGGCATCTTTTTGTTTTTAAAAGACCTAGCAATAGGTATGCTTAGGGAGGAGCTTGCGTCACATTAGTTAGTTGGTGGGGTAAAGGCTTACCAAGACTATGATGTGTAGCCGGGCTGAGAGGTTGAACGGCCACATTGGGACTGAGACACGGCCCAAACTCCTACGGGAGGCAGCAGTAGGGAATTTTCGGCAATGGAGGAAACTCTGACCGAGCAACGCCGCGTGAACGATGAAGTATTTCGGTACGTAAAGTTCTTTTATTAGGGAAGAATAAATGATGGAAAAATCATTCTGACGGTACCTAATGAATAAGCCCCGGCTAACTATGTGCCAGCAGCCGCGGTAATACATAGGGGGCAAGCGTTATCCGGAATTATTGGGCGTAAAGGGTGCGTAGGCGGTTAAATAAGTTTATGGTCTAAGTGCAATGCTTAACATTGTGATGCTATAAAAACTGTTTAGCTAGAGTAAGATAGAGGCAAGTGGAATTCCATGTGTAGTGGTAAAATGCGTAAATATATGGAGGAACACCAGTAGCGAAGGCGGCTTGCTGGGTCTTTACTGACGCTGAGGCACGAAAGCGTGGGGAGCAAACAGGATTAGATACCCTGGTAGTCCACGCCGTAAACGATGAGTACTAAATGTTGGGTAAAACCAGTGTTGAAGTTAACACATTAAGTACTCCGCCTGAGTAGTACGTACGCAAGTATGAAACTTAAAGGAATTGACGGGACTCCGCACAAGCGGTGGATCATGTTGTTTAATTCGAAGGTACCCGAAAAACCTCACCAGGTCTTGACATGCTTCTGCAAAGCTGTAGAAACACAGTGGAGGTTATCAGTTGCACAGGTGGTGCATGGTTGTCGTCAGCTCGTGTCGTGAGATGTTGGGTTAAGTCCCGCAACGAGCGCAACCCTTATTGTTAGTTGCCAGCACGTAATGGTGGGGACTTTAGCAAGACTGCCAGTGATAAATTGGAGGAAGGTGGGGACGACGTCAAATCATCATGCCCCTTATGACCTGGGCTACAAACGTGATACAATGGCTGTTACAAAGGGTAGCTGAAACGCAAGTTTTTGGCGAATCTCAAAAAAACAGTCTCAGTTCGGATTGAAGTCTGCAACTCGACTTCATGAAGTTGGAATCGCTAGTAATCGCGAATCAGCATGTCGCGGTGAATACGTTCTCGGGGTTTGTACACACCGCCCGTCAAACCACGAAAGTTGGCAATACCCAAAGCCGGTGGCTTAACTTCGCAAGAAGAGGGAACCGTCTAAGGTAGGGTCGATGATTGGGGTTAAGTCGTAACAAGGTATCCCTACCGGAAGGTGGGGATGGATCACCTCCTTTCTAAGGAAACAATTATCATCTTCAGTTTTGAGAGACTTAAGAAAGTTTTTCATTATAACTTGCTTGCAAATTGCATTTGCAACATTTTATATCTTTTTAAGATTAAGGGCCTATAGCTCAGTTGGTTAGAGCACACGCCTGATAAGCGTGAGGTCGGTGGTTCAAGTCCATTTAGGCCCACCATAACCAAAAATAGGCAAAATCTTAAAAAGCTCTTTGAAAAGTAGATAAACGAAGGTTAAAAAAAATCAAAGGAACTAAGGGCGCACAGTGGATGCCTTGGCACTAAGAGCCGATGAAGGACGCAATTAACGGCGAAACGCCACGGGAAGCTGTAAATAAGTGAAGATCCGTGGGTCTCCGAATGGGAAAACCCATTACATTGAAGATGTAATATTCTTCTAATACGATTTATCTTGTTAGAAGAAAGGAAACGCGGCGAACTGAAATATCTAAGTAACCGCAGGAAAAGAAAGTAATAACGATTCTGGTAGTAGTGACGAGCGAACCCGGAACAGCCTAATACCATTTCTAGTTACAAAATTTTAACAAAGTAGAAGCTTTTGGAAAGAAGCACCAAAGAAGGTGACAGTCCCGTAAACGTAAGTTAAAATCTAGGGTATTAATAAGTACGGCGAGACACGAGAAATCTTGTCGGAAGATGGGAGGACCATCTCCTAAGGCTAAATACTTCTTAGTGACCGATAGTGAACTAGTACCGTGAGGGAAAGGTGAAAAGAACCCCGAAAGGGGAGTGAAATAGATCCTGAAACTGTGTGCCTACAATTAGTCAAAGCACGTTAATGTGTAATGGCTTGCCTTTTGCAGAATGAACCGGCGAGTTATGATATGTAGCAAGGTTAAGTTTTAAGGAACGGAGCCGTAGCGAAAGCGAGTCTTAATAGGGCGTTTAGTTGCATGTCATAGACCCGAAACTGAAGTGAGCTAGCCATGAGCAGGTTGAAGTTTAGGTAAAACTAAATGGAGGACCGAACCAGGACACGTTGAAAAGTGTTTGGATGACTTGTGGCTAGGGGTGAAATTCCAATCGAACTCAGAGATAGCTGGTTCTCCCCGAAATAGCTTTAGGGCTAGCGTTGATTTAGTAATTTGGTGAAGGTAGAGCACTGAATGAGTAAGGGCTCCACCTCGGGGTACCGAACTCAATCAAACTCCGAATGTTACCAAATAAAATCAGCAGTCAGACTGTGGGTGATAAGGTCCATGGTCAAAAGGGAAAGAGCCCAGACCGTCAGCTAAGGTCCCAAAATTGATGTTAAGTGGCAAAGGAAGTGAAGACGTTTAAACAACTAGGAGGTTGGCTTAGAAGCAGCCATCCTTTAAAGAGTGCGTAATAGCTCACTAGTCGAATGACTCTGCGCCGAAAATGTATCGGGGCTAAAACATCATACCGAAGCTACGGATTCAAATAACTTATTAGTTATTTGAATGGTAGGGGAAGCGTTCTGACATCAGTGAAGCCATAGCGGAAGCAGTGGTGGAGAGGTCAGAAGTGAGAATGCCGGTGTAAGTAACGAAAAGATAGGTGAGAATCCTATCCGTCAAAAACCCAAGGTTTCCAGGGCCAGGTTCGTCCTCCCTGGGTTAGTCGGGTCCTAAGGTGAGGGAGAAATCCGTAATCGATGGCAAGCAGGCTGAGATTCCTGCACTAGTTAATCAACTGACGGAGGGACAAAGCAGGCTAAACACGCCCCTTATTGGATTGGGGTAGAAAAACTAAGTCTGAGAAGACAGGCAAATCCGTTTTCTCATTTAAAGACAAGGTTTGAAAGTAAAGTGATTGATGTCATACTTTCAAGAAAAGCTTCTAGGGCTAATTGATTAACTACCCGTACCGCAAACCGACACAGGTGGGTAGGTAGAGTATACTAAGACGCGCGAGCAAACTCTTGTTAAGGAACTCGGCAAAATTACTCCGTAACTTAGGGATAAGGAGAGCTTTTATTAAAACTAAAAGCCGCAGATAATAGGCCCAAGCGACTGTTTATCAAAAACATAGGTCTCTGCTAAACCGTAAGGTGATGTATAGGGGCTGATGCCTGCCCGGTGCTGGAAGATTAAAAGGAGATGTCAGGCAACGAAGCATTGAATTGAAGTCCCAGTAAACGGCGGCCGTAACTATAACGGTCCTAAGGTAGCGAAATTCCTTGTCGGGTAAGTTCCGACCCGCACGAAAGGCATAACGATTTGGGCGCTGTCTCAACAAGAGCCTCGGTGAAATCAAATTACCGGTGAAAATGCCGGTTACCCGCGACAGGACGAAAAGACCCCATGGAGCTTTACTGCAACTTAATATTGAAATTGGAAATAAGATGTACAGGATAGGTGGGAAACTGTGAGAGAAAAACGCTAGTTTTTCTGGAGTTGTCCTTGGGATACCACCCTTGTTATTTTTAGTTTCTAACCTGCACATGTGTAATGTGAGGGACATTGTTTGGTGGGCAGTTTGACTGGGGCGGTCGCCTCCTAAAGAGTAACGGAGGCGTTCGAAGGTTCCCTCAAAATGGTTGGAAATCATTTGTAGAGCATAAAGGCACAAGGGAGCTTGACTGCAAGACTTACAAGTCGAGCAGGGACGAAAGTCGGACTTAGTGATCTTACGGTACCGAATGGAAGGGCCGTGACTCAACGGATAAAAGCTACCCTGGGGATAACAGGCTTATCGCTTCCAAGCGTTCACAGCGACGAAGCGGTTTGGCACCTCGATGTCGGCTCATCGCATCCTGGAGCTGGAGAAGGTTCCAAGGGTTGGGCTGTTCGCCCATTAAAGCGGAACGCGAGCTGGGTTCAGAACGTCGTGAGACAGTTCGGTCTCTATCCGTCGTGGGCGTTGGAAATTTGAAAGGAACTGTCCCTAGTATGAGAAGACCGGGATGGATATACCGCTGGTGTTTCAGTTGGTTCGCCAGAGCCATAGCTGAGTAGCTATGTATAGAAGGGATAAACACTGAAAGCATCTAAGTGTGAAGCCTCCCTTAAGATGAGATTTCCCTATGAGGTCCCTGAAAGACTATCAGGTGGATAGGCTAGAGGTGTAAGAAGAGTGATCTTTTCAGCTGACTAGTACTAATAGACCCATTGACTTTGTTTTTTTAAATACCAACGTTTATCTAGTTTTGAAAGATCCTTGGTGCATAAAACTAAGGGGCAACACCTGTTCCCATCCCGAACACAGCAGTTAAGTCCTTAGTACTGACAATAGTTCTTTATTGAGCGAAGATATGGAGTGCCAAGGTTTGCTTTATAAAAAAGAATAAAAAAGAGGATTAGCTCAGTTGGGAGAGCGTCTGCCTTACAAGCAGAATGTCGGGGGTTCAAGTCCCTCATCCTCTACCAAAAAATTACTATCTTTTTTATTCTTTTTTTATAGAAAAACAATAATTTTATTGCCAAAATAGCTCAATAGGTAGAGCAACTGATTTGTAATCAGTAGGTTACGGGTTCGATTCCTGTTTTTGGCACCACTTTATTGTCCCGTTAGCTCAGCTGGTAGAGCACTTGACTTTTAATCAAGGTGTCGAAGGTTCGACTCCTTCACGGGATACCACTTTTTATTAACCTTTTTTCTTTTTTTATTTTTATGTAAAAATAAAAAATGTTTATATGTTTGCCTGGATGGTGGAATCGGTAGACACGTGGGACTTAAAATCCCATGGTTTTATAGCCGTGTCGGTTCAAGTCCGACTCCAGGTACCATTTTTTGGGGCTTTAGCTCAGCTGGAAGAGCATCTGTCTTGCACACAGAAGGTCAGCGGTTCGATCCCGCTAAGCTCCACCATAAAAACATTAACATTAATATATTAATTTTAAAATGATGGCGGTGTAGCTCAGCTGGCGAGAGTGTACGGTTCATACCCGTGAGGTCGAGGGTTCGAATCCCTCTGCCGCTACCATGGACCTGTAGCTCAGCTGGTCAGAGCTACCGGCTCATAACCGGTTGGTCGTAGGTTCGAATCCTACCGGGTCCACCATTTTTTTGGAGGAATACCCAAGTCCGGTTGAAGGGGTCAGTCTTGAAAACTGAGAGGTCCGAAAGGACGCGGGGGTTCGAATCCCTCTTCCTCCGCCATTAATTAAATATTATACCGCGGGGTAGAGCAGTTTGGTAGCTCGTCGGGCTCATAATCCGAAGGTCATAGGTTCGAATCCTATCCCCGCAACCAAAAATGGTCCGGTAGTGTAGTGGTTAACATGCTTGCCTGTCACGCAGGAGATCGCGGGTTCAAGTCCCGTCCGGACCGCCATAGGCTCTGTAGCTCAGTCGGTAGAGCAGTGGCCTGAAGAGCCTCGTGTCGACAGTTCGATTCTGTCCGGAGCCACCATATTATTTTCTGATTTTATTTTTTTAACTATATCTTTCTTAAGCCAAATAAACAAATGAGTAGCCCCAAAAAGGCTACTTTTATCTTTTTATATCGTTTTTTATTAAATATCATGTTCCTAATAAATTAATTTAAAAGCAATTTTAGTTACGCTCATTTATAATAATAATAATGCTTTAAATAATGAAATTGATTTTCAATACCGAAAAAGAACCCCCTCCTAAAGATTTTTTATTAGCTTATTTTGATGGAGTAACAAGAGATGGAAAAAATAATATTTATAATTTAGATACTTTAGTATTTTCATATATGTCCCTGAAAAATTATATTAAGTATAAAAATATTCAAAGACGAGCAGAGCGAACTAGGCGGCCAGCCGTTACAACGTTAGAATATCTATTACAATCCTCCTATAACCTCCTATAAAGTCCCCTTTAGGGGATTTAGGGGGTTTTTTATTTATAATCAAATTCGCTAGTGTTTTCCTTAATGTATCCGTCAAACTCTATACTAAAAGGTAAATGTGTAGAAAATTTTTAATTTTATTAGGTATTTACTTACTTTTACGCGCAGGGGGTATAACATTGCCCCCTGCGCTTCCTATTGTTTTACTAGGTTTTTTATAGGGACAGATTGGGGACACATTTGAATGTGTCCCCCTTTTTTGTAATCCTTCTCTCGCGCCTTTGCCGTGAGCATCGGTAAATGAGTAGCGAGAACGAACCAACCGCCTTTGCGTTAAGACGTAAAGGAGTAGGTTGGAGAGTCCATAGTGAAAATATCAAAATTAAATAATATTTTTACAACTTATTATTTTTTGTTATAATATAAGTGTATTGACTAAGATATCAACAATAAGTCTTAATTTTTAAAGCAAATAAATGTTAAAATAATTAATGATCCCTATTATATATGTTCGTTGTAGTCCATATATGATATGTAGGGTCATTTTTGTTATATTAAGCACACATCAAAAAATTATATAAATATCATGAAAGGATGCATTTATATGCAAACATCTATTTTAAACATAGATCTATTTATTTCAAAAATAAATTACTATGCTATTCTTATTATATCATTCTTTAAAACCACTTTCAACAACATAATTGCCATTAAAGATGTTGATTTTCATTTAGGCAATATATCAAATAGTTCAGGCATAATCATTCAATTTATTTATCTATCTTCTATATTTTAATTTTTCTTACTTTTTTAGTTTTTATAGGTTCTATTTTTAACATTATAAAAACAATAATAAAATGGATTTTATTTCCATTTAAATTAATTATTTTAATTATTTATAAATTTTTAAATATTTTATTTATCCCTAGATCATCTATTAAACAATTAACTCCAATATTTGGGATTAATAAATATCATTTATATAAATTAAAAAAAAATATCTGATTTAGAATATAAAATTAATTTACAAAAAAACAAAATGTTATTAAACAAGTTGAAAATAAATATCAAAAAAGAGGTTAAATTATGCAAACCAATAATCAAACAAAATCAAAAAATAAAATCTTCATAATTTGGGGATAATTTATCAGTGGAGTTATTCTGGTTATTTTAATAATTTTATTATTAGCTATGAAACCAAAATCAATAATTACCAACAAAACAATTCCTCAACAAGAACAACAAAACCCATTACTTAAATATCCTCCAAAAACAACATATTACAATGACGGAAAATCAATTCAATCTATTAAAGAATACGATCAACAAACAGGTAAATTAATTAAAGAAACTGAATATTTTAGAAATGGAAATATCTTTTGTTTAAGTGAATATCATAAAGAAACAGGTAAATTATTTAAAGAAACTATTTGGGATTTAGTCGGATTTATTAATCAAATTACAGAATATAATCAAGACACAGGTAAATTAATTAAAACAACATACTTTAATCGTGACGGAACTATTAAAGAAATTATAAATCTTTAACTCCTTCAATTACAAAAACAATTAACTCCAATATTTGGGATTAATAAATATCATTTATATAAATTAAAAAAAAGATATCTGATTTAGAATATAAACTTAATTTACAAAAAAGACAAAATGTTAATTAAACCAGTTGAAAATAAATATCAAAAAGGGGTTCAATTATGCAAACTAATAATCAAAAAAAATTAAAAAATAAAATCTTCATTATTTGGGGTTTATTTATAAGTGGAGTTATTCTGGTTATTTTAATAATTTTATTATTAGCTATGAACCCCCAACTTAAAACTGATACTCAAAATCAACCTACTTTAACCTCTAAAACTAACTCCCAACAAGAACAAGAAACCTATAATAGGATTGTTAAAGAAACCCAAAAAGAAATAGATAAACAAACCCAATTACAAGTTCAAACTCCATCACTTAAATATCCTCCCGAAATTGATTATTTTAACGATGGTAAAATAATTAGAAGCATTAAGGAATATGATCAAAATACAGGTATTATGACTAAATTAACTTGTTTTTACGATGATGGAAAGATAATTAGACAAATTGATGAATACAATGGTTTCAATTTGATTAAAGAAACTTTTTTTAACCCCGAAGGAACTATTAAAGAAACAAAAACTTATTAATGATGAACACAAAAAGAAAAATTATATTAATAATTTGGATTATATTCATATCAATTATTCTTTTAATCCTGTTATTCCTTTTAAGTTTAAGATTACCTAAATTACGTAAAACAAAAAATAATAAAAATGAAAATGAAGCCAAAACCCAATCTCAATATCAAACTCAATATATTTATGATACAAATAAAATTAATAATATAATAAAGTAATTAATTAAGTTAAAACAATTAAAAGAATTAAACCAAAAAACAAAAACAAACCCAAGAACAACATCATTTACAAGAACATTTTCAATTTAACCCACAATTAGATACAATACTATCAAATAATTATAATATTAATGAAAAAGATGCTAATAGAATCCCTGCATTAGGTCTTATAGGGTTAGCTTTACCACCTCTCGGGGTTTTTGCTACTGCTACGTCTGTAATAGCTTTCTTACCTTTGTTGGTTTAATCAAAAAAAGAAAAGAGAAATCAAATGTTAAATAAAGTACAATTAATCGGTAATATCACTCATGATCTAGAACAACAATATATTAATACTAATGAAGGTCAAATCCCTAAAATTAATTTCCAATTAGCAGTTAACTTTAAAGATACAACCCAATTTATTCCTTGTGTTGTTTTTCGTAATCAAGCCGAAAACATGGATAAATATCTACATAAAGGTTCAAAAGTATATGTAGAAGGTTATTTATCAATTGAAAGATATACTAATAATGAGGGTGAAAATAAAACCTCAACTAAAGTTATGGTTCAAAAAGTTATCTTTTTAGATAATAAAAATCAATAAAATAAAGGCCCCTTATTAAATTAGGGGCTTTAGATAGAAAGAAGTATATCAATGAAAAAAACTAAATTTAGATTACAAACAAAAGATAGTGTTATAACTTACTCAAAATGTCCTTTAGGTAAAGATAAAATCCATAATCATATCAAACAATTAATGATATCTAAAAAAAAAGAAATCTCATATATCATTTCAAATACCGAAAACCATCAAGACCATAAAGAAATTCATACTCATGTTCTTTTTTCAATTAACTAAAAATACTGAAATCAAAAATCAAAGATTCTTTGACATCGAAAAAAACTAACTCTCAACAAGAACTGCCCGTGATATCGAAAAATCAATTGACTATATAAAAAAAGATGGTGACTTCATTGAAGAAGGCACCCCAAGGCATAAAAAATATGTTCGTCAAAATCAAAAAGAAGAACGTAAACAATTAATCTATGATGAAATAGATAGATTAAAAGATGAATATTATCATGATGAAAAATTAACTTTATTTCAAGTTAAAAAATCTCTTGATAATTTTATTAAAAATCTAGACCGTGATTTTTATTACGAGCAAATAGACTTAATTGAAAAAATCCTAAAAAAAAAATTCATCAAACAATCAGAAGATTTGATTGAAGAACTTGAAAACGAAACTGAATCATTTTTTAGTTTTAATACTTTTAAAAATAACAATAATACTCATGAAATTACAATGGCTATAAAGGAAGAGATGAATTCCAACCATCGTCCTAAATCCATTGTAATTGAGGGGTCTAGTAAACTTGGTAAAACCGAGTTTATAATTAGTTATTTAAATAATCAACGAGTACAATTTAATTATATCAGGGGTTCATTAGATTTTAAAAAAAATAGCTATAATGATAGATTTAAAATTGATGTTTATGATGATATTAGCATATCTGATATTAGACGTGCTGGTTTGTTAAAAAATATTATCGGAGGTCAAAGAGGATTTATAGTTGATGTTAAATATTCTCCTAAAAGAAAATTATCTGGCAATAAATTATCTATCTTTTTATGTAATGAAGATATTAGTTTTTCAGAATGGTGTAAACTAGAAGAATCTTGTGGTGGTAAAGAACATAAATATATTAAAAAAAATTGTATCTTTATAAATGTAGATGATAAGTTATATCATGAAAAAATTAACTAATAAAATATTTATAATTATTATGTTTTTTACAATTTATAAAATTAAAGTTAGGAAGGTATTTTTAATATGTATTTAAGTTTAAAAAAAATAAAATTTAGTTCTAAATTTTATTTAATTATTTTTATTTTTATTTATTTATTAGTAAATTTTTATAAAACAAATTTAGTTTTTGCTGAAGAACAACAAGATTTAATATTAAAAAAAAGTAATTATTCCGAAATGATTGATATTAAAATTTTAGACAAATATTCAGAAACAGAAAATGAAATGAAAGAAATTATAGAATCATTTAAAAAAATTAAACATAGAATAAGAATAATACAAAAAAGAACACAACAAAATATATATAAACTAATGTTTTTATCAAAAAAAATTAATATTTTAGAAAAGAATAATAAAAATTTAGAAGATGAAAATAAAAAATTAAGAGAAAAAATTGATTGTCTTAATAAATAACTTTTAAATAATTAAATATTAAAATCTTTTTTCTGTTAAAGCCTGCATGTTTTTTTTGTAGATAATTAAAATTATAAAAAAAGAGACTAAATTATGCAAACTAATAATCAAAAAAAATTAAAAAATAAAATCTTTATTATTTGGGGTTTATTTATCAGTGGAGTTATTTTTGTGATAACTATTCTCTTTTTGTTAATTTTAAAACCAACAATATCAAATTTAAAAAAACAAGAACCATTATCTAATGTTAAAACTAAAACCCAACAAGAACAAGAAAATTATAATAGAATTATTAATAAAATTGAAAAAGAAGTTGATGAATTAACACAACAACCAGAACAAACCTCATCACTTAAATATCCTCCAAAAACAACATATTACGGTGACGGAAAAAAAATTAAATGTATAGACGAATATAATCAAGAATCAGGTAAATTAATTAAAGCAATTGAATATTATGAAAATGGGAATATCTTATTAGTTGAGGAATATCAAAAAGGGTTTTTAAGCAAAGCAACTTACTTTAACCTCGACGGAACTATTAAAGAAATCATAAATTATTAATAATGAATAAATAAAAATAAGTCCCTAATTATTACACCCCTTCGATAAACAAATTAAAAAATTACAAGAAGAAATCAAATCTTTACGAAAAAAATAATTAAAACTAACCAAATATAATACTCAAGTAAACAAAAAAATACATCTTTTATGGACTAAACGGATTAGGCAAAGGCAAACCACCAAGAATATGAACCAAACACCTCGCGCCCCCTTCATCAAAAAACCTTTCGACAAAATGTGGAACAAACTAATCTTCTACCCCATACACTTGGCGATGATCTCGGTTATTTCCCCACACAAAAAAATATAAAGACTCACAATTTGATGATTGTAGATCTCATGAACTACTCTATAACTCAACTACAAAAATAAATAAAAAAAGACTCTATTTATTAGAGTCTTTTTTTATTCTGATTTATATTAAAAGGAGAATCAAAAAAAAATTCAAATAACCAAAATCTAATCAAAGACATTACCAAAATGGTACCAAAAAATCGTAAAAAATACATTAATTGCTTTTGAAATAGGTAGTATTACTAAAACTGGCAATGATCAATTTATAACCTTAGAACAAATTAGTCCATGACATGACAAAATATTTGGAAACACTTTTACAAACAACAAATACAACGAACACGGGAAAAAAACGAACCCTTAGAGCACGTAGTTTATTTGAAAAAGCCACTAAACTAAAATTTTCCGATAACCATCTTTACGGGTGATAAAGTCCAAATGTTTTTAACTTTGCTTGAAAAGAATAGGTGAATAATTGAACAAAGTGCCCCCCCCCTATTTATTAAAAAAAACAAAAAAGGAGATTAAAATGGCGAGAAATTACAGACGTTATTATTCCAGTAAAAAATCTTTTAGAATAAATAAATTAATTTTAGGCATTTTTTTATAATATTGGATTTTATCTACCTTAGGTATTGTTATTCCTTTTATTATTTATTTTGATTAAAAAGGTTATTTGAGTTTAGCTAATAATTAGTATAAGTATAAAAAGAAAAGATTATAATAAAATGACTTTAAGACAATTGTTTAAACGCTTGCTTCCCTTAGTGGGGTATATTTATTTTTGATTTTTTATATAAGTTTGGCATTATTGTCCTTTATTCAACTAAAATTACATGGATGAAATAATGAGTGTTTTTTAAAAAACACTCATTAAAGGATAATATATGAATAAATTAATTCAAGAAAAATTAAAAGTAATTAAATATATAATAAAGGTTCTTTGAATATTGTTGCTGGTGCAGGCCACTGGAAAGACCACAGTTTTAATTGAGTGTATTTAACATTTAATTGATAAATTGGAAATTTTTTTGAATAAATGTTTTTCTTCTTTTAATAATATTAAATATACTATTTCTAAAATTAAAAAGAATATAATTAATCAAAATATTTTAAAAAAGATAATCAATTATTTAATTTTATTTATCATAAATATATTACTTATTTAAAAGATAATAATTTAATTGATTTTGATGATTTGAATAAATATGTGCTTATCAGTTATTAATGGATAATGAAAATATATTAACTGATTTATTAGTACAAGATTTTAATATGTTTAATTTTTATTTAAAAATTAATTATCGTTGTTGTAAAGAAATTATTAAAATATCTAATTTATTAATTTATGATAAATATAAACTTTTTCCTTTTTTAAATAATGATGGTAAAGTTATATATCGTAATTTTTCTAATATTTATATGGAAAATATTTTTTTGTTGCAACAATGAGAAATTTAGTTGTTAATTTTAATTATCAATCGAAACAAAAAAAGACTAAAATATTTAGAATAATATTTTTTTCATTATGTTTTTTATTTGATTAATTTCAAGATTATTTATTTTATTCCGAAAATATGAAGATAGTTTTAATTTTTATAATAATTAGCGTTATTGTTTTTTATTATTTTTTAAAATTTTTTTATAGGGTGTTATAAACATTGTTGAAGTTTAACTATTAATTTTTTTGTTTTTAAATGATGAATTTTTTATTAATATTAATACATAGGATAATATATTTATTATAAGAGTGATTAATAAAAAGTTTATAAATACTCCTGTCCAACCTTTTGGTTCTTTATTGTATAAAAATTTTAATAAACATTTTCCGATATTAGGGTTTATAAAGCTATAAGGATATGAATTGAAATTTCGATCATAAAGTCCTATTATGACAAATATAATAAAATAAAAAAAAGGATGCACAGAAGAAATAAAAAATTTATTTAAGGCAATTGTTTTAGAATTAGAAAATAAAAAAAACATTAAATATAAAAAAGGAATATAAATATGTTCAAAAACATTAATACTTAAATATTTATAGTTTTTATAAATAGTTTTAAAAGTATTAAAATTATCAATCACAATATTATATATTAATCCAGTTAATAAAATATCTATTAATCCTATAAAAACTAAATAAGGAAACCATTTTTTATTTTTAAAACGGGTTAACTTTAATGTAATTATAATAAAAACTAGAAAGTTGCTTTGTTTAGAAAAGCGTGTAATAAAATAAATAAAACTCCATTGTAATCTTTCACTTTCATTATTCATAAAAGCAAAAATATCAGGGGTACCCCGGAATATAAAAAAATATCTTATTAAATATGTTAATAAGATTAACCAAAAAATAAATAATATTTTTTGGTTAAATTTTTCCTTACATTTGCAATTATATTTTTTTTTTATTTGCATTTTTTTATCTCTTTTCATTTTTTTTAATTTAAACTATTAATTCAATTATAATTTATTTTTTTAATTTTGTCTAAATTAATTATTTTTATTTTGATTTATTTTTTAATATTTAATAATTTTTTCTATTTGAGAATTTTCTATTTTTTTATATTTTGATTTTATTTAATAATATCATTTTAATTGTTTTCTATTTTTTTGTAAGTAATTATTAAAAATTTTATTTTTGATAATTTTAAATGATTCTATAATTTCTTTTTAAATTTGTGTTTTTTTGTTTTTTTCACAGATTACAAATTAATTCTTGATTTTCTAGATACAGCAATTATAATATTGCAAAAAATATTAAATAAGATAGTCTAAAAATACAAATTTTATCATATTCTTGAACTTTTTAATCGTTAAAACGATTTTATAGATTATATTCTCATTTAAATTTATTAAAATATTCTTTATTTTACCTTTTTTATTATAATGACTCTAGATGTTTTATTTCTATTTTTATTTATTATTAAAAACAAATTAATTGTTGTGATTATTTAAATTTTTTAAAATTATTTGATAATTTTTTAATTGTTCTTTTTGATTATTAATTTAAATTTTATAAATTTTGTTTTAAGGGCTAAAAGAGTATTTTTTCTAGGATCATTATTTGATAATTTTTGTATTTACTCTTTCTGTATTTATTTTTATAAAGAGATAAAGTTTTGCGTACAGGGTTAAAATGAAGGTGGAAAGAGTTTTCAAAATCATTTTAACCAATTAATGCACCATCTTCATTTTAACGGTTGAAAGGATAGCGGTCTTTGATATAACAAACGAGGTTATATGGTTCAGATTGGGATTGGAGATGATCTTAGATTGTCCCCCCAAAATTCAAAAAACCGATGTTGTCTTTGTTGGCTATCTTTTGTTGATAATAACCGATTCCATTAAGTCTATCAAAGTTGTATTTGGCTTTAATCATCATACCATTCTTCAATGTTTTCGAATTTAGTTTTTTTTAAAATAGGAATTTCTTTTTTTATTATTGGTTAATTTATCCTTATAGGCTTTTTGTTAGTCTTTTATTTGTTCTTTAAGTTTTATTAATTTTATGATGGAATTTTGCGTTTTCTTAGATATATTAATAGGTGTGTTTTCTAAAGGTTTAATGGTTGCTTCAAAGGGTAATAGGTGATAAATTACTAAATAATTTGAAAGTTATTGATTTTTGCTTTGGGAATTAACATTTATAACTAATCTTTATTTTTCACTAATTATACTTATATTATATCTTATTTTTGTTATTTTTGAACGTTAAAAAAAAAAAAAACAACAGCAAAACCCCCTTTAAAAAAGGTATATTAAAATATATTAATTAAAAAAATAAAATTAAAATTCCTTTTTAAAAAATTAGTTAAAACTTTTAAGGATAACGATTATATAAAGGATTAATATAATTATCAAAATGTAAAAATATCATACGCTTATCTAAATTATTAAAATTAAAACATTTATTTAACAATACACATGTCCTTATTATAAGATTTAATATTAAAATGATTTTTAAACAATTTTTTTTGAATAAAAAATAGTTCCATAAAAAAATAATTTACCTTTATTTTTTGATATATTTTAATAAATATTTTTTCTTATTTTTTTCAAAATTAATTGATTATTTATTGTCTTCTCCAAAAAAAGTTTTAAAACAAGAATTATTAAATATTACAATTATTTCTTATTATAAAAAGAAAAATTCCTAAAAACAAGCAAACTACCAACCAAAAAACCAAACTCTATTTGTGGACCCTCAAATATTAGATGAAATGAAAAAGTATAGAATAGAAATAATTAAAAATCGCCCTTCCGAAAAACGATAATAATATAAAATTTACCACTCATTAACCCAAAATAACACCCCTTAAAACACACATTTCACTATCTTCCAAATTATTTTTTATCACAAACGCAAACAAAAAGAATAAATTAAAGAATTAATAAGCAAAATAAACATAGACAATTTAGATACTTTAAAATTATATAAATTAGATTCTCAAAAGCAAGATAAATACAACAACCCCATCAAAACAAATTATAAAAAATGATTAAATGTTATTTATTATCAATTGGAAGATTTTTATAAAACACATTAAAGTATTTTTAAGCAAAAATAAACAAGGATATCGGGTTAAAAAAATACATCTCATGTATAAATATTGATTAAAATTGGTCTTTTTTGGTTTTAATTTATTAATTGTAAAATAATTACTTAGCTTTTTTTCTAAATCTTCATCTATCTTTATTTTAAAATTAAAATTAGTCAATATATCTTTTAAACAAGATTCAAGATCTGATTTTATTATCTGTTAACCCTTTTTTATTTTTTGTTTATTTTGGTTTCAAAAATTATATAAGTTTTTAAAATTTAACTCTTTTGTGTTTATTACAAAACAAATAGATAACGCCAAAAAGATTTTTCGTGGTGGTGAATATAACCACTATTTTTCCATATATTTATAGTCCCTATGCTTTATTTTTATCTTTTGTTTTTTACCCTTGGTGAATATGTTTTTTAAATTAACCATCCCATTATGAGATATTTACCATTTGTTCTTTTAGGAGGTTTGTCCTTTATTAGAAGACATTTTTACCTCCCTTTTATAATTGAACTTTTTATAAATATATCTATATTATTAAATTACACATCCATTATTAATATTATATAAACAAATGGAAAAATAAAATTATGTTTTTTTTACATTTGTTTATTTCATATCACTTATTTTTTCTATTTTTTTTAATAATAAAGAAACTAATAACACCAAAACTAAATAAGCAAAGACAGAAATTAACAAAGCAATTATTCCCCCTGTTATACTATTGCTTCTTTTGTGTACTGTTTGTGCTACTTCAAAAAGTTCATTCATCCCAATAACTCCAAAAACACAACTATCTTTGATATTAATGATAAATTCATTAGAAATTCTTAATAAAGATTTACGGACAACTTGGGGACACACAACCTTTTTAAAGGTTTGTGTTTGTGTCATTCCCAAAGCTAATGCTGCCTCAATTTGTCCATAATCAAAAAACTCCATATTTTTAATCATAATTTCAGCAAGATAAGCAGCTGAGTTAAAAGTAATTACAAATAAACCAGAATGAAGTGGAGTTAACCATCTAAAATAACCAGTTCCTTTGAGTCCGAAATGAAAAAAAACTGCTTGTAGCATCATAGGAACGCTTTTAATTACAAAAATATAGCTATTGATGATGTAATCAAGCATTTTGATATAATATCTTTTAGTAATATTTGTCCTTACACGCTTATTATTTTGAATAATTCCTTTAAGATGCAACAAACATAAAGACACCATAAAAGCTCCTATGGTGCCAAAAAAAGCAATTTTCATGGTGTTTTTAAAACCTTCAAAATAAAATACATGCCAATCTTTTAATATTTGGTATAATAAGTTTAAATAAGAGTTGTTATTAGACATTATCAGCTTTGATTTATTGCAACTTCAACAGCTTTTTGCTTTAATTTTTGGGTTGTGATGTTATCTGTTGTAAATTGTAATTGTTCTAATGCTTCGTCAACTTTATTTTTAAGTTTGTCATTTCCTTTTTTAATTCCTATACGCGATTGGAAACTTTCTTGAGTTTGGTCTCTTAAATCTGTATTGATTTTTGCCATCAATTCCGTGTTAATTATTTGTTTTTCCATTGCTAAAGTTGGATTTTTTGCTAAAAAAACATCTGCAATATTTGATTCTACAATAAATCCGTCAATTTCATTAGCTTGTAATGCCAACTTTATTGTTCCTAAATCTGAATATTCTTGAGTTTGAGTGGTTATTCCTTCTATTGTTTTTTGATATGTAGATTCACCTTGATAACCGATTTTTTTACTTTGTAAGCTTGAAAGATTATCAGCTTGTGAACCTTGTTTTAAAACAATTTTAACTGTTCCAAAAGCATAAGGTTTTGAAAAATCAATTTCTTTATCTCTTTCAGGAGTTTTGTTTAAGCCTGCAATAACTAAATCTATGTCATTGGAATTTAAAGCAGAAATCAAACTATTAAAACTTATTTTTTTGATTACTAGTTTTTTATCTAACTTTTCTGCTAATTTTTTAGCGATAAAAACATTATAACCACAAGCATATCCACTTTGTCCATCAATGGGATGAGTTTGGTCTTTGTTTGCTTCATTTTGTGTTGGAGTAACATATTCTAAAGGTGAGTATTCAAGTTCCATGCCTATTACTAAAACATTATTTTTATTATTTTTCCACCATAAAATTCCTCCTATTATCCCTAAAATTAAAAAAACACAAAAAACTAAACTAATAATCATTTTTTTATTTAGTTTCATTTTATTACCTCTTTTTTTATATTATATTATAAAATTATTTTTTTAAAAACGGTTTTTTAATTATTTTTTTGCACTAAAATTCTAAAATTATTTATTAAAAGAAGCATCTTTAAGAAAAGTTTTTAATTTATCACTTTGAGGGTTATTAAGGATTTGTTGTGGGGTTCCTTCTTCCAAAATTATTCCATCTGTCATAAAAACAATTCTATCAGAAATTTTTTGAGCAAATGCAATTTCATGAGTTACTAAAATAATAGTTATTTTTTCATGAGTTAAATTAGTCATAATATCAAGTACTTCTTTAGTTAATTGTGGGTCCAAAGAAGCGGTAGGTTCATCAAATAAAATTATTTCTGGATTCATACATAAGGCTCTTGCAATTGCAACCCGTTGTTTTTGCCCCCCTGAAAGTGTTTGAATACTTTGAGATGCTACATCTAAAAGCCCTACTTTTTGTAGTTTTTCACGTGCTATTGTTTGTGCTTCTTCTTTGCTTTTTTGAAATACTTCTGTTAGTGCCAAAGTGCAATTATTCAAGACATTTTTGTGGGCAAATAAATTGAAATGTTGGAAAACCATGCCAATTTTTTTTCTTAAATTGTACACATTATATTTTGGATTTAAGATATTTGTTCCTTTAAATAAAATAGTGCCAAAATCAGGTTCTTCCAATAAATTAAGACATCTTAAAAGAGAAGATTTGCCAGCTCCTGAAGGCCCTATTAAAGTAATAATTTCGTTTTGTTTTATTTTTAAATTAATTTCTTTTAAAACAACTTTATTGTCATATTGTTTTTGGAGATTTGTAATTTCTATTATATTATGCATTTTTATTACCTAATTTGGTTTCTAATTTTTTTAAAAAATAAGAAGAGATGAAAATTAAAATTATATATA
The DNA here is from genome assembly GCF_000495255.1 of Candidatus Phytoplasma tritici. Lineage (GTDB taxonomy): Bacteria > Bacillota_I > Bacilli_A > Acholeplasmatales > Acholeplasmataceae > Phytoplasma > Phytoplasma tritici. The sequence continues at coordinate 104,115 of NZ_AVAO01000003.1, forward strand.
TTAAAGATGCGTTGATATAAGGAGTTACATAGTCATAACTTTTTTTGGCTAATTTTTGACTGAAAGTAAAAATATCTACAACTGTAATTACATAAAAAACACAAATATCTTTTATATTTAGAATAAATTCATTGATAATTCGTAGTAAAGATTGATGAACTACTTGAGGACATATAACGCGTTTAAAAGTTTGTTTACGAGTCATTCCTAAAGCTAGGGATGCCTCAATTTGACCAGGGTCAAAAAAAGACATATTTTTAATCATAAATTCTGCTAACATAGCACAAGAATTAAAAATAAGGATAAATAGTGCGGCTTGAAAAGGAGTTAACCAAGAACAAAAACCTGCTATTTTGGTTCCCCAATACAAAAGCATTGCTTGTAACATCATAGGAACACTTTTAACAAAAAATATATAAAAATATAATAAAATATCTATTGTTTTGTAAAAACATCTCTCATAAAAACTTATCCGTTTCTTTTTTCTGATTCCTTTAATATAAAGGAGCCATAAAGATAACAAAAAAGCCCCTAATGTTCCTAAAAAAGCAAGGCTTATAGTATTGACGAATGCATTCCAATATGAGTTTATATTACTTATAAATAAAGTATAGCAGTTTTTCATAGGATCGTTCCACAGTTTCTTCCTTTTTTTTGAAATGGTTAATTTAATAGTTATTTTAAAATTTATTAATTTTTTTAAAAGAAAAAATATTTCATTTAAATTTTTAATGTCTTTATTATAACACATTATTTGTTTGATAATAGCGTTTTTTTAAATAATTATTGTTTTTGATAATTTTTTGAAGTGGAAGAATAATTGATAAAATAAAAACCACTTACGATAATGCCGTAAGTGGTTGTTTTCAATAATTTAATTTATAATTTTAATATTTTTATGATTCTTGGTACCAAAGTTCCTTAATTGTACTTATTATTGCATCTGGATAAAAACTTTTCATTTCAGATAATAAAAATTTGCAACTTTGATCTATATTTTGGGATAATGATGAATAAGCTTGTGCAAAAACAATGTTTAATTGAACTTTTAAAGCATCTTTAAAACTATCATTATCAAATGTTTCTTTTTTGAAATGATCAACTTCTACGTCTTCCCAACAATCAACACCTAAAATATTATCACAAAGGCAGTCCATAAATGCATTAATATATTTTTTACTGTCTGGATTTGCATTTTTTAAAGATAATTTCAAATCATAAATAATTTTAGAAGTAGCTAAATTAGTTTTAGTTGTGAAAGAATTTGTTATATTTTGTAAAATATTTAAAGGTTCTTGTATATCTCTTAATTTTTGTTCTTGTAGTTGTGATGATTCAGATACAGGAGTTGTTTTTTCTTTTAGATCTTTTTTGTCATCTGCAAAAGCACTTGGAATAAATGCTGATAAGAAATATGAAATAAACACAAATGTAATTACTATCAAGAAAATTAAATAATTGTTTTTAACTATTTTTTTTAACAATTATAAAACCTCCTAATTAAAATATACAAACTTAAAGTAACTATCATCCTGTAATATTATTATATCATAATTTAAATGTTTTGTATCTAAAAAACCGTTTTAAAAGTATCTGAATTAATTATTTTTTTAATTTAAGTAATTTTAATTGATATTTAGTTTATTAAAATGGAATAAAATGCAGTTTAACTTTAATTTATGTTATAATTATAATGAGAATAAATACATTTTTTGATTATTATATAAAGATAAATTTAAAAATTTATTTATTTTCTATTTTGTATTTGCCTTTTTAATTTTTAAAATTTTATTTCAATGTTAAGTTGTAAATAAAATCATATAAAGAAAGCAGGTGATATATAAATTGTGGTAAAACTAAAAAAAAATAAAGCAAAACTGTTAATATTTGCTGGATTTTGGGCTATTTTACTATTTTTAAATCACAATTATTTAGTTTTTGCTGACCAAGATGATGATATTGAAAACATGATAACTCTAATTGAAACCAAAGAGAATCAAACAGAAGAAATAAAAACACAATGTCAAGATTTATTGCAAAAGGGCGAGAAAGATGCCTAATTTCTTAGTAAATTAACCACTTACAACTGCAATTAGTAATGCAGTACAACATATTTTTGGTTTATTTTGCGAAAGCAAGATAGATTATAGCAGAAAATAAAAGCAAAAAAGCAAGAAACTGTTTATTGTTTGGATTTGCGAGTTGAAAATAGTCATGGAAAAGCTTTGCAATAAGCCTAAGAGAAAAAAACGGGCAGTAGCTATAAGGCAAAACAGTTGATATCTTATATTTTAGGGCATTTTATATATTTTTTGCGTATATAAAATTTACTAACACTTATTGATTTAAGTGGTAAGCAAAAAATTGCTAAACCTAAAACCTACCATCTACCACATAAATTTTTTATTTTTGCATATCAATTGTGGTTATCTCTCCTAAAACTATTAAGGTAAGAAATTAGAGTAACTTCTATCTTCCTAAAAGTCATTTGATAAAAGTATAAAAACATCTAAAATAAACTTTAGTGTTTTAGGCTCAAGGAAAAAGCAGAATCGTATTAGTCGTAAGAAATTCAAAGCTTAGCTGGAATGCAAAAGTGGACTGACTTACCAAGGAATTTGGGAAAACCAAATACAAGGCGAAAGAAGAAATATATTTTATATAAACGCTGTATGCTTGGAAACTTGCTTGTACGGTGTTGTGCGAGGCTCAAAAAAACCTAATTATTAATCAATAATTAAGGCGTTTTGTTTCTATCGCGATAATTACAGAAATCGAAACTGAAATTAATCAATTAGTAGTTAATGAACAAATAAAAATTAAAGAATGTTTAAACGATCCCATTTTTGAAAATATTTTAGAAACAATTAAAGAAGATAAAAACAAAGCATCACCAAAAGCAATTGGTTATTTACAACAAATATATGAATTAGTAAAAAAAATAAATACAGATATAATTAGTATTTTAGTAGCTGTAGAAACATTAAAAAATGAAACAGAAACATTAAAATTTAACGAAACAATGTTAAAATACAATATAATTGTAGATAAATTCAATAATTTTGAAACGTATAAAAGTCAATTTGTTGACTTTTTGAGTGAAATATTATCTGATAGCCCTCATGCAAAAATTTTAAAAGAATTGCCTATTTTAGAAGAAAAAATGCAATTAGGGTTAGATCGATTTGGAGGAAGTATAAAATTAAAAGAAAGACAAAATAATATGGATGAAATAATAGCCAATTTTACTTATTTAAAAGATCAAAATTCTCAAACTCCTTCAGGTGGTTATAGTTCTTCCACCGATACTTCTCAAAATAATAATTCTAACGCAACCAATAGTTTTTTATTTTTTTTCTTTGTAATATTTATTTTATTATTTGTTTTTTTGATATTGTATTTTATTTTTCAAAATTTTGCAAACACAAAATAACAACTAGATTTTTTTAAAATTATAAATATTATTTTTATTAAAATCAAAACAAAATTTTCAAAAACTAAATATTTACAACAATATAAAGACCAACTTCAAAGTTGGTCTTTTTTTATTTTTGGTTTTTGCAAGGGTCAAAACTAGTTTAGTATTTTGTAACAATATAATGGATTGTTTCTGAAATTTCTTCTTTTTCGTTGTATTTATCTATGTAATCAATGTCAACGCCGTTTTTTAGATAATAAGTATGAGAAATTTTTTTTCCAGTTTGAAGGCTATATTTGGCTTCGTTGTCTATTTTGTTATTGTCTTGGTAATAAATTATTTTTTTTATTTTTTGAGTATTATGATCAAGATATATGACACAAAATAAAGTTCCTTGTTGTGTAAAGTGTTTTATTTGGAGGCATTTTTTAGTTTGGGGGTGATATTTTTCAATGAAATTAATAGTTTTTTGATCGGGGTAAAAAGTAGTTTTTTTGATTAAATTGTTTGTTATTGAATCGTATATATTTATTATTTGGGTATTTTCATTTGATTTTATAAAAATTAAATTATTTTTATTATTATTTGGAGTTAATTTATTTTGATTAACTATTTTATTATTATTTGCTTTATTTTCTGGGATAATGGGATTTAGCAGTTTTGTTAATTCTTTTTTTTGATTAAATATTTTATCTTTTTGTTCTTTATTATATAAAATAAAACCACTTAAAAATATTATAATAACTATTAAAATAAGGCAAAATATGTGAGTTAATTGCCATTTATTCTTTTTTTGTTTGTATTTATGTTCTTTGGTTGTTTTTGTGTCTTTTTGTTCTTTTGTTTCTTTTTTTACGAATTTCATAAAATTACTTTTCTTTTTTTGTGTTATTTTTCCCCAAACTCATTTATGCTACAACTTATTTATAAAATTATAAATTATAAAATTATAAATTATAAAATTATAAATTATAAAATTATAAATTATAAAATTGCTAAATTTTAAAATCAAAAGCACAAATCATAGATCACAAATAAGTAACCTTATTATACAACATATATTGTTATTTGCATCAATATTTTTAAAATTACTCAATATTTTAATATTTTAACAATTTTTATTTGTAAATTGATTGAAAAAATACAAATATTTAAGATAAATAAGCATATTTGTTGTTTTTTTGATGTTAAATTATATTTAATTAACAATTTTTTTCTTATTTTTCTTATTTGTTAAAAATTAGATATTAAAAATATCATTTGTAATTGTATATTTATAAGTAATTTTACAATTATAATTAATATTTCCAAATTGTTAAGTTATTAATACTTAATATAATTTTTTGATCTTTTATCAGGAAGAAAATTAGAAAACTTAATTAATAATGCTGCTAATAAAACAGGTTTTCATATGAATTCCGAAATTTTAATTTTTGATTTAGAAGAAGCCTTTATCGAATATTTTGGTAATAAACAAGAATATTTAACTAATAATAATTTAATCCAAAAAGCTAAAGAGTCATATGAAAAAAAGAGGCATATGAAAAGATAGATGAAGATTTACAAAATTAATAAATAAATAATCATTCAGGAACATGAGGACAATTCATTTCTGAAAGTGTGCAATAACAAAAATAATTTATTAAAACAAATTATTGTTTTTAAAATCAATTATTATGGTATAATATTTATAATTTATACTTTAACATAACTTGAAGAAAATATTAAAATGATGTTAATTTGATATAGATAATTAACCTCATTGCCAAAAAAACTATTATTAAAAATACTAATTATATTATCTTTTATAAGTATTTATTTTTTCCTTTTTCTTTTGCATTAATATTTTTAAAAATAAGTATTAGTTGTTATGTCTTTGCCGATGAAGTTTCAAATTATTTAAATCCTTCAAGTCTTCCAAATCCTCAAAACCAACCAACTCCACGAAATTTAGAACAACTTCCTCAAAGACAACTTCCAAACCCTAACCCAAACGAATCCTCCCAACCAAACACAAATCAACCAAAAGAACAACAAGAATTGCCATATGAACCACCACAATAAAATGAAATTTTTAAAAGAAATAAATAAATCCAAAAACAACAAGCCAAACAAAGGAGAAACTTGGGAGAAAAAGAAACTAGACAACAATACGAAAAATTATATGATTATTTTTATGATAAAGATACTTTTACCAAATATTTGAACCAAACACAAACACAAACCAAACCAAATCCTATTTTTGAAAAAAATTTATATCTTAGTGGAGCTAATCAAGCATCTAATTTAGAAAGTTTCTTAAATCAATATTTTAATTATCTTATTGCAGTTTTAATAACTAAATATGTTTTGGAAGAATACAATATCCAAAAAGTAAATTCCAAACCTCAAGATCCAACTTACCAAACAGAAAAAGATATTTTACAATTAAAATAATCAAAATAAAGAATCAATAACCCAAAATCAAAGAAAACAACAAGATATGGAACGTTTGTGATTACAGCATAACAAAAAATTAGTTCAACAAAAACGACAAGCCAAACAAAACGAAATAATAAATTCAATACAACAAACAAAAGAAACAAAAGAAACATTTACAGAACCTTTTTTAGAACTCAAAGGACAAGAATTTCCTCCAGTTTTCAATAATACTGAATTATATACTAATCTAGAACACACTTTAGCATCTTATGAAAGAAGGTCATCTAAACGAACTAAACAATCAACTATAGAAAGACTAAAACAAAGTTTAAAAAGAAATAATTCAAACATATGAAACTAAATTATTAAATTTATTGTGAACAATTTATTTTGAATCACTTCAAGCACATGATAAAATTTCTAATTGGGTTAATAATTTTGTTTAAAATGTTGAACACACAGAATAAACCAGAAAACAAATAAATTATTTGTGGAATTTGAGGATAGATTATCGTTATGAACAAAACTAATGATTATCAAAAATTAGATAATAATTTTTCAAATCAATTAATCCATATTTTGCTTTGGGGCTTAATTGGCATTAATGTTTTATTTATAACTGTTATTTATCTTGGTAATCACACCAAAATTAAAAACTTTTTGAAATATGATCCATGGGATTATTTTTTAAAAGAAAAACAATTAGAAGAAGAAATAACAAGTTATCATGAAGCAGGACATACTCTTATAGCTCTTTTATATCCTGAAAATTTTCAAGTTCCTTATGTTACAATTAAACCTACTCAAAGAACTTTGGGACATACTTCTTGCAAAGTTTTAAAATCTGATCCCAAAATAGAAACACTCCTTAATTTTGGAGGAACTGCTGCTGAAAATATTTTAGCAAAAAACCATCAAATGAAACGTTTACAAGTAGGAAAAGGATCTGGTTCTGACCATAATAGTGCTAAACATAACTTAAATAAATTTTCTCCTTATCCTCAAAAAGATTTTAATACCTTTTTACAAAAAACAGAACATTTATTACAAAATAATAAAAATGTCTTAGATGAAATAGCGCGTAAATTATTAATTAAAAAAACTTTATCTCAAAAAGATTTAGATGAAATTACTAAAAAATATTCTTTAAAAAAGGTTACAATATACAATAAATAAGATTTATAATTTTATAATAATAAAATGTTTGAAATAATAAAATGTTTGAAATAATAAAAAGCCCTTTTGTTGAAGGGATTTCTTTTTTGAGTTATTATATAATATTTTCGCATTTTTTACAACTAATATAAAAGTAAATATCTTTATAAATAATCAAGTATTTTTAGTGGCTAAAATTATCAAATTAATAAAAATTGCCTTTTTCAAATTACAAAAAACAACAATAAAAATAAAAAAAGTTAGCAAAAAATAACATAATATTAAAAAAAATGCTAAAATAAAATAGTAAGTATATTTTTTTTTATTTTTGTCATCTTTTATTTTGGTTTTTAAAGCTCCATTTCATTAAGCTTTTAATTTAAAAGTTTGCTTTAAAAATAAAAAAATTAAAGCCATAAATTGAGCTATTAAACAAATACAAAAATAAAAGTTATCCTAAAAAATATTGGGAGGAAAAATATTAGCGAAAAATTAGCCATTAATTAAACAACTATTTATAATAAATCAAATAATAATTGTAAATATTTTACAAAAAATTTATTATTTGCACTTTCATTTATCTGCTATCTATGCTATCTACACTTTTTAATAATTTTACCAAAAATATTTATTCTTTAATTCAAAAATAACTTTTTGACAATATTAAAATAAAAAAACTAAAATTAAAAAAATAAATTAAAAAAGAAAGAATGGAAAAAGGTTTTTTAAATGAGCAACTATATTAACAAATTGCGCCAAAAAATTGGAAAAGACCCTTTATTTTCTCCTGGGGCTTCCGTTATTGTTTATGAAAATAATAAATATTTATTGCAATTCCGCAAAGATTTTAATGTTTGGGGACTTCATGGTGGAGCAATGGAATTAGGAGAAAGTGGAGTTGATGTTTGCGTAAGAGAACTAGAAGAAGAAACAGGCCTTAAAGCTTTAGAAATTCACCCCTTTCGTACCTATTGTGGAAAACATTTTGTTATCAATTATCCTAACGGAGATGTTGTCTATCCAGTTGTTATGGCTTTTTTAGTAACCAAAACACAAGGAAAATTAATCCCACAAGATGATGAAGTTGCTGAACTAAAATGGTTTGATGAGGCCTCTTTGCCGATGGATGCTATGATGGAAATTGACAAAACTTTTTTAAAAGATTTTTTACAACACAAAAACCAAAACCAACCTCAAACATACAAAACCAAATTTTGTCAGGCAAAATGTCTTTGCTAAGAAAAAAAATAAAACACATTCCAAATTATTTAAAAATTATCTAGGTCGCATTTATTGTTCAAATTTGTAAAGCAATTTTTAAAATCATAAAATAAATTTTTTAACTAAAAAAACTATCTAATGGCGGTAGTCTTTTTTTCATTTTCCCCTTGCACACTTTTTGCTTTTTCAAACACTATCACCAAATCCACAAATAAAGCCACAAACAGCAAAAATAATTAAATGATGTTCAAAAACTACTAAATATATGTTAAAATTAAATAATAATTGGATTATAAATAAGGGTTTTTGCTACCCAAAATATCACCCCCAATTATTTTCATTTTTTAATATTGAATCAAAGTAATAATTATGAAATACGAATTAACAATCCAAAAATTACAAATTCAAAAACTAAAAAATATAAAGGATTAAAACGATTATGTTAATGTTTTTAAAAAAAATATTTAATTCTTCCAAAAAAGCTTTAAGAAAAGCTAGAACCATAGCTAATAAAGTACAAAATTTAGAAGCCAAAATGGCTTTATTAGATGAAAAAGATTTTGCTATAAAAACCGCAGAATTAAAAAAACTCTTTCAAGAAGTAAAAACCCTTAACCAACTTCTCCCCGAAGCCTATGCTCTTGCCAAAGAAGCTACCAAAAGAGTAACGGGACTTACTCCTTATTACGTTCAAATTTTGGGCGCTGTAATTTTGCACCAAGGAAACATTGCCGAGATGAAAACTGGGGAAGGAAAAACCCTTACTGCCATTATGCCTGCTTATCTTAATGCTTTAAGTGGCAACCCCGTTCACATTGTTACAGTCAATGAATACCTAGCTAAAAGAGAATTTGAAGGTAGTATCGGTGATGTTTTTCGCTTTTTGGGAATGACGGTAGGACTTAATACCAAAGACAAAAACCACGCACAAAAACAAAAAGCCTATTTATGTGATATTCTCTACACTACTAACAGTGAATTAGGGTTTGATTATTTAAGAGACAACATGGAAATTGAAGCTTCTAATTTGGTAATGAAACGCCCTTACAGCTACGCTATTGTTGATGAAGTAGACTCTATTTTAATTGATGAGGCAAGAACGCCATTAATTATTTCCCAAAGTGTCAAAGAAACTAAAAATTTATACAAAGAAGCACAACGTTTTGTTCGCACCCTTAAAAACAGCCATTATCTTATTGAATTAGAAACTAAAACAATTGAACTTACCGAAGAAGGAATTAACAAAGCTGAAAACTTTTTCCAAATTGATAATTTATACAACATAGAACATGCCTCTTTACTCCACCACGTCAAAAATGCTCTTAAAGCAGCTTTTACGATGCACAAAGACAAAGATTACTTAGTTGATTACAAAGATGGTCAAGTTCTAATTATTGATCAATTTACTGGACGTGTTTTGCCAGGACGACAATTTAGCGACGGTCTTCACCAAGCATTAGAAGCCAAAGAAGGAGTATTAATTAAAGAAGAAACTTCCATTGGAGCTACTATTACTTATCAAAATTTTTTCCGTCTTTATCACAAATTGTCAGGAATGACAGGAACTGCCAAAACTGAAGAAGATGAATTTAGAGATATTTATAACATGGAAGTTATCGAAATTCCTACTAATGTTCCTATGGTAAGAATTGATGAACCCGATTTTATTTTTGTTTCTTTAAAAGAGAAATACGATGCTTTAATTGAAGAAATAACTTCTCGTCATAAAAAAGGACAACCTATTTTAATTGGTACAACTACAGTAGAAGTTTCTGAAATTATTTCTAAAAAATTAAAAAAACATTCAATTAAACATGAAATTCTAAATGCCAAAAATCACTCTAAAGAAGCAGAAATCATTGCTAAGGCAGGACTTAAAAACGCAGTTACTATTGCTACTAATATGGCAGGACGTGGAACTGATATTCGTTTAGGCGAAGGTGTTAAAGAATTAGGCGGACTTGCTGTTTTAGGTACTGAAAGACACGAATCACGAAGAATTGACAATCAATTAAGAGGACGTGCTGGACGTCAAGGAGACCCTGGTTATTCACGCTTTTTTATTTCTAGCGAAGACGAACTTGCCCAAAGATTTGGTGGAACTAGAATAGAAAAAATTATTTCTTTGCTTCAAAAAATAAGCGATTCTGAAACCAAAACTTCATCTAAAATAGTGACTAAATTTTTTACCAAAATACAAAAAAAAGTAGAATCTTCTAATTTTGACTATCGTAAATATCTATTAAAATATGATGATATTTTACGTATTCAAAGAGAAATTATTTATAACCAAAGAAAAGAAATTCTATTTAGCGATAAAGTAGAACAAATCGTTCAAGATTTAATGAAAAAGACCCTTAATAAAGCTATTTTTCCATATTTTAACAACAAACCTAAACAATGTCAAACTCAAACTTTAATTACTTTTTTAGAAAATAAATTTTTCCCTAAACAAACCTTTGATTTAGAAGAAGTACAAGAATTATGCAACAACCCTAAAACAAACTCTCTTGATTCTTTTCAACAGCATTTATTGCAAAAAGTAAAAGCTACTTTACAATCCCAAAAAGATTTTTTTGAAAAAGACCCTGAAAAAGCTCAATATTTTGAAAAAGGTCTTAAATGGATTATGTTAAAAATAATTGATAATTACTACCAACACCACATCAATGATATGAGTTCTTTAAGACAAGGAATTGGATTTGTAAGTTATGGACAACAAGATTCTTTCATTGAATATCAAAAAGAAGGACAAGTTTTATTCAATAACATGATTGCAAAAATTGCAAACGACATTACTTCTACCATTTTAAAGTTTTCTTTCGCAGATAGTTTTCAAATACCTCCCAAACAAAAAGTTTTTTTAAACAATGATTCAATCGATGATGAATCTTATAAAAAAAGAAAAACTAGAAAAGTAAGAACTTCTAAAAAACCTTGGAATTAATTTGTGGAAAAATACGAAATTAATCAAATTTTACAAAAATTGAACCAAAACCTTCAAGATTTTAAACAAGCCTTTAATTTAAAAAAAACTAATCAAATAATTGAGAAATTAAATTGCGCCATGCAAAAAGAAGATTTTTGGCAAGACCCCCAAAAAGCTGTCACAATAAGCCAACAATTCAATGACTTGCAAGACAAAAAAACTACTTTAGAAACTTTAGAACAAAATTATTTAGATCTAGAAACTTTATTTAACTTAAATGAAATCCCAAATGAAACTTCTGCTTTATTAGAAGAAGAACTAAAAAACCTTACTAAATCTTTTTTTGATTTCAAAATTAAAATTTTTTTGAATCAACCTTATGATATTAATAACGCTATTTTGTTATTTCATCCAGGAGCAGGAGGTACTGAATCACAAGATTGGTGCGAAATGCTTTTCCGTATGTATCAAAAATACGCTCAAAAAAAGAATTTTAAAACCGAAATTCTTGATTATCAACTAGGTGAAGGAGCAGGAATCAAATCAGCTACTTTATTAATTAAAGGAACTTATGCTTATGGTTATCTAAAAGCGGAAAAAGGAGTTCATCGTTTGGTAAGAATTTCTCCTTTTGATGCTAATTCCAAAAGACATACTTCTTTTGTAGCTTGCGATGTTTTACCAGAAATTAACGAAGAAATCAAAATTAATTTAAAAACAGAAGATCTTAAAATCGATGTTTTTAGAAGTAGTGGTGCAGGCGGACAACACGTAAATACTACGGATTCAGCAGTAAGAATAACTCATTTGCCAACAGGATTAGTAGTGGGTTGTCAAAATGAACGTAGTCAGATCAAAAACAAAGAAAAAGCTTTGCAAATGCTAAAAACTAAATTATTTCAATTAGCATCAAAACAACAAAAAGAAGAAAATGCTAAAAAATTTCAAAGCGAACAAAAAGAAAATGGTTGGGGTTCTCAAATTAGAAGCTATGTTTTTCACCCTTATAAAATGGTTAAAGATCACCGCACTAATCAAGAAATTTTTCAATTAGAACAAGTAATGGATGGAAACATCGATGAATTTATTAATGGATATTTAACCAAAATACCTATTAGTTCTCCTCATGAATAAAAAATAAAAATACAAAGTTAATTGAAGTTTTTTAATCAATAACCCAATATAAAAAAATAATTATAGGAAAAGCCAGGATAAAAAGACATTCCAAAGAATAATAATTCCACAAAGGTCTTGTTTTGGGTTTTCTTTTTGTCTTGTCTTAGAATGATTTTAATATTTTATTTTTTGAAAACAACAAAGAACACTATTTTCATTAAAAACGCTCCCTTTATTATTTAATTGTTATTGATTTTTAAACATTTTTTAATTTACTGAAATATCTTTCGTTTTAATTAAAATCTCCAAAAGATTTTTTTAATAATTCATCAAAAAACATTTTTTCCATCTTTTTTATCAAAAATACTTGACAATTCAGTTATTTTATGTAATAATGTTTAGGATGAACTTTTTAATTTACGATTAATAAAAAAATAGAAAGTGGGTTTTTATTATGGCAATAAAAATGCGTTTACAACGTTTCGGAGTGCATAAAAGACCTTTTTACAGAGTAGTTGCAAGTGAATCTAAAAATGCTAGAGATGGTAAATTTTTAGAAATTTTAGGAACTTATGACACTATTTTAGATATTGTTGAATTAGACCACAACAAATTACAAAAATGGTTATCAAATGGCGCTCAACCAACCAAAACAGTCAAAAAAGTATTTAAAAAAAGTAAATTTGTTGCAAAAACTAAAATTAAAGTTGAAAAATAATTTTTTTCTCAAAATGTTTAAAAACTAAATTTTATGATTATTGAAATTATAACTATTTTTCCTCTTTTTTTTAAAAGTTTTTGCGAAAATTCCATTATTAAAAGAGCTTTAGAACAAAAAAAAGTTCAAATAAAGCTTCATGATTTAAGAATTTATAGTTCAAATAAACATAATCAATTAGATGATAGTGTTTATGGAGGAGGAGTTGGAATGTTGCTTTCTTTCCCTCCTTTTTTTGATTGTCTGCAAAAAATAAAAACTCCTCAAAGTAAAGTTATTTTATTATCTCCTCAAGGACAAATTTTTAATCAAATACATGCCACTAATTTTGCCCAAAAAGAAACTCATTTAATTATTTTATGCGGTAATTATGAAGGAGTTGATGCAAGAATATTGCAATATATTGATTCAGAAATTTCCATAGGTGATTATGTTTTGACAGGAGGAGAAATCGCTGCTATTGTTTTAGTTGATGCAATTACAAGACTGATTCCAGGAGTTATAAAAGAACAATCTTATCTTGAAGATTCCCATCAACAAGGTTTGCTTAAATATCCTCAATACACCCGCCCTAAAAATTATTTGAATCACGAAGTGCCTGCTATTTTGTTATCTGGAAACCATGCTAAAATAAGATGTTGGCGCCAAAAAGAAAGTTTAAAAACAACTTTGCAAAAAAGACCTGATCTTTTGGAAAATAAAAAATTAACTTTAGAACAAACCAAACTTTTAACAGAAATTAAACAAGAATTACAAAAATAATACAAAAATTATTTGTTTGAATTCAACAAAGGAGCAAAATTATGTCTCAATTAAAAGGACAAAATTTAATAGAATCAGTTAATCAACATCAACTTAAAGATGTCCCTTTTTTCAAACCTGGAGATACAGTTAAAGTGTTTATCAAAATTGATGAAGGAAACCGTAAAAGGGTTCAAATTTTTGAAGGTTTAGTTATTAAACGTCAAGGAAGATTAGTTACAGAAACTTTTACTGTAAGAAAAATATTTGCTGGTGTAGGAATTGAATTAACTTTCCCAGTACATTCCCCTAATAACGAAAAAATAGAAGTAGTTCGTCGTGGTATCGTTCGTCGCGCCAAATTGCATTATGTTCGCAACCTTTCTTCTAAAGCTTCTCGCATTAAAGAAAAAAAATAAAATGTATTTTTTTTAACAAAAAACTTTTAATAAATATTTTTTAAATATATTTTTCAACCCCTTTTTTTTGATAAACAAAATTTAGAAAATTATTAAAAACAACCCTATTTTAATGATTTTTCTCAAAACTCAGAAAATTATTTCTAAAAATAAAATAGGAGCCCAAAATGTCTTTTTATGAAGAATTAAAATGGCGTAATTTAATTAAAGATTGTAGCAACGAAACACAAGTTAAAGAATTATTAGACAAAAACCAAGTTAAGTTTTACTGTGGGTTTGATCCTACTTCTAATTCTTTAACAGTGGGTCATTTAGTTCAAATAACAATGATTTTATTAATGCAAAGACAAGGGCATCTACCTGTTATTTTAGTTGGTGGGGCTACAGGTTTAATAGGAGACCCCAAAGAAACCGAAGAAAGAAAATTATTATCTTTAGAAAATTCATTACAAAATGCTAAAAGTATTGAATCTCAACTCAAAAACATATTGTTAAACAAACAAGTAGAATTTGTTAATAATTATCAATGGCTTTCTCAAATAGATATCATTTCTTTTCTCAGAAACTACGGAAAACTTTTTAACATTAACTATATGCTTTCCAAACACGCAGTAGCAAAAAGACTTGCTTCTGGTATCTCTTTTACTGAATTTTCTTATATGATTTTGCAATCTTTAGATTTTCATCATTTATACAAAAATAATAAAGTTAGATTACAATTAGGTGGTTCTGATCAATGGGGAAATATCACAAGCGGACTAGAACTCATTAGAAAATTAGAAAAAAAATCCGATGCCCTAGGAATTAGTACTACTCTTTTGTTAAATTCAGATGGTACTAAATTTGGCAAAAGTGAAAAAGGGGTTTTATGGGTAAATCCTTCAATGACTTCACCTTACGAAATTTATCAATATTTTTTAAATGTTTCTGATAAAGAAGTAATCAATTATTTAAAAATGCTTACTTTAATCCCCAAGCAAGAAATTTTGGAATTAGAAAAAAAAACCTTGGAAAATCCCCAACAAAGATCAGCTCAAAAAGCTCTCACCCAAAGCATTATTACTTTAATTCATTCCTCAGATATTTTGCAAGAATGTATAAAAACTAACCAAATTTTATTTTCTAATGCTAAAAAACAATCTTTCCAGAAAAAAGATTTTATTTTATTACAAAAAACTTTGTTTTGTCATTTCATAAAAGAAGATATTTTATTAGTTGATGCTTTAGTTCAAACAAAACTGGCAACTTCTAAAAGCGAAGCTCGTGAATTTATCAAAGACAACACAATTAAATTATTTAATCAAAAAATAAAATCCCTTGATTTTGTAATAACAAAAGGAAACACTTTATTTGGTAAATATGTCCTTTTGAAAAAAGGAAAAAAAAATAACACTTTAATAGTCTTTTAATTATTAACAATTTTTTATTTATTTTATTAATTCATTTATGAAAAAATATGTTTTAACAAATTAAGAGGTTTACAAAATGCAAAATAATCCTTTTCGCTGTCTTTTTCCAATTTTCAAAACTAACCCTAAGCTTGTTTACTTTGATAATGCTGCTACTTCTTTAAAACCTCAAAAAGTGATAGATGAATTGACTAGATTTTATAATACAAACGGACTTAATACCAAATCTTTTGGAGTTTTGTCTCATCAAAACACTTTACTAATGAACGAAACAAGAATTAAAACAGCTAATTTTATTAATTCTAAACCAGAAGAAATTATTTTTACCAAAGGAACTACTGATTCTTTAAATATATTAGCTCAAAGCTTAGGAGAAACCCTTCAAGAAGGTGATGAAATTATTACATCAGAATTGGAACATAATTCTTCTGTACTTCCTTGGGTTAAACAAGCTAAATTAAAAAAAGCAAAATTAATTTTTGTTCCCCTAAACGAACAAAATCAAATAACTGTAGAAAATTTTGCTAAGGTTTTAACAAACAAAACTAAAATAGTTGTTTTAACTCATGTTTCTAATTTACTAGGGTACGAAACTCCCATTAAAAAAATAACAACTTTAGCTCACCAAAAAAACGTTTTAGTTATTTTAGATGCTGCCCAATCATCAAGTCACCTACCCATAGACGTTAAATTTTTAGATGTAGATTTTTTAGCATTTTCATCACACAAATTATACGGCCCTTTTGGAATAGGAATTTTGTTTGGTAAAAATCATTTATTAGAACAATTGCAACCTCCTTCATTTGGAGGAACTTCAATTAAAGAATTTTCTTTAAAACATTTTTTACTCAATGAAGGTCCTAATAAATTTGAATCAGGAACTCCTAATATTTCAGGAATTCTTGCTTTCAAAAAAGCTTTGGAATTTGTGGAAGAAATTGGTTTTGAAAACATCCAAAAACATGAAAAAAAGATTTATCAAAATATAATAAAAGAATTAAAGCAAATTCCTAATATTACAATTTACAATAACCAAATTTTTTCTAATATCATTACTTTTAACTTTAATCAAATTCATGCCCACGATGCAGAAGTTTTTTTAGCTCAGGAAAATATTTATGTAAGAACTGGTAGATGTTGTGCTTTTTTAGCTACTCAAAAATTAAAACAAACAAGTATAATTAGAGTTTCTATAGGTATCCATAACAACCAAGAAGACATTGATATTTTAATTAAAAACTTAAAAAAAACGCAAACTTTCTTCTCCAAATTTAATAAATAACTCCAAACTAAAGGCATTAAAATGTTAGAAATAAATAAATTATATCGTGATTTAATCATTAAACATTATCAAGAACCTCAAAATTGGGGACTTTCTCAAGACCCTGATTTTATAAACATAACTAATAAAAATGTTTCTTGTGGTGATTCTATTTCATTACAAATCAAAATCTCAAATCCAAAATTAATAGATATTAAATATGAAACTCAAGCTTGTGCTATTTGTCTTGCTTCAGCAAGTTTGATGTCTATACATCTTAAAAATATAGAAATTTCAAAAATATTAGAAAAAATAAACCATTTTTTAGCTATGATTAATAATCAAATATATGATGAAACTCAAATTGATAAAGAATTACTATTATTTAAACATTTTATTAATTTTCCTGGAAGAGTTGTTTGTATAAGTCTTCCTTGGAAAGCTTTACAACAAGTAATTAAAGCACACAATAAAAAAAGTTATTAAATAAAAAAGACAACCCTAAAAAGGTTGTCTTTTTTATTTAATATATATTATACATCAAAATCTTGAAATACCTAATTTTTTTCGCACCTGTTCGATTTTTTTATCTGCAATCAAGGAAGCTTTTTGGGCTCCTTTATTTAAAATATCATCCAATTTTGCACTATTAATTAATTGATAAAATTTTTGTTGCAAAGGCACAACAAATTTAATTATTTCTTCACCAACTTTATCTTTTAACTCTTTATAATTACTTTTTTGAAAAAGTTTTTCACTTTCAAAAATACTAATTTGCTTTAAAGAAGCATAAATGGTTAAAAGATTAGAAATTCCAGATTTATTTTCTGGATCATATTTAATTATTTTTTGGGAATCTGTAACAGTTTGGGCAATTTTACTTTTAATTATTTGAGGATTATCCAAAAGTAAAATATAGCTTTTAGGATTTTCTTTATCACTTTTACTCATTTTTTTCAAAGGATTTTGCAAAGATTTTATTTTTGAACCCAAAGGATTAAAAAAAGGTTCCGGAACAACAAAAGTATTACCATATAAATTGTTAAATCTTTTAGCCAAGGTTTTAGTTAATTCTAAATGTTGTTTTTGATCTTTGCCGATAGGCACTAAATTTGCATCATACATCAAAATATCAGCTGCCATTAATGTGGGGTAAGTAAATAAAGAAGTTCTTATACCTTCTGCATTAATTTTGCTTTTTTCCTTATATTGAATCATTCTTTGTAGTTCAGAAAAATAAGAAGTGCATTCCAAGAGATAACCCAAATAAGTATGTTGTGTTACTTCAGATTGAACAAACAAATTTATTTTTTCATGATCAAACCCTGATGCCAAATAAAGAGCTGCTATTTTTTTGATTTGTTGTTTTAGTGTTTGGGGTTCTTGATAAAAAGTAAGGGCATGCAAGTCAGCTATAAAAAGATAAAAATCAAAATTTTTTAAGTTTTGTTGTAAATATAACAAAGGTTTCAAAACTCCAATATAATTTCCTAAAGTAAGATCACCTGTTGGTTTGATTCCTGACACTAATCTTTTATTTGGTATCAATTTTAGTACCTCCTTTTTTATTTTTTTAAAAATGATTTATTATAGCGAAATCTTCTTTAATATTTTTGTGGATTGAACCAAATTTATTTATTATTCGTTTTTTTAATTTTATTCATCTTCTAAAGAATCTAAAAGATTTTCTTGTTTTGCTTTGGCTAAAATAGTTTTGTTAATTTTAGAACGAGTGGCAAAATCCGCTTTAGTAAATGGTTTTTCTTGACGCGCCTCTACAATTTTATTAGCAGCAATCAAACCTAGACCATCAAGCGAAAGCAATGGCATCCTTAAAAATCCACCATCTTCTATTTTTAAAACACTAACATCTGATTTATTAAAATCAACAGTTAAAAATTTAAAACCACGATGAACCATTTCTTCGGCGATTTTTAAAGTATTGATTAAAGCATCTTCTTTGGTTTTGATCTTTTTGCTTTTTTTTAATTCTGCAAGTTTATTTAACTTTTCTTTAATAATTTTTATATCGTTGCTAATCATGGTTTGGTGGTCGAATTGTTCTGTTCTTTTAGAAAAATAACCACTATAAAAAGCTAATGGTGAATGCATTTTAAACCATGCAATCCTCAAAGCCATAATAACATAAGCAGTGGCGTGGGCTTTAGGGAATAAATATTTAATTTTAGCGGCAGAATCAATGTACCAAGCTTCTACTTTATCTTTCATTTCTTGTTTGTATTTGTTCCATGTTTTAAAATCATCTTGGGGTTTTCCTTTGCGGATAAATTCCATAATATCAAAAGCTTTTAAAGGAACAATCCCTTTTTCTTGTAGTTGTAACATAATATCATCACGGCAACCAATTATATCATCAAAAGAAATGGTTTTATTTTTGTATTTTTCAAATTCGCCTGTTTTGTTGATAGCATCTCTGGCGTTTTGGTTCCAAACATCAGTTCCATGTGAAAGTCCTGAAATTTTTACTAAAGCAGAAAAATTAATTTTAATTGCTTGTTTTTGTGAATTTTGTTTAGCGGTTGTTAAATCTTTTAACATTTGTTTGACAAAAATAGTTCCAAATTCAGGAATACCCAAAGAATCAATAGTGATTTTGTTTCCTGGATTTACAGAAGAATCGATTTTGAACTCATTGGAAAACAATTTATAAACTTCAGGATCATCTACAGGAATATCTTGGGCCCTTGTAAAAGGGAAATTCCCTGAATTTTCTTTAACATAATCCATCAAAAATTTAATCATCATAGGATCATCATGTCCTAAAATATCTAATTTAAAAAGATTTTGCTCAAAAGAGTGATAATCAAAATGAGTAGTTTTCCAATTGGTGTCATTAGCTGGATATTGGACAGGAGTTACTTCATAAATGCTGCGATCGGGTGGTACAACAACGATTCCTCCTGGATGTTGTCCATTAGAACGTTTAACGCCTTCGATTTTGTTGGCAATTTGGGCTATTTTTTGTTTGCGCCATTGTTTTTGTTTTTCTTCTACAAAACCCATTGTATAACCATAAGCGTTTCTTTGGGCAACAGTCTGGATGGTTCCAGCTCTAAAAGCGTGCTTTTCTCCTAATAATTCTTTAATGTAATTGTGGGCTTGGCTTTGGTAATCGCCTGCAAAATTTAGATCAATATCAGGAGTTTTATTG
Organism: Candidatus Phytoplasma tritici; assembly: GCF_000495255.1. GTDB lineage: Bacteria > Bacillota_I > Bacilli_A > Acholeplasmatales > Acholeplasmataceae > Phytoplasma > Phytoplasma tritici. The sequence goes on from NZ_AVAO01000003.1 coordinate 124,095, forward strand.
CCTTCAAATCCTAGAAAAGTTTCAAAAGGAATATCGTGGCCGTCTTTTTTGAATTGGATGTCGCATTTGGGACAAGGCATGTTTGGCAAATCATATCCCGAAAAAACCTTATCAAGCTCGTTGTGGTATTTTTCCTCTTTTGGGTTGTGATATTGTTCTTTTTCTTGGGGTTTTAATTGGACAATAGTGTAGTTGCATTGCGGGCAATAATAATGCGGTTTTAACGGATTTACTTCGGTAATTTCTAACATAGTTGCTACTAAAGAAGAACCAATTGAACCACGTGAGCCTACTAAATAACCTTTTTCCAAAGAATTTTTAACTAATAAATGTGATAAATAGTAAACAGAAGCAATATTTTGATTAGATTTTTCGTTTTTTGTCTCTCCGATAATGCTTTTTAACTCTTTATCCAATCTTTCTTTAATTAAAGGGTGTGGAGTTGAACCATACATTTGTTTAACTTTTGCATCAACTAAACGCTTAATTTCTTCTTTAATGCTTGGTATTTGTAAGTTTGTTTTGAAAGCGTTGTCTTTGAAAGAAAATAGTTCCGAAGAAAAAGCTTTAATTTTTTCAATTTTGGAATTAAGCAAATGAGTATTTGCAATTACAATTTTATAAATCAAGTTTTCATCCTGTAAAAAGGCAAATGCATCTATCATTTCTTGGGTAGTTAAAAGGTGGTTTTTTGGCAAGTTTTTATTTTCGTATCTAGATAATTTGTGTAAGCCACCTCCTACCATTTTGGCACTAATATAAATTTCGCGATAATCTTTTTCCCAAGGATGAATATAATGAACGTCTCCGGTGGCAATTACTATTTTTGCTTGTTTTTGGGCTTCTGTTATGATTGTTTTGAGAGTAGTTTCAATTATTTGAAGCCCGTTTTTTCCTAAATCATGAATTAAATGTTTATAAGCTTGGGGAGGTTGTACTTCGATGTAATCGTAAAAAGAAATAGCTTTTTGTAATTTGAAAATATTTTGATTGAGAGCTATTTCAAAAATATTGCTATTCATGCAACCACTACCTACTAAAAGACCTTGCCTTAAATTGGCTAAATTAGATTTTAAAACACGAGGACTTTTGTTAAAATCTTTAGTTAAAGCGTTGCTTAAAAGTTCAAAAAGATTTCGATAACCCTTTTGGTTAGCCACCAAAATATTGATATGATAAGATCTTTCGTATTTGGGATCGATTTTTTCTTGTAAGTCAAAAAAATTAATTACTTGTTCGTCTTTGGGATCTTTGTTTGGATCTGCTAATTGATCAATCATTTTGATAAAAACTTCTGCTGTGGCAGTGGCATCCGCAAGTGCACGGTGATGGTCTTCTAATTTGACTTTAAAAACAGTTGCTAATCTTTTTAAAGAAAAATATTTTAAAAAATTGCTAAAATAACGTTGAGACAACGCCATGGTATCAATAATAGGTTGTGGTTCTAAAAATATTTTTAGTTCTTTTGATTTTTCTTTTAAAAAATCAAAATCAAAAGAAGCGTTGTGAGCAACTAAAACACAGTCTTTGGCAAAAGCTAAAAATTGTGGCAAAACTTGGTCAATTGTTTGTTGTCCTTGAAGCATTTCATCCTTAATATTGGTAATATCTGTGATAGTTTTGGTTAGTTTTTGTTGTGGGTCAATAAATTTTTGAAACTCGCCTATTTTATTCCCGTTTTTAATTTTTACTCCAGCGATTTCAATAATTTTGTCACGAACATTAGATAATCCAGTAGTTTCCAAGTCAAAAACCACATAAGTAGCTTCTTTTAAAACAAAATCTTTTTCTAAATTATCTTCTTTTTTATTGGTGATATAAATAGGTTTTTCTTCAATAAAATCAACTTCTACTCCATAAATAGGTTTGATTTTTTTATTTTTGGAATGTTGGTTAATTTCAGGATAAGCATAAATGCCGTCATGATCCGTAAAAGCTATCGCTTCGTGTCCCCATGATTCTGCTATTTGTAAATATTCTTTGGCGCTGTTAATTGCGTCTAAATTAGACATTTTAGTGTGAGTGTGAAATTCAATTCTTTTTTTGCCTTGAAAACCCAAGTCTTTGCGGATTAATGAAGGCGAAATTAAATCTGATTCTAGAGTTTCGTATTGTGCCATCATTAAATAAACATCGTCCCAAACACTATAATTAATTCGAGCTGTGATTCTAAATAATTTTCCAGTTTGGTAATTGGCTTTTAAAAATTGTTCTTTTTCATCTTTGGAAACTTTTTTTTGAATTAAAATAGCATCTTTATTTTCGATAGAAAAATCATTACCGTTTTCTTCTATAACAAATTTTAAATAAGAATACTGAAAATTAACTTCTTTAATGGGATGAGCCAAAAAACCTTCAACAATTACATAAGTATTGGGGTTTTGGCGGTTGAATTCTTCCAGCTCTTGTTTATTTTTAGGAATCTCTTTTATTTTTATGTTTTGAGTTATCATTTTAGAATTGCTATTATAAACTCCTTTATTATAATTATATGCTTTTGGTTGGGGTGTTGTTTTTACTTGTTTTGTTTGTTCTGTTTGAGAAGTTTGGTTTTCTTTGTTATTTAGATTTTTTTCTTGATTTTGTTCGTTGGAGTTGTTGGTTTGATGATTTTGATTTTTTTTCGACTTTTCGATTTCAATATTTGTGGATTTTTTTCTATTGATATCAATTTTTCTATCTGTTGATAAGATAAATTCATTTTTAAAACCATAAAATTTATAAAAAAAATCTTGAAGAAGTCCTATTTTTTTGTTTAAAAATTTAAACGCATTGGGATTTACAAAAATGATAAATTTTCCATTTTGAAAATTTACTTGGTGATTTTGAATTGCAAAATAATCTAAATCATGATATTTTTTTATTAAACTGGCTTGGGTTATAATATAATTAAAATAACTTTCTGCCAAAGATTCTAGATAATCCCAATTTTCAAAATCGATGTGGTATTCAATTTGGGGTAAATTAGGTGTGGTTTGGGTTTGGTTTTCCCATAAAATAGTTAATTCTTGTAGTAATTGTTCTAAAAAAAATGCTAAATCACAAACCAAAGGCAAATGTTTAAATGTGATTTTTAAAACCCATTTTTTGCTTTTTTGGCAAACTGATATTTTTTTTACTTGAGGATTTTGAAAATATTTTTTGCAAAAACCTTTTTGTTCGATAAAATGTTTAAATGAATGAGTAGACATAATAAATACCACCTAATAGTTGATTGGGAAAAGAGGCAAGAAATCAAAATCGTTGTTTAAAATCGTTTTTTTAAAAAATATAACAAATAAAAAAATACATGAAATTCATGCAATTTTTTATTTGTTATATTTTTTCATAGATTTAATTATAAATAAAAATAAATTAATGGTACTGATGGTCGGACTCGAACCGACATGAGTATTGCTCGCTTGATTTTGAGTCAAGTGCGTCTACCATTCCGCCACATCAGCTTTTGTTTTAAATGATAAAAATATCATACTTATATATTATATCAGTTTTATTTTGATTTTTGTTTTTTTTCATCAAAACTTATTTTTTTCATGAGTAGTTGCTAAATTGATATTTTTGGAATTGCATTTTTAATCTTTTTGGGGTTAAAATTTGTAAAATGATATTTAAAATTATTTTTTTCCTCAAAATCATAAACCAAATAATATTTACACGCACGCGTCACCCCAAAAAGACCACATTAGCTAATGTGGTCTTTTATCAGGTTTTAGTTGTTAAAACTTTGAAAATTATTTATGAATGATATTTTTAGTAAATGTTTTGTTTAATAAATTAGTAATACTAATGATGCTTAAATAAAAACAAGATATCATCACAAAAGGAAGAATCGGATTAAAGGTAGAGCCCATATTGCTTTGCGCTTGCCAAGAAAGTTCGGCAATTCCTATAATGGCAAAAAAAGAACTATCTTTAATGTTTGTAATGAATTGTTGGACAATAAAAGGAACTGATCTTTTTAAAGTTTGGGGGAAAATAATAGAGAAAAAAACTTGTTTTTGTTTCATCCCCAAAGAATGAGCGGCTTCAATTTGTCCTTTATCTAAGAATTTAATATTTTGCATTAAAATTACAGTAATGTTTGCTAAAGAATTAATTACCAAAACAAAAAGCCCTGCATACAAACTTTTAATTTCAAAAAGATCTTTGCAAAGATAACCAATACCATAAAAAACAAGCATTGCTTGGGCAGCTATAGGAATTCCTTTTAAAATAAAAAATAAAGTATCTAAAAAATAAGTTATTCCTTTATTAATTTTAGATATTATTTTATTATTTGATTGAGAGTTTTTAATTAAAGTATATAAAATTGCAAATAAAAAACCAATAATAAGACTATCAATAGCTAAAATTAAAGTGGTTTTGAGTCCTTCTAGATAAGATGGAAAAGTTTCTTTGATTTGATGCCAAGTAGTACTTTTAGAAAGTATTTCTTTGTGTTTGTCAAAAACTGTTTTTAATCTTGTTTCTGATTCACCTTCTATTGTTTTTATTTGGTTGTCTATTTGGTTGTATTTTTCTTTTCCTTCTGATAAATTTTTACGTTTTTCCTTTAAGTCTATGATGTCTTTTAAACTTTTGTTTTCATCTTTTGCAACTAATTTTAAATCGCATAAAATTTTATCCATTTTTTCTTTTAATTCTAGGCTTTGGGTTTCTTTTTCTCCTTTAGGGAAAAATATCCCTAAACCTTGAGGACAAATAGAATATTTTGGATCATCTGAGGTCATATCAAAGTATACTAAGTCATCTTCTTTTTTACAAGCACATCTAGCCAAATAACTATCTATTACAAAAATATCTGATTTTCCTTGTAAAACATCTTGAAAACATGCAGGAGGGCTAGTTAATTCGTTGTTTTTTTTAATATATGATTTGATATCATCTTTATTTGTTATTTCGTCTTCAATCATTTTGATTGCAGTAGTGCTAGTAACTGTTACAAATTTAATTGGTTTTTGAGGTGTGCCTTTTTCTTTTAATTCTTTGCAAAAGTCATCATATTCTATTTTTTTATTTTCAACTATCTTTTTGAATCTTTCATCTTTTCTTCTTACTACCATGCTTGTTGCAGTTTGTGTGTAGGCTTTAGAAACGATTAATTTTGCTTTTCTTTCGTTTGTAATACTTAAAGTTGTGATTGCCAAATCCACATCTCCTTTTTTTAAGGCAGTTATAACTCCTGCAAAATCAAAGACATGAATTTCTAAATTATACTTTAATCTTTCAGCTATATCATTGATTAAATCTATATCAAATCCTGCTATATATTCGCCATTTATAGCTTTTATAGCGTTTTTTTTATTTGTTATAGCTTTAAAAGTATTGGGAATAGAACTATTAGTCATTGCCACTTTTAAAGTTTTGGAATATTTTTGAGTATTTTGGTTTTTTGTTTTGTTTGAAAAATTCCATCCAAATACTGAAAAATGTAACCATATTAAAAATATAGAACTAATCAATAATGTAATAATTTTGAATATTTTTATATTTTTTTTCTTTTGAAAAATATTTTTTAAAAATGAGTTTTTATTAATTAAATTAATGAAATTTTTCACTTCCTTTTTTATTATTTTTCTTTTATTTTTTCGATTTGTTAATATTTTTTTTTAATATTTTGTTTAAAAAACTAATCATACTAATAATTATTAAATAAAAACAAGATATCATCACAAAAGGCAAGATTGGATTTAATGTAGCTCCCATATTGCTTTGTCCTTTCCAAGAAAGTTCGGAAACTCCTATAATGGCAAAAAAAGAACTATCCTTAATGTTTGTGATGAATTGTTGGACAATAAAAGGTATTGACCTTTTTAAAGTTTGAGGAAAGACAATAGAGAGAAAAACTTGCTTTTGATTCATCCCCAAAGAATGGGCTGCCTCAATTTGTCCTTTATCTAAGAATTTAATATTTTGCATTAAAATCATTGTAATACTTGCTAAAGAATTTAGTATTAAAACAAAAATTCCTGCGTGTAAAGGATTAAAATTTTTTTTAAAAAGAAAAGTAATACCGTAATAAATAAGCATTGCTTGAGCTGCTACAGGAATACCCTTTAAGACAAAAAACAAAGCATTTATTGAAATATTTATCATTTTTATTATAGTAATCATAAATAAATTATTTTTGTGAGAATCTAATTTTATATTTTTAATTAAAGTGCATACAATAGCTAATAAAAAGCCAATAATAAGACTGTCAATGGCTAAAATTAAAGTAGTTTTGAGTCCTTCTAGATAAGATGGAATGGTTTTTTGGGCTTGGATGAAAATGTTTTTTGTTGGTAGTTCAATTGTTTCTTTATTTTCATCAAAGACTTTATCTAGTCGTTCTTTGGCTTGTTTTTCTATGTTTGTAATTTGTTCTTTTATTTCTTCTATTTTCTTTTGATCTTCTACGTTAACTTCTTTGTTATTTTCTTTTAATTCATGAATTTTTTTCTTTAATTCTATTATGTCTTGGAATTCGCCTTTTTCATCTTTTTTAACTAAATTCAATTCTACCAACTTTTCATTTATGTCTTTTTGTAAATTTGTTATTCTTCTATCTTCATCATTTTTTTTAGGTAAAAATATCCCTAAACCTTGGGGACAAGTAGAATGTTCTAAATTATCAGAATAAACATCAAAATATGTCAAATCTTGATTTATTTCGCAAGCCCATCTAGCTAAACAATTATCTGTTATAAAAATATCTGATTTTCCTTGTAAAATATCAGTAAAACATGCAGAAGAACTTGTTAATTCGTTATTTTTGATGACATACTCTTTTTCTTTATTGGTATCTGATTTGATTTTTTCAATTACTGGGATTGCAACAGTATTTAAAAATGTTATAAATTTAATGGGTTTTTCTTTTCCTAAAACTTTTAATTTTTGGCAAAATTCATTATAATTTATTTTCATTTCTTTGATATTTTTTGGGTCTTGTTGGTTTCTTAAATCATGAAATAAATAATCAAATCTTTTGTTTTTTTTTATTACCATGCTAGTTCCAGTTTGCATATAGGTTTTAGAAACATCGTATTTTTCTTTTCTTTTGTCTGTAATACTCAAAGACGCAACTGCGATGTCAATTGTTTCTTGTTCTAAGGCATTAAGAAGTCCTGCAAAATCAAAGACATGAAATTCTAATTCTAAATCTTTAAATTTGTCTATTTTTTTTAATTCTTCTGATATGTTATTTATTAAATCAATATCAAAACCTGCTATATATTCGCCGTTTACAGCTTTTTGGGCTCCTTTATTTGGTTCTAAAACTTTAAAAACATTAGGAGCAGAATTGTTGTTAACTCCTATTTTTAAAATTATTTTCTTTTTGGAATGATTTTTTATATGGAAATATCCAAATGTTGATAAATTCAACCATATTAAAAATAAAAAACTAATTAATAATGCAGTAATTTTCAATATTTGGGTTTTATTGGTATTTTGGAAAATGTTTTTAAAAAAATGTTTTTTATCAATGAAAATAATCACTTCCTTCTTTTAATTATTGGGTGGTTATTTAGGTTTTCTTTTTTTAGTTTTGGGTTGATGTTTTGGTTTTCCAACCCAAAATATTTATTTGTAACAAAATAAAAAAAGTCTTTGCAGATTTTTCTTTGGAATTTAATTGTTTTATGAAAAATAAGGTATTTTTTAAAAACTACTACATATTTTCTAAAAAAGGAATTCCTAAAATTCTTAAACTTTCTTTAAGAGTAATAAAAACTGCTTGGATCAACAAAAGATTAGTGTTTGTAGTGGTTTTATCATCTGTTAAAATCTTTTCTTGTGAATATAAAAAGTTAACATTTTGAGTTATTTTTAACATGTATCTTGCCAAAATACTTGGCATATTGTCTTTTTGGGCTTTTTGCAAAATTAAAGGGAACTGGTCTAATAATTTTACTAAAATAAAATAATGGTCTTTTTGATAAATGGTTTTGTCAATTAAGCTTATGTCTATTTTTTCTTTGTTTAAAAGAGAATTTAAACGTGCTGCTGTGTATTGGAGATAAGGGCCTGTTTGTCCTTTGAATTGTAAAATAGTTTTTAAATTAAAATCAATATCTAGATTTCTATCGTTTTTAAGGTCATTAAAAATGATTGCCCCTACAGCGATTTTTCGTGCAGTTTGGTTGAGATCTGATAAATGAGGATTTTTTTCTTCAATGTTTTTTTGAGCTAAAATAGTAGCTTGATTAATTACTTCAATTAAGGTAGTAAATTTGTGATGTCTAGTAGAAATTTTTTTGCCATCCATCAAAACTAAACCAAAATTGATGTGTTTTATTTTAGTGTCACAGTATCCCATTTTTTCAATTATTTGGGCTAATTGTTTAAAGTAAAGTTTTTGTTCGTTACCTACAACATATAAAACATTTTTACAATTAAAAGTGTTGTAACGATATTTAAAAGTAGTTAGATCTCTTGTTAAATACAAGGTGCTACCATTAGTTTTTTTCACTAAGCCAGGAGGTAAATTATCAAGTTCTATAAGTAAAACTTTGTCTTCTTCTTTTAAAAGCTTTTTTTGTTCTAATTCTTCAAAAAGAGGAGCAATTTTGTCATTATAAAAAGATTCTCCCAAGTAAAAATCAAATGAAATCCCCAAAATATCATAAATTTTGCAAAATTCTTGTAAAGAAACTTCGCGGAACCATTTCCATAAATCGAGATATTTTTGGTTTTGTTTTTCTAATTGTAAAAAAGCAAAATTGGCTTGTTCGTTTAATTTAGGATTGGTTTTGGTTTTTTGATGAAAAAAAACGTATAATTTTTGTAGTTCGTTAATTGGGTCTTTTAGGATTTTTTCTTTGTTACCCCATTTTTGATAAGCTACAATCATTTTACCAAATTGGGTTCCCCAGTCTCCTAAGTGATTGATGCCTACTACCTTAAAACCTAATTTTTGATAAATATTTTTGAGAGCATTTCCAATAACAGTAGAACGCAGATGGCCAACAGAAAAGTTTTTGGCAATATTAGGAGAAGAATAATCAATAACTATGGTTTGATTTTGATTTGGAAAATTGCCATAATTAGCTTGTAATTTGTTGATTTGAAGTAATATTTCGTAAGCTAATGAAGCTCTTTTAAGTTTTATATTTAAAAAACCGTTTAAAAACATTAAATCTTGAATTTCGTTTATTTCGACAAGGTTTTTTTTGATATTTTCAAAAATAATATGAGGATTGTTTTTGGTTTTTTTAGCATAAGCGAACAAAGGTAAAGAAAAATCAAATTTGTCATTTGCCAGTTTTTCTTGTAAAGTTACTTCTTCTAATAAAACTTTTTGGATTGCATTTTGGATTTTGCTTTTGGTGGTTTGTAAATTCATGATTGCATTTCCTTTCTTTTTAGATTGTAAAATAAAAATTGATTTCTGAATGATGACAACAAATGATAAAATAATGATTTTTTTACTTATTTTTTCTCATTAATTTTGATAAACGTTTTTAATATTTTAAGATATAATAAACACATTTTATAAAACTATTATAGCATTTTTTATAATTTTTGTTTGAAAAAAGTTAAGATACTTATTTTGGTATTCCTAATTAAAATTAAAAAACAACCCTTTAATTTGCAAAAGAGTTGTTTTTTTTAATTTTAATTAGGAAAGTAAATATTTTATCTAGTTTTGGTAAGGTTAGTTAATATTTCTTAAAAAATCAACTTTTAAACCAAATTTTAATATTAAAATTAATAAAATAATACCAATAATTATTTTGATGATACTACGTAAAAAGAAAAAAAATAATCCAATGATAAAAGCAATAATTATCATTTGATAATTGGGACTTAATTCGTTCCAAAAAGAAAATGCATTGCTTATAATTTGTTTTTTATTGATGATTTTAAAACCTTACTAATAAATTGTATATTTTTAATGTTTAATAATATTAAAATGCTATATTAAAAGTCTAAAATATTTTAATAAACAATAAACACCAATATTAATTATAAGGGATTTTTGATTTTTTTAAACTTGTTTTAATGATTGGGGTGTTTTTTTAAAATAAATTTTTTAACTCAGGGTTAAAAGTTTTGGCTTTAATCATTTCAATTTCGCGTTTATAAGGTTCTTTGTTGTTGATATAGGGAGTTTCTAAAATTTTAGGGATAAAAGCAAAAGCGCGATGATATATAATTTTGAGTAAAGTTTCAAAACCGATTTTGCCAAAACCGATGTTTTCGTGACGGTCTTTGTGACTATTACATTCGTTTTTAGAGTCGTTAATATGAATTACAGAGACATTTTGAAAGCCTAAAATGGAATCTATCTTTTGTATAATTTCTTCTAAGTTTTCTTTTAAATCATAGCCAGCATCAAAAAGATGACAAGTATCAAGACAAAAAGAAACTCTTTTGTTGTTTTTAACTTGATTTCTTATTTGTTGCAATTCTTCTAGTCTTTTACCAATTTCAGTTCCTTTGCCTGCCATAGTTTCTAAGGCAATTTGGGTTTTTAAATGTTTAGTTTTTTCAAAAATTAAATTAATACTTTGAGCAATTAAATTAATTCCTTCTTGGGGATTTGTTTTGAGATAGTTTCCTGGATGTAAAACCATTTTATTAATTTTCATTGCTGCAAAACGTTCTAATTCTTGGGATAAAAAATCAATTGCAAAAGTTCTTTTAGTCTTGTCGGGATTAGCAAGATTTATAATATAAGGAGCGTGTCCTACCAAATTATTTAAATATAAATTGTTGTTTTGGGCAATTTGTAAAGATTCTTTAATTTTTAATTCTCTGGTTTTGGTTCTTATCGTATTTTGTGGAGCGCCGCTATAAACCATCAAAGCATTAGCACCATAAGAAATGGCAGTTTGTATGGCTCCTTGAAAATTATGTGGTTTTTTCATAGCAACATAACTTCCCAAAAATAACATAATAAAATCTCCTTTATTTGTTTATTTTTTTGATTCATTAGTTTAAATTAGTTTAATTTTTTCTTAATAGTTAGTTTTGTAATTCAGTAATTTATTTTTTTGATATTTTTTGTGATTTGTATTTGTATTTTGATTTAAATTTTGTTTGAAAAAAGTGCTTTTTCTTTTGGGAGATTGGTTTTCTTTTTGATTCTTTTTCTTATAATTGGGTTTTTCTTGTTTGCTTTAGTTTTTTATTGTTATTCTTTATTTCTTGGACTGTGTTTCGGGTTTTATTTGGTGCTTCCAAATTTGAATCTTTATTATTTTCTTTTTTAGGAAGTTTGGAATCTTTGGTAAATTTGTTTTGTTTGAAAAATTGTTTTTGGCTAGATTGGTTAGTTTGGTTGTTTTTGTTATTTTTATTGTTTTTATTTGTCTTATTAGTTTTGGTATTTGTAACAGTTTTTGGATTTTTAGTTCTTATAAAACCATCTTTGCTTAAAGAGCTTTGATGAAAAGTAATTCCTAATTGGATTAATTTATTAATTTTTTCTTTTTGTTTAATGTCTTGGGGATCGTACAAAACAATGATTTCACCTTTTTTGCCCATTCTTGATGTTCTACCACTTCTGTGAAAAAAAAATTCAAGGTGTGAAGGTAAATTGTAATGGATGACACAAGAAGCATCAAAATCAATTCCTCTGGCTGCAAGATCTGATGCAATTACGTACTGATATTTTAATTTATGAATAGCTTTAAGGCTTTGTTTTCTTTTTTTAACTGATAAAGCAGAGTTGTAATTAAGTAATTTGAGACTGTCATTTTTTAAAGTTTGAAATACTAATTCTTGTTCTTTTTTTTCATTGACAAATACGATCGCTAAATAAGGATTAAGGACTTTGGTTAGATGAATTAAGGTCTGTATTTTACTTGTAGTTGTTTCTAATAAATAAAAAGTACGGTTAAGATTACTTTGATTATAAACATTAATAAAAGTAGATTTACCAAAATAACGATTAATAAAAGGTTTTAATTGTTCGGTGATGGTAGCTGAAAATAATAAAATTTTGGCTTTAAGATGGCTAATTAAAGGGTCTAGGGAAGTTAAAAATAATTCATCAAACATCATATCAGCTTCATCAAGGACTAAATAAGATACATATTTTAAGTTAATTTTTTTGAGTTTAAATGCGTATTCTAATAATTTATCGGGAGTTGCAATAATTAATGGAGGTTGTTTTTTTTCAAAAGTAGTAATTGCTTTTTGTTTATCCATTCCTCCGTAAAGAATTTTTGTAAAATTAGTTTTTTCAATTTGTTTAAACATTTCCCATACTTGAAATACTAAATCATTGGTAGGGACTAAAATAATTGCTTGAGTAAATGGTTTTTGAAAATCAATTTTACTTAATATCGGTAAAAGATAAGCATGAGTTTTGCCTGTTCCTGTAGGAGCAATTCCTACTAGATTACCTGGTTTTTCAAATTGTGAAAAGACTTCTTTTTGGATGGGAGTTAAAGTTTGGAATTGAAGCTGTAATTTTTTTTTTTGAATATAGTTTTGCAAGTTAAAAACCTCCTTAAATCATACATATATTATACCAGTATTTTTGTAATTTGGAATTATTTTAATAATAAATTAATTTTGTTTTAATAAATTGTTGAAAAAAACTTATTTCCAGTTAAAATATAAGTAAGTCTTTGACTTGATTATAAAATTATAACGACATATATTAAGGAAATAAAATAGTGTAATGAAAACAAATAAAAATAATAAGAATAACAATAATAAGAAAAATAAAAAACAAAACAATAATGATTTAAAAAAAAGTAAGAAATATAATAATAAAACTAAATTAATCAAAGATAATAAAAATGTTAAATCAAATAAAAAAGGTTTTAACTTTAGTTTTTCTAATTTATTAGCTTGGGTTGTTGTTATTTGTTTGTGTGTGAGTTCCGTAGCTTCTATTTTTTTATATATTTTTTCAAATAAATAAATAATTAAAATTTAATCTAAGGATATATAAAAACTATTCTCTTAATAAAAATATTTTTATCTTTATATATGGGATTGTTTAATTATTATGTTTATTATTCTTTTATTTCTTTTTCTTGGGTAGATAATTGTTCGTATATTTTATTATAACGATTTTATGCATATTTTTTTGGATCTCTTTTAAAGATTTTTGTTCTATTTTGAATTTTTTTATTTATGTTTCTAGATTGGATTTTTCCTTAAGTGCTTTTTGTTTTGCGGCTAATACTTCATTAATTTTAGTTTGCAATGCATTCAATAATTGTCTTTATTATAATTTTATGCTTTTTGCTCTATCTTAGATAAAAAAAAGTTAAAAACTCCCATATAAAACTATTCTCTTAATAAAAATATTTTTATCTTTATATATGGGATTGTTTAATTATTATGTTTATTATTCTTTTATTTCTTTTTTCTTGGGTAGATAATTGTTCGTATATTTTATTATAACGATTTTATGCATATTTTTTTGGATCTCTTTTAAAGATTTTTGTTCTATTTTGAATTTTTTTATTTATGTTTCTAGATTGGATTTTTCCTTAAGTGCTTTTTGTTTTGCGGCTAATACTTCATTAATTTTAGTTTGCAATGCATTCAATAATTGTCTTTATTATAATTTTATGCTTTTTGCTCTATCTTAGATAAAAAAAAGTTAAAAACTCCCATATAAAACTAAAAATTATATTTTTTTTACGAAATTATGTTATTTTGGTCAAAAAAATGTGCAAAAAGATAACCTTTTTCAAGGTTGAAAAATTGAAATAAAAAAATATTATCTAAAATTCAGGGAATATTGAATTGGTGATGAATAATTTAATTTAGCTAAAATCCATTGATTGTTCCAAAATTTAGGGAAATAATTGATTATTTTTTAACTTTGTCTATTGATTTTTGAAATAAAAAAGATGTTGATGTTGTGATATAGTCTTCATTTGGCCGAAAAAATTTTCAATAACAGCGTTATCATGTGGAGTAGATTTTCTTGACATGCTGATAAAAAACCTTTTTTAGTTAGTGTTTGTTGTACTTTTTTTGATTGATAAACTGTTCCTTGGTCGGAATGAACAATACAAAGGTTCTTTTAATGGAGTTAATTTTTTAATTGTATTTGAAACTAATTGTTTATTTTGGTGTTTTGAAGCATGGGAAGCGATTATTTGATTTTTAAAATAGACGATGGAGATTTTTTAAATAAGTAATATCGTTGAATAATTTTTGTAAAGAGGCTATTGATAAAAAGTCTTGATTGATTAAATTATCTACTACTTTTAATTTAGATTTTAAATTGTTTTTATAATAATATTTATTTTTTTAATTTTTAAACGACAAAAAAATACCATTTTCTTTTATAATAGTATAAACTTTTTTCTTAGTAATAGGTTAGTTAAAGGTTTTTTGGTATAAATCAGTGATTTTGCGATGACCGTAAAAATATTGTTGGTGTAAACATAAAGCTTTAATGCGATTTTGTTGTAATAATTGTTTTCTTCTTTTTTTTGATTTTATTTTCGACTTTCAACCAATAATAAGTGCTTTTTTTTGATTTTGATAGTTTTTAAAATAGTTGTTAAATTTAGTTTTTGATTGAATTGTTTAATCAATCAAAAAACTTTTTTATCAGTTTTTTGATTTTGTCATTAGAGTTTACAATAATTTATTTTTTATTTTAATATTTCTTTTAATTTTTCATTTTTCATGATTTAAATATTGTTTCCTTTTTGTATATTGTATGCATCAACTTTAATTATTTCTTTCAAAATAGTAGTTTTTCCAACTTATCTTTTACCATAAATTAATCCAAATTCAAATTTAGAAGTAAGAATCAAATCATTTAAATCTTTTAGTTATTTAGTTCTTCCAATAAATTTTATAACCATAAAAATTATCTAATTAATGAAATTTTCAAAAAAAAATACTTATATTATAATGTTTTTTGTAAAAAAATAACAAATAAAATTTAATTTATTAATATACTTAACAATTCCTCATTTTCAATCTTTTTGTTTATCTAATAATTTTATTTAATTTTGACAACCAAAAACCTCATTATATTAAAAGAAAAGTAAGGTCTGTGGTAAAATTATATAGTAAATTTTTTATTTTATAAACACATAATTATTAAATTTTTTATAAAATTAAAAAAACTAAATTAATAGCAAACACAACTAATAATTACAACTTAACAACTCATTAAATAAATTATAAATTTTTGAAACAATAAATGAAATGAAGGTGCAAAATGGAAAACTTATCGTTTTTATTCTTATTCTTGTTTTTTTATATTTTAGGGTCGATTCCTACAGGTTTAGTTATTGGCAAGTTGGTGCAACAAAAAGATTTGCGAAACACAGGTTCTGGCAATATTGGAGCAACTAATGCTTTGAGAGTTTTGGGGAAAAAATGGGGAATATTAGTATTTTTGTTAGATTTTTTCAAAGGATTTGTGCCACTTAAAATTTGTTTGCATTTCTCAGAATTTTGGTTAACAGAACCATCCACACAAACTTTTTTACAACCCCCCCACCTCACAATGAAAATCTCTCTTTTGGCAATATCTCCTATTTTAGGACACATGTTTTCTTTATTCAATAAATTCAAAGGTGGCAAGGCAATTGCAACTTCGGTAGGCATTATCACTTCTTTTAATCCTTTGATTGGTATTTCTGGTATCATTTTTTTTGCCATTTTTTTAAGACTTTTTGGTTATGCTTCGTTAGCTTCAATTATTACAAGCGCTTTAGTTAATATTTTTTTATGGCTAAATTATTTGTATTGTGGCAATTTTGGAACTTTGGAACCAATTCAAAACCAGATTCCAAAACTGGAATTATTTTACTTTTCGATTAATTTTGTTACCTTAATTATTATAGCTAAACATTATTCTAATATTTTACGCCTTATTAAAAGAACAGAAAATAAATTTAATTTTAAAAAAGAAAAATAAACATCTAAATCTAAACCTAAAAAAATCAAAATCAAAAACTCTCAACCAAAAAACTACTTTTATTTATAAAAAGGTGTAAAGAAATGCAAAATTTTGATCCAATCAAAAAAAAAATTAAATCATTGGTAAAACAACTCAACAAAGCCAATTATCAATACTATAATCTAAGTAATCCCGATTTAAGCGACCAACAATACGACGCTTTACTTAAAGAATTAATCAATTTAGAAAAACACTATCCTCAACTTAAACTTCCTTATAGCCCTACTTTAAAAATCGGTGGTTTTGTAGAAAAAAAATTTAGTACCATTAAACACAAAACTCCAATGATGTCTTTGGAAAATGTTTTTAATTTTGAAGAACTCAAAGCTTTTTATGATCGTATTGTCAAAAAAATTCCTATTTTTTCTTTGTTAACTGAATTAAAAATTGACGGTGTAGCGATAAGTTTAAAATATCAAAAAGGCATTTTAGTGCAAGCTTTAACAAGAGGAAACGGCATTTGGGGCGAAGATATTACCAAAAACGCCCAGACTATCAAAACCATTCCTTTAAGATTAAATGAAGATTTTGATTTAGAAGTTAGAGGAGAAATTTATTTATCCCATCCCGCTTTTGAAAAACTAAACTCCCAAAGAAAACAAGAAAACAAACCCCTTTTTTCCAATCCCAGAAATGCTGCTTCAGGAACTTTAAGACAACTTAATTCGGCAATTGTGGCTCAAAGAAATTTGTCTATTTTTGTCTATGGTATTGCAGATCCTTATTTGACCAAATCCACCCAAAAAGATACTTTGGATTTTTTAACTGATTTGGGATTTACCACAAACCCCCATTATTATTGCGTACCTAATTTTGAAAATTTGCTTAGTGTAATTGAAAAATACAAAACCATTAAGGAAAAACTTACCTACGATACTGATGGCATTGTCATCAAAATTAACGAGCTTTCCTTTCATTCTTTAATTGGTGCCACTGCCAAAGCTCCCAGATGGGCAACTGCTTACAAATTTGCAACTATCACAAGCCAAAGCATAGTTCAAAACATCATTTTTCAAGTGGGACGCACTGGTGTTATAACCCCAGTTTGTGAAATTATGCCTGTTATGGTAGATGGAAGTTTGGTCTCAAAAGTGGTTTTACACAATTATGACTACATTTGCAAAAAAGATATCAGAATAAAAGACCATGTCATAGTTCATAAAGCAGGCTCAGTTATTCCTGAAATTTTAGAAGTTATTAAAAGCAAAAGAACTGATTTGCAAAAACCCACTTTAATGATTGAAAAATGTCCTGCTTGCAAAACAATTTTAGAAAAACAACCAGGCGAAGTTGATTATTTTTGCATCAACCCAAATTGTCGCGAGCAAAAAATCCAAAAACTCATTCATTTTGTATCTAAAAATGCTATGGATATCAATGTTTTAGGAGAAAAAACTATCATTACTTTTTTTGATAAAAATCTAATTACCAAACCTTCTGACCTTTATTTATTGAAAAACCACCAGCATATTTTACAAGAAATGCCAGGATTTGGCGCTAAAAAAATTACTAATATTTTGGATGCCATTGAAGCAAGCAAACAAAAGAGATTTGAAGATGTTTTATTTGCTTTAGGAATCAAACATATCGGAAAAAAAGTATCTCAAGTTTTGGCAAAAAATTTTCAAACTATCGAAAATCTCCAACAAACCACATCAGAAACAATTACTCAAATAAGAGAAATAGGAATCAAAATTGCCCAAAGCATCCAACAATATTTTTCCAATTCTTGTAATTTAGAAGAAGTCACCAAACTCAAAAAACTAGGAGTTTCTTTTCAAAGAACTAACCCCCAAAATCCAATTACCCAAACTATTTTTACCAATAAAAAAATTGTTTTAACAGGAACTCTCCAAAAATATTCCCGCCTTCAAATCCAACAAATCTTAGAACAAATGGGAGCAATTATAACTAAAAGTTTATCTTTTCAAACTAATTATTTAATAGTTGGCATCAATGTTGGTTCTAAAATAACCAAAGCCCAAAAACTCCAAATTCCTATTATCGAAGAAAAAGAATTACAACAAATTATAGAAAATAGCCAAATTAAATCATAACAAAAATACCGTTATGTTTCCTAAAACTCAAACCCTACCTACAACAAATAAAAACAAATCCAAGAAGGTGCCAATGTCTTTTAACATTAAAATCAAAGAAGAAATTGCTTGTCAAAAATTCTTGCCCATAGAAAATTTTTTTGAATTGACAGCTTTATTACATTTTGGCTGTGAATTAGAAAAAAACCACCAAAAAACTTTATTGTGGTTCCAAACCAAAAACATCAAAATTGCTAGGCGTTTTCTGATTTTAATCAAAACTTTTTATCCTAATACTAACTCTTTTTTGATGACTAGCAAAGAATATAATTTACCACATTTAAAAAGCATTCATATAGGAATTGAAAAAGACATCTCCTTAATTTTAGAAAAACATCATTTTTTTAATCAAACTCCAAGCGATTTTTTACCTTTGCTAAAAAGCCCAAAAGCCAAAAAATCATTTTTAAGAGGTATTTTTTTATGCATAGGTTTTGTAAACAATCCCAAAAAAACTAATTATCATCTAGAATTTTTTCACAAAGACAACAATAAAATTGAATTAATTAAAACGTTGATGCTTCATTTTAGTCTTAATGCCAAACAAATTAATCACAAAAAAGGTTTTTTAGTTTATTTGAAAGAATCTCAAATGATTATTGATTTTTTAAGGTTAATTGGCGCTTTAGAAATGGTTTTTCAATACGAAAAAACAATAATTCAAAAAGACTTAAACCATATTATTAAATCTTATATTAATTTTGAAATCTCAAATGAAAAAAAAATTCTTACTTCTGCCAATTTACAATTACAACAAATTAATTTGATTGAAAAATACTTTCAAACCCCAAACCCCAAAACCAAAAATACAAATATAAAAATTAAAAATCCAAAAAATTTCAAAAGCCAAAAACAATTTTCCAACCTTGAACCTAAATTATTGCAAATCATTTTATTAAGAAAAGAAAACAACGATGCAAGTTTACAAGAATTAACTAAAAAATATTATCACAAACATAATCAACAAATCACCAAATCAGGATTAAATTATTATTTTCAAAAAATCAAAAAACTAGCTTGTGAAATTGAAACTTACCAAACTTTGGCACCATCTAAGGAAAAAAAATGAATATGGAAAATATTGGCATAGATTTAGTTGAAATTAAAAAAATTAAAAAAATAGGTAAAGATATTTTAGCAGCAAGGGTTTTATCCTCAGAAGAATACCAAATTTATCAAACCATCCAAAATCCCCAAAGACAACTTACCTTTTTGGCAGGAAGATGGGCTTCTAAAGAAGCTCTTTTTAAAGCTTTTCAAACACCCTCAAAAATCAATCCTACTTGCCAAAACTATTATAACTGGTCTATTATTAACGACAAAAACGGAGCTCCTTATGTGAAAAATAATACATGCGACAATTTTTTCATCCCCATTTTAATTTCTATCACTCACACCGATAATTACGCCTTATCTCTTGTTATTGTAAAAAAGTTGTCACAATAGCGCTCCATATTCGAATTCGTTTTTTTTTTTTTTTGATTATCCCTTAATTTTATTTATTTTGTCAAGTGTTTTTTAGGTATAATTAAAAGTGTATAGTAAAAATAAACTTAAATACAAAAATAAATCAAAATCCAAAGGAGTTAATAACAAAAATATGAAAGTTATCGTTGTTGGTTGTACTCATGCAGGAACCGCTGCAGTAAAAACAATTAAAAAAAACAATCCCCAAGCTGATGTTTTTGTATATGAAAGAAACGATAATATCTCTTTTCTTTCTTGTGGAATTGCTTTGTA
Source organism: Candidatus Phytoplasma tritici (assembly GCF_000495255.1). Classification (GTDB taxonomy): domain Bacteria; phylum Bacillota_I; class Bacilli_A; order Acholeplasmatales; family Acholeplasmataceae; genus Phytoplasma; species Phytoplasma tritici. The sequence continues at coordinate 143,817 of NZ_AVAO01000003.1, forward strand.
TGTTGGAGGAGTTATCAAAGACAGTCTAGGACTTTTTTATTCAAATCCTGATGAACTGATAAGTATGGATGTTTGCACCAAACTTAAACATGAAGTATTAAAACTAGATTTTGACAAAAAAGAAGTTTTAGTTCAAAGTTTAGAAACTGGCAAACAGTTTAAAGACAATTACGATAAATTGGTAATTGCTACTGGTTCTTGGCCTGTTATTCCTCCTATTAAAGGAATTGATTGCAAAAATGTTTTAATGTCTAAAAACTTTGATCATGCCAAGGATATTATTAATTACAGCAAAAACGTTAATAAAATAACAGTAGTAGGTGCTGGATATATCGGAATTGAATTAGCTGAAGCATTCGCGGTACAAAAAAAAGAAGTAGTTTTAGTAGATGCAGAAGATAGAATTATGTCTAAATATTTAGACAAAGAATTTACAGATGTAGCTCAAAAAACCTTAACTGACCACGGAGTTACACTAGCATTAGGACAAAAAATATCAGGATTAGAAACTAAAGATGGCTTAGTGACTCATGTAAAAACTGATAAAAACACCTTTGAGACCGAAATGGTAATTATGTGTATCAGCTTTAAACCTAACACCCAATTATTTGCTCATCATCTCGAAACATCATTTAACGGTGCTTTAGTTGTTAACGAATATATGCAAACTTCAGACCCTGATGTTTATGCTTGTGGCGACTGTGTTAACGTTTATTACAATCCTACCCAGGAATTAAAATATATGCCTTTAGCAACTAATGCTATTAGAATGGGAACACTTGTAGGACTTAATATTGAAAAACCTTGCGTAAAATATTTAGGAACTCAAGGAACAAGCGGCATTAAAATTATTGATTTGAGTATTTCTTCAACAGGACTTACTGAAAATGTAGCCAAATCCTTAGGTAAAAACTATGGTGCTGTTACAATCAAAGATGCTAACAGACCTGAATTTATGCCTGATTATGATGCTGTAATGTTAAAGCTTGTTTTTGATAAAGACACTCGCAAAATTTTAGGAGGACAAATTGTTTCTCGCGTTGATTTAACTGAAAAAATGAATACTTTAAGTGTTTGTATGCAAAACCAAATGACAGTAGAACAACTTGCTTTTGTTGACTTTTTCTTCCAACCTCATTTCAATAAACCTTGGGGATTACTCAATTTAGCAGGACTTAAAGCTTTAGAAGTTAAATCTCAATAATTATTAAACAAACTAACAAATACTTAAAAAAATAAATTATATAAAAAAACATAAAAGACAAAAACACAATAAAACATTGTTTGTTATAATTACAGACAGTGTTTTTATTCCATTTTATCACAATTAAAACGCTATCCCAATTTTTTTCATTAACCATTAAAGGAGCAAACAAATGAACTTTACTCTACCTTCTCTTCCTTATCAATATGATGCTTTAGAACCTTTTTTTGATACTCAAACTATGCAATTACATCATCTCAAACACCATCAAACGTACATTAACAACCTCAATGATGCTCTCAAAAAACACCCTCAACTAAATTTATCTTTGGAACAAATGCTAACTAATTTATCGTTAGTACCACAAGATATCAGACAAACAGTTAGAAACAATGGAGGCGGACATTTTAATCATTCTTTTTTTTGGACTATTCTAAAAGTAAATAATGGCAATACTCCTCAAGGATTATTAAAAGAAATGATTGACTGCGAATTTGTTTCTTTAGAAACTTTCAAAGACAAATTTGCTAATATTGCTAAAACCATTTTTGGAAGCGGTTGGGCTTGGCTTGTATTAACACCACAAAAAAAACTTGCAATTACTTTTACTCCTAATCAAGATGTAGTTCTAAACCAAGGAACTCCTCTTTTAGGTCTAGATGTTTGGGAACATGCTTATTATTTAAGTTATAAAAATCTTAGAGTTGATTATATTGAAGCTTTTTTTAGTGTCTTAAACTGGGAAAAAGTACAAAATAACCTCACTCAAGCATTAAAATAATTCACCATGAAATATCCTCAAAATAAAAAAGAATTACGGTTATTACGAATTGAAGTGATGAAATTATTATATAAATATGATTTTTACCAAAATAATTTGACTTTGTCACAAACAAATCCCAATCCCATTTTTACTTTTTTTCAAAAAATTATTACCAATCTTAAATTTATTGATGAAATTATTACCAAAAGTTTATATGATTATAAAATAAATCGCCTTAACAAAGTGGACAGAGCAATCATTCGCCTAGCTACTTATGAATTGTTAGAAACAAACATTTCTCATGCCATTATAATCGATGAGGCAATAGAACTTACCAAAAAATTCTGCAATTTAAATGATGAAAAACAACATAAATTCAACAATAAATTATTAGATCAAATATATCACCAATTACAAATGTATAAAAAAAACTTATTACCTAATTGAATTTAAAAACTACCCAAATTAAAAATAATTTTTTTAAAGACTTTTCTAATTGAAAGGTCTTTTTTTATTTTATTTGATATCACATCTATGAATAATTATTAAAAATTCACAATAATTCTATACCAAAAATTAAAAACAAAAACAATAAAATAATTAATACCTCATCAATAAAAACAAAAAAACCAATTTTGGGTATTTTTAAAAAAACTTTTAAAATAACAAGTTTAGTAAAAATTTCTTTTTCATTTAGAAAGCATAATGAATGGCTCATTTTTATAATAATTTTTTTGATTTGATAACAGTAGCAAAAACTAAACTTGCCAAACTAAAAAAATATAGATATCCTCCTTAAATCTTTTTAACTACAGAAACATTCAAAAAAACTTTAGCTTGAGCAGTTAAAAAACTAAAATAAAATAATTATTAATATTCATTTAACCCTATTATTTTATTTTTTATTAAGGAAACAAATATTTTGAATATTAAATTATTTAACCAAAAATATAAATTAGTGTCTTTTTTGTGCGTTATTTCATCAATAATATTAATATTATTGTTATTAATATTAAGTTTACAAAAAAGACATTCAACCTTTAAACCATCAGAAAAAACACAATTAACTAATAACCAAACAAAAAAACCCAATCAACAAAATTTGGTCAAAACTCCTAATTTGGAAAAATCAAAAACACAAGAATTACAATCAAAAAAACTAGAACCCCTAAAAGAAAAAAGCCCAACATCCAAAATAGAATCACAAGAAATAAAACAAACCCAATTCCAAATCAAAAACCCCAAACAAATCATCGCAGAAAAAGAACCACTACCTCTTTATATTCAAACAGTAAATGGCAAAAAACATTATCATTTTATATTACCTGATAGTGAATTTATGGAAGATGGCACTCTTAAAAATTCTGAAACTCATGTTTATATGGAAAACTTAAAACCTACTTTAATGCATAAAATTATCTACAAAATACAACCTCAATATGATGGTTGGATAGCTCGTTTCCCTTCATTTAATGGACAAGATCTTTCAGGCGTTTTTTTATATAGTGTTATGACAGGAATCAAAACTCCTCCTTTGGATTTAGTAGGGATTTTTTTTGAATCTCCTTTTGATAAGTATGATGTTGGTGATTGGAACAAATACACTTTGGATGATATTTTACAAATGAAAAACGAAAGCCAAAATATTTATTTTTTTTGGAGAACCCCAAAAATGACTAACATTTATAAAAAATATCATTTATTTAAACCAGGCAATGAAAAATACCATCCTACATTTAATAAACCTAGAAGTCCTCAAAATTCCTTAATACTTACCGAAGAATTTATAGATAAATTCATCCCAAATTCACCTTTAAAAAATTCCAAAGAAACTGAACAATAAATTATTTATTTACAATATTTTTCAAAATTTGCCATATTTTTCAAATTAAAAAAAACAAAAAAGATCAACTTTAAGTTGATCTTTTTTTGCTACTTATTATTCTTATTTTATAATTTTTGTGCCAAAATAAATTTTGATTTAATTGTATTTTAACATAATTTATAAATTTAATAAATTTTTGAATTACAAAAAACACTAATTTTGTACATAGAAACTATTTTTTTGTTATAATAACTTTTGAATTAGATATTAAATAATTTAAATTAAAATGATTTATAATTAACCAAAAATAAATATAAAACATCATTTCACAATTATAAAAAAAATATAAAAACAATAAAAAAAACCAACCAACCAAAATATAAAGGAAACAAAAAAATGAACATAGAAAAATTAAAAGAAAGGCAAAAACTCATCCGCAATTTTTCCATTATCGCCCACATTGACCATGGTAAATCAACTTTAGCCGACCGTATTTTAGAATTTACAGGCACGATTGACAAAAGAATAATGAAAGAACAAATTTTGGATTCTATGGATTTAGAACGCGAACGCGGAATTACTATTAAATTAAATGCCGTAGAAATTAACTACCAGTCTAAAGATGAAAAAAATTACATTATGCATTTGATTGATACGCCGGGACACGTTGATTTTAGTTATGAAGTATCACGTTCTTTGGCGGCTTGCGAAGGTGCTCTTTTAATTATTGATGCTGCCCAAGGTATTCAAGCCCAAACTCTTGCCAATGTTTATTTAGCTGTTAATAACAATTTAACCCTTATTCCTGTTTTAAATAAAGTTGACTTGCCAAGCGCAGATGTACCCAAAGTTAAAAAAGAAATTAAAGAAACTTTGGGACTTGACCCCAAACAAGCCTTAATTGCAAGTGGAAAAACAGGGCTTGGAGTAATTGATATTTTGGAACAAATAGTAACTAGAATATCACCTCCTAAAGGAGACATTCAAAAACCCTTACAAGCCTTAATTTTTGATTCTTATTTTGATTCTTATAAAGGAGTTGTGCCTTCCATTAGAATAGTCAATGGAACAGTTAAAAAAGGCGATCAAATTCGTTTTATGGCAAGCAATAGTGTTTATGAAGTAGTTGAAGTAGGAGTTTATAATCCTAAACAAATTGTAAAAGATTTTTTGGCACCAGGTGATGTAGGCTATCTTACTGCTGCTATTAAAAGTATTAATCATGTAAGAGTTGGAGACACCATTACTTCGCAAACCAATAAAGCTTTACTGCCTTTGCCGGGATACAAACAAATGAATTCAGTAGTTTTTTGTGGACTTTATCCTGTCGAAACTAATAAATATGACATTCTCAAAGAAGCTTTGGAAAAACTAAAACTTAACGATTCTTCCTTAACTTTTGAGCCTGAAAGTTCTAATGCTTTGGGACTTGGTTTTAGAACTGGTTTTTTAGGACTTTTGCATATGGAAATTATTCAAGAAAGAATTAGTCGTGAATTTGGAGTAGAAGTAATTGCTACTGCTCCTTCTGTTATTTATCATGTTTATTCTATCAAAGGAGAAAAACTTTTAGTTGATAATCCCTCCAAACTTCCATCCACTCAAATGATTGATCGCATTGAAGAACCCTTCATTAAAGCTACTATTATGTGTCCTGAAATCTATATTGGTAAAGTAATGGAGCTTTCCCAAAATAAAAGAGGATCCCTTCAAAATATTGAATATATCAATAGTCAAAGAGTAATGATTAATTATTTGCTGCCTTTTTCAGAAATTATTTATAGTTATTTTGATAAGTTAAAATCATTAACCAAAGGCTATGCTTCTTTTGATTATGAAATAGATAAATATCGTATTTCTAAATTAAAAAAAATGGATATTTTATTAAATGGAGAAATTGTTGATGCTCTATCTTTAATTGTTCATCATGATTTTGCCTATGAAAGAGGAAAAGCTATTTGTGAGACTTTAAAAGATTTTATTCCTAAACAAATGTTTGAAATTCCTATTCAAGCAGCTTTAGGTAAAAAAATTATTGCCAGACAAACTATCAAAGCTATGCGTAAAGATGTAACAGCTAAACTTTATGGAGGTGATGTTACTCGTAAAAAGAAATTATTAGAGAAGCAGAAAAAAGGCAAAAAGAAAATGAAAACATTAGGAAAAGTGCAATTGCCTCAAAAAGCCTTTCTTGCTATTCTCGCTACTAAATAATTATTCGTTTCAAATATAAAAGAATATTGAAAAAACTCCTTATAATACATAAGGAGTTTTTGTTTTATTTAATTGTTGTCATTTATTTTTGTTCTTTTTTGGGTATTTATATTATTTTTTGTATTGGTTATTTGCACCATTAGGAGATTATTTGTGTTTTTGCATATATTTTACTTAAAAATTAATTGACTAAATATTCTTCCTTTCGTTACTATCTACACCCATTGGAAGGTATCAAACTGTACATATCCAAAAAAATATTTCTACTATAATAAAAAAACTTATTAAAGAATGTAATGTGTATTTTGTTTTAAAATGCTATCTATATGAAATGAAATAAACCCAGAAGATAACAAAATCACCAAAAAGAAAAAGAAATTAAAAATATTTTTAATTTGAATTTTCCAAAAATCTTTTTGTCTTCCTCCTTTTTATCTAATTCTGGTTTAAAAATAAAAAATTAAATTCCAAACATTTACTTGCCTCTTTTCTTTTTATAATATTATAATGATTTTAAAAATAAATATTTATATTATATCCAGTTTTTAAGTTAATATTTAATGATGAAATGCAATAAATGAATTAAAAAAATCCTTATTTCAATGTTTTTATGTTTTTATATGCTCCCTTTTATTGTAATTTTATATATAACATATTCTTGATAAAAATAAACAAATTAACAAAATAATAATAAATAAGCATTTAAAAAATTTATATAATATGCTTTAAAAGTTTAAAAAAATGATAAAATAAAAGAGATTTACAAACAATATAAAGGAGAATATTATTTTATGTTAAATAAAGAAGATATTCAAAAAATTCTAAATTTATCTTTAGGTGAGGGAGCTGATTTTGCAGAATTATTTTTTGAAAATACTTATTCTCACACCCTTAAAGTAATTGGCAAAGATGTAGTTTCTGCTGATGCTTCTAATATTTTTGGAGTAGGAATTCGCTTATTAAAAGGCTTTGATGAAGTTTATGGTTACACTAATAAAACTGATTATCAAAATGTTTTATCCTTGCTTTTAAAACTAAAAAAATCTTTTCAAGGAAAAGCAAATAAAGTTATTGCCTTGCAAACCGAAAAACCCCTAAAAAATACTATCCAAAAAAATTATAACAGTATGACTCAAGAACAAAAAGCCCAAAAATTACTTAAATTATCGGCTATTATTCAAAATTATGATCCTCAAATTATTCAATCCATTACCTCTTTAAGCCAAAAAGAACAAAATGTTTTAATTGCTAATACTTTAGGAGTTTATCAAAATGACACACGCAATTATATTAGGTGTGGACTTGTAGGAGTGGCACAAAGAGGACAAGAAATGCAAGAAGCCTTTGAAGGTCCTGGACGCTCAATGGGATTGGAATTTTTGGATGTAATTGATTTAGAAATAATTGCCAAACAAGTAGCCAAACAAGCAGTTGCTTTGTTAGATGCTAAATCTTTAAAACCTCAAACTATGCCAGTTGTAATTAATCACGGTTTTGGAGGAGTTATTTTCCATGAGGCTTGCGGACACCCCCTTGAAGCTACTGCAGTTGCTAAAGGTCTTTCTCCTTTTTGTAACAAATTAAATCAAAAAGTTGCTTCTGAAGTTGTAACTGCTTATGATGATGGAACTATTCCAGGAGCTTGGGGAAGTCTTAATTTTGATGATGAGGGCAAACCAACCCAAAAAAATCTTTTAATTGAAAAAGGTATACTTAAAGGTTATTTAATTGATTTTAGAAACGGACGCAAAATGAATATGCAATCGAACGGTTCTTCTCGCAGACAATCTTATAAATACTCTCCTACTTCACGCATGAATTCTACTTATATCGAAAAAGGCACAGAAACGCCTGAACAAATTATTGAAGATACTCCCTACGGTCTTTATGCAAAAAGTCTGGGTGGTGGCACAGTTGTCCCTGCTACTGGCGAATTTAATTTTGTAGTTAACGAAGGCTATTTAATCGAAAATGGCAAATTAACAACCCATGTTAAAGGAGCAATGTTAATTGGTCATGGAGCAGATATTTTATTTAAAATCGATCGCGTTGCTAATGATTTAGTTTTAGGTCAAGGAATGTGTGGTTCTTGTTCTGGTTATCTACCAGTTGATGTAGGACAGCCAACTATTAGAGTAAAAGAAATGATTGTAGGAGGAAATCAAAAATGATAAACGACGTAACAAAAACACCAAACCACCAAAAACAAACCACCCCCCACACAAACCCCACTCCTAATAATTATCAAAAATGGTTAGAAAAAGGAATGCAACAAGGTTTTGAAGCATTAGAAATTTCAATTCATGAAAGTCAAACTTTTAAACTATCTTTGGATAAAGGCAAAATAGATGCTTGTGTTTGGAGTGATGTCGCTTCTGCAGTTATAAAGGGTATTTTTGCAAACAAAAAAACTTCTATTTCTTTAGAAAAATTAACTGACAGCGCTTTTAATAATGCTTTTACAACCCTTAAAGAAAATTGCCAAACAATTACTTCTAAAGAACCTGCTCTTATTTTTGAAGGGTCTTCCAGTTATCCTGAAGTATTGGAAAATAACTTTGATTTTGGACAAGTTCCATTAGAACAAAAACAAAATTTGTTGTTGCAGTTAGAAAAAATAATGTTGCAAAGCTCCCATTTGCAAGCTACTAACGACATTATTTATCAAGAAGTTTTTCATAAAAAAACATTGTTAAATTCTAAAGGACTCAATTTATCGCACAAAAACAGCTATGCTTATTTATATGCTTCTGCGGTTTTTCAAAAAGAAGGTGAAGTTGAAAGTTATGGCAAAAGTGTTTTATCTAAAGATTTTGTAACCCTTAATCCTGTTAAATTAGGTACTGAAATTGTTGAGATGGGCGAAAAAAAATTAGGAGCTAAATCTTTGGTATCTCAAAAATATCCAGTTGTATTTTCTAATGAAATGTTTGCAGACCTTTTGGAAAGTTTTAGCGATATTTTTACTGGAACAAGTGCTTATCGCAACTTAACTAAATTAAAAGATAAAGTTAATTGTTTAATTGCTTCTGAAAAAGTTAGCATTATTGATGATCCTTTAAACGATGGTTCTTATTTTAAAGAAAAATTTGATGATGAAGGAGTAGCTTGCCAAACCAAACCAATTATTACTAAAGGAGTTTTTCAAGGATTTATTCATAACTTAAAAACTGCTCGCATTTTTAAACAAGCTCCAACTGGAAACGGTTTTGGTGGTAGCACTTCTATGATTAATTGTTATTTGGTTCCTGGCACAAAAAATTTTGCAGAAATGATTAAACCTATTCAAAATGGTATTTATATTACTGATTTAGTAGGGATGCATGCAGGAATTAAAACTGTTAGTGGAGATTTTAGTCTACAAGCTAGTGGTTTTATAATTGAAAAAGGCAAAGTTACAACTCCTGTTAAAATGATTGTTGTTTCTGGTAATTTTTTTGATATTCTTAAAAATGTAGATACTATTGCTAATGATTTTGAATTTCAAACTTCAGGATTTGGTAGTTCTAGTGTTTATGTGGGGTATTTAAATATTGGAGGAAAGTAATTTTCTTTGTAAATGATTTTTTTGACTCTAATTTAAGTTTTGAAAACCTTTTATAATTATGTATAAAAATAAAAAAACCATCTTTAAGATGGTTTTTTGTATCTTAATCAAACAAATACTTGTGAAAAAACATCAGAAATATTTGATACAGGAATAATATTTAATTTAGTTCTTACTTCTTCAGGAATATCTTCAATATCTTTGATATTTTCTTGAGGAATAAAAATAGTGTCAAGACCGCTACGATTAGCAGCAATAGCTTTTTCTTTTAAGCCTCCGATAGCTAAAATATTTCCTCGTAAAGTAATTTCTCCTGTCATTCCCAAACCTTTTTTAATATATTTTTTGGTAATTGCAGATACAAGGGAAGTAGCAATAGTAATGCCAGCTGAAGGACCGTCTTTAGGAATAGCTGTTTCTGGAAGATGAATGTGAAAGTCGTTTTCTGCAAAAATATTGGCATCAATTCCTAAATTTTGACAATTAGCTTTGATGAAACTTAAAGCAGTATAAGCACTTTCTTTAAGGACTTCTCCTAATTTACCTGTAAGGACTAATTGTCCTTTACCTTTGTAATAAGTAACTTCTACTGGAAGTAAATCGCCTCCAAAATAAGTATAGGCAAGTCCGTTAGTAGAACCTATTTTTTCTTTTTGCTCATCTAAAAGATGTAGATATTTTTCTTTACCTAAGTATTTAGTAACGTTTTTAGGAGTAATAATTACTTGTTCTTTTTTAGTAATTAAACATTCTTTAACTGTTTTTCTAGCTAGCTCTGCAAGTATTCTATCCAACTCTCTTACTCCTGCTTCTTTGGTGTAATGTCTAATTAAATAAAGGATGGTATCATTGTCAATAACTAAATTTGTGTCAGTGATTCCGTGGTTTTTAAGTTGTTTTTTTAAAAGATATTTAGAAGCTATATTAATTTTGTCTTTTTCAGTGTAAGAGCTTATTTCGATAATTTCCATACGGTCTTTTAAAGCTTCGGGAACGTTGTCAAGATAATTGGCAGTAGTAATAAATAATACTTGGGATAAATCAAATGGTTCGGATAAAAAATGATCCATAAAATTAATATTTTGTTGTGGGTCAAGCACTTCTAATAAAGCTGATGCAGGATCAAAGTTATAATTGGCTACTAGTTTGTCAATTTCGTCTAATAAAAAGACAGGATTAACTGTTTTGGCGTCCCTAATGCCTGCAAGAATGCGTCCTGGCATAGCTCCAATATAAGTTCTTCTGTGGCCTCTAATTTCTGATTCTTCCTTTAAACCGCCTAAAGATTGTCTGACAAATTGGCGTCCTAAAGCTTTGGCAATAGAAGAGGCAAGTGAGGTTTTTCCCACTCCTGGAGGACCTACAAGACATAAAATATTTTGAGGGTTTTTCTTAGTCATTATTTTGACTGCTGCATATTCTAAAATACGTTCTTTTACTTTTTCAAGTCCGTAATGTTGGTTGTTTAAGGATTTTTCAATGGCAACTAAATCATTTTCATCTTGGCTGGTTTTGCCCCAAGGTAATTCCAGTAAAAAATCAAGATAATTTTTAATTACAAAAGATTCTGCCATTAAAGATGATGATGATTGATAACGTGATAATTCTTGTAAAGCTTTTTTTTTGATTTCAAGAGATAAAGGAGTTTTTTTGATTTTATTGCGTAATTCTGCAATTTCTTCTTCTTTTTTGGCTTTGTCCCCTAATTCTAGTTGAATGGCTTTCATTTTTTCTCTTAAATAAAATTCTTTTTGGTTTTCATCAATACTTTGTTTTACTTTTTCATTGATTTTTTGTTCTAAATCAATCCCTATAAGTAAACTTTGGATGTCTTGAAGAATGTAAAAAATTCTTTTATTAAGGTGAGATTCTTTAAGATATTTGTATTTATCTAAATTATCAATTTTTAAATTAAAGACAATGATATCAGTGATATTTTCTGTTTCTGGTTCTGTTTTTATGATATCTAAAAAATTATTGGTGTTTTGAACAAGCAGTTGAAAAGGTTTGTCCATAATTTTTTCTATAACTAACTTAATTAAGGCTTTTTCTTCTTCAACATTTCCATAAACGGTGTTGACTTTTTCGTATGAGGCTTTTAAAAAAGGTTCTTTTTGCAAAAATTTATCAATTTTTACTCTTTGTAAAATGCGAAATCTCACTTTAAAATCGCCGTGAGGGATTTTTACTTTGGTAATTATTTGTGCTAATACACCGTAACGTTGAAGGTTAGTTAGTTTGGGTTTGTTGGGTGATAAATCTTTTTGAGTTAAAAGAATAACAAAAGATTTTGTGTTAGTTTCTGACTCTTTTAAAGCTTTTAAATAAGAATTATCTGATACTTCGATACGAAAATCAACATTTGGAATAGGCATTATTTCGCTGATAACTACAACTGGGAGTTGTTCAGGAATTTCTTGAAAAATATCTTCAAATGCGTCCATAGAAAGATCGGATTTTAATTTTTTGCTTTTGGTTTTCATATATTTTCATCCTTTCGATATTTTTTTAACTTTTTAACTTTTTCATTTTTAAATTGTGGAGTGAATTTTTTTTGGTGGGGTGAAAAATTTTATTTAGCAACAACAACAGCTTTATTAATAACAAGTTTGAAGGCTTCATCCATCAAAAGAGAATGTTGTAAGTTTTTTTCAGGAAGGTTTTGTTTGATTTGATTAACTGAAACTTTGTAATGTTTACTTAAGTTTTTATATTGTTGTTCGATTTTTTCTTGGGAAATTGTTAGTTTTTCTTGGGAGGCAACTTGTTCCATAATAAGTTGGTATTTGAGGTTTTTTTGTGTTTGTTGGCTGAATTCTTTTTCCATTTTTTCATCATCAATACCTAAATATTGTTTGTATTGTTCCAAAGTTAAATTTTGTTTTTTTAATTGTTCTTCAAATTCTTTTTGGAGGCGGGTTTGTTCTTTGAAAATAATTTCTTGAGGAATCTGTAATTCGGAATTTTTAACTAATTGTTCTATTACTTGTTTTTCAACGTTTTCTTTGTCTTTTTGTTTTTTTTGATCTAAAAGAGCTTGTTTAGTGTTGTTTTTTAATTCTTCTACGGTTGAAACATTGGCAATTTTAAGTGATTTTACCAAATTGTCTGTTAGTTGAGGAAATTTTTTAGTTTTGATTTGGTGTAGAGTTACTTTAAAAACAACTTTTTGATTAGCTAGGTTTTTTTGGTGGTAATCGCTTGGAAAAGTGATATTAATATCTTTGGTTTGGCCCTGTTTCATCCCTAACATTTGGTCTTCAAAACCAGGTACAAATTGACCAGAGCCAATTTCTAAACTAAAATCTTTGGCAGTGCCTCCTTCAAAAGGTTTATCATCAACAAAACCTTCAAAATCAAAAATAGCAGTGTCTGTTAATTCCAAAGAATCGTTTTGGGTTTTGGGTTCCAAAGTTGCTTGTTTTTCTAATAAGGAATTTATTTTTTTTTCCACTTCGCAATCTTTTACTTCGAGGTCGTCTTTTGTAATTTCTAACCCTAAATATTTTTTTAAAGTGACTTTGGGTTTAACGATAAATTCCAGTCCAAAAGTAAAATTTTGTTTGTCTTTAAGTTTTTTTTCGTCTAAATCAATCACTTGAGGCATTCCCATGCTTTCGAAATCTTTTTTTTGCAAGACTTCTTGATATTTGGTTTGCACGATATTTTCTAATGCATCAGAGTATAAATTGTCTTTGCCAAAACGATTTTCAAAAATTTTTCTTGGAACATGCCCCTTTCTAAAACCTTTAATTTCTACTTTTGGTTTAATTTTTTCGTAAGCGCTAGCCAGTTGGGTTTCTAATTCCTTTGAAGAAACTTCAAAAAAATATTGTACTTTTTGATCGTTGATTTTTTTAATTTCCATTTTTAATACCTTTTCTTTTGTATTTAATTGGGATTTGTTTTATGTTTTGGTGTTATCCATTTTGATTATGAAGCATCAATAAAAACTAAAAAATATTGTTTTTGGGAGTTATTTGGTTTGGTTTTTTGCAAATAGTTTCAAATAATTATTAGTTTTTGTATTTATATATTAATTATATAATCAAATTCCAATTAAATTAGTATTCATTATTTTTTGGGTTTACAATTTGACAACTAATTTATAATTAAGTTTTTTAACTAAATTAAAAGTTGTTTTTTTGGGTTAATGTGTTTATTTAGTTTAATTTTTTTAGCTTTTTTTAATTCATTTAATCTTTTTTATAAATATTTTGTGATAGAAAAATAATTGTCATTTATAAACTTTGTAATTGTGTAAATTACTTTTCTTTCCTACTATTTATTATACCATAATAACTAAATATTTCTTGAAATTATTAGTTATTATTTCTTTCTGATTAAATGTTTTTTTTGATGGGTTGCAATTAAAATATTTTTTTTGTAGAAGACTAAAATATTTCCTAAAATTGTTTGGTTGGTGTGAGTTTAAAAGTGGTTTTTCTTTTGCCCATTTTGCAATTTTTTTAAATATTAGTTTTTTTATTAAATTCCTAAATTTCTTTTTTAAATTGCCTTATTTAAATTAAAAATTTGGTTGAATCTTTAAATTTTTGGATTTATTTTTATTCATTAAGAATCTTTTTTAAATATTTACCAGTATAACTTTTTTCATTTTGGCTTACTTGTTCTGGGGTTCCTGTTGCAACTACATATCCGCCACAAGCTCCTCCTTCAGGACCTAAATCAATGATATAATCAGCGTTTTTAATTACATCTAAATTATGTTCAATTACAACAATAGTAGCTTTTTGATCTGTCATTTGATGAAGAACTTTAAGTAATTGTCTAACATCTTCTGAATGAAGTCCTGTGGTAGGTTCATCTAAAATATACAAAGCACCTGGAATAACTTTTTTGTGTAGTTCGCTTGCTAATTTAACTCGTTGGGCTTCTCCTCCGGATAAAGTTGGTGAGGACTGTCCTAATTTAATGTAGCCAAGCCCTACATTTTGTAAAATTTCTAATTGGTGTTTAATTTTAGGATGATTTTGGAAAAATAAAACACCTTCTTCAACACTCATAGCAAGAATATCTGCAATAGTTTTGTCTTTGTATTTGATGCTTAAAGTTTCTTTTTGATAACGAGTTCCTTTACAAACTTCACACATAACATAGACATCTGGTAAAAAATGCATAGATATTTTTTTAACTCCATCGCCACTACAAGCCTCACATCTACCACCTTTAATGTTAAAAGAAAAACGCCCTTTTTGATAACCTTTCATTTGGGCTTCTTTTGTTTTGGAGTAAAGTTCTCTAATTTCATCAAAAACACCAGTATAAGTAAGGGGATTACTGCGAGGAGTTTTACCAATTGGGTCTTGTGAAATTTCAACTATTTTTTTGACTTTGTTAAAATCATTAACTAAATAACTAAAATCTTTTTGTTTGTTTTTATTTTTTTTGTTGTATTTTTGTTGTAAGCAATCAAGTAAAACATCATTTACTAAAGTAGATTTTCCCGAACCAGAAACGCCTGTAACTACAATTAATTGTTGCATAGGAAAGCAAACATCGATTGATTTAAGATTATTTTTGGAAGCTTTGGTTACTAAAATATGATCTTTATTACTTTTTCTTCTAGTTTTGGGAAATGTAATTTGGATTTTTTTGGATAAGTATTTTCCTGTAAGACTATTTTTATTTTGCATTACTTCTTGGGGTGTTCCAAAAGCTTGTACTTTTCCTCCCAAAATACCTGCTTGAGGACCAATATCAATTAAATAATCAGAGGCAAGCATTGTATCATGATCGTGTTCTACTACAATTAAAGAATTACCTAAATCTCGCATTTTTTTAAGTGATTTAATTAAAAGATCGTTGTCTTTTTGGTGCAATCCAATTGAAGGTTCATCAAGGACATAAAGTACTCCTGAAAGTTGGGAGCCAATTTGAGTAGCTAGCCTAATTCTTTGTGCTTCTCCTCCTGAAAGAGTTGCTCCACTGCGCGATAAAGAAAGGTATCCTAACCCAATTTCTTGTAAAAAAGTAAGACGATTAATAACTTCTTTGAGGGCTAAATTAATAATTTTTGTCTCTTCATTTGACAATTCTAAATTTTGGAAAAAATCAAGGGTTTGTTCAATTGATAAATCAGTTATTTCATAAATATTTTTATTATTAATTTTAAAAAGTAAAGCCCCTTGATTAAGTCTTTGTCCTTGACATGTTTTGCATTTTTTTTTCATCACATAATTAGAAAGCCATTTTTTGAGCCATTCGCTTGTTGTTTCTTCAAAACGTCTTTTAAGCATAGAAGCTATACCTTCAAAAAAATCATATTTAAGATTTTTGGTGGTAGTATTTTTGGAAAAACGAGAAAAACTTAAAGGAGGCGTTAAAGGAATTTGGTCAGGCGAACCATAAAGAATAATATTTAGTTTTTGGGGATCTATTTTTTTTAAAGGAACAGTCATATCAATTTGATAATGATTGCATACAGCTTTTAATTCTTGTTCTTTGCTAGTAAAATTATTGTATTCATTATTGCTTTTAAAAATTAAAATTGCACCTTTATTTAATGGTTTTTCATAATCTAGAATCATATCACAATCAATTTCTGCTGTTTTTCCAATCCCTTTACAACTTTGGCAAGCTCCTAAAGGAGTATTAAATGAAAAAAGTCTTGATTCGCGTAAAGGAATATCAAAATTAATTCCTTCTAAATGATAATTGCAATTTAGTTTTAATATTTGACAGTTTTTATTTTTATTATCATCCTTATTACTATCATTACTATTTTTACTTTGATAATTCATAATAAAAACTTTTCCTTGAGATAAATTTAGAGTTTGTTCTAAGGCTTCAAAAAGACGAGTTTGATTATCTGAATTAACTTCAAAACGATCAATTACTACATAAATATTATGATGTTGATTTTTTGATAAAGAAGGAATATTGTCCATTAAATAAATAATATCATTAATCATTACTCTATTAAAGCCGTCTTTGGCAAGAGCTTCTAAGGTTTTTTTATGTGTTCCTTTTTTTCTTTCAATTATAGGAGCAAGAATTAAGACCAGTTTCTTGGGAAATGTTTGATTAGTTTTAGTAATCATTTGTTCGATGGTTTGTTTTTCTAAGACAATATTTTTTTCAGGATGAAAAGGAACTGCAATATTGGCATAAATTAATCTTAAATAATCATATATTTCTGTAATAGTTCCCACAGTAGAACGAGGATTATTAGAAGTTGTTTTTTGGTCAATGCTAATAGAAGGACTCAAACCTTCAATACTATCTACATTAGGTTTTTCAAAACTACCTAAAAAATGTCTAGCATAAGCACTTAATGATTCTACATACCTTCTTTTTCCTTCTTGATATAAAGTATCAAAAGCTAAAGAAGATTTGCCAGAACCTGATAATCCTGTTATAATAACTAATTTATTTTTGGGAATATCAATATTAATATTTTTTAAATTATTTTGACGAGCTCCGCGAACTTTAATAAATTGATTTTTATTAGTTTTCATTTTAATTCCTTTATATTTAATTATAACAAAAAAAGATTAGTAAAAAGTAATAAAAGATAATAAAAGTAATGGAAAATGAGCGAAAAACTTGCAAAAAATAGTAAAATAAAGATAAGATAAAAATTTTACTCTTTGCCCCTTTTCAATCCCTTTTGGGTATAAAAATAACCCTAATGAGGAATCAAATGGATTTAAAAAGGAAAACATTAACTTATATTAAAAAAACACAATTGTTTAAAAAAATAAAAAAACAACTAAAATCACTAATTTTTTTACATTTTCATGAAGACATTTCGTACTTTCATAACCTAAAATATAAGTGAGAGGGGGTATAAAATCAACCCAAAAAATATTAATTTTTTAGACTTTACAAACAAAATATATTATATTATAATATATATGTAAGATTTGGAATCGAAAATTCCTAACCACTTTGATTACTAACACCTCAATTTATCCTATATTGCTACTATTAATTCACATAGTGGCTTTACACTATCTTTATATTCCACAAGATTTTTTGAACCAACTAAACAACTAAGAACAACAATTTTCAACACGAAAATAGTACAAAACAAAAACCAATAAGTCCCACAAACTTAAAAAAAATCCACAAAATCAACCCAAACAACTGCCAAACAACCAAAAAGACTACATTAAAGATATTTTAAAAGTAATTGTCCCTAACCAAACTAGAAACATAAAATGAATCAAATCCAAGACCCAAACAAGCTAGATAAGTAGGAAAACCCCACTAAAACTAATTATAAAAAAAGTCTTAACATTTTTTAATTGTTAGTGGGTTTTGGGTTATAGGGTTAAAACCACAAGACAAAAAAGAAAACGTATTTCTTATAAAAACAAAAGTTTACGCCATTTTAAATGAGTTTGTAGTTGAAAAAGAGAATAAAACCTACCTAATATTGACACAAATAAAAAAAATACTACATAGCCATGAAAGCCCCTCAAAAAACTAAATTTGATTATTGCGTAGTAATTAATTTTGTAGAAAAACTTAGTAAAATACAATAAAAAATTTCAAACCTTACCACAATAAACTAAAAACCAATTTCAATCTTGAAAAGTTTCAAAAAATGTGGCAATTAATTTCTGAAAATATTTAAAAATAAAAAACATTTCAAAGTTGAAAAAAATAACTCTAATTTTATTAAAATACCATTTTGAAACTCAAAAAAAAGATAAAAAGGGTTTAAAAAAGTGATAAACTAAAAAAAATATTAGTATATTAATTAAATATATTAACATGACGTTTTCCTTTGGTTTTATACCTATTTTTACATGATGATATATTATAATTGAGAATGACACATTATATTTTGAATTTTTGTTTTCTTATTGTTATGTTGTTTTGTTATATTTGGTTATCTTTTTTATAAGATTTAGTATATTTTTTATGTTTCAACTTCTAATATATTTGATAATTTGGATTAAATTGGATTAGAGGTTTTTTTGAAAACAAAAAAGAAATAAAAACGCAAATGCAAACTTTGAAAAATATTTTTTTGCTGTTTAAATTGTTTTCTTTCCAAAATTACAAAAACTAACTTAAAACATTGTGAAATCACTCAACATTTAAATTATTTTAAATAAAAATAACCAAATCTTAGGAGTTTTTTATGGATTTTTTAAAAATTAAAAGTGTGCGTCAATTTTGCACCAATCATGAAATACCAAACAACATTTTAGAAGAAATTTTGGCTACAGTTTTCCAAGCGCCCTCTGCTTTTAATTTACAACCATGGCGTTTTTTTGTTTTTAAAGGCGAAAAGAGCAAACAAAAAATAGCTCCTTTTTTATATGGCAACAAAACTCAATTAGAAACTTGTTCTGCTATGATTTTGTTGTGTTGCGATACTCAAAAAAATGCCTTAGCTGAAAAAATTTATCAACAAGAAGTTTTACAAAAACAAATATCTGATACAACCAAATTACAAGTAATTACAAAAATTGATGATTATTACAAACAAATTTCCAAAGTAAAACTACAAAATGAGTTATTTTTAGAAGGTGGCATAGGAGCGTTGCAATTGATGTTAGCTGCTAAAAAATATGGTTATGATGTTTGCCCTATGGGAGGATTTAACGCAAAAAAAATCAATGAAGGACTAAATATTGATGTTCAATATTTGCCTGTATTATTAGTTGCTATTGGTAAATCACAAGAAAAACCAAAAAATAAAGCTTTTCGAATGGATTGCAAAGATTTTATTTTTTGGATGTAGTTAAAATTGCAAAAAAAAATAACTGTATTCAAACACTAAAAAATTAAAATATTTCCAAAAATAACATTATGGCTGACTTAAAAAGTTGGTCTTTTTTTATAAAAAGGCAATTTTTTTTACTTAATAAATAATTTAATAGTTAATTTCTATAACTTGAGGCAATTTTGCTTAATTAACTTGTTTATATAAAACAGATAAAAATTGCAATTTTTGTTGCTTCATTAAGATAAAACAAACAGCATTAGCCAAATCATTTTTAATATTTCTTTCATATTTCAAATAAAAAACTTATAAAAAGAATAGCAAATAAATCTCCTGTACCTGCCAAATATCAATTTTTTTCTTTATTATGTGCCTGTACCAAATATTTTTTTGTAGAACTTGATGCAAAAAATTGAAAATATTTTTCATCTTGAAAATTAACACCTGTAATAATATCTGCTTGCAAATTATTTTTTTAAAAAAAGAAGTTATTTTAGGCTTAAAAAAACATCTGTTATTGACCATTACATGGTAACATAAATATAAAATTATGCAACAATTTCCAAAACAACTTCGCAAATATCTATAAAGACCCCCTAAATCTCCAATTAAAATATAGCTTGACACTGTTTTTCTACTCCAATATCAAAAAGAACTTCTACCAAATCAACTATATTTTGTTTATTAAAAACTTGTTCTTGCTGTTTTTTTATAGTCTGTATGATTGAAAAATTGAAATGTATTGATGGGCCAAAACATAAAAATTCATATTTTGAAAAGGATAAACTGCTGCTTTATTTTCGACATAGCAATATATATACTACATGAGATTGAATAAAAAGAGAATGCTTTTGAGTATTGGGTGTATTCGTTTTGGAACTCTCCTTTATTTAGTTGCTTTCAAGTGTTTTAGTTTTGATATTTTTTTACTTTACTATTTTATAATTTAAAAATATACTTCTATTCTAAATCAAAAATAAACTTATTTTGCAAATTATTTATTAATTATTATTTTAATTTGAAAAAAATCAGTTTATTACCAAAAATGCTTCAAATTTTTTTTAATCATTTCAAAAAAAGAATATTAATTTTGATATAATAAAGTTAATGAAAACAAACGAAGAAACAAATATTTCAAAAATCAACAAACAAAGAAAGCAAATAAGTTTTTTTACAACAAAATAAAATAAGTAAAATGAAAAAACGCCAAATTAAAACGTTAAAAATAAAACTATCTTTAAATTAGTTAAAAAAACAAAAAAACAATTCAATAAACGGAAGTAATTTAAAATGTCAATTCTTTTAGAAAAAATAAAAACTTTACCGCCCAATCCTGGTTGTTATCTTTTCAAAAACACAAACGACACTATTATTTATGTTGGTAAAGCCAAAAATTTAAAAAAACGCGTCCAAAGTTATTTTACCAAAAGCAACAACTTAAAAACAGCGATGTTAATTGCAGAAACCCAAGACTTTTTCTACATTATTACTAACAACGAACAAGAAGCCTTAATTTTGGAAGTTAACTTAATCAAAAAACACACTCCTAAATATAATTTTAAACTTTTGGATGACAAAACTTACCCTTATATTGAAATTACCAAAGAAAAACACCCACGATTAAAAATTTCACGATTCAAACAAATTCCTCCAGGAAAAATAATTTTTGGTCCTTATCCCAATCTTAAAAGCACCAAAGAAACCTTAAAATTGTTGCATCTTTTGTATCCTTTAAGAAGATGTTTGTTAGCATCAAAAAAACCATGTCTTCATTTTCACATCAATCAATGCCTCGGCGCTTGTGCAGGAAACACAATTAATTATAAGCCAAATATTGAGGCAATTACTAAATTTTTAAAAGGTAATATCAAAGATATTTTAAAAAAATTACACCATTTAATGCAAACAGCCAGCGAAAAAATGTTTTATGAAAAAGCCCAAGAATACCTCGACATTATTGATTCAATTAAACAGACCACCAAAAAACAACTTATCAGCAATCAAAAACTCAAAAATTGCGATATTTTTGCTTATGCATTTAATCAAGACCAAATAGCAATTCAAATTTTAAAAATGCGCCAAGGAAACATCGTTGATTCTTATCGCAGCGTTTTTTCATATGTGGGCTTTGTGTGGGAAAATATTTTAACTTATCTTAATTGTTATTATCAAAAAAACCTTAAACCAGACACAATTATTACAGGCAAAAACCAAGATGAAAATATTTTGCAACAAATGATAACTAACCAAACTTTATTGGAACAAATCTTGCAAACCAAAGTAAATATTTCTCATAAGGGAGACAAAAAGAAACTTTATTTGTTAGCCTTAAAAAACGCCCAAAATGATTTATCCAATAATAATTTAATCTATCAATCCAAAGACCAAAAAATTCAAGAATCCTTAGACAAATTGTCAATTATTTTTAATAAAGATATCAAAAGAATTGATGTTTTTGACAATTCTCAACTATTTGGACAAGCCTTTGTGGCGGCAAGAATTGTATTTAATCATTTTAAATTTGACAAAAAACTTTATCGAACTTTTCACATTAAAGGTGAATTGCCTAACGAATATAAAGCTTTTGAAGAAACACTTACGCGTTGTTATAACAAAAACAAGGAAGCTGAAAATGATGCACCAGATTTAATTTTGGTTGATGGCAGTTTAGGACAGTTAAGTCAAAGCCAAAAAACTTTAAAGAAGTTGGGCTATGAAATTCCTTTAGGAGCATTGAAAAAAAATAACAAACATCAATTAACTCATCTTGTAACTTTGCAAGAAAAATTAATATTGGAACAAAACCCTAATTTATTTCATTTTTTAAAAAGTTTAAGCGAAGAAGTCCATCGTTTCACCGTTGATTTTCACCGCAAAACCAAAAACAAACTGGATTATAAAACCACTTTATCAAATATAAAAGGAGTTGGCGTTGTTAGAAAAAAAGCCATCTTAAATCATTTTGAAAGTTTAGAAGCCATCAAAAAAGCTACTTTGCAAGATTTTCAAAAAATAGGAATTAATCAAAAGTTGTTTTTGTTAATTAAAAAGAGTTTATAAAAGTGGACAAATAAACATTTATTAAAAATATTGACAAAATTTTTGGAACGCAGAAAAAAATCATCTAAATATTTTGAAATTAAACCAAAAAAACACCAAAACTAAAAAAAATGCAAGGAGCAACAGATGAGTTTAACAAATTTATTTAAATTACAAAGTTCTTTAAAACCAAGTGGCGACCAACCCCAAGCAATTAAAAAATTGATTAATAACTTTAAACAAGGTTTACAAGAACAAATTCTTTTGGGAGCTACTGGCACTGGAAAAACTTTTACCATTGCAAACATTATTCAACATTTACAAAAAAAAACTTTGGTTATTGCTCATAATAAAACATTAGCAGGACAACTTTACAACGAATTAAAAACCATGTTTCCCAACAATCGCGTAGAATATTTTATTTCTTATTATGATTACTACCAACCAGAAGCATATGTAGCATCAAGCGACACTTACATTGAAAAAGACTCCAAAATCAATGATGAAATTGATCAGTTGCGTCATAGTGCCGCAGGTTCGTTACTTAACCGCGATGATGTAATAGTAGTTGCTTCAGTTTCGTGCATTTATGGAGTAGGCGACCTTAAAGATTATCAAAAATCAACACTACATTTACAAATTGAAGACAAGTACGAAAGAAACGATTTAATTAACAAGTTAATAGAATTAAAATACCAAAGAAACGAAATTAATTTTCAAAGAGGAACTTTTCGAGTTAGAGGCGACATTGTAGAAATTATTGCTTCATCTAGTAAAGAAATCGGTATACGCATTATTTTTTTTGGCAATGAAATTGAAAATATTCAAAATTTTAATGTTTTAAATGGCAAAGCAATTACTAATCTTAAATTAATTACTCTTTTCCCTGCTAGTCTATATGCTACAAATACCCAAAAATTACAAGAAAGCATAAAAAGAATTCGCCAAGAATTAAAGGAACAAATTAATCATTTTGAAGAAACTAACCAACTTTTAGCAGCTCAAAAAATTAAAATGCGTACTTTACATGATTTAGAAATGTTAGAACAAATAGGCAATTGCAATGGTGTTGAAAATTATTCAAGACATTTGGCACTCAAAGAAAAAGGCGAAGCGCCATCAACTTTAATTGATTTTTTTGGAAATGAATTTTTAACCATTATTGATGAATCTCATGTAACTATTCCCCAAATTAAAGGAATGTATTTTGGTGATTTTTCTCGTAAAACCAACTTAGTAAATTTCGGTTTCAGACTACCAAGCGCCCTTGATAACAGACCTTTAAAATTCAATGAATTCCAATCCAAAATGAATAAAGTTATCTATCTTTCAGCTACTCCTGGAAACTATGAATTAACTAAAAAAATCCCCATTGTAGAACAAATTATAAGACCTACTTTTGTCCTTGATCCAGAAATTGAAGTAAGACCCACCAACAACCAAATGGACGATCTTTACTTTGAAATTAAACACCAAACTAAAAACAATAAAAGAATTTTAATAACCACTTTAACTATTAATATGAGCGAGGACCTAACTACTTATTTAAAAAATTTAGGCATCAAAGTAGCTTATTTACACAGTGAAATTAAATCTTTACAAAGACTTGAAATTTTAAAAGATCTAAGATTGGGAAAATATGATTGTTTGGTGGGAGTTAATCTTTTGAGAGAAGGACTTGACTTACCTGAAGTAGCTTTAGTAGCTATTTTGGATGCTGACAAACAAGGTTTTTTAAGAAACGAAAGAAGCCTTATCCAAACTATTGGAAGAGCAGCTAGAAACATTACAGGCAAAGCTATTATGTATGCTGATTGTATTTCTCCCGCTATGCAAATTGCTATTGAAGAAACTTATCGTAGAAGAAAAATCCAACAACAATACAATGAAAAAATGAAAGTAACACCAACCGCTCTTAACAAAACTATTTTAGAAACAATTTCAATCAAACAAAAGGAAAGTGCCAAAAATAAAAATGAAAAGGTTAAGGGTCAAAAAAAATTTCAAATACATAAAAATATGACAGATAAAAATAAAGAAATTAAACTTTTTAAAAAAATGATGAAAGAAGCTGCCAAAGCCCTTGATTTTGAAAAAGCAGCTACATTAAGAGATTTGATTTTGGAGTTAGAGAAAAAGGCAAAAAAGATTAATATAATATGAGTTTACATAACTAAAAAATGATATAATATTACTGGAAAAAACATTTATAACACTTTACAAAGAGATTTTATTATGATTTTGATTAAAATTAATCGCATCTGCGACCTAAAACCTTATTTTTATTACGCCCTAGAACAATACGCCCTTAATCATTTATTAAAGAAAAACCTTGAAAAAAGCTTCTTTTTTATTTGGAAAATAAAAGGAGTTGTAGTTGGCAAAAATCAAATAATTGAAAACGAAGTTAATTTAGATTATCTCAAAGAACATAAAATCCCTTTATTTAGAAGACCTACTGGTGGGGGATGTGTTTATAACGACACTCAAACTCCTCTTTTTAGCATCATTTCCAAAAAAGAAAAAAATTTCAGTTTTAAACCTTTTTTAGCTAAAATTGTTGTTTTATTACAAAAATTAGGACTTAATGTTGAATTTAGTGGCAGGAACGACATTTTACTAGAAGGCAAAAAAATTTCTGGAAATGCCTTTATGCAAAACCAAAATGGCATGGTAACTCATGGAACACTTCTTTATAATTGCGATTTTCAAACTATGATAAACACAATTACTCCAAACGACCAAAAATTAATTTCTAAAGGAATTGCAAGTTTACGTTCCCGAGTAACTAATATTAAAGGCTATCTTCCATATATGTCACAAGA
The DNA here is from genome assembly GCF_000495255.1 of Candidatus Phytoplasma tritici. Classification (GTDB taxonomy): domain Bacteria; phylum Bacillota_I; class Bacilli_A; order Acholeplasmatales; family Acholeplasmataceae; genus Phytoplasma; species Phytoplasma tritici. The sequence goes on from NZ_AVAO01000003.1 coordinate 168,940, forward strand.
AAAGTTAATCCGGTATTTAACTGAGGCTTTAACTGACCAAACTTATGTACTTAGCGATCAAGAAATAAAATTAATAGAAAAAGAATCTCTCCAGTTTGCTTCCAATGAATTTTTATTCTTAACCCAGCCCCATCACACCAAAATACTTAAAAGACGTTTTTCTTGGGGAGGATTAGAAATTTTTTTAGATATTAGATTTGGTTTAATTGAAAAAATGACTTTGATTGGAGATTTTTTTCATAAAGAAGATAATTTAGAAAAATTTAGCAAACTTTTTGAAGGAATAACTTATCAAACTGAAAAACTACAAGAAGTTTTGGAAAAAACAAACATCAGTTTTTATATTTTGGATGCTACTAATGATGATTTTTTGAACTTACTTAAAGAAGGCATTTTAGAAGAAAAACTTAAAAATTTAAGTTATTAGCAATTACTAAAATAGTTTTAAATTTAAAAATTTTATATAGATTATCAAAAAGTATAGATCAACAATGAAAAAAACACAAAAAAATAGCAAAATAAAATATGAAAATAAAATCAAAGGTATATTTATGTTAAATAATCAAAAAAATGTTTTAAGAAAAATCATTGCCATTTCTTTCTTATTATTTTTGGCTTTTGTTTTGGAACTTCTTTCTCGTTATACTATTAATGGAGGAATCCCTTGCAATTATGCTTTTTTTCGCATTGAATTAATTTTTATCATTTTAATAGGTTATCTTTTTGGACCTAAATACGGATTTTGGGCTAGTTTATTTTATCTTTTAATTCATTATGTTTTAGAATTTTCTTTTATGGAAGTGTTATTACACCATACACACGAAAATCATAATCACATTTATAACCATAAAAATGAACATGCAAGCAAAACCCTTATTTTCCTTTACAGATTTTTTCTTCCCTATATTGTCTGCTCTTTTTCGGGCTTATTTTATCGAAAAAACTTAAATCATCTCACGAAAAAAACACCTATTATAATAACTTTAGTGTTAATTAGTGTAGTTCAAATTATTTCAAGCATTTTATTTATTAATTTATTACAAGAAAACTTTGCCAAAAAAACTTTTTTAAAGTGGTTCATCCAAAGCCCTTCTTATTCCTGGTCGCTTAATATTATTTATAGTTTTTCATCAGTTATTGTAAATAATACAATTATGGGAGTTTTATTTTATTTAATTAATTTACGTCTTAAAGATAATATGGAATTTTTATATGGTTTTTCCAAGGAAAATTAAATTTTGGAAAATCTTTTTTAAAATCCAAACAACATATTTTTTGTGTACTATTTCACTTTTATTAATTTAATTACAATAATTTATAACCTTTTCTTTTTATAAATTTCATCATGGAGCCTCTACTTAGTGTTTTTAAAATTTTTTAACAAAAACAAAATTATTATATTCTTTATTTTGCCATTATTTTTAATTTTATTATTTTTAATTAGTCTAGAATTATCATATTTTTGGATAGAAAAAAATCAATTAAAAAACACTTCTTTAATAAATATGTACGAACTGTTTGAAAAATTAAAAAAAAACGAAATTAAAAAAATTCATTATACTTATAAAAGCCAATACAGCATTTGGACCAAAGAACATTATTTAATCCAAGCAGAAAGTTTTAATAATCAAAAATATTATTGTAAAATGACAACCTCCAATTATGATTATTTAGTACATGCTTTTTATTTATATAAAGATGTTTTGGTGGAAATCAAAGAAAATATCCAATTTAATTTTTTAGAATTATATTTCAAATTTATAAGTTATTTTGTTTCTTTTATTTTTGGATGTTATATTTTAATTCACCTTAAACAAATGTTATCAAAAAAAATAAATAGATTTAATGCAAAAAATGATTTTTCCGAAGACAAAATAACTTTTGCAGATATAGCAGGTCTCGAAGAAGAAAAAAAAGAAATCCAAGAATTAGTTGATTTCTTAAAACATCCTCAAAAATATCATAAAATGGGCTTTGCAATTCCTAAAGGAGTATTATTAGAAGGTCCTCCGGGAACAGGTAAAACCTTACTTGCAAAATCATTAGCTAATGAGGCAAAAGTCCCTTTTTATGCTGTATCTGGTTCTGAATTTGTCGAAATTTATGTAGGAGTTGGAGCTTCTAGAATAAGAGAATTGTTTCAAAAAGCCAAAACAACTACTCCTTGTATTATTTTTATTGATGAAATAGATACTTTAGGAGCTAAAAGAAAAAACAATCCTATCATAGAATCACGCGAACACGACCAGTCTTTAAACCAACTTTTATTAGAGATGGATGGGTTTTTTAAACTTTCACAAATAATCATTATTGCTGCTACTAATAGAATAGATATGTTAGATCCTGCTTTGATTCGTCCAGGTAGGTTTGACCGTAAAATAAAAATTAATTTACCCAATCTAAAAGCTAGAGAAGCTATTCTAAAAGTTCATGCTAAAAATAAAAATATTTCTTTGGATGTTGATTTTTACAAATTAGCTTTAATTACTGAAGGTGCATCAGGTGCCCAACTTGCAGCCATACTCAATGAGGCTTTAATTTTAGCTATCAGAAATAACAAAGATCAAATTGATAAACAATTTTTAGAACAAGCAATTAAACGCATATTAAATTAATATTGTAAAATCCCTAAAATATAAAAAAGTTAACTTTAAAATAAGTTAACTTTTTATTTTATAAAATGATATTATTTTGTAGCATCAGTAGCAGCAAAAATAAAAACTTTGGTTGGTAAAATTGCACTAGAAACAAAAATTTGATTTTTAGTATCTTTAATTTCTTCTACACCATCTCCAATATTGTGTTTTTCAAGTAAAAATGGCAAAAATCGATATTCAACAAACCTAATCTTATTTTGTTTAATTACTGTGGCAAGGTTTTTATTTAGTTCTTGCAATTTTTCTTGGGAAAAAATACTCAAAGGCAAAGTAGATACTATACCTTTTATTTGGTCTATCAAAATTTTTTGATTTTTTAACAATTTAATAAAATCACAAGCATCTCCTTCGATAACTGTTAAATTTGGAAATTTATTTCTCAAAACATTACATAATTCTTTATCATATTCCAAAGCAATAACATTTTTGACTCCAAACTTTTGTACTAAATATTTAGTAACATTACCACTGCCTGCTCCTAGTTCCAAAATTTTTTCATCTTTTTTTGAATTTAAGTCTTGTTTTCCTTCAAGCACCAAATTACTTAATTGTTTAGCGATATCTTGTGATTCAGGAAAAAGAGAAGATCCCATTTGTTGAGGATGAAACACCAATTCTTTGGCATGATTCCAATCACTTTTTTCCCTAGTAATAATACAAATCAAAAATGCTCCTAACACTAAAAGTACGCTTTTATAAAAAGGATGAATTTTTATTTTTTGCACTACTATTAAACCCATTGACAAAAGAAAAAAAGAGACGAAAATTTTAAAATAAGCTAATATTAAATGGTTTTGGTAATAAGGATTAATAAAATGCGATTTCAAATCCATTTTAAAACCAAAAATAATAGCAGATAACAAAAAGTAGCAAAAAGGATGAACAAAAACTATCCACACTTTTTTCCAACCCAAAAAAGTAATTGATCGTTTCCAAACATAAAAACAATAAACCAAAGGAGCAAAGACATATTGCAAATAATAAGGAATGAGTTGTATTTGCCAATTTGCAGAAATAAAATGCTGTCTGCGGTCTTCAATAAAATCACAAAAAACCAAACTTATAATTAAAATATTTACCAAAGCAACAAAACTTAATATTTGATAAAATTTAGTATTTCTATATTTAGTTAAAGCAAGTATTGCAACTATCAAAATTAAAAAAATATTTTGTCTTGTGTAATGAAAAATATTTTTAAAATAAGTAAATAAATCTAGATGGGTTTGTAAACAACTATCAAAAATTCCCCAAATCAAAGTTATTGAAGAAAAAATAACTAATAATAACGAGCTTAAATTTTTTTTAAAAAACGAAGAATTAAAAATTTTGTAAAAAGATGTGATTTTCATTTTGATACCTCAAAAAAATGTTAAATTAATAAAAAAATGTTAAATTAATAAAAAAATGTTAAATTAAAATTATTTTATTAATTTAAAACAACAATTAAATTATATCATTTTTTTAAAAAAACCTTTTTATAATTATCAACAATTAAAAAATAACGAAAAAATACAAAAAAAATAACGAAAAGCCATAAAAAAATGTTAAAATTAAGTTTGATCAGTTTTTTAATTTTATAAATATGTTAGGCATCAATTATATATTTATTACAAATCAAAATTAAATCAAAACATATTTTAATAAAACTAATTATTATTTGCAGCAGCATCAAAAACCAAATTAATATCAAATATCACCCCAACCCCCCCCAATTAAAGGAGTTTTTATAATGACATCTTTTGAAATTAGACAAATGTGGCTCAAATTTTTTGCAAGCAAAAACCATCACATCGTAAAATCATCTTCTTTGATACCGCGAAACGAATCTAACTTATTATGGGTTAATGCAGGTATTACCCCTTTAAAAAAATATTTCGATGGCACACAAATACCTCCTTTTAGACGTATTACTAACGTGCAAAAATGCATTCGTACCAATGACATCAAAAAAGTAGGCAAAACCTCACGCCATCACACTTTTTTTGAAATGTTAGGCAGTTTTTCTATCGGAAATTATTTTAAAAAAGAAGCTATCCACTACGCCTTTGAGTTGTTAACTTCGCCTAAATGGTTTGCTTTTCCATTAGAAAAACTCTACATCACGTATTTTTTTCAAGACAAAGGTACTTATCAATATTGGCTTGATTTAGGAATCGACAAAACACACCTTATTCCTTTAAAGGACAATTTTTGGCAAATAGGTCCTGGTCCTTCTGGTCCTTGCACCGAGATTTTTTTTGACAGAGGCAAAACTTTTGACCCTCGCAACAAAGAACTAATTATTCAAGATTTAGAAAACGACCGTTTTATCGAAATTTGGAATATTGTTTTTTCTCAATATAATTGCGATCTTAAATTACCTATCGAAAAATATCAAGAACTACCAAGCAAAAACATTGATACTGGGGCTGGTTTAGAACGTTTAGCCTGTATTTTGCAAAACACCAAAACCAATTTTGAAACAGACCTTTTCTTTCCTTTAATAAAATTTTTGGAAAAAATGACACAAATCACATACACAGGACAAGAAAGTTTTCAAATTATTGCAGATCACTTAAAAACTTTGGTTTTTGCAATCAATGACGGAGCAGTCCTCACTAACGAAAAAAGGGGATATGTCTTAAAAAAATTATTACGAAGAGCTGCTAACGAAGGCAAAAAACTAGGTTTAGACAAACCTTTTTTACATAAATTGGTTCCTCCAATAGTTGCAATGATGAAAGATTTTTACAAAGAATTACGCAACAACCAAGAAATGATTGCCAAAGTTATATTGCAACAAGAAAATATTTTTGAAAAAACTCTCAAAACTGCCGAAAAAACTTTTTTACAACACCTCACCCAAAAAACTTTATCAGGACAAAACTTTTTCAAATTATACGACACTTATGGCATTCCCGAAAATTTAATTTTGGATTATGTTAAAAAGAAAAACATTACAACAGACTACCAAAAATTTCAAGAATTACTCAACGAACACCAAAATTTAAGCAAACAAAACCAAAAATCAAAAACACATATGAACAAACAAGAAGAAGCGTTTCTCCAATTTTTAACTCCCAGCGAATTTATAGGTTATACAAATTTTGCTTGTAAAACCAAAGTAATCAAAGTTTTTGATAAAGGAATAGTGCTTGAAAAAACACCTTTTTATGCTAATATGGGAGGACAAATAGAAGATGAAGGTTGGATTAACAACACCAAAGTTACCAAAATAACTAAACTACCAAACGGACAAATTTTGCACGAATTTCAAGGCAACTTTTGTGAAGGTCAAGAAGTTTATGCCTGCATTGACAAAACTAAACGAAAACAAATTTCTTATCATCACACAGCAACACATCTTTTGGAAGCAGTTTTGCAAAAAAAATTAGGCAATCACATCAAAAAACAAGGTTCATCAGTGGGATTTGGATCTTTGCGTTATGATTTTAATCATTTTGAAAAAATATCTCCTCAAACTTTATTACAAATAGAAAAAGAAGTAAACCAACTGATTCAAAAAACAATTCCAGTCAAAATTGAACAACTTTCAATCCCAGACGCCCAAAAAAAATACGCCACTCTTCTAGAACAAAATCAAAAAGCCAAATACAAAGACAAAGTAAGAATCGTAAGTATTGATACTTTTTCAGTGGATTTATGCGGAGGAACACATGCCACAAACACTAAAGATTTAGAACATTTTACTATTTTGTCGTGCGAAAGCATTAGCTCTGGCATCTACCGCATTGAGGCAGTTTGTAATAATAATTGCAAAGAAAGTCTCAACGCTAAATTAGCTCCTTACCAAAACGAATTGCACCAATTAACCCAAAAAGCAAAATCCTTACAAACACAAAAACTCACTTTTGAAATTAAAAAATTTCCTCCAATAACCAAAAGTTATCAAGATATTATCAATTATCAAAAACATATCAAAACACAACAACAAGCCTTAGTTCTTTTTGAAAAAAAAGTTTTAGAATATCATCAAAAAAAGATGTTACAAGCAGAATCTAATTTTTTACCACCACGAATTACCAAAAAAATAATGTTAACCATTAAAGAAGAAAAACCTTTAGAAGTTCTCAAATTTTTTATGAATCATATTTTTGATAAATATCATTTAGAAGTTTTATTTTTATCTTATGTGCAACCTGAAAAAATTGTTTTTTTATGCAAAAGCAAAACTCTACATGCAGGCAATTTGATTAAAGAAAGTGTGTCCTTGGCTTGTGGTTCTGGCGGTGGCAATGCCAGTTTAGCTCAGGGTGGCACCAAAAAAACTCAAAATTTAGAAAAAGTTCTTAATTTTGTAAAAAACAAATTAGAAATAAATTAACCTTTTAGAAATTTTTATAATAAAAATACTCAAAGAAAAAATTTCTAAAATTATTAAAAATCTTTAAAATTCCTAAAAATTGTTAAAAGGTGTTCGAAATGACAAAAAACAAAAAAATAAAAAAGGAAAAAAAGTGAAAAAAAAGTTAAAATTAAATTCTTTTAAAAAACCCAACCCACTATTTTTCAATTATTTTAAACAATTATTAATAAAATTATTTGCCTCAAAACACAAAAAAATTGATAAAATAAAGTTGAACCAAAACCAAGAAAAAAAGAATAATTTTTATCATTCAAACCATTTTTTAACAAATGAGAATGTTTTATTATGTTAAACTACCAAAATAATGCATCTTTGGGTTTGGATTTAGGTGAAAAAACTTTAGGAATTGCTTTATCACAAACAGGAGTTATTGCCCAAAACCTCAAAACCATTTTTTTTGACACCCACAAATACGATCAATTGATTTCACCTTTACAAGAAATCATTTATCAATATCAAATTAAAACAATTATTTTGGGATACCCCAAACACATGAACAACGATATAGGAATTAAAGCCAAAATAAGTAATGATTTTAAAAAAACGCTAGAAAAAAAGTTTAGGCAAGTAAAAGTAATTTTATGGGATGAACGATTATCTACCGTACAAGCAATCCAAATGTTAAAAACCAATAACAAAAAAAAAAGCAAAATTTTACAAATGAAAGACGAAATTGCAGCAGCCATCATTTTACAAAATTATCTCGATTATATCAAATTATACCTAAACAAAGAGAATCGAAATGTTTGATTTTAACAAAGAAAAGCACTTACAAAAATTAAAAAAATACGCCCAAGAAAACAAAATACCCATTATTCAAGACCAAGGATTAGCTTTGTTAATTGATGTAATTTCACAAAACAAAATCACAAATATTTTAGAAATCGGAACTGCCATTGGGTATAGCTCTTTGGCTATGAGTTCTCTTACCACTAAAATTGATACCTTGGAAAGAGATTTTATAAATTATAATTTAGCTAAAAAATTTTTAAAAGAAACTCCCTATCACATAAATGTCATTTGGGCAGAGGCGTTAATTTATCCTACTTGCAATTTAAAAAACTATGATTTAATTTTTATTGATGCTGCCAAAGCCCAATATCAAAAGTTATTTTGCAAATATGCTCCTTTCCTCAAAAAACAAGGAATTATCATTTTTGATAACCTCAATTTAAGTTGTTTTAAAAAAGCAAAAACTACTAAAAATAATAAAGGAATTTTCAAAAAAATGCATAATTTTCAAACTTTTTTAACAAATCACCCAGATTTTACCACCACTTTTCAAGATGTAGGCGATGGATTAATTATTTCTTATCTCAAAAAATAATTTAGGAATTTTGAAAAACAACCAAAAAATAAAAAAGAAGGTCTTTTATTTATGAATAATAAAATTTATGAACTTACCCAACCAGGAATAGAAAAATTAAAAAAAGAATTAACTTTTTTAAAAGAAGTTAAAAGAAAAGAAAATTTAGAAGCCTTAAAAGAAGCTCGCGAACAAGGAGATTTATCGGAAAACGCTGATTATGATGCTGCTAGAAACGAACAAGCTTTAATAGAACATCGCATTTCAGAAATCCAAAATATTTTAAAAAATGTCCGCGTAGTTAAAGTTTCCAAAGAAAGAGAAGTAAGTATTGGCAAAAAAGTATCTTTAGAGCTTTTACACACCAAACAACAACAAGAAATTGAATTAGTAAGCACCTTGGAAGCAGATCCTTTTACAAAAAAAATTTCGATTGAATCTCCTTTGGGGAAAAACATCAAAGGGCATCAAATAGGAGATGTTGTTTTTGTTACCAGCGAAACTGGAAACACTTTTAGAGTCAAAATTGTAGATGTCCAATAAAATGACTTGTCCCAACAAACTTTTCATCCCTCAACACTATTTTCCTTGTGTCTTGCAAATTCCTTTTGGGTTGTTTCAAAAACAAGGAATTAAAGCGTTAATTTTTGATCTAGACAACACTTTAATTGAATGTAACAAAGATATTCTAGATGAGCAAATTAAAACCTTTTTAACTAAGTTATCTATTATTTTCAAAGTTGTTATTCTTTCTAACGCCTCTAAAAAACGCCTTCACAAAGTTTTAAAAAATGATTTTGCTTTTATATATTTGAATTTATTAAACAAAAAACCATCCCCTACAGCTTTTAAAAAAGCATGCCAACTTCTCAATTTAGAGCCCACACAAATGTTGATGATAGGAGACCAACTACAAACAGATATCAAAGGAGCTAATCAAGCAGGTTTTTGTTCTTTGTTAGTAAAACCCCTAAATCGCCTTCAAGAAAGTGCGTTTACCAAATTCAATCGTTTTTATCGTGAAAAAAAGTTTTTAACCAATCTAAAAAAACAAGATTATCATTTTTGGAAAGAAAAATTTCAAGACTTTGAAGAAAAATGAAAATAACATATTGTTGCACAAAATTCGTCAAGCTATAGAAACTAAATTAAAAAATTATCCTTATCTGTTAGAATACAATATAAGAGTTTATCGCACCGCTACCACAAAATGGCAAGACATTATAACAAACCTTTATTACCTATTCAAAATGCAGCTTTATTTCATGCTTACACCAAAAAAGATACCTTAGAAAAATAAAAACCCTTATATTCATTCTTAATCAAGCCAATATCCAAAAATACATCAAAACGCCTACCATTTTTCACATTCTGTCTGCTGTAAACACCTTAAAAAAGAATTCGGTATCACAAATATCACTATTCTTAATGCCATCAAAAAAACATGTTTGGGGTGATAAAAATGAATTATTGCGATAAAATTTTATTTTTAAGTGACAAATTAGAATCTAAACAAAATTTTTCCCAAATAAAATACTTTCAAAAGCTAACTTACCTTAACCTTAATCAAACTGTCTATGAGCTTCTTAAAAGTAATTTTGATTATTTCAGTCAAAAAGGGTCCCCTTTACCTTGCAATTATCAAGAAATTTTATCCTCTTTAAAAAAACCCATCAAAAGAAAAATATTTTTATGACAAAAACAACAATTATCATTGGAGGAAAATTTAAAGGGCACAAAATTAAACTAGTACCATCAATTCACACCAAAGCCACTAGCTCTTTGGTCAAAGAAGCTCTTTTTAATACTTTGGGAACCTCGGTAAAAAACAAAATCTTTTTAGATTTATTTGCAGGCAACGGTTCTTATGGTTTTGAGGCTTTAAGCAGAGATGCTAAACAAGTCTATTTTGTTGATGCTTCCTTAAAATCTTTTAAAACCTTAAAAGAAAACCACCAAAAATTAAAACTGGATTTGAAAAAAAGCATTATTTTTTATGGTCATTTTATTCAAGCTTTAAAAAAATTCCAAAAAGACAACTTGATTTTTGATTTTATTATTTTAGACCCTCCTTATTTTAAAGATTTTTATTTACCTACTTTTGAATATTTGAACAAATTAACACATCAAAATAGTATTATTATTTGTGAATTACATCGAAAAATTGTTTTACCTACACAAATTAAAGAATTTATTTTACAAAAAGAAAAACAATACGGTAATAAAAAAATCCAATTTTATCAAAAAATTTAGACTTTCATAAAGAAAAGAAAAACAAAAAAAGAAAAAAAGGAGTTCAAAATGAACAATATTTGGTTATATATAAATCCAATTATAGGATTTTTATTAGGCGGAGCTTTAGGAGCTTTTTTAATGTTTCGTTGGTTTAAAAAACATTTACAAAAAAATCCTCCCATCAGCGAAAAACAAATCAAAGAAATGTTTCGACAAATGGGACGTACCCCTTCTGAAAAACAAATTCGTCAAATTATGAACAGCATGAAACAAGGCAAATAAAATAATGTTTGAAAGTGTCTTTTTTAAATTTATTTTTATTGTTTTTATTTGTCTTTTAGTTATTTTTATAATGAATTATTTTTATAGCAAAAATGTTAAAAAAAAAATTATAAATTATTTATTGTCTTGTAGCAATTTAGAACAAGAAATATTAAAAAGTTTTTTACAAAATCCTCACAAAACTTTTCCCTTAACAAAAGATGCCCACATTACTAAAAATTTATTACAATTGAATATCATTTTTTTAAAAGAAATAGTTTCGGATGCTAAATATAATAATTATGTTTTTAACCCTTTAATAAAAAAAATTATTCACAAAAATAAAGATTTAAAAAAAATTTATCATGAATAATAATTTTTTTTAAATCATTTAAACATTATAATAAACAAACACCTTTAAAAGGTGTTTGTTTATTATATAACTTTGAAATTTTTATTCTGTAATCAATTCATTGTAATTTGCAACTTTAACAGAAACATTTTCATCAGCACTAATTAAACGAGAAATAGGGCATCTTTTATGAGTTGAATCTGCAATTATTTCAGTTTGTTCCAGTGTCATATCTTGGATTCCTAAAATAGCAGTAGGTTTAAAATAAAAACCTTTATCGTCTTTTTGCATTTCTAAAGTTACTTTTACTTTCAAATCTTTATTTGTGTAGTTTTGTTCTGCTAAAATCTTTTTAGAAGTTTTATAAAAACAAATTGCCCAACAAAGACAAAATAAATCAACAGGTCCTGATTTTTTGTTGCTTGGTTCTAAAGCTGAAACTAGTTTTTTAGTAATTCCTTCTTTTTCTTCAAAAAAACACAATTCATCTAAATGAGGATTAAAATAAGCAGTTGTTTTAAAAATAATCATATTATAAAACCTTTCTTTTATTAAAAAAATATTTCTTTTTTATGCATTTATTTAAGCATCTATTTTATTATAACATCAAAATAAGTTGAAAATATAATTATTTTAATTAAAACTAGAGTTAATAATATTTTGCACATCAATAGCTACTTGATGCATATTTGTATTGCAATAATGATCGTATTTTAAGGGAGGGTGAATAATTATTTCAACTACTTTTTTTTGCCAAAAGCGCTTATTTTTAATTTGACTGGCTCCTTTGATAGTTAAAGGCAAAATGGAAGCTTGACTTTTGCAAGCAATTTTGAAAGCCCCTCCTAAAAGTGGCATTGCTTTTTCATTATTTCTATCTTTAATGCCTCCCTCAGGAAAAACTACCATTACCATACCATTTTTAACTTTGGGAACTGTCTTTATTAAATTTTGGGCAGTTTTTCTGATGTCATCCCTTGATATTACCATACAATCCAAAGAAAAAAAAGCTAATTTTAAAAACCATGCAGTTCCAAAAAAACAATTAAAATTTTGTTTGGGAGCAAACGACAAAGTTCTTGGAATAACACTTGCAATAACAAAAGGATCAGTGTATGATTTGTGATTAGCATAAATAACAAAATTTTCTTTTGAAGGAATCAAATGAGGATTTTGGACTACTACTTTAATTCGTAAAAAATGATTGACAAAACGCGACAAACTACGCGAAAAAAACCCTTTAAAGTAATGATTAGGAGGTAAAAAAGTCATTAAAACGAGACAAAAAACCAAAATTATAAACGTTATTAAAAAAGACAACAACAATCCCAAAATTAAATTAACTGGAAGTTTGTAGCAAAAAGAAAAATCAACTGGCATAGTTTTGAGAATTTGCAAAAAAACAAATGTCAACCAAATGGCAACAAAAATAAAAGTCAACATTTGTGCGTATCTAATTTCTTTTGATAAATGGCAAAAATTAATTGTGGATAAATTTCTTTTTGGATTAGTTGATATTGTGATAAATCAATTTTGGGGAAAAAAACGTTTCCTTGATGTCTTTGTAAAATATGAGTGATGTATAAAGTTGTTACCCAAGGTAGAGTTTGTTGATAGATTTTTCCTCCACCAATAATAAAAATATCTTGGGCAACATCACTTTCCAAAAAGGATTTCAAATCAGAAACAACAGTAAAATTAGGCAATTCCAAATCATGTTTTAAAGACGCTACATAAGTTTTTTTAAAATTAAAGGGCTTGTTTTTGAAATAACTTTTTAAAGATTTATAAGTTTCATAACCCATTAAAACATTTTTATTAAGGGTAATTTTTTTAAAATATTGTAAATCTTGGGGATAATGCCAAGGTAATTTATTTTCTTTGCCAATCAAATAATTTCCATCAAAGGCAGTAATTAAATTAATCATACAGCAACATCACCTTTCAAAATTCCATCACATTGATAATTTTGTAAAGTAAAATCACTAAATTTAAAATCATCAATATTTTTGATGTCAGGATTTAAAATCATTTGAGGTAATTTTTTAGGAGTTCTTTGAATTTGGGTCTGAACTTGTGTTAGGTGATTGGAATAAATGTGGACATCTCCTAAAGTATGGATAAATTCATAAGGTTGTAAGTTAGTTACTTGTGCTACCATCATAAGCAATAAAGAATAAGAAGCAATATTAAAAGGTATTCCCAAAAAAACATCTCCACTACGTTGATATAGTTGCAAGGAAAGTTTGCCTTGGTGAACGTAGAATTGAATTAAGACATGACAAGGTGGCAATGCCATTTGATTTAATAAGGGAGGATTCCAAGAATTAAGAATCAAACGCCTAGAATTGGGATTGGTTTTGATTTCAGAAATTAAAAATTTAATTTGATCAACGCCATTAAAATCGCGCCATTGTTTACCATAAACAGGACCTAAATTACCGTGTTTGGTGGCAAAAAGAGGATCATTTTTGATTTTTTTCACAAATTCTTTCAATGTTTCATTTTGAAAAAAAGCTGATTGTTGATATTTTTGATAAGGCCATTCATTCCAAATATTAACATTATTTTTTACCAAATAACAAATATTAGTATCCCCTTTTAAAAACCATAAAAGTTCGTGGATAATGGATCTAAGATTCATTTTTTTAGTAGTTAACAAAGGGAAACCTTCTTCAAGATTAAAGAGCATTTGGTAGCCAAAAATACTTTTAGTACCTGTATTAGTGCGGTCGTTTCTGAAACTGCCTTTTTGTAAAATAAAACGGCATAAATCTAAATAAGTATTCATAATTTGTATAACTCCTTATTTTTTAATTGAATAAATGTTTGATGTTTATCGGGACAAAAGATACAAAGCTTCTGTGTAAATGGTAGTTAAAGTAATTAATTGGTCAATTGAAATAGATTCATTTTTTTGATGAATTAAGGAAATTTCATCGACAAAAGTAGGTCCAAAAGGTACTAAATTAGGAGCACATTTAGCAAAAGAACCACCACCAACACACATAGGTTTAGAAACTAAATCATTAGTGTGTTTTTGATAAACTTTCAATAATGTTTGCATCAATTCACTTTTAGGATCAATATAAATAATGGGATGATGAAGGGTAGTTTTGAGGTAAAAATTTTGATTATTGGCTGCTTTTTCCAATTGAAAAAGGATTTTTTCAAATGTAATTCCTTTAGGATATCTTAAATTAAGAGTGAAAAAGGCTTGATTATTTTCTAATTTTAAAACTCCAGAAAAACAAACTAAATTATAAGTTTCTTCATCAAAGTGATTAATACCTAATTTTTTTCCATCCAAACTATCTACCAAATATTGGTCAAAAAAAACAACCAAAGTATTTTTAATTCCCAACGCTTTAAGAACTTTCATCAAATCATAAAGGGAATTTTTTCCTGTTTCAGGAGTCGAACCATGCGCAGAAATGCCATAAACTTCAATTTTTAACAAATCTCCTTGCAGTTCTAAAGTTGCTTTGATATTTGTGGTTTGAATAAAATTATGGAATAAATCTAGGTAGTTAGGATCAAATTTTAGAATTGCTTGTGCCAAATCAGGAACAACATTAGAGGCTTGTCCGCTTTGAATGCTTACAATTCTATTATCTAAAACTTCACCTTTAAAAGTAAAATCCCCAATTCCTTTTTCGCAATAAATAGCAGGAAAATGGCTGTCAGGAACAAAACCAGATACAGGTAATTCAGGAATTTGTTTAAAATAATGTTTCATACAACGAAATCCAGTTTCTTCATCGACACCCAAAATTAATTTAATTCTTTTGGAAAGCGGCAAATTTAGTTCGTGCAATATTTTCAAAGCCCAGAAAGTTGCCATTGTAGGACCTTTATCGTCTTGGGTTCCCCTGCCATAAATTGTGCCATCAACAATTAAAGCCTCATAAGGTGGATAGTCCCAACCATTTCCTGCAGGAACAACATCCAAATGACCAATCATACCAACCCATTCTTTTTGGTCTCCGTATTCAATATGACCAGCGTATCCTTCCAAATTAAGGGTTTTAAAGCCACTTTGGGAGCCTAAATCAAGCATAAAATTAAGGGCTTGTTGGTTGCCTTTTCCAAAAGGAGCGCCTGTTCTATTAGGGTCAAAAGTAGTAAGTTCGGTGTTAATTTTTAATAATGTTTGCAAAGTTTCAATTAAGGCGTCTTTTCTTTTTAAAACCTCTTTTTTAAAATCAATCACTTTATAACCTCTTTTTTTATTGTTTTTATTTTTTTGATAATTTTGGTAATTTTAATTTTTTGTTTGGTTTGTATATTTTGTTGGATGCACTTGCAAAAAGAAAAACACAAAAAATGTAAGAGTAGATAAAGACATTTTTTATTGATGATTCTTTCATAACATCAATATTTATCCACATAATAAGCAGATGTTTGCTCGAAAATAGGGGGAAAAGGCAGAAAGCGAAAAACAAAAATATTAATTCTACATTTATTTTTATACCTTATCTACATCTTAATACTTAAATTTTAACATTATTTTAACATTAAAAATAAAAAAAGTGTTTCTTTTTAGTTTTGATTCGGTTATAATATTAGTGGATTTTAAAGGAATTCGAGAAATTTTAAAAAACCGCTAGTAATAAATTCGTTTAAAATTCTTTAGTTCATCTTAAATTTTTTGCATTTTACATTGTGTATTTTGCAAAGATTAAGATATTAGAAAGAAAAATTTAAAATCATTGAAAAATATTTACAAAAAACAACCTTGTTTAAAACAAAGGTTTATTTATTGTTTAAGTGCATTATTACTTTTGATCTTATTTGTAATAAGTTTTAATTGCACTTTAAAAGCTGATCCAACAGATCCAACAGAACCAACAGATATCAGCACTCTTGAAAAAAATATAGGATCTTTTGAAAACAAACCAAATGAAAAAAAAATAATTGAAAAAATTGCAAAAATTTACAAAAATAAAAATAGTATTTCTATTGGAGACGATTTAGAAGTTGTTTCGATAATCAATAACAAAGCAACTGTCAAAGCAAAAGACAATTCTAAAAAAATTAAAGGTCAAGTAGAAGTTATTTTTAATATCAAAGAAGACCTAAATGATTTAATTAAAAATAAAGCTTTAGGGGAAATAGAATTAAGTAAAATTCACAGTGAGGCATTAATTTCTTATGAGGATTTATTAAATGCCATCAAAGATAAAAATAATGGTTTAGTAATTACAAAAGAAGATATTAATTTTCCTAAACAAAATCGCTCAAAAGGTGTTATAACCATTGAAGCATTGGATCAATCTCCTAAATATAAAGGAAAAGCTAAATTAACTTATCAAATTAAAAAAATAAATAAAGAAGAATTCATTGAAGAAATTAAAAGCAATTATAATATTATTCCAATTGACTCATCCATAACAAAAAATCAATTAGATGAAACAATTGAAAATGTAATTGCAGAAGAAATAGGAAACCCAGATTCAACTAAAGAATTAGTTATAAAAAAAGTTCAAGAAGCAGTCACACTTTTATTAAAAAATGGTGATACTTTTTCTGAAACACTAGAAACTTCTATTTCAAATGAAGAAGAGTTACAAAAAAACTCACAAACAATATTGTCTCATAAAACAACAAGCGAAAAAACAGATAATAACGAAAATACAAATTATGGATTTTATATTGTTATTGCTTGCATTATATTAATTTCCATCACTTTTTTAAGTTTGCTTTTTGTTATTTTTAAAAAAAGAAATATTCAATCATAATTAAAAAATATCAAAGAGGTTTATAGCCTCTTTTTTATTTTATATTTATAAATTTATAAAAAATAAAATAGAAATGTTGGAAAAAAAGATAAGTGAAAATACCATCTTTTAAAAAAAACATAATTATTGTAATAATAATCTTTTCTATACTTTTAATAATGTTTGGTTGGTTAGGATGGCAAAATAACTTTTTTGCTTTAGAAACTTCACAAAATTCTACTAAAAATACTTCTTTATCCTATAAAAATTTTAATTATAATGATTTACAAGATTTACCAAAAAACAAAAATGAAAAAAATGAAGAACAAGTTCCAGAAGTCAAAGAAAAAGAAAACATTTTAGATAATATCAATCAAAAAGACCAAAAAACATTGTATCCACAAATAAAAGAAATTGAAGAAAAAAAAGAACCACCCAAATACATACCAAAATCAACTCACAAAACAAAACAAAACAACAACATACAAACTATCAAAAAAAATCCTTATTCACAAAAAGCCAAAAATAAAAGAAAAATGATGCAAAAAAAACTGGTTTACCAAAACCAAAAAATTATCGATTTAAAAGAACAAATATTAATTTTGGAAAATGAAAAAAACAAACCCAAAGAACTAGATAAACAATTTAGTGACCAAATTAAACCTCAATTAGAATCTCAAATCCAAGGAATGAACATTTATAATGTATATTTAGGGAAAAAAAGCGATAAAGATGTTGCGTTAGAATGGTTACGAAAAAACTTTTCTAATCAACATTATCAAATTAACTTTTCTTATGGTTTGTATAATTCTCAAATTATCCAATCCACAGTTTTTTTTAATTCTCGCATAAAAGAACCGCCACCCCAAAACCTTTTATTAGTTTATTTTGATGGAGGCACAAGAGATAAAGCTAATAATTGCTATTCTTTAGAGGCATTAAAAAATTTAGGTAATGGTGCTCAAAATATGTATATTTTTTGGCAAGATGAAAACCCTTTTAATGACAAAAACTTTATTCAAAACAACTTTTGCACTGACCTTATTTATGAAAAAGGCTCTTTTTTAGGTGGACCTTCTTATTTGAATGTCAAACATATCGCTTTAAAAAATATTAACACTAATGAAATTATTGCCACTTTTCCTGTTAAATGTCAAATTGAAGTACCTTGTTCACTTGATGGACTAGATTTAGAGTTAAAATTTCCTTTTTATAATTACAAAATAGAAGGTTTATTGTCAAATACTCATATCAAAAGTCTTAGAAAAATTGATGTATATTCTAAACACACAGGACAATCAAAAACACTTCATTACAAAATTTAAAAAAATAAACAGTAGATTGAATTTACAATCTACTGTTTATTTAATATAAAATATGAAGCAATAACTACCTAAATTATAATTTGAATGTTTTTTTTGATATATATTTGGTTTGTTATTATTTAATATTATTATTTAAAAAAAGCATACCATCTTTAAAAACAAGACAATTACTACTTTGATTTTGTGTAAGTTCTTCCAATTTATTTTTTAATTTAGTTTCATAAACAAAAGGAAAAACACCAAAATTTAGTACTAAACGACGAGCTTCTTTTTCAGTTTTAACTAAAGCCAAAACAGGAACAGATGGATGAAATTTAGAAACATTATAAGCATCTTCTAAATCATAGACAACAATTGCTTTAACATCAGTGCGTAAAGCCAATTCAACAGCACTTAATAAAAAATTTTCTTTGGAGTTTTTAGGTTGGTATACTTTTGATAAAGCTTGATAATTGACTACTTTTTCAGCTTGATAGTTAATTTTTTTCATATAAGTTACAGCTTCTACAGGATATTCACCTGAAGCGCTTTCACCTGATAACATAGTAAAGGTTGTACCTTCTTTAACTGCATTAAAAACATCAGAAATTTCAGCTTTGGTTGGGCGTGGATTTCTTTGCATAGATTCTAACATTTGAGTAGCTACTACAACTGGTTTGCCGTATTCTAAACATTTAGTAATCATACGTGTTTGGTAAAGTGGTACTAATTCACCATCAACTTCTATTCCTAAATCACCTCTTGCAACCATAATACCGTCTGATTCTTGAATGATTTCTTCTAAATTATCAACACCTTCTTGATTTTCTATTTTAGAAATAATTTGGATGTTGGAATTTCCTTGTTCTTGTAAAATTTTTCTAATATCTTTGACATCTTGAGCTTTTCTAACAAATGAAGCAGCAATATAATCAAAATCTTGTTGAGCAGCAAAAACAATATCTTGATAATCTTTAGGAGAAATAAAGTCCATTTCTAAATTAACTTTAGGAATATTTACACCTCTACGAGATTTGATGGAGTGAGTATTTTTAGCTTTAGTAACTAATTGTTGTTTGGCTTCGTCTTTACCTACAACTTCCAAAGATAAGTATCCATCATCAATATTAACCATATCACCAACTTTTAATTCATTGTATAAATTAGTATAACTAACTGAAAAAAGTTTAGCATTGCCTAAAACTTCTTTCATAGATATTCTTACTTCAGAATCTTTTTGAATTGTTACTATACCATCAAATTCGTGAGTTCTAATTTCAGGTCCTTTAGTATCTAACATAAGTCCTGTATGTTTATCTAATTTATCACTAATAGTTTTAATGGTTTTCATTAAAAATTTAGTTTGTTCGTATTGAGCGTGAGAAAAATTAAATCTTGCTACATTCAAACCTGTTTGAATTAAAGCTTGTAAAATGTTTTTATCATAAGAAGCAGGTCCTAAGGTACAAATTATTTTAGTTTTGTTCATGAATAACTACATCCTTTTTTGTTTTTTAAAATATAAAAATAATTGTCAAAATTAGTTAAATTACAACATTACGACATATAAAAAAATTTAAATAAGAAATAAGCCAAAGTATAGATAATAGGTCCAATAATTCTAGTAGCAATCATAATGAAAGGTAATAAATTGTCTCTTTTACTTATTGACATTATTCCTAAATGTCCGGTTCCTCCTACACTTAAAGCACCTAAACCAGCTGTAAGAGATGTTTCAAAAGGATAAAAACCAAAAGCTTTAGAAAGAAAAAAAGATACTAAAACAACTACTAATAAAGCAGTTAAAACCATAGTTAAAACAGGTATTTGTTTTATTCCTCCCATTAATTGTTGCCATTTAACTGTCATTCCCAAACCTGCTAAAATAGGAGTAGTGAAATTTTTAGATATTACTTGTCCTGCTTGAGAAATATGACTTTGATTTTCTTGTGATAATAAATTAAAAATTCTAATCAAAATTAAGAAAAGAATAAAATAAACTAACGATTCTAAATAACCCCATAATAATTTATTTAAAAGACCACTTAAACTAAATAATACAAAAATCATTGTTAAACCCATGCCGATATTTTTATATTCTAAAGGAGTTTTTTTTTCTATTGGTTTGGGTGTAAGTTTATTATTTTTATATTCTAATTTTCCTTTACCACTAAATTTAGTTTTATCAAAAATAACATACATTAATCCAGCAAATAAAATACTTAAACATCTAGCCATAATTAAAGGAACTATAATTGCTGTTCTAATAGTTTTTTGATCTAATTGAGGAAAAGCTTCTTTATAAATGCCATTTGCAAAACCATTAATACCTAAATTGGTTCCTCCATTTGTTAATGGAACAGCTACATAAAAAATAGAGTCTAAAAAGGAACCTTGAGTGCTAAATCCTTCTGGTTTTTGATAATTAAATAGATACCCCAAAAAACCAACACTTAAAATAGCTACTAAACAAACGATTAATGTTAAAGGAAGAAACTTAGAAAGTGATCTTTTTAATAAATTTCTATCAACACTTAAAATACTTCCAGCAATAACACAAGTTATAAAAAAGTTAGCAAAATCAGATCCTAAATGATTATTTGGTGTTTTGGTACTGAAAAAATTTTCATTACATTTATCTGCTAAATCTTTTGGTATCAACCCTCTATAAACTAAATAAGAAGGAACAAAAATACAAAGCAAAAATCCTAATCCTATTTTATTTAAATAAGGGACACTATCACCAATAAAGTTAAGACCATATCCTAAGACAAAAATAATAAATAAAGGGGTTAAAAGAGGGTGATATAATTTTTCTATTCCCCATTCTTTAACTGCAAAAAGATGTAAAGCATAAACAACTACAAAAAAAAGAAACATTAAAGGGTTAAACCCAAAAATCTTTATTTGCTTGTCTTTTTTCATTATAAATTACTCCGATTCTACACAAAAAATAAAATAACTAATAAATTAATAAATATGATGCAATATAAATAAAAATGTTATAAATAATTGATAAATTATTTTTTGTGATTTCTTTTATTTTCAAAATTATTAGCTAAATAAGTAGTCAAAATCACTTAAATAATTAATTATGGTATTACTTAAATAATAAAGTTAAAAAATTAAACTAGTTTTTTAATTAAACTATTTCCTGTCATTTCTTGAGGTTTTTTAATTCCTAATAAATCTAGCATTGTGGGTGCAACATCACATAAAGACCCTGGTTTTAAGACAACATTTTTATCTGTAACGATGAAAGGAACTAAATTAGTAGTATGAGCTGTGTGTGGATTTCCTTGTTTATCTGTCATTTGTTCGGCATTTCCGTGATCTGCTACAATACAGGCTTTGCCTTTAACTGCAAAAATGGCGTTTAAAACTTCTTTAAGACAACTGTCTACTGTTTGGACCGCTTTAATGGTAGCATCTAAAAAACCAGTATGTCCTACCATATCAGGATTTGCAAAATTAAGAATTAAAGTATCATATTTACCAGATAAAATAGCAATTTTAGCAGCGTTGGTAATTTCTAAAGCACTCATTTCAGGTTTAATATCATAAGTTTTTACTTTGGGAGAAGGAATTAAGATTCTATCTGCATTTTTTAATTGCAGTTCCTTACCACCATCAAAGAAAAAAGTTACATGAGGATATTTTTCAGTTTCTGCAATTCTTAGTTGGTGCATTCCTAAATTGGCAATTACTTCACCATAAATATTTTTTAAAGTTATTTTTTCAAAAGCAACTACACTTTTAACTTGATCGCTGTATTGAGTCATTGTTACTAAAAAAAGATTATTTACTAATTTATTACCGCAAAAATTGGTTTTGCCATCAGAACAAAAAGCATTAGTGGCACAAGGATTAGATAGAGCAGTTGCAAGACGCATAGCACGGTCAGGACGAAAATTAACAAAAATAACTGCATCATTATCATCAATTAAACCATTTGGATCGGCAATGAAAGGAGTGATAAATTCATCTGTAATTCCTTGATTATAAAAATTTTGCATAGTGTTTTCTAATGGCAAAGTAATAACAGGGGCTTGTTTGGATGTAAGCATATTATAGACTAAATTGATGCGTTCCCAATTGTTATCGCGGTCAAGAGCATAATATCTACCAACAACAGAAGCAATATTAAAGCCGTAATCAAGAAGGTTTTTAATATAATTAATACCTGAATGAGGATTTGTGTCTCTTCCATCAGTAAAAGCGTGTAAAAAGGTTTTTTTTGCTAAGTTGTTGTCTTTTAATAAATCAAATAAAGCTTTAAAATGATCTAAATGAGAATGAATTCCTCCATCAGAGATAAGCCCTAAAAGATGCATTTTACTGTTATTTTTTTTAACATGTTCGATGGCTTGGAGAAATTGTTTGTTAGTAAAAAAAGATTTATCACGAATAGCTTTATTAATTTGAGTAAGTGATTGATAAACAACTCTCCCTGCTCCTAAATTAAGGTGTCCTACTTCACTATTTCCCATTTGACCCTGGGGAAGACCCACTTCTTCACCTGATGCTTTAAGACTAGTATTGGGAAAGTTTTTTAAAAGATAATCTAAATAGGGAGTTTTTGCCAAATGAAAAGCGTTATTTTCTTTTTGGTCGGTTAGACCTAAACCATCTAAAATAATTAATCCTACAATTTTTTTAGTCACATTCCCAAACTCCTTATCTCAAAAGACCATCTTAAACGATGGTCTTGTCAATAATAATGTTATTTTGTTTTTTGTATTATTTGTATTATTAAATCACTTTTGTTTTGTGTTTAATTAGGATTTATTTTTTCAAATTATAAAAAGTTTTTAATCCCAAAAAAGGAGCTTCTACTAATTGATCTTCAATTCTTAATAATTGATTGTATTTTGCCATACGATCAGTACGTGAACAAGAACCAGTTTTAATTTGACCCGCATTAGTAGCAACAGATAAATCAGCAATAGTTGTGTCTTCAGTTTCGCCACTACGGTGAGAAATAACAGCGGTGTAAGAAG
The DNA here is from genome assembly GCF_000495255.1 of Candidatus Phytoplasma tritici. Taxonomy (GTDB): domain Bacteria; phylum Bacillota_I; class Bacilli_A; order Acholeplasmatales; family Acholeplasmataceae; genus Phytoplasma; species Phytoplasma tritici. Next base: position 192,141 of record NZ_AVAO01000003.1, read on the forward strand.
CTTTTTTTGCCATTTCAATTGTTTCTAGGGTTTCTGTTAGAGTTCCTATTTGATTTAATTTAATTAAAATAGAATTTCCTATTTTGTTTTCAATTCCTTGAGCTAATTTTTGGGTGTTAGTAACAAATAGGTCGTCTCCTACTAATTGGATTTTGTTACCTAATTTTTGAGTTAAGTATTTCCATCCATCCCAATCATTTTCATCAAGTCCGTCTTCGATTGAAATAATTGGATATTTAGCAACTAAAGTTTCGTAATAATGAACTAATTCTTGGCTACTAAAAGCTTTGTTATTTTCAGATGCAAGAATGTATTTTTGAAGTTTTTTGTCATAAAACTCGGAAGCTGCAACGTCCATTCCTAAAAAAATATCTTTTCCCGGCTCGTATCCTGCACTTTTGATAGCTTCCAAAATGATTTGTAAAGCTTCTTCGTTAGAATTAAGGTCAGGTGCATATCCACCTTCGTCTCCTACTGTGGTTGGAAGTCCTTTTTGTTTTAAGATTTTTCCTAAATGGTGAAAAACTTCAGTCCCGTAACGCAAAGCTTCTTTAAAAGACGGTGCTCCAGTTGGCAAAATCATAAACTCTTGAAAATCAACACTGTTAGAAGCATGAGCTCCACCGTTGATAACATTCATCATAGGAACTGGCATTTGTTTAGGTAAAACACCTCCTACATATTGATAAAACTCAAGATTTAAGTAGTTAGCTGCAGCTTTAGCACAACCCAAAGAAACACCTAAAATGGCGTTAGCTCCTAAATTAGATTTGTTGGGGGTTCCGTCAAGTTTAATTAATAATTTATCAATTAAAGTTTGTTCTAAGACAGAATAACCTTCTACTTCTGGTTGAATAACTTCAGTAACGTTTTTAACAGATTGTAAAACACCTTTACCTAAAAATCTTTTTGCATCACCGTCTCTTAGTTCAACTGCTTCGTGTTGTCCGGTAGAAGCTCCTGAAGGAACAATAGCTCTTCCAAAAGATCCTGATTCTGTATAAACTTCTACTTCTACTGTAGGGTTTCCTCTGGAATCTAGCACTTCGCGAGCTAAAATGCTTTTAATATATGGCATAATTAATACTCCTTTTTAAAATTGGTTTTTAATTATAAAATTAAAAAATAAAATAAATTTTGTTTGTGGGACAAATAGTTAAATTTACTAACCATAAATATTATAATGGTTTTTTGCTAAAAAAATGTATTTTAATGTGTAAATAAATGAATATTTTGTAATAATTAAAATTATGGCTTTAATAAAGCAAACATTTTTTGTTTGTATATTTCTACTCCAGGTTGATTAAAAGGGTTAATTCCTAACAACAAACCTGACATTGCACAAGCTTTTTGGAAAAAATACACTAAATATCCAAAATGATAGGCATCCAAAGTAGGAATGACAATTTCTAAATTAGGAACTTTGCCTTCAATGTGGGCTTGTTTAGTGGCTTGAAGAATTTTTTGATTAATTTGAGAGTAAGTTTTTCCAGCTACATAATTAAGATTGTCAAGTTCGTTTGTAATGTGAGGAACAACACAATCATCTTTTATTGATGAAACATTTAAAACTGTTTCAAAAAGCATTTTGGTTCCTTCTTGGATAAATTGCCCTAAGGAATGAAGATCAGTAGAATTATTAGTGGCTCCTACAAAAAGCCCTTTTTCTTCTTTTCCCTCAGATTCAGCAAATAATTGTTTCCACCATTCAGAAAAAGAAAAGAGATTCGGTTCGTAACTTACCAATAGTTCCTTTTTTTTGTTTTGTTGGGTATGAAGTAAATACCTTGCTAAAGCATATTGATAGGCTTGATTTTGAAAAAGGTCTTCTTGAAAAGTGTCGTGATAAGCTTGAAAAGCACCTTTCATCATTGAGGCAACATCTAAATTAGCAAAAACAAAAGGAAGGATGCCTACGTTTGTAAAAACACTAAATCTTCCGCCCACAGAATCAGGAATAACAAATGTTTGATAACCTTCTTTAAGAGCTAAATTTAACAAAACACCTTTTTGGCTGTCAGTAGTTACAAAAATACGATTTTTGGCAAGTTGTTTGCCGTATTTTTCTTCTATTTCTTTTTTCAAGATTCTAAAAGCAAGGGCTGGTTCCAAAGTGGTGCCTGATTTTGAAATAACATTAATTGCCCAATTTTTGTCTTTAAGATAATGGAGCAAATTAGTTAAGTAATTACCTGATACTTGATGACCTGCAAAAAGAATTTCTGGCTTAGTTTTTTTAAAGGGAGTTTGCAAAAATTCAATTCCTGCTTTAGCTCCTAAATAAGAGCCTCCAATGCCAATTACTACTAAAACATCTAAATTGGAATGGAAATTTTTTAGTTGTTTCATTTTTTCAAGTTCTTGAAAATCAAAATGTAAAGGTAGTTCTAACCAACCTAAATATTTTTCTTTTAGTTGTTGGTCTTGATGTAATTTTTGATGTATGGATTTGATTTTAGGGGCAAAAATTTGGGCATGGTTGTGCCAATCTAAAAAATTATAAATCCCTTCAAGGTTTAATTTCAACATTTTGTAATTTTACTCCTTTTATTATTTTTTATTTGGTGTTTGTTATTTAGTGCTTTATTCTATATTTATTAAATATTTTATTCTCATTTATTTTAATATTTTGAAATATTGTATTAGTTTTTAATTAATAATTTTGGTTTGCAAAGCGTTATTTTTATTTTTTTTAAATCGCGGGGTTTGTTTGGTTTTGTTTTGGCGAAAAAAAGATACAAATAAATAAGTGGTTGTCAAAAAGACAATAATATTACTTCCAAAAGTACTTAACCCACATTGATTAGCATCAGAAATTGAAACATCTAAATTTAATTGAGGTAATATATCATGTAAAAACCATAAAATAGTTATTCTTAAAATAACTCTTAAAAGATTAATTACAAAAATAAGATTAGCATTTTTTTTATAAGATGCGACATAACCCATCATTAAATTAGTCCATACAGAAAAAAACAAAGAAGTTTGTTCCCAATTAAGGATTTCTTTAAAGGATGTTATTTCTTGTTTGGTAAAATCTTTTTCAGGTTTTAAGGCGCGCAATAATTGTTCACCACAAAATTGATTTATAAATACTCCAATAATTCCTATAATAAGAGTAATTACAAAAACATTTTTAAAGATTTTAAAAGTTTTGCTATTACTTTGAAAAGTAACACTTTGAGATACCATAGCAGATTGACTATCTTCAAAAGAATTAGAAATAGCATAAAAAATACCATTAACTGCCATAACAAATCCAAAAATATCTACTAAGTTTTCTTGAGCTTTGGTAAAATAACTATCCATCATAGCAAGAATAATGAGTTTTCCAATTTCATAAGTAGATTTGGCAATAATTAATGTTCCTGCTAATTTAAAGATAGTTTTTACTGTGTTTTTATAAAAGACTAAGTTTTTTAATTGCAACTTAAAAATATTTTTAGAACTAAACATACAATAAAAAGTTAACAAAGTAAGCAATAAATTAGCAATTAAATCAGCTAAGGCTAAATCAATTAAATTAACTTGGTTTTTTTTGATTGCTTTAAAAGCAAAAGAAATACTAATTCTTGTAATAATAAGGCAAATATTAAGGATTAAAACAAATCTAGTTTTTTCCTTAGCGCGTTCCAATCCAATAAAAACTGCATTAATAGTAATAGCTACAAAAGTAATTAAAATAAGATAATAATATGTAAGTCCGTTTTGGCTGTGATAACTTTTATTTAAAAATATATCTCCAAATGGAGATGGTAAAAGGACACCTAAGCCCAAAACCATTAAAAAAAATAAAGAAGAAATAATTGCCAATAAAAAAGCTAGGGTAGCATATTGTTTGGCTTTGGTAAAATTCTTTTTTTTGTATTCTCTAGATACTAAAATAACACCTGCTCCACCCAAAGCTATAGCAATACTTTGCAAAATTTTTTTAATTTGTGCCATATAAGAAATGGTTTTATCTAAATTGGTGCTGGAATTAGATTCGTTTCCAATAATATAAAAATCAATGGATACGGATAATTGTTGAAATAACGAATAAATAGCAATAGGAAAAGTAAGAATAATTAAATTGATCCAAATAGGTCTTTTAAATGATTTAGGTGTTTGGTTTGTAGGTTTGGAAAAGTGTCGAAAATGTTTTTTTTCAGTAGACATAAATATACTCCGTTTTATTTTTTTAGTATTTATATCAAAATCAATTGTGATTTATTTGAGTTTTGGAATTTGGAAGTACAAAAGTTAATTTTGATAAATACAATATTTTTTTCTACAATCATTTTACAACAATTTAGCTACTACATTAAATAATTCATTTTTTTCATAAGTTTTTTCAAAAAGATCACCAAAAATAGTGTAATGCAAATTAAGTCCGCAAGTGCCAACAGCACAATTAAAAATGTTTTTTTGCAATAAAGAAACAGCATAACTTCCCATTCTAAAAGCAAGGACTAAGTCTTCTGCAGTTGGTTTACCACCTCTTTGAATGTGTCCCAAAACTTGGGCTCTGGTTTCAAAACCACTGTAATTTTCTACCTCTTTGGCTAAACTTACAACATCAAAAATGTGTTCAGTGACAACTACAATAGCATGTCTTTGGTTTGCTTGGCGCAAAGCTTTAATTTTTTGACAAATAGTTTTTTGGGATAAAAGATTTTCACGAGTAACAATAACGTCTGCTCCTGCAGCAAGTCCACCAAATAAAGCCAAATCTCCTTTGTTGCGTCCCATTACTTCAATAATACTGCATCGGTTGTGAGAAATAGAAGTATCGCGCAATTTTTCGATGGCATCTACAATGTTATTGAGGGCAGTGCTAAATCCAATAGTAAAATCAGTGGCGCGAATATCATTGTCAATAGTTGCTGGCAGTCCTACGCATTTGATGCCAAGTTCGTTCAATTTGGATGCTCCTTTATAAGAACCATCACCACCAATTACAACTAATTTATCAATTCCTAAAGTTTTTAAATTTTTTGCACACTGCTTGCGCACATCTAAATTATTTTGAAAATCTAAAAAACGCGCAGTTCCCAAAAAAGTACCCGATATGTTAAGAATGCGAGGAAATTTTTGAGGTTTTAATATTTCAATTTGGTTATTAAAAAGCCCCAAATAACCGTCTTTCACGCCGAAAACTTCAAATCCTTTTTTGGCACTTTCAAAAACTATAGCACGAATAGCTGAATTCATTCCAGGAGCATCGCCGCCTGAAGTTAAAACAGCAATTTTTTTGTTTTCTTTTGTTTTTGCTTTTTGGTTTTTATTTTTCATTTTAAAATTAAGTTTCCTTTATATTTTTTTAAATATTGTTTTATCATTTTTTTGGTGATTGTTTTTTAATAAATCCGCGTGCGCGAATCAAAATTAAAATAAATGAAATAAATAGTTTGTTAAATGTTAATAAGTAAAAAAATAGTGTACTTGAAAAAGTTCCAAAGCGTTTAAAAAAATAATAAAATATAATATTATTAGTTTGGTTTTTTTGTTTTAAATGTCTTTCTTTTATCTTTATCCAAATTCTAAGTTATTATTTTAAGTAAATTTTTAGGTATTTTAAAAACTAACTAATCTTTTTTTATGAAAAAATTTTTATGCTAGTCTTAGAATTTTTTGATTTATTAACAGCTACATTTAAATTGTATACGATTTAATTAAATATTTCAATTAAAACTTATTATTTTTGTTCTTTTTGTAAAAATTTTGTGATATTTGGGTCTTTTTAGAAAAATAAAACTAAAATATTGCAAAAAATATTTATTGTCTAAATAAAAAAATAAATTATTCCAAAAAAAACAACTTCATTATTTTTTTGGAATAATTTTATTAGCTTTTTGGGTTTGGGTTTCCTTGAGGTGTTCCAAAAGTTTAGACACTTTTTTGTTTTTTAAAAATTCTTTAAGACTAACTATTAAGTTAGTCTTTTTTTGTTTCAAAGACTAAAAAAATAATTTCATATCTTTTCTAAAAAAATGTTTTTAGAGAGGAATTGAATGTTAAGACAAAAATTATTTAAAGATTTTTTAAAAAACAAAAAGAATTTAGAAATCCGTAATCAATTAATCACACTTCATTTACCTGTTGTTTTTTTAATGTTAAAAATATAAAAATAAGTTCTTAATATTAATTTATATTTTTAATAAAATCAATTTTTCGATCTAAAGAAAAATCTATTTTAAAACAATAATTATTTAATTCTGTAAATCCATGTTTATATAAATCGAAATACATATACAAACCATCATGTTCTTCTTTTATATCAAAATCCAAAAAAATTTGAAATAAATTGTCTGAATAAATAGGATTTAAATATTCTAAAGTGTTTTCTCTTTGATTTTTAGTATCAAAACTATTACGATAAATTTCTATTCTATCGTTATTTTGAATCATGAATGTATCGCCTATTAATTTTATTTTTTCATTCAAACTTATGTAATGATTACGTTGAAAAGAAGGTATAAGAACTAAATTACCTATATTATCTACGTCCGAAGCATAATTAGTATACAATATATGAGCATGATTTTCATTGTTGGAATATATATACCATAAAAAATTTAATTTAATGAAAAAGTTTATTCGAAAACCGTTAAATTTTTCTTTTATTTCTCTTAAAGAATTTATATTTAATTCATTATTTAATTTAATTTTAAATTTTTTTAATGTTTTATTTAAAACATCCATATCACTAAAAGCATTATTAAATTGAAATATTTCAGATTCTTGTAGTTCATCATCTAAGTTGAAATGAATAACACTTTTGCTATTTGAATTTTGTTTTGTTTCCATAGCCATTACAAAATTTTTTTTATTATAAATAAAATTAAAAAATAATAAAAAAAATAAAATTAAAAATATTTTTTTTTTAAATTGATTAAAATTAATTAAACTTTTCATTGTCATAAAACTTTATTTTCCTCTTTTTTTAATAAGTATAAAACTAAAACAAAAATTTTCTATAATATTTTTTTATTTTTAAATTTTTATATTTTTTATAAAAAAATAATTTTAGTCTTTATATTTAAAATAAATACTTATTATTTTAAATTGTTTTTGTAAATTAATCATTAATTAAATCTTCTTTATTATTTTATCCCTCAACTAAGGTAATTTAAGTTTAGTAAAAGAAGTTGGGGGATGATAATGTGAATTTTTTGTTAATATGAATAATAACAAATTTGTTCACTTATATACTTTAAAAATTTATATCAGAAATTCATAGGTTCTTGTTCCTTTCGAATGATTTTTTTAATATACTAACATTTTAACACATTTATCTTTTAATTTTAATTAAAACCATTTTTTGAACCAAGAATTTACGTTTTTTTAAAGAAAAAGGTATAATTAAACTTTTCCAGGTGTCAAGTGATATAAAAAAAGGAAACGATATTTAAATCATGAAAAATAAAAAAACTGACAAAAAAACAGTTTTTGAATTAGTTAAACAATTTAATCAAAAACTAAATTTAACAACCATTTTAAAAACTATCCGAACAAAAAGAAGCACTTATTATTGGTTGAAAGTCGAAAATAAAATCAAAGCCAAAAAAGAAAAACACTTATTACAACAAAATCGCATTAAAGTTTTATGTTTACATCAACAATATTTTTACGGCCATCGGAAAATCACTGATTTATACCAAAAAACTTTTAATGAATTCATTTACTTAAAAAAATAATTATAATTTCATTTTCTTAACGGAATTTTAACTTTTTTTACTTAAATATATAGTGTAAGGGTAAAATATAAAAAAAAATATCTTTTGAAACTAAAGAATTATTAAAAGTTTTAGAAACTTTTTTGAAATTTAAAAAATATTTCCTTAGTTTGAAAAGATATGAAATTATCTACTTATTTTTAAGTCTTAAAGAATAATTTTAGAGACAAAAGTTGTCTAAAAAAACGGAACAGCGCACCTTTTTTAATTTTTTTTATCTTTTGGAGTAGCAAAAATATTAACACTTATTTTTTTATATGTTATACTTAAAGAGTAGTTAAGAAAACAATTTGCAGTTATTTTAGATTTAATAAGCATTTTTTTTGTTATTTTTTTTCATCAAAATTGCTTGATAAAAGAAAACAAAAAAACTTTAAACCAACTAAAACTAAAATCTTTTTTAAAAACCTTTAAAAAAAATCCTTAATTAAAAATCCTTAAAATAAAGGCAAAAATTATTTGTTGGTAAAAATAATTATTTTTACCTTGACAAAAAAGATACACACAAACATTTTTAAAACTGCAAAAAATAACTGACATTTATTTTTTAAATTTATACTTTTTTTGCACAATAAATGCAATAAAAAATAAATATAATAATTTATCAATTAATTTCAAATCAAAAGGAAGGTTTTTTAAATAAATGACGAAAAACAAAATAATTAATAAAAAAGATAAAATAAGTAGGCTTGTTTTGGAGGGAAACTTATTAAAAGCTTTATGGATTATTTCTTTGCCTATTATTTTTTTTAATGTTTTTAAAGCTTGTTTCGGTAGTGTTGATACTTTTTTTGCAGCTGGTTTACCAGAAGGAGTTCAAAGCTACATTCAATTTTCCAAATCCGCTCAAAGCATTGTAGAAGCAGTAGGAATTTGTTTAGGAATCACAGGAGTTGCGTTAATTTCGCGCGAAGTAGGTAAAACCAAAAATGTCAAATCTTTAAAAGCTCGTAAAATAGCATCTAGCGTTTTTGTTTTATTATTCGTAGTAAGTTTGGTTGTAGCTTGTGTTATGATTGGTTTTTCCAGTCCTATTTGTAGTCTTTTTTTAAAAGAAAAAGTAATTAACGGAGTGTCAATGCCAATCACAACTAAGGAAAAAAATCTTTGCATTAACGCTTTTAGATTACAAATGTTGGGCACTATTTTAGCTGCTATTAATGTTTTCTTTTTAGGAACTGAAAGAATTTTGGGAAAACTTAAAAAAATTTTGGTTCTAAACTGTATTATGATGGGTTTAAAAATTGGATTAAGTACTTTATGTTTTGGAATTAAAGGAATTGGTTTAGAAGCATTGTGTCCCGATGTTTTGGGGTTACAAACAGCTTCATGTCTTGCTTATTTATCTATTACAATAGTTGCTTTTTTCACTCTTTTTAACAAAAAAAATCCTTTATTTTTAAGTTTAGGCGATTTTTCTTTTAAAACTTTTTTACAAGACAAAAAAACACTTAAAACTATTTTGAAATTAAGTATTACTTTAACATTAGGAAAATTTATTTATGAAGGCGGAAGAATGTTTACATTATTTATGGTAGATAGCACATATGATAAACCTTTTTTAGCTGAAACGCCTTTTGAATTTAAAGGTTTGGGCGGCTTAGGTGCAATTGGAGTTGCTGATAGCATCATTACTTTATTTGCTCAAATATCGTTTTCGTTAAAAGAAGGACAATTAATGATTGTTTCTGAAAACTTAGGAAACAAAAATAACAAAAGAGCGATTAAAACTTTAATGCTTGCCTCATTGTGTTGTTTTTTAGTATTTGCAGTTACGTATTTAATTTGTGCTCCTAAAGAATATTGGGGACTTGGTTTTGGTGATGATTTATGCTTATTTTTTAAAAATTTAGGTAAATCAGAAAAAGAACAAATGACATTAAATATATTGCATGAAAAAAACCCAGGATTTAAATCTTTTTTATTAGGTGCTCTTTTAACAACTGGTCTATTAACTACTCAATTAGAAGTTTTTTCTACTTTCTTAATTGCAGCTAAACAACCTAAATATGATTTATTGTTAAGTTTTGGTCGTGTTTTTCTTTTTAGAATACCTGCCCTTTATTTTTTTAGAAATGTTTGGTTTGGAAATGAAGAAAAAACAAGCATTAAAATAAATAATGCATATGGATTTGCCAATTTTAGTGCTAATTTCATTATGTTGATGTTTATGGTTTTTGTATGCATTCGTTTTGTGTATAAATTAAAAAAAGAAAAGTAACCAAAAAAGTTTCAAATAAATTCATTTATATAACAAAAAGACTATCAATTGATAGTCTTTTTGTTATATAAATGAATTGAAAATATTGTAAATAGTAAAATAAATTTTTTATGTTTTTAATTCAAAAAACTTAAGTTTTTTGAATTTTAACAATATTTTTGCATTCAGGAAAACGACTGCAACCTAAAAAATTACCATAACGTCCTTTTTTAATGAGTAAAGGGGCGTTGCATAAATTACATTTTTGATCGGTTTGCATATAAGGATTTGTTTCTACAGAGATTGGTTTTTCTTTTAAAGAAACAATATTTTTGCATTCAGGAAAGCGACTGCAACCTAAAAAATTACCATAACGTCCTTTTTTAATGAGTAAAGGGGCGTTGCATAAATTACATTTTTGATCAGTTTCGATATCTTTTGGTTTTTCTAATTTTTGATCGGCTATTTGATAAAGTTGTTTAAAAGCATCATAAAATTCTTGCAACAATTCTTTATTATTAACTAATCCTGAAGAGATTTTATCTAAATTTTCTTCCATTTTGGCAGTATATTTGACATCAATAATTTGTTTAAAAAACAATTCTAGGTTTTTAGTGGTCAAAATTCCTTGTTCGGTAGGAACAAAACGTTTTTCTACTAAATCAACATAAATTCTTTTTTTGAGGGTAAAAATGATTTGAGAATAAGTAGAAGGCCTCCCGATATTTAGTTTTTCTAAAGTTTTAATCAAAGTGGCTTCAGAAAAGCGTGCTGGAGGATTAGTAAATTTTTGTAAATTTTGGATTTCTTGAGGCAAGTAAGTTTCATTTAATTTAAAAGAAGGAATAATTTTGTCTTTGGTGACATCTTGCAAAATTTTTTGATAGCCATCAAAAGTTTTTATCAAACTTTCAGTTAAAAAAAGATGGTTTGCAACTTCAAAAAAAACTTGAGTTTTTTGAAATATGGCAGGCGTCATTAAAGAAGCCAAAGTTCTTTTATAAATGAGTTTATAAAGTTTATTTTCATATTTATCAAGATGAGGGGCTAAACTTTCAGGTGTTTTGGATAAATCAGTAGGTCTTATAGCTTCATGAGCATCTTGCGACTGTTCTTTTTTGTTGGTTTTGTAAGCACCTAAATATTCTTTACCATATTGTTTTTTAATTAATTTTTGAGCATCTTTAACAAAAATGTCTGCAAGCCTTTGTGAATCTGTTCTCATATAAGTAATTAATCCTGTAGATTCACCTAAAATATCAACTCCTTCATAAAGTTTTTGAGAAACTCTCATAACTTGATTAGAAGTCATATTTAGGCTGTTAATGGCTTCTTGTTGCAAGGTAGACGTAATAAAGGGTGGTTTGGGGAATTTTTTGACTTCTTGTTGTTTTAATTCTTTAACTAAAAAAGGTTTGTCTGTTATTTGTTGGACAATTGTAAAAGCTTCTTGGGCTTTAGTTTTTTTTTTGTAAGGATTTTGGTATTCCGCTTGAAAATCTTTAAAAAAAGCAGTAATAATATAGTATTCTTCAGGGACAAAAGCTTTTATTTTTTCTTCTAAATCAACAATTAGTTTAAGGGCAACTGATTGTACCCTTCCTGCTGATTGTGATTTAAGTCTTCTTACCAAACGCGACAGTTTAAAACCAATAATGCGGTCTAACATTCTACGAGTTTCTTGCGAAAACACTAATAGTTCATCGATTTTGCGAGGTTGTTGCAAAGCTTTTAAGACTGCTTCTTTGGTAATTTCTCGAAAAACAATTCTATTAGTTTTTTGGGAATCTAAATTAAGAATTTGTGATAAATGCCAAGCAATTGCTTCTCCTTCGCGGTCAGGATCGGTTGCTAATAGCACTTCTTTGCCTTTAGTTTTTTGGATAAGAGTTTCTACAATGTTGTATTTTTCTTTAATAATGCTGTATTTAGGAATAAATCCTTTTTCTATGTCAATTCCCATTCTTTCTTTGCCTTTTAGCGACAAATCTCTAATATGACCTTTGGAAGATAAAATTACAAATTCATCATTTAAAAAACGGCTTAAAGTTTTGGTTTTAGCAGGAGATTCTACTATAATAACTTTTGATTTCATTTTTTGGGCTCCCTCAATAATAAAGATATGTTTAGTTTGGATTATTAATTGTTTTGTGTTTCTATTTTTTGGTTTGGTAGTTTGGTGGAGTTTTATAAAAGTTTTTCAAAGAGGGATAAAACATCTAAGTCAAAATTTAATTTCCCTAAGTTACCTTGCCTTATTTCTTGCAATAACATTTGATAAACTCTAGATTGATCAACTTTTTGATTTTTATTATAAATATTTCTTTTTTGTCCAATAATATCAACTAAATTAGGGTTTGATAAGTCATTTTGGTTTAAATTGAATCGTTTTTGTAAATTAGTTCCATAATGTTTTGTAAGATAGCGAAGTGCATGAATGCCTAATTTTTCTAAAGGTAAAATGGAATCTTTAAAACAGCCTGCAAGCGCTAATGCCAAACTTATACGAGAATCAGAAAAATTGTGACATAAAACTCCTGGAGTATCCAAAAACTGGATATTGGGTTTAGCAATATCAATCCATTGAATGCGTTTGGTAGTGCCTGCTAAATTAGCTGTTTTTAAAACTTTTTTTTTGGCAAAGCTGTTAATTAAAGTTGATTTTCCAACATTGGGAGTTCCTACAATCATAGCTTTAATGTTGGGATTTTGAGTTGCTATTCTTCTAGATTTAAAAAGGGGGTTGTTAGCTTTGATTGTTGTTAAAGATTTTTGATATATTTCTTGAAGTTTAGGGGATTTGATAGCATCAATTGTTAAAACAGGAATTTGTTTTTTGTAATAATTAGCGATAAAATTATTGATTTTACAAGGATCAGTTAAAGAAAATTTATTTAGCAAAATAAGGAGAGGTTTTTGGCGTTGGTTAATTAAAGAAAAAATTTGAAAATTGAGGCTTGACAAAGGAACTCTTGCATCCAAAATTACTAAAACAATATCAACCAAAGATAAATTATTTTTAATTTGGTCAAAAGTTTTTTTCATATGACCAGGAAACCAATTAAATGTTTTCATTGTTAAACCTATTTATTTTGTTAAGTAAATTACTCTTTTGCACTTTGATCTGCGCTTACTTCAGAGATAGTATCCAAAACTTTTTGTAGATCTTTTTCAAGGTCTTCTTCAGTTTCAAAAATCTTTTTACTATAAATTTTATAAACTTCTTCGCCTGTAATTGCAATCAAAGAAATTCCTATTTGATGATAAATTAGTTCTAAGGGTTTGTCAAAAATTATTTTTTTAAACCAACGAAAAGGATTAAAAAAATTTCTGATATTATTAAAAGTATTAGTTACTTTGGCAACTTTTTGATACTTTTGAATCATGTTTTTTTTAACAACCATTTCTCTAATTACAAATATTCTTTTTAAAGTCATTTTGCGAAACATTCTCAAAATTTTGTTTTGGAATACTTTGTCAACTCTTTGATTTATGTAAAACATCAAAATAAGACTTTCATCAATGGTAAGTTCCAAATAGGGATATTTAGAGCTAGGATAAAATTGGCTTGAGATTTCTAAAATTAATTCTCGGATAGAAGTTATCAAAAAATGACCAAAATTTACTTTATCCTTTTTTATTTTAACTTGGAAATCTTTTTTCTTAGCTTCAATTAATTTAATTATTTCTTGTTGGCTAACATCTGTTTTTTCTAGTCTATGAGCTGCTAAAGTTTTTTTCACACTACACAAAGAAAGAAGACAATAAGTAAAAGAGCTTAAAATAACACCAGAAAGAACACCCATAAAGAAAGTGTTAAAAAAAGCAAATTGTTTTGTTATGTTGAAAAAATTTTCCCAAAAAGACACAATATCATTATCCTTTTTTTATTTTTTATAATTTTTATAAAATGGATTCAAAGTACAAAAAACTGTATATAAAGGCAAAATGTAGAAGACATGAACTACCTATAATTATATAACAAACAAAGAAATTAAAAAACACAATTTATAAAAAAATATAAGAAAAGGGCTAAAATGTGGTGGATAAAACAAAAAAAGCAGTTTAAAACTGCAAAAAATAAGGTGTTTTATTTATTGTTGTCTCTTGATAAATAAATTCCTGTTTCAGTATTAATAATAATTTTTTCTCCAATATTGATAAAAAGAGGAACTTTAATTACTAAACCTGTTTCTAAAGTGGCATCTTTTAAAGAGTTAGTTTTGGTATCTCCTTTGGCTCCAGGTTCAGTGTAAACTACTTTAATAGAGATTTTGTCAGGTAAACTGATGCCTACAATTTCATCATTTTCATAAAAAATAATATCTACTAAAAGCCCTTCATAAATATATTTAAGAAAATCTTTTAATTGATGTTTATTAATTTCTAATTGTTCGTAATTTTGAGTATTCATAAAGATATAATTATCTTCCAAAGCATAAAGAAATTGCATCTTAATTTTATTAATTAAGGCAGGTTGCACTTTGATACCAGCATTAAAAGTGTAGTCAATAACACTACCTGTTCTTAGGTTTCTTAATTTGGTTCTTACAAATGCAGCACCTTTACCAGGTTTAACATGTAAAAATTCTAAGATTTGATAAATTTGGTTATTGAATTTAATAGTTTGTCCAGTTTTAAAATCGTTTGTATTAATCATATTTCTAATTACTTTCTTATTTTTTTGAATTGTTTTTCGTTGGTTTAATTATTTAATCAGTTTTTAAAAAATTGTTAATAAGGCAAATAGTAGTTTTTTCTAAATCAGGGGATAAGGCGTCTAGGATGATGGGCTTAATTTGATTTTTAAACCAAGTTTTTTGGCGTTTGGCATATTGCATAGTTTTTTGAATAATTAATGTTTTTGCTTGGTCTAAAGTTATTTTTCCTTCTAACAAAACTTTAATTTCGCGATAACCAATGATATTAAAATTGGCGTTTGGAAAATGAGTTTGAATTTGGTTAACTTCCCCTATAAAACCTTGTTTTAACATTTGTTCCAATCTTAAAATAACTTTTTTTTTTAAAATTTGTCTATCGATATCGAGATAAAAAATTAGCGAAGAATATAGAGGATTGTGTTTTTTATTGTTTTGTGACCTTAAAGTACCTGCAAGTAAATCTTTATAAGCACTTAGGATGCGACGAGGATTTTTTAAATCTAGGTTTGCAATTAATTGAGGATCTTTTTGTTTAATAAAATCAACCATATTTTCTATCGCAGGTAAAGAAATAGGTGGCAAAAAAAAAGATTTAGGAGTTAATTTATAATCAAAAAGAGCTGATTTAAGATAAAGCCCGCTACCGCCCACAAATAAAGGAAGGGGTATTTCTTCGATTTTTTTGCGTGCATCTTTTTGAAAATAATAAATACTGTAATTTGTTCCAGGGGCAAGAAAATCTAAAAGATGATGTTTAATTCCTTGGGCTTCTTCGAAAGTTATTTTGGCAGTTCCAATATCGTATTTTTGATACATTTGAAGAGAATCGCAATTAATTATTTCTAAATTAAATTTTTTAGCTATTTTAATAGAAAGGCTAGTTTTTCCTGAAGCAGTAGGGCCTGTAATAGCGATTACTTTTTTCATAATTTTCCTTTATAAAGGTAGAAGTGTTTTGGGGGGGATTATTAAATAATTAAAAAACCAGAATAAAATAAAAAATGCAAAGTGTTAAAAAAAGTTTAAAGTAATAAAGAAAATAATTTTGATTCTTTATAGCTGAGTTTTAATAAAACAAATTTTATTTCATTCTGATAAATTAATTTTTTCAATAGTTTTATGAGGTTTAAGAGTGACAAGTAAACCATTTAATTGTCTTTTTCCTTCGGCATTAGGTCTTGAAACAACACGATTTCCTAAAAAAGATTGAATTATAGGTTGTTTTTCTTTACCAATAACACCATCTTTGGCTCCTGTCATTCCTGCATCAGAAATATAAAGAGTTTTGTGGGGAAAAAGGCGTTCATCATTAGTTTGGACATGGGTATGAGTGCCTACAATAGCATCAATTCTACCATCAAAATAATGAGTTAAAGCAATTTTTTCACTAGTAGCTTCGGCATGAAAATCCAAAAAAGAAAAATCATACTTAGTTTTATTTTGTTCCAAAACATTATCAATAGTTTTGAAAGGGCAATGCAATTTGGGGTTAATAAAAACACGTCCTAAAGCATTCATAACTAAAATTTTTTTATCTTCGCAATCAATAATTTTATAACCTTGTCCTAATTGTTGAGTGTCATTGATGGGACGAATTACATTTGACTTTTCAATAAAATTTTTAATTTGTTTATTTTTCCAAACATGGTTTCCCATAGTCATCAAATCAACACCTAATTTTTGTAATTTTTTATAAATTTTAAAACTTAAACCTTTACCATTATCAGCGTTTTCAGCATTGGCAATAATAAGATTAGGTTTGTAAGTTTCTTTTAAAAAACCCACTTTTTCGGCAAAATAACTAATTCCTGGGTTTCCGTAAATATCTCCGATAAACATTATTTTCATGAATTAATTATCTCCTTTGATGGATTATAATTTAGCCATTTCCACAGCTCTGGTTTCTCTTATAACAGTAACTTTGATAACACCATTGTAACTAATGTCTTTTTCAATTTTTTCTTTAATAGTGCGGGCAGTTTGGAAAATAAAATTGTCTGCGATTTTGTCTGGTTCAACGATAACACGAATTTCGCGTCCAGCTTGAATGGCATAAGATTTGGCAACTCCTTCTATTGCATTTGCAATATTTTCTAATTTGGTTAGTCTTTGAATGTAATTTTCTACTGATTCTTTTCTGGCTCCTGGTCTAGCGGAAGATAAAGTGTCTGCTATTGCAACTAAAACAGCGATAATTGATTGAGGTTCTTGGTCTTCGTGATGAGAGGCAATAGCATCGATAACTTCTTTTTTTTCTTTGTATTTGGAAGCAATAGAAACACCAATTTCTACGTGGCTTCCTTCCGTTTCATGGTCTAGAGCTTTACCGATGTCATGAAAAAGTCCTGCTCTTCTTGCAAGAATTTCATTTTCGCCAATTTCAGAGGCAAGTTTACCAGCTAAAAAAGCTACTTCCAAAGAATGTTTTAAAACGTTTTGACTGTAACTAATGCGGAAGTGCAGTTTTCCCAAAATTTTAATTAAATCGGGGTGAACTTCGCCGATTTTAGTAATAAAAGTAGCTTCTTCGCCCATTTCTTTAATAAAATTATCTACTTCTATAATTGAAGTTTCTAAGGCTTTTTCGATGCGAGAAGGGTGAATTCGTCCATCAGAGACCAAAAATTCTAAAGTTCTTTTGGCAATTTCTCTTCTAATGGGGTCAAAACTACTTAAAATAACGGTGCAAGGGGACTCATCAATAATTAAGTCTACTCCAGTTAAAACTTCCAAAGACTTAATATTTCTGCCTTGGCGTCCAATAATCCGTCCTTTCATATCTTCGTTAGGAATATTGACAACGCTAATATTTTTTTCTCCTGTAATATCGCCAGCATATTTTTGCATGGCTAAAACTAAAAGAGTTTTGGCTTTTTTGGATGCTTCGCTTTTAGCTTTTTCTTCTTGTTGTTTAATATATAACATCATTTCATAAGTGGTTTGGTCTCTTGTTTCTTTCATTATGATTTGTCTGGCTTGATCTTGCGTTAAGGAAGCTATTTTTTCTAATTGTTGTTTTTGGTTGTTTAAAATTATTTCTTGTTCTTTGATTTGTTGTTCTAGGTTTTTTTTAGTGTAGCTAATTATTTGTTGTTCAGAATCCAAATGCTCTTCTCTTTTATTTAGACTCTCAGTTCTGTTGTTAAGCAATTCTTCACGACGATTATTTTTGGATTCTAAATCAACAATTGTGTTAGTTCTTTTTTCTAAATCCAGTTCCAATTTTTGTCTTAAAAAAGATATTTCTATTTTGGCATTACGCATCATTTCTTGTTCGCGTTTTTGCAAATCTTTTTCTTTTTCTTTTAGTTTGTTATCAAATTCTTGTTTTTTTTCTTCTAATTTCTTTTGATTAAAAAGATAATAAAAAAAATAGCCGATAATTGATCCACAAATTAAACCTAAGACAAGAAGAGAACAACCCATTGTACAATGATCTCGCCAAGAAGCATCTTTCATATCCTTGATACCTTTCTTTTGGGGAGGTTAACAAATATAAAATCATTGTTTTACCTCTTTTTCTTTTTAAATTTAGTTTAATGATTTGCAATACAAAACAAAAAATAAAAAATAAGGAAAATAGATGTTTTGATTGCAATTTTATCATATTAAAACGATAAATAAGTTTGGTTTTTTAAATATTTATAATTAATTTTGAATGGGATGAGTTGGAAGTTTTATTATTTTTTTAAATTTGTTCAGTACAAAATTTTATCACTAAATGAAAAAATAAAAATGTATAAATTGGGTTTAAAAAAAATAATAAAGTTTGGCTTTTGTGCAAAAAAAAAATTCAACAAAAACTATGCAAAAATTTTTTTGGTAATTGTTTTTTAGTTTGCGAAAAGCTTTTACTAAGAGTGCTTGATAATGTATTAGAAAAAGAGTCTAGTGATTTAGATACTTTTGGATTATTCATAAATTTTTGAGCAATTTCTCCTGTTTTGTCAATAACTAAATCTGTCCAAGATTTTTTTTCTAAAATAGAAGGGGATAAGTTTGGGTTTTGTGTTTCATCAGAAGATAACACTTGAGGTGATTCTTCTTCTAAAGAAAAAAATATAATAATAGGAATGGCAAGTAATATCAAAATAAAAACGCTAGTAATAATGATTTGCTTGGAAGTAAATTTAAAAATAAAATGATATCCTTTGATTGTTTAATAAAAATAATGCAAAAATTCCAAATAAAGAATAATAATAAATAATCCAAATTTGAATGCATAATTTTTTGAATTTTAATTTGAAAAATATAGATAATTTTAATAATTTAATTAATGAAATATATAAGATACTAAATAAAAAAAATTAGTATCCGTAAATATTATATAATAACTCAAAAAAATATTTGCAAAATAATGTTAAAATAATATTAAAAAGGGGTTAAAAAATGATTTAAAAATCTATATTTTCGTTTTTGGTGTTGTTTTTGGAATTTTTATTTTCTTTTTTATGAACTTCTAACAATTTTTGATAACGTTGCTCTAAGGTTTTTTCTTTTTTTTGAATATCTTCAATTACTTTGAGAACTTTTTCCAAAGCCGCTTTAAAATCATAAATAAAGACTTTATCAAAATTTTTCATCGCTTGTAACACATTTTCAATGCATTCAAATTTTTCTTCGTTGTTTTGAACACTTTCAAAGATTTGAAAATAATAATCAACTGAATTAAGAATAGCAAGCAAAATCGAAGGGCTTGTAATGATAACATTGCGTTTAAAAGCATATGATATTATTTCAGGATCGCAATTAATTTGGGCAAAAATACTTTCAGAAGGAATAAACATAATGGCATAAGGGCAGTTGTCTTCTTTACTGACGTATTTTTGAACTTCTTTAATTCTTTCTTTAACGTGAAATAAAAAGCGATTCTTTAATTCTGTTTGGTTGGAAGTGGCATTAATGTAGACTAGAAAATCCGTGGTGGGGAACTTCGAATCAATAGGAATTTGAATAAATTTACCATATCCTTTACAAATCACATCAACTTTAAGACGGTTACCGTTATTGTTTGTTTTTTTCATTAAATATTGTTTTTCAAAAACTAATTTATCTTTTAAATGAGAAATATTTTCCAAAACGCGTGCCAACAAAAATTCTCCAGCTTGTCCTGTTTTATCGTTTTGACACAATAATTTATGAATGTTTTGCACTTCTTGAAAACCAATTGCATTTTGTTCTCTTAAAACTTTTAAAGAATTTTCCAAATTACTTGTTAAATGTTGGCGAGTATCTTTAATTTCTTTAGTTAAACTGTCTTGACTTTGATGATTTAAATTGTTAATTTTGTCATCCAAACGACAAATAACCCTAGATTCTGACTCTAAAAAAGCTTGTTTAACAAAATCTTGGATATTGACTTGCGTTTTTTTTGGTTTAGCAACAAAAAAATAAATAATAAAAGTTACACCACCCAAAATAAGAATCAAAATAACGGATAAAATTAAGATTAATAAAATAATAATTTGATCTTGAGGCATTTATTTTGTTATTCCTTCTTCTTTTTTTCTTTTTTAGTGTCTTTTAGCTTTTGTATGCGTTAAAGTTGATATAAAAAAAATGCAAAAAATAAAAAACAAAACAAAAATAAAAAAAATCATTATTAATATTTGTTTTTTAAATATTTTTAATATTTATTTATTATTTGAAAAAACAAACAACATACATAAAATAAAAATGTGTGAAAACATTTGGGGACAAAAAATAAATATTAAAAATAAATATAAATGACTAAGTGCTAAAAATTACTAAATTAAGAGAAATGATGCAAAAAATAAAAGATAAAAACTGGCGTTTGAGAAGGGATTCGAACCCCCGACCGACGGCTTAGAAGGCCGTTGCTCTATCCAACTGAGCTACTCAAACAAACATACAACAAATATTATACTATAAAATCATTGTTTTGAACAAAAAAAACAATTAAAGTAATTAAGATAGTTTATTTATTCAAATTCTCAAAGAAAAAACGATCCAAATTCATTTAAATAGCTATTTAAATATCTATTAATTAAAAAAAGTTTGCACAAACACATAAAAAAAGTATATAATAATAATGTTGATTTTTAATTTCTAAATAATTTCTAAATAATTTCTAAATTAAAAGAAAAAATACAAAAATTTTTAAAAATTTTTTCAAGCAAAAAATAATTAATAATAATTAATAATTCACAAAAAACATTAACGAAAGACAAGTATTCTTATCAAACAAAACTAAAGTATCCTTTTCAAACCCTATCATTCAACAATAAAAGACGAATTTGGTCAGGTCTTGATTGAAGCAGCCATAAGTTATTTTTATTGTGTGGAAGATAGGGTTTGAAAAGGTTATTTTTAAATATAAAACCCAAAAAAAATTTAAAACAACAATTCAATGCATAAAATTAAAAAAACAAAAAAAATAAATTTTTATTAATAAATTTTTGCAAAAAAACTTTCGAAAAAACAAAATTTTAACAACTAAAAAATAAAGAAAAAGGAGAAAGCATATGAATTTTTCATTTTTTAAAAAAGAAAAAGATTTTAAATTATTAACTAACATTTACAACTCTTTACAAGAAGAGCCATTTTTAACCCAAAAAACAAAATTAAGAGGTAAAGAAATAAAAGTAGAATTTTATTATTTAAATCAAAGCAAATATTATAGTACTCTTTTTCAATCACGCCAATTTGCTGTTTGGACTGCTGATAAAGGAGTTTGCCGCCTTTTAGTTGAAAAAAAATATTACGAAGAATTTGGAGCTTTTTATCAAAAAGATATAAATGACATGTGGTTAGATTTTATATGGCAGATTTTCCAAAAAGAAGCTACTTTAATCAAAACAATAAAATTATTATTTGTGGCAGTTTTAGTACCTATTTTATTAAATGCTTTTTTACTTAACGGACATTTTTCAGGTTGGGTAAGGATTCCTGCTTTTGTTTTATTAATATCTTCTTGTTTTTCTATGAATTATTGGATGAAAAACCAACAACAAAAATTACACATTTTTAGAGATCAAAAATTACAAGAAACATTAGAAAAAATCAAACAAACATTAGGAACAGAGCTTTACGAATCATTAAAACAAAAACAAAAACAATTCAATCCTACTTTTGTTGAACCCAAATCCGATCAAAAACCAAATGAAGACAATCCCGAAAACAAAGACAACACAATAGATGAAATAAACTAATTAAATTAAACAAATGATAAATAAACGATTATAAAAATCGAAAAAAATCAAGAAAGGTAATCAAATGATCTACGATAGCATTGTTATTGGAGCAGGACATGCGGGTGTTGAAGCTGCTTTAATATTGGCAAAAAAACATAATACTTTACTTATTACAAGCTCCTTAAAAAAAGTTGCTTCCTTACCTTGTAATCCTTCTATCGGAGGTCCTGCCAAAGGTGTTGTAGTGCGTGAAATAGATGCTTTAGGCGGCATCATGGCAAAAGCTGCAGATCTTGCACAAATTCAGATCAAAATGCTTAACTCTTCCAAAGGTCCTGCAGTAAGAGCTTTAAGAGCCCAAATTGATAAATTAGAATATCCTAAAATTATTTTAGAAATATTACAAAACACCCCCAATTTAACTCTATTGGAAGGACTCGTAAACAATCTAATCATCCAAAAAAACCAAGTTAAAGGAGTCTGTCTTATTGACGGAACAAAAATTAATGCCAAAACTGTCATTATCACTACAGGAACTTATTTAGCTAGCCAAATTTTAATTGGAGATACCAAAAAAGCCTCAGGACCTAATGGCGTTCCTACAACTTACGGCATCAGCACTCAATTAAAAGAAATAGGATTTGAAATTATTCGTTTAAAAACAGGAACACCACCAAGAGTTAAAAAAGACAGTATTGATTATAGTCAAACCAAAATACAAATGGGAGACAATTTAGAACAAACATTTGGTTTTTTCACACCCCAAAAAACTAAAAGACCCCAAGAACCATGTTTTTTAACTCACACCAACAAAACCACCCACCAAGTTATCCAAAAACATTTAAACCAATCAGCTATGTATGGCGGTTATGTTGAAGGCACAGGACCTCGTTATTGCCCTTCTATCGAAGATAAAGTGGTAAGATTTTGCGATAAAAACAGTCATCAAATTTTTATTGAACCAGAAAGCCTATCTTTGAATGAAATGTATCTACAAGGACTTTCAACCAGCATGCCTCAGCAAGTTCAACACGAAATCCTTAAAACTATTCCAGGATTACAAAACGCCCAAATCACTAAATATGCTTATGCTATTGAATACGATGCTTTTAATCCCAACCAACTCAAACACAGTTTAGAGACTAAAAAAATCCAAAATCTCTTTTTAGCAGGCCAAATGAACGGCACCAGCGGTTATGAAGAAGCTGCTTGTCAAGGGATTATGGCGGGAATTAATGCCTCTTTAAAACTCCAAAATAAACCTCCTTTTGTGTTAAAAAGAAATGAAGCCTATATTGGTGTTTTGATCGATGATTTAATTACTAAGGGCGCCAAAGAACCATACCGTCTTTTGACATCACGAGCGGAATTTCGTTTATTATTAAGACATGACAACGCCGATTTACGCCTTAAAGATTACGGATATCAACTAGGTTTAATCGATAAAAAAGATTATAACAATTTTAAAAACAAAAAAGCCAAAATCAACCTTTTATTGGAAAAAAGTAAAAATTATGAAATTTCAGTCAATTCAGATAATCTATCTTATTTAAAACAACAAAACTCAGCTAGTCTCGTAGAAAAAACCACATTAGCACAGCTACTAAAAAGGCCAGAATTAAATTTTTGCACTTTACAATATTTTTTAAAAGAAAAAGCAGATAAAACCATTTATGAACAAGTAGAAATACAAATTAAGTACGAAGGTTATATCGCTAAAGCCCAAAAAGAAGCTCAAAAATTAGCAAGGTTAGAACAAAAAAAAATTCCTAGCAAAATCAATTACGCAGATATTAAAAATTTATCAAAAGAAGCTCAAGAAAAACTTGATTTAATTAAACCCCAAACTTTAGGACAAGCCACAAGAATATTAGGAGTCAATCAAGTTGATATTTCGATTTTATTAGTTTATTTGGAAAAACATCATGCTTTAATTTTGAATAATTAAAAGACAAATTTGCACTCAACGAAAAACAATTAAACAAGTGTTTGTTTTTGCGCTGTTCTGTTTTTTTAGACAAATTTTGTCTCTAAAATTATTCTTTAAAACTTAAAATTAAGTGATAATTTCATATCTTTTCAAACTAACAAAGTATTTTCATTAGACGAAAAATTGTCTAATTTTGTTTATAATTTACTAGTTTCAAAAGATATTTATACTAATATTTTACCCCTTTACTATATATTTAGGTAAAAAAAGTTAAAAACAACTCCTATAAAATGAAAAGAAAATAATTTTTTTACGTAATTATATTATTTTATTGTAAAAAAGGCGTAATAAAGATACCTTTTTTAAAAGGTCTATTTTAAAAACTATTTTTTTAGTTGTTTTATCTTAAACTTTGCGCATATTGGATAGGTGAAAGATAGTTTAATTTAGCTAAAATCCATTTTTTATTCCAAAAAGCAGGGAATTGGTTAATGATGATTTTCATTTTTGTCATCGAGTTTTGAAATAAAAAAGGATGGCGGTACTCTAAGATACTTTTCATTTGGCCGAAAAAGTTCTCAATGACCGCGTTATCTCTAGGTGTTGTTTTTTGTGACATACTAATTGAAAATCCTTTTTTGGTTAAGGTATGTTGGATTTTTAAAGATTGATAAACTGAACCTTGGTCAGAGTGGATAATACAAGGTTTTTTTAGTTTCGGCATTTTTTTGATAGTATTTAAAACTAAATCTTTATTTTGGTGATTAGAAACATGAGAAGCGACTATTTGATTGTTAAAAGAGTCGATAATACAAGAAAAATATAAAAAACCTTGCGGAGTTTTGAAATAAGTGATGTCGGTAAATAGTTTTTGCATTGGTTCAGCGCTTTTAAAATCTTGATTAATTAAATTAGGAGCTATGTTTAAATTATCCTTTAAAGAACGATAATGATATTTATTTTTTTGCTTCTTAAATGACAACAAATCACTTTTTCTTTCATGATGAGATAAACTTTTTTCTTAGTGATGGGTTCATATGGGTTCATTAAAGATTTTTTGATATAAATCAGTGATTTTACGATGACCAAATAAATATTTATGCATTTTACATAAAGATTAAATACGTTTTTGTTGTAAAAGATATTGTTCTTGTTTTAGTTTAATTTTATGGTTAACTTTTAACCAATAATAATAAGTGCTCCTTTTAGTTTGAATCGTTTTTAAAATAGTGGTTAAATTTAAATCATTTTGAAATTTTTCCACTAAATTAAAGATAATTTTTTTATCTATCTTTTCTATTTTTTTAATAATTTGTTGTAATAAGTTTATTTTTCGTTTTAATTTTTGCATCTTAACGCCAATTTATCTTAATATTTTTTTCATTATATCATTATATATAACTCTTTAAATGTTTTCTAACACCATTAAATAATTATTAATGTTATTTTTGTCGCATATATGAATTATATATTTTTTATTTATAAACACATAACTATAATTGGTAAGGCAGTTAATTTAAAAATTAAAGTTTATTTAATTAAAAAAATAAATTAAAAAAATAAATTAAAAAAATAAATTAAAAAAATAAAATTAATTAAAAAGAAAAGATTTTTTTATATCGATATTAATAATGATATGAAAAATGATAATTCGATAATATCAAATATCGCTCCTTAAATGAGTTAATCTTTATATAGATTATTTTCAAAGACAAACTGTTAGTAAAGTGTTATAAAGTGTTATAAAGTTGTTAGTTTTCTTTTTTTATTAAATATTTATACATAGGATGTAGTTTTTTCACCCGATAACCTTGTTTGGTTTTTGTTAAAAAAGATTGAATGTATTTTAAATCTTCTTGGCGATAATAGATGATATTTAAACCTTTCTTATAATTATTTTTCATGGGTTTATGATATTTATCTAGTTTATTGGGGTCTAGTTGGTATAATTGTAAGTTTTCTAGTTTATGAAGATTGATTTTGCCAATTAATTCTTTTATGATATTTTTGAATTCTCATTTTTTATAAAATTGATTTGGAAGATATTAAATAGGTGTTTAAAGGGGTTATTTTGGCTTTTAAGAGGGGTTAAATCTGAAAGTAATAGATGAAGAAATAAAAACGTCTGTAATTTCTCGCCATTTTAATCTCCTTTTTTTATTTTTATAAATCTAATAAGAAAAAGATTTATAAACAATGAAGAAACTAAAACCACCTTAGAAGAAAAGGCAGATGATTTAACTCAAAAAAAGCAGAATTAACAAAAATCGATTTTTATATACTAAAAAATCAAGAGAAAACCTATAGTGCCGCAATTCAACCTTTGAAAAAACAGTATTTAAAGAAGATGTAAGACAAAGAGTTAAAAGCGCAAAAGAAAAAGTTGAAAAAGCAACTTCTTGGTTCAAAAAAATGGTTTTAATTAAAATTCAAAAAGTCAAATGTGTTAAAATATTAGTATATTCAAAATTACCCAAAAGGAATTAATCATGTTTAATATTAAAAAAATCAAGAGAAAACCTATAGTGCCGCAATTCAACCTTTGAAAAAACAGTATTTAAAGAAGATGTAAGACAAAGAGTTAAAAGCGCAAAAGAAAAAGTTGAAAAAGCAACTTCTTGGTTCAAAAAAATGGTTTTAATTAAAATTCAAAAGTCAAATGTGTTAAAATATTAGTATATTCAAAATTACCCAAAAGGAATTAATCATGTTTAATATTAAAAAAATCATTAAATGGTTTTTATCATGTTAGGGTTATTATTATGTTTATTGATTGGTTTTTTCTTTTTAACCTCAGACACAGATAAATTACCAAAAGAAAAAATCCCTATTTTAAAAGAAACCAAATTTGAAACAATTGATGAATGTTATGACGATAATAACAAATGTAAAATGATTAAAGCCAAATATACTTTTGATGGCCTTAATGGAATTGGTTATTATGAACAACAACTCGCTAACAAAGAAAATATCGGATCTTTTGAATTGATGAAAATTCAAGATCACCTTGAAACCCAAAAAGAACCCTCTAACCTCGCCAACTACATCAAAGACCGTTATCCTTTCGACCGTTGGAATAACCCAGAGGGTTAACTTATGGGGAAACCTCCGTGAACGGATTTGAATTTTCTCGTTTTGATACTGAAGATGACAGTTATTTATGGCGTTATATTGAAATAGAAAAACAATTCAAACAAGACTCAGGCGGTAATTGCTTAATCCTTAAATACAAAGGCCCTAAACACTTCTTAGACGAAGATCAAAGACTACTATCTTGGACAAGCACATGTTTCTAATTCTAATTTCAAATATAACCCATTTCCACCTCCACTTCAACCCTGTCCGTAAAACTTTATCTCTTTACCAAGATAAACACAATAACGATAAAGTCAAAGAAGCCGAAAACAATAAAACAACCAGTAATGACTGGTGATAAAAATTTAACAAGTTCAAATATTTTAAAATCAAAAGGAATAAAAATTAAATGAGTTTTTATATAATATTTAAATTAAAAAAACATTTACTGTTATTTAGTATTATTTTATTTATTGGTTTAGAATTGTTATTAATAAATAATAATAATCAAATTATGGCAATGGACAAATTAAATAATGAATTAAATAAAGAAACAAATATTAATAAATTTCCAGAACAAATTCAGCAATTAGAAAAAATAACAAAATATAATAAAGAAGATGAAAAAATAAAAAATGATAATTTGGAAAAACAAAAAAACCATTTTTTTAAATTGTTTATAAAACAAATAGTTATAAAATTGATATTTATAGAAATTAATATAAATTTTTAAACACAAACCCAAGCAAACAAAAATCTCCAAATTTACAATTATACTCAACAAAAAATTAAAGAAAAACACCAAATTAAAATCCTTGAAATAACGATGTACCTTAATCATTTTTTTAAATATTAAATTCATAAAGTTGTACAATGATGATATATAGGACGCGGACACCACCAAGAATACGAACCAACTGACCTACCGACTTACATCAAAGACCTTCATCCTTTTGATAAATGGAATGAAACCCTTTCCAACAGACCTGGCCATTTTTTCAATTATTTCCACACAAATAAAAAATATAAAGAATCACAATTTGATACACTTCTGATTAGAGACCCATCAAATCACTACATAGAACTCAACTACGAAGGCCCCAAATACCTCCTAGAAGAAGATAAAGACTTTTTTATGGATGAAGTTAATTGTCCTACAAACAAAAAAGATGAAAATAATCATGTTATATGTAAAACCTACTACCTACATTTCAATCCAGTCAAAAAATACATCACCCTTTATACTAAGAAATTTAACACTAAAGAAAATAAATAAAAAAAAGAAAAGAGAAAAAAATGAATAATAATCAAAACCCAATAAATACCAATCCGATGAATAATTCACCTGTGACAGTCAAAAGACACTTTATAACACGTTTTTGGATTGCTTTTGTTTGTTCTTTAATCAGTAAAATTAATCTATTAGCGGGAGTGGCATATTTTATTATTACTATTTACAATCAATATTTAATTTTGGCCAAAATAGGAAAAATGGCGCACCAGGCAGAAAATCAAAATCATAAATCTTTTTTAAATAGATGGTTAATATCTTTTCTTTTGATGTTTGGTGGAGTGTTAGCATTAATATATAACTTTACACAACAAATACTACAAATGCAAGAAAATTTTAACCATTTGCAAATCAGTGGAACAATTATCTTGTTTGCCCTTCTATCTTTGTTGTCTGGTTCAATATTATATTTCGTCAACGAAGCAATGTTATATAAATTTTTAGATCGTTTTGAGCAACGCCGAAACATCAATCTTAATAATTTTTATTCCCGCTTTATAAAATCAATCATCTTTAAACTTTTTGCTATCACGCTAATTTTATTTAATTTGAAAAACTTCGATCTAAATAATATTTATGCAATTTTCAGCAATTCCAATGCAATGTTAATAATTTCTATCGGGATCATTTGTTTTTTTATAAGTTATATTTTATACCTTATTAATTATTATAAAGTTTGTTCTCTAATGGATGTGTTAGGAGATTAAAAAAATCAAACACACCAGAAGAAACAATTACAAATTTTAAAAATCAAACAAATCAAATCTCTATACAAGCGGAAAATATTAGTAGAAATTTTTATCAAAATCAATAATGGATATAAAAAACTAATCACAAATCAAAGAAGATTAAATTAAAACAAAATAATCAATTATAATCATTTAACTACTAATATAAAATAATCAACTAAAATCTAAAATACCCCTTAAACGCATTATTTTGACACTTAAAGACGTTTAAAAGATTTATTTGAATTTATATCAAACTATATTTTTAAAACGATTTAAAAGCCAATATTTTGATTTAAAAAAATCAGTAAAATAAAATACAACTAAGACCTTCAAATTGAAGGTCTTTTTTTATACCCAAATTTAAAAAAAGGAGTAATAAAATGAAAATAACCAAACTCAACCAAAGAACCTCGCAATGGTATCAACATCGAAAAAAACACATTAATGCATCAGAAATAGGTAGCATCACTGGAAATGATAAATTTAGAACCTTAGAACAATTAGTCCATGACAAAATATTTGGAACAACTTTTACTTCCAACAAATACACTGAACATGGCAATAAAACTGAACCACTAGCACGCAGTTTCTTTGAAAAAACAACTAAATTAAACTTCCCTGATACAATCTTTACGGATGATGAAGTTCAAATGTTTTCTGCCTCACTTGATGGATATAATTCTGAAACCCAAACTTTATTAGAAATCAAATGCCCTTATATTGACGAAAACAACAACATCTCTCCATCTTGGAATGGTTTCTTTTCCAATCAAGAAGTCCCTATTAATTATTGGTCCCAAGTCCAATGTCAACTCTATTGTAGTCAAGCTAAATTAGCTTACTTTTTGGTTTATTTTAATAACACTAATTATCATGTAGTGCGAATTTACCAAGACAATAACTTCATTAATAAAATGATTGCAGATGGTAAAAAATATTTAGAATTACTAAACAAAGCAAAACAAGAATTATCACAAACAACTTATTTAAAAAAAATAAGCAAAATAAAATACAACTAAGACCTTCAATTTGAAGGTCTTTTTTTTATATCCAATTTTATTGAAAGGAAAAAAATGAAATTATTAATAAAAATATTTTCTTTGTTTTTTAAATCTTTGTCATTTTGTATTATTTTTTATATTTTGTCATCGTATATTTCTTCTTTATTTTTGCACTTTTTTTTGTACATTTTATATCTCTCATTTTATATATAAAATAATTGATTTTATTTTTTACAGGTGTTTGCTTTAATATTGATTTTTAGGATAATAATATTTCAAGAAAATTAAACAAAATAAATCTTAACTAAGACTCTCATCACGAGAGTCTTTTTTTATACCCAAATTTTTAAAAAGGAGCATAAAATGAAATTAATTATCTTCGAAGGACTTGACGGTAGCGGAAAAACAAGTCTAATAAAAAGCGTTCAACAAGAATTAACAAAACAAGGTAATGAAGTGGTGGTTATTCGTGGATTAGGTAGTTCTACAATTGGTAATTTTATACGTGAAACGTTTTTAACCCACAATACTTTGCATAATTTAACTAGATATTTTTTAAGTTTTGCCAACATGATTCAAACCCAAGAAGAACTCATCAAACCCAACTTACAAACCAACAAAATCGTTTTAGTAGACCGTTGGTTAGGCTCTAATTTCGCTTATCGCGTATATCCTTCAAAAATTGACAAAAAATACCAAATTTTTAACAAATTAAGTAAAAAATTCATCAAACCTGATATCACTATTTATCTAAAAATTAATCCTCAATTAGGTTTGGAACGAAAACTAAACCAAAAGAATCACCAATTAGATGTGATTGAAACTAGTTCCTTAACTTATTTTCAACAAGTAGAAAAGGGATATTATGAATTTTTGAAAAAACAAAACCTAGGAACTAAAATCATCTTAAATAATATGAATGATAAAGATGCTAAATTTAATCAGCAATGCATTATCAAAAAAATAGGAGAAATAAAGAATGGCAATAATAATTAAAAAAAAATGTCAAAACGGTAATTTATATATCCATTATAGCAACGGCAAAATCAAAACTATTAAAAAAGATGGAACTATTCAATGGCGTACCAAAAAAATTAAATTTAAAAACCCAAAAAGACTCTTTAATTAGAGTCTTTTTTTATTTAGAAAGGAATAATCAAATGAATCAATTAACTAATTTTCATTTCAACAACATTAATGTTTTTAACCACCAATCTTTGTGTGTTAACATCACTAAACAAATAATCCAACCATCTTTATTCAACAAACCATTTAACGAATATATGATAAAAACCCATAACCTTCTAAACGAATATCTTAATAATAAACAACACAATTCTCAAAGTCAAAAAGTAATCCGTGGTAAAATTAATGAATATTTCATTTTATTATATTTTCAAAACAAAGGAATCATCAATTTATACCCCCAGGCTTATTTATTCTTCATTCCAGACATAAAATTTGATTTAGTTTTATTCACAGAAACCAAACGAATAATGGCGTTTAATTTCAAAACCTGTCTCCGAGACCGCTATAAACAAGCCATGGTAGAGGGACAACAATTAAAAAAATTAGACACGCGTTTTGAGTTCTATTTATTAAACAACAACGAAACAGAAACTCAAAGACTAAACAATAAAATCAATCAAGGAAAAGTACAAGGTATTAATAAAGTAATTAACTTATTTTCCAATGCAGCCAATAATTTCTTACAAAACTTAATTACCACCAAATTCATCCCCTTTTCTAATATTAATATAATTAAGAATTAAAAAAGAAAAAAGGAGTTAATATTAAAATGTTAACCAGTGAACAAAAAGCGTTAAAACAATTAATAAATTATATCGAACAAGGCCAATGGGAAAAGTTAAACCTTTATTGCCAAATAATCAATCCCAAAAATTTACTTGACCCCAAAAATACAAAAATATTTACAGCTTTAAAATATTTATTTTTAGAAAAACAAACATCTCATCCATGGGACAAACCCACTACAAAATCCATTATTATCAAAGAGTTATTAATATATTTACAAACTAATTTCCCACAATATAATTTTACTTTAGATTCTTTAAATTATTTAAATGATGATTTTAATAACCAAAATAATACTCATTTTTTAGACAATCTAAAACATACCTATACTCAAGAAAAACTATTTCAACAATTAATAAAAATCATTAGCCCAACATACGAAAACCAAGACCCTTACCACAAAAATTTATATTACCAAGAAATATTTGATAAATTAAGAAATTTTATCTCTTCAATCCCCCACAAAAACGATAAAACACACTTTACTTTAAACCAAATGGCCTCTTTACATCCTGAATTTTTTGATACCGATCAACAATCAAAACAAAAAATCCAAGAAGAATATTACCGTTTATCAGAAACTTTTAAAGGACTCAACCAATCCACAAAAGGATTCAAAAAAGGCCAAATCATAACTATTGGGGGGTATACTGGATTAGGTAAAACAACTTTTGTCTATAATCTTCTTTTAGATATAGCAAAAACCAAACACAAAGAAATATCTCATTATCCTCATATTTTGGTATTTTCTTATGAAATGATCTTAGAAGAAAATTTAAATCGTTTATTAGCCCACCAAACTCAAATTTCCTCTAGATGTTATTTTAGATAAAAATTTTGAAGATACCAATATCACACCTCTCAAATACACGGAAAGGATGAAAATAGCAAAACAATTTTTCGCCAACATAAATTTATCATTTAGTTATGATAAAAGCAAAAATATTGATTATGTAATCGATTTAGTTTATCGCCTTCATTTAGAAAAACAAGTAGAAATTATCGTCATTGACCACCTTCAAATAACCAAAACTACAAATCACTTAGAAAATGACCATCTAGCCATTGACGAAATTATGACTAAACTCAAACAATTAGCCATTGAATTAAACATTGTTATTGTCATTTTATCTCAATTTTCAAGAGATACATACAGCAATTACCAAGGTAAATCACCAGAAATAACAGCATTAAAAGGAAGTGGGGGAATTGAAACTAACTCCGATATCGTCTTAATGATGTCTGAATTCCAACCCAAACTATTCAAAGACAAAGAAAAACCCATAAATATATATAATTCAACCTTAGAAGAAATATATTCAGACTATAATGACAATGAAAATCAAAAAATAATCGAAGTATGTATCAAAAAAAATAGAAGTGGTACCAAAAAAACCTTAGTTTATCACTTTGAAATGACCACTCAAACCTTCCAAGAAATCGGTTATGTTTTGCCTTATAAAATAGAAACTTATTATTAATCAAAAAAACTAGGAGTTAAAATAAATGAATTATCAAGAAAAAATAAAACACATCCAAACTAATTTCCCTATGACTGTTTTATTAAAAAAACTAAACATTATACCCCCAAACTTCAATACCAAATATCGTTTCCCTTGTCCCATCCATCAGGGACAAAACCCAACTTATTGCCATTTAACTTCAGATAATAAAATTCATTGTTGGAAATGTTGTAAAGATTACGATATTATTGATGTTTATATGGAAATAAGAGGAATTAAAACCTTCAATAACGCTCTTGAAAAAATCAATAACTTTATGAAAAATCAAGAATTTAAAAACTTAATCCAACAACAAACTTCAACCCCTAATATTTCTTGCGAACCTTTTAAATATCAATTCCACCACAATAAAATCAACAACCCAATTGATGAAAAAGAAATTAACGCTACAAAAACACAATTATTTAAAGAAATATCACCTTTATTTAACCAAATTAGAGATTATTATCATTATTTATTAACCACTAACCGAAATAATGAATCTCACCTAGGATTAGAATATTTAACCCAAAAAAGAAAATTAACTCTAGAAACTATTAAAGAATTTAAACTAGGTTATGCCCCATTATCTGATAAACCTTTGTCCTTTCGTTTAGTAAATTATTGTAAAAAGCAAAATATCGATACAACAAAATTAATCGAATATGGTTTTATCAAAGATAAAACCAATCAACAAAATAAAACATATTATCACGATACTTTTCATGGTTCCATCATTATCCCCATTGAAAACGGATATAATAAAACATTTCATTTTTATCAAAATAACTTTCGCGAAGTTTCTTATTTCCAACCTAAATATAAATCACTCAATAATTTTAGTCAAACACCTACTTTTCATTTCAGTTATCGTTTTTTTGAAGCGTTACCTTCTATTAAACAAACGAAAACCATCATTATTCATGAAGGTTTTTTCGATGTCATTAGTTGTTGGCAAAACGGGATTAAAAACGTTGTCGGTCTCATTTGTGTCACTCAACTACTTTCTAAATCACAAATAGAATTTCTTAAAAAAGAAAAAATCAAAGTCATTATCGCTTTAGATAACGATGAAACAGGTCAAAAACGCAGTGAAGCCTTAGGAGAACAACTTAAAGAAGAAAATATTATTTACGAAATTAGACGCATTTTACCACCTTATGATAAAACTTGTAAAGATGTTGATGATTTATTACGCCAATTCGGAAAAGAAGCATATCAAAAATGTTTTTTAGACCCATACATTACTTATGAAGAGGGCCAAAAATAAAATCATAGTCGATTTAACTATATAATTTTTTGGAAAAGACAAAGTAGAAATAATTGATTAAAATTATTGCTTTTTAACTAATATATTAAACCTTACATGTATAATAACATTAACATACCCCAAAACACACGCATATACCCCTAAATTTTGCGATTTTATTTTTCGCAAATTTGGGGATTTTTATTTTTATAACAAAAAACCAAATAAAAAGGAGAAAAAATGAAAAACGAAACAAGTCAAGGAATCATTAGGGGTGGTTGGGAAACAAAATCAACACCTAACGACTTAGTTCAAATCAAAAACTTTTTACAAATATTAAAAGGAGAATTATTAAATATTACAATTGTTTCTCATTCTAAAAAGAAAAATTCCTATCAACAAGCAAACTACCGCCCAAAAAACCAAACTCTATTTGTAGACCCACAAATCTTAGATGAAATAAAAAAGTATAGAATAAAAATAATCAAAACTCACTCTCCCGAAAACAATAATAATAATCAAACCCTAACCAACCCCATATCACCCCCAAAATGCCAAAATAATACCCTTAAAACACATTTCCCTATCTTCCAAATTAATTATCTCAACGAACAAAAAGACTACATTAAAGAATTAATAAGTAAGATACCCATAGACAAACTAGACACTTTGAAATTATATAAATTAGATGACAAAAAAGTAGATAAATATAACAATCCTATAAAAACAAATTATAAAAAAGGATTAAATGTTATTTATTATCAATTGGAAGATTTAAAACACATCAAATTATTTTTAACCAAAAATAAACAAGGCTATCGGGTTAAAAAAATGCGTCCTGATTATAAAAGATATTTAACAAAAGAAAAATCATAAAATAAATAAATTATTTAACTCATCATTTTATCATCATACACTCATCATTTTATCATCATACACTCATCATTTTATCATCATTTGACTCCTTTAATTTCCTTGTAAAAACCAAACCTTTTTAATGAGTGATATTTTATATATTATATCGATAATGATAATGATACTCGATATTTGATATTATCGTTGTATCTTTTATCTATCATTATTATTTTTCGATATATAAATAACTCCCTATTTTTCCTTTCCATTATTAAAAGGAGTTGTAAAAAATTAACCAAACACCATCCCTAACGCGCTGAAGCGCTAACAAAAATTATAAGCAAACAAAAACAAAAGAAGAAGAAAAATAAAAATCCCCCAGTTGCGTGCACCACCCTTTTTTCAATAAATATAATCATTTAGAGTTATAATGGTTGATGTATATGATAAAAAAAAAGGAAAAGATATTTAAATCATGAAAAAAATAGAAAAAATAATAGAAAAAGAAATCCACAAAAATAAATTATTACAAGCTCTAATGAAAAAAAATCAAAAAACTGATAAAAAAAACAGTTTTTGAATTGGTTAAACAATTTAATCAAAAACTAAATTTAACAACCATTTTAAAAACTATCCGAACAAAAAGAAGCACTTATTATTATTGGTTGAAAGTCGAAAATAAAATCAAAGCCAAAAAAGAAAAATATTTATTACAACAAAATCGCATTAAAGCTTTATGTTTACACGAACAATATTTTTACGGTCATCGTAAAATCACTGATTTATACCAAAAAACTTTTAATGAACTCATTACCAAGAAAAAAGTTTATACTATTATGAAAGAAAATGGTATTTTTTGTCGTTTAAGAATTAAAAAAAATAAATATAATTATAAAAAGAATTTAAAAGCTAAATTAAAAGTAGTAGATAATTTAATTAATCAAGATTTTATATCAATAGCCCCTTTACAAAAACTCTTTACAGATATCACTTATTTCAAAACTCCACAAGGATTTTTATATTTTTCTTGTATTATTGATTCTTTTAACAACCAAATCATCGCTTCCCACACTTCAAAATATCAAAATAAAGAATTAGTTTTAAATACAATCAAAAAATTACCTCCATTAAAAGAACCTTGTATCATTCACTCCGATCAAGGAAAAATTTATCAATCACTCAAAATTCAACAAACTTTAACGAAAAAAGGTTTTTTAATCAGCATGTCAAGAAAAACCACCCCTCGTGATAACGCCGTAATTGAAAACTTTTTCGGTCAAATGAAAACTATCTTACAACATCAACATCCTTTTTTATTTCAAAAATCAACTGAAAAAGTTAAAAAAATAATCAATTATTTCCCTAAATTTTGGAATAATCAATGGATTTTAGCTAAATTAAATTATTCATCTCCTTCTCAATATTGCCAAAATCTTATATAAATTATTTTTTTAATTTTTTTTATAATGTTTAGCCTTGAAAAAGAGGTTACTTTTTTGCACATTTTTTTCACCCAAATAACATAATTACGTAAAAAATAATTATAATTTCATTTTCTTAACGGAATTTTAACTTTTTTTACTTAAATATATAGTGTAAGGATAAAATATTTAAAAAAATATCTTTTGAAACTAATGAATTATTAAAAGGTTTAAACACTTTTTGAAATTTAACAAAAATATTTCCTTAGTTTGAAAAGATATGAAATTATCTACTTAATTTTTAAGTCTTAAAGAACAATTTTTAAGCTAAAATTTGTCTAAAAAAACGGAACAGCGCATTCCTCCGTCGGTCAATCGGCGCTGGATTTCCTAGCTTTCCTTTAAAAATTCTTTATCCTCATTTAAAAATTGTAATCATCGAATCATCTTTATAAAAACAATTTATTGAAACAATTAGAAAGCCATTTGACATTAGATAATGTATTGTTTTTTTAACAAAAGAGTAGAACAACATGACATAGCCAAAATT
Organism: Candidatus Phytoplasma tritici; assembly: GCF_000495255.1. Taxonomy (GTDB): domain Bacteria; phylum Bacillota_I; class Bacilli_A; order Acholeplasmatales; family Acholeplasmataceae; genus Phytoplasma; species Phytoplasma tritici. The sequence continues at coordinate 229,294 of NZ_AVAO01000003.1, forward strand.
GCAGTTATGATTGTGTTGTTGATTCACGGGTTTTGGCTAGATTAGAGTTTTAATCTTAAAATGGTGTGTTCCTTTAGTAAAAAAGGGTTATTTTATTTCATAGAAATAAAATAACTTTCAACAATAAATTATATAGCTAGAAAAAAAGATAATTAAGCAGATAAAGGTTAAATTAGTTAGTGCAAAAACATTTAAATTAACAATGTAATTAGGAAAAAGAACTAATTTATTATTCCAAACCAAATAAAAAAAGGCAATATAATAAAAAAAAGATCACGAATATTCGTGATCTTTTTTATTTTCTTTCTTTACCAAATAACCTTAACAAAATTAACATTATTCTTAAAAAAATTTCAATTAAAATTGTTGCAAAAGCCAAAGAAACTTGCCATTCATATTTTTTAGGCATTCCTTGTTTAATCATTTGTTCAGTGTAATCAAAATGAAGTACCAAAAACATAGATACAAATCCTAACATAATTAAACTAATAGGAAGGGTTAAAAAGCTATTGTAAATAATATTTTCAATTGTCCAAATACCACATAAAGACAACAATAAACGAACTATATAAGAAAATATCAAAACAAAAGAGCAATATAACATAATTTGTCTAAATTTATTTGTTACTTTTATAAATCCTTTATAATAAGCATGGGACATTGCAATAAAAAAGATAAAGGTTGCAAAAATAGCCATAAAGGCAATTTCAACTAAATTGGCATAAACTAAATTTAGAACAACAAAAATAATTGATAAGATTATTCCTTCTATAAAAGAATAAATTAATCCACAAGCTTTAGAAATTTCAACTTGTTTTAATCCTGCAGAATAAATACCATAATTTAAAAATCCTAGCATAATCATGGGAAAATAAATTGTATTAATATTTAGATTTTTCAATATCACAGTTTTTAGTATTGGGTAAAAAAATATTGAAGTGATTGCTGTAACACATAAAAGCAAAATTGTTTTTAAAGCAATTCCTTTACGAGTAGCAATATTGTTATAATTAGTTGTTTCAAATAAAGAAAGAAAGTTATTTTTAATTTGGGTAAACGAATTATTTACTTTATTGGATTCCATTTAAACCACCTTTTTAAATTTTATTTATTATTAAAATTAAATTTATTTTATCATTCTTATTATTTAAAAAATATTTACACCTTTTTTAACTTGCTTAATAAACAAGCACATATATATTTTACCTTTTTTTAAAATTAATTGGAAGATATATTTTGCTTTTTTATTGTAAAAAGTGGCAAAAAGTGGTGTTTTTTTGGTTGGTGTTGCGAAATTTAATAATAAATAGCGTTTTTTTGGTGCACAACTAATTTTTTATGAATGTTTAAAATAATTATTATTGCCAAATTTGCATCTTTTAGTTTTTTTAGGTTAGATTTATGGGGTTTTAAAAAGCGATAAAAAAGGAAAAAGAGTAAAAAGTGGGGGCAAAATACACAAAAAAAGATAAAAAAGAGATAAAAACCCACATAATGTGTGGGTTTTTTATTTATTAATAAGGTTTAGTATAGTGATTTTAGTTAAGAAGTTTAGAAACTGATCCTGCACCAACTGTTTTTCCACCTTCACGAATAGAAAATTTAGTTCCTTCTTCAATGGCAATTGGGTTGTTTAGGGTAACTACTAATTCAGCGTTGTCACCTGGCATTACCATTTTTACATCACCTTGTAATTCAACCACTCCTGTAATATCTGTAGTACGGAAATAGAATTGAGGACGGTATTGAGAGAAAAATGCAGTGTGACGTCCTCCTTCTTCTTTAGTTAAAACATAAACTTGAGCAAAAAATTTAGAATGAGGTTTAACAGAACCTGGTTTAGCTAAAACTTGTCCACGTTGTACGTCTTCACGGTTAATTCCGCGTAATAAAGCTCCAATGTTGTCACCTGCTTGAGCAAAATCTAGATCCTTTTTAAACATTTCTACTGCAGTTACAATAGTTTTTCTAGTTTCTTTAAGTCCTACAATTTCTACTTCATCACCAGCTTTTACTTGGCCTCTTTCTACTCTACCAGTAACAACAGTTCCTCTACCAGTAATGGTGAAAACATCTTCTACAGGCATTAAGAAAGGTTTATCAACTTCACGCATTGGGTCTTCAATGTAGGTGTCTAGAGTTTCGATTAATTCATTTACTTGAGCAACGTAATGAGCGTCACCTTCTAAAGCTTTTAATGCAGATCCTCTAATAACAGGAATTTCATCTCCTGGGAAATCGTATTGAGATAATAATTCACGAACTTCCATTTCTACTAATTCTAAAATTTGTTCGTCTGGGGAAAGATCACATTTATTTAAGAAAACAACAATTTTTGGAACACCAACTTGTCGTGCTAATAAAATGTGTTCTCTAGTTTGAGGCATAACACTATCTGCACCAGAAACAACTAAAATAGCAGCATCCATTTGAGCAGCACCAGTAATCATGTTTTTAACATAATCAGCGTGTCCAGGACAGTCAACGTGAGCATAGTGACGTTTTTCTGTTTCATATTCTACATGTGAAGTTTTAATAGTAATTCCACGTTCTCTTTCTTCAGGAGCATTATCAATTTGATCATAAGCTCTACTTTTAGCCAAGCCACGAGTAGACAAAACTTGGGTAATAGCTGCTGTAAGAGTAGTTTTACCGTGGTCTACGTGTCCAATAGTACCTACATTTAAATGCGGTTTATTTCGTATAAATTTTTCATTAGCCATTTTTTTCAAAGGCCTCCTTTTATTATGTTTTAAGGTTTATTTTAATAAATAATATTTACCATTTAAATTTTAACTTATTTTTTGGATTTTCACAACTATTTTGGGAATAAAAATGTTTTTTTGGTGTAAGGTTGTCTAAGAGCGTTTTTTAATAATTTCTTCAGTAATACTTTTAGGAGCTTTTTCATATTTAGCAAATTGCATAATAAAAGTAGCTCTTCCTTGGGTATTGGAGCGCAAAACAGTAGCATATCCAAACATTTCAGAAAGGGGTACAAACGCTCTAATAGCAACAGCGTTGGTGCGTGATTCTTGATTTTCTAATCTACCTCTTCTAGAAGTTAGATCGCCAATAACATTTCCTACATAATCATTGGGAGTAACTACTTCCACGTCCATAATGGGTTCTAAAATAACTGGGTTACCTTTAGTTTTGGTTTCTTTTAATGCCATGGAAGCAGCAATTTTAAAAGCCATTTCGGAAGAATCGACATCATGGTAAGAACCATCAAATAAAGTTGCTTTAACATCGATAATTTGATATCCAGCTAAAATACCACCAGCAAGAGCTTCTTGAATTCCTTTTTGAACTGCAGGAACGTATTCACGAGGAACAACACCACCTACAATTTTATTAACGAATTCAAAACCTTTTCCGGGATTTGGTTCAAAACGCATCCACACGTGTCCGTATTGTCCACGACCACCTGATTGACGAATGAATTTTCCTTCTGTCTCAGTTTCTTTGGTGATTGTTTCGCGGTATGCTACTTGAGGTTCTGTAACATTTGCTTGTACTTTGAATTCTCTTTTAAGACGTTCAATAATGATATCTAAATGAAGTTCACCCATTCCAGCAATAATAGTTTGCCCGGTTTCATGATTGGAAAAAACCTTAAATGTAGGGTCTTCTTCAGCTAATTTTGCAAGGGCTATTCCCATTTTATCTTGGTCAGCTTTAGTTTTTGGTTCTACTGCAATTTCAATTACTGGTTCTGGGAAATTCATTGATTCTAAGACGATAGTTTGTCCTTCTGATGCTAAAGTGTCTCCTGTAGTAGTTGCTTTTAATCCTACAACTGCTAAAATATCGCCTGTGTAGGCTTCTTTTACTTCTTCACGAGAATTAGCATGCATTTGTAATAAACGTCCAAAACGTTCTTTTATTCCTTTAGTAGTATTAGTTACGTAAGATCCAGCTTTAACTGAACCTGAATATATACGGAAAAAGGTTAATTTTCCTACATAAGGATCGGTCATCACTTTAAAAGCTAAAGCTGTGAAAGGTTCTTCATCTAATCCGGTGCGCACAATTTCTTGATTATCAGAATCAAAACCAACAATAGCTTCAACATCACAAGGAGCAGGAAGGTAGTCAACAACAGCGTCTAACATTTTAACAACACCCTTATTTTTGAAAGAAGAACCACAAAGAACTGGAAAAAAGGAAGCTTGTAAGGTTGCTTTTCTAATGGAATTTTTCAACATTTCAGAAGAAATTGGTTTTTCTTCTAAATAATACATCATTAATTCTTCGTCTAGGGTAGATAAAGTTTCTATTAATTCATTTCTTTTAGTTTGGGTAATTGATTCTAAATCTCTAGGAATAGAAACAACTTTTCCTGTTTCTTGGGAAGTGTTATCATATTCAAAAGCATTCATTTCTACTAAATCAATGATGCCATTAAAGTCATTTTCTGAGCCAATTGGCCATTGAATAGCACTTGCATGAACTCCTAAGCGTTGTTTAAGAGTTTCAATTGCATAAGCAAAATCAGCGCCTACTTTATCCATTTTATTAACAAAAATAACTCTTGGAACTTTATATTCACTAGCTTGACGCCAAACAGTTTCAGTTTGCGGTTCTACTCCTGCTTGAGCATCAATAACTGTTACTGCACCATCCAAAACTCTAAGAGAGCGCGAAACTTCAACCGTAAAATCAACGTGTCCGGGAGTGTCAATAATATTGATACGGTGGTCTTTCCAAAAAGCAGTAGTAGCAGCAGAGGTAATAGTGATTCCTCTTTCTTGTTCTTGTTCCATCCAATCCATCTGAGAGGCGCCATCATGAGTTTCTCCGATTTTATGAATTTTTCCAGTGTGGAACAAAATTCTTTCTGTAGTGGTGGTTTTTCCTGCATCAATATGAGCAATAATGCCAATATTGCGAGTTTTTTCTAATGAAAACTGACGACGTGCCATCTTTTTATTCTCCTATAAGTTACAATCACCAACGATAATGAGCAAAGGCTTTATTAGCTTCTGCCATGCGATGCGTTTCTTCTCTTTTTTTAACTGATACTCCGTTACCTAAAGAAGCATCTACTATTTCTTTGGCAAGTCTTTCTTCCATTGTTTTTTCGTTGCGTTCTTTAGTGTATTTAACAAGCCATCTTAATCCTAAAGACTGGCGTCTTTCGGGACGAACTTCGGAAGGCACTTGGTAATTTTGACCACCAACACGACGCGTTCGTACTTCTAGCACAGGCATAATGTTATTTAGGGCTTCATGAAAAACTTCAATAGGCTCGCGGTTAGTAATGGTTTTGACTTGTTTTAAAGCTTGATAAAAAATAGTTTGAGCTTTACCTTTTTTGCCGTCTTCCATAATGGTATTAATGGTTTTAGTAACTAATTTAGAATTGTAAACAGGATCTGGCTGTACATCTCTTTTTTTAATATGACCTTTACGGGACACAAAAATTCACCTACTTTCTTTATTTTATTTATTTTTTTGGGGATTTGTGATTTATTATTTTTTATTCATTGTAATTATAATTATTTTTTTTCTTTAGGTAATTTAGAGCCGTACTTAGAGCGCCCTTGTTTGCGGTTAGCAACACCAGTAGCATCTAGAGCACCACGAACAATATGATAACGCACACCAGGAAGGTCTTTTACACGTCCACCACGAACTAAAACACAGCTATGTTCTTGCAAGGAGTGTCCCACGCCTGGAATGTAGGCAGTTACTTCAGAACCATTACTTAGACGTACTCTTGCAAATTTACGTAAAGCTGAGTTAGGTTTTTTTGGGGTCATAGTAGTTACACGGAGACAAACTCCCATTTTTTGAGGAGAATTGTAATATTTAGCTTTTTTTTGCAAAACATTAAAACCGTAACTTAATGCGGGTGCTTTAGTTTTGGAAGTTTTACTGATACGACGTTTTTTGATTAATTGAGAAACAGTAGACATTTTTTATTTCCTTTCTTTTTTTAATTTTGGTTGATTTTTTCAGCAAGTTCAGAAGTGGTTGCGGGTTCTTTTGGATATTTAAATAAAGTAGTTTCTAAAATACCTGTTCCTGCAGGAATTAAGCCACCAATAATAACATTTTCTTTAAGTCCGTAAAGATGGTCAGTTTTTCCTTTGATGGCAGCATCAATTAAAATTTTAGTAGTTTCTTGGAAAGATGCAGCTGACAGTAAAGAATCACTTCTTAAAGAAGAACGCGTAATTCCTAAAATAATAGGGCGTCCCACTGCTAAACGTTTGTTTTCTTCTAACATTTTTAAATTAGCTTTTTTAAAGTTATTAATAGTAATTTCTGTGCCAGGTAAAAGTTGAGTATCACCTTCATCAATAATTAAAATTTGTTTAAACATTTGGTGAATAATAATTTCGATATGTTTGTCGCTGATATAAACATTTTGGGCACGATAAACTTTTTGTATTTCTTCTAAGATATATTTTTGAGCCTCTGTTGTTCCTGCCACTCTTAAAAGTTCTTTTAGATCAACCGAACCAGAAGTTAGTTTTTGACCGGGATAAACACTGTTGTTTTTGCTTACTAAAATATCAACATTAGGTTCTAAAATGTAACGGTGTTCTGTGTAAGGGTCATTTTCTTGTGTAATTACAATTTCTGGATTTTGAGAACGGATTTTATCTATTTTTTTAATTTTTCCTTTTAATTCGCTGATTAGCGCTTTTCCTTTGGGTTTGCGTACTTCAAATAATTCTTCGATTCTTGGAAGACCTTGAGTAATATCTGAGGCAGAAGCAACCCCTCCAGTATGGAAAGTTCTCATAGTTAATTGAGTTCCTGGTTCACCAATGGATTGAGCAGCAATAACACCAACAGCTTCGCCAATTTCTACTAATTTGTTAGTAGCTAGATTGACGCCATAGTCTTTGGCACAAATACCATATTCACAATTACAAGTTAAAATACTTCTAATAGGAACTTTTTTAATTTTGGCAATAATAATTTCTTGGGCTTTAGACTCGGTAATTAATTCATTACGCGCTAAAATAAGGGTATTGGTTTTGGGGTAACAAATGTCGCAACTAGCAAAGCGTCCCATAATGCGTTGTTTGAGGGAAACAATTTCTTTGCCATCACTCATCATAGCTTCTACAACAAAACCGCGGTCACTATTGCAGTCTTCTTTGATAACGACAATATCTTGAGTTACGTCAACTAAACGACGCGTTAGATAGCCTGACTCAGCTGTTTTGAGGGCAGTATCAGTTGAACCTTTACGGGCTCCGTGAGTAGAGATGAAAAACTCAGAAACTTTCAGACCTTCTCGGAAAGAAGCTTTAACAGGGACTTCAATAATTTCACCTTTAGGGTTATTCATTAATCCCCTCATCCCTGCTAATTGAGTAAAGTTAGAAACACTACCACGTGCTCCACTTTCGCTCATCATAAAAATGTGGTTGTCTTGTTTGAATTCTTTCATCAAACCTTCTTGAATTTCGTCACGAATAGTTTTCCATTCGTTAATTATTAAACGACGACGTTCGGCATCTGTTAAAAAACCATCGTTGTACCAAGTCTCAATTTGAATATTGCGGGCTTCTACTTCTTGTAATAACTTTTGTTTATTGGAATAAGTATTAATGTCTGCAAATGAAACTGTAATTCCTGCGATGGTGGAATACTTGAAACCTAAGTTTTTGATGTGATCTAGCATTTTAGAAGTTTCTGTAATTTTCATTTGTTTGAAAAAACATGCAATAATCATAGATAGAAATTTTTTGTTGAAAGGTTTGGGGGTTGGAAGTTTTTTTAGGAATTGTTTGGGGTTGGTTCCTGGAGCTAAAAAATAAGCATCAGGAGTTTGAACATCCAAATTAAACTGGGTTGGTTCATTAATGTAGGGGAAACTTGGAGGCAAAATGTCATTAAAAATTAATTTTCCTAAAGTAGTCATTAAATATTTTTGACGTTGTTCTTCGGTAAATGATAAATTAATTGCTTGTGGTTTGATAAAAATTCTTGTGTGAAGATGGATTTCTTTATTTTGATAAGCAGTTTTGGCTTCGTTGATGTCAGCAAAAAAGGCTCCTTCATTGCGATGTTTGTATTGGTGTTCTGCAGTTCTTTGGGAAGCATCATAACTGTTTATAGTGCGATCTTTTTTTTCTTCAATGGTTAAATAGTAGTTTCCTAAAACCATATCTTGCGAAGGAGTTACTACTGGATTACCATTTTTAGGGTCTAAAATGTTGTTCGAAACAAGCATCAATAAGCGTGCTTCAGCCTGCGCTTCTAAAGAAAGAGGAACATAAATTGCCATCTGGTCGCCATCGAAATCGGCATTAAAGGCAGGTGTAACTAAAGGATGTAGGCGAATGGCTTTACCATCAATTAATTTAGGATCAAAAGCTTGAATTCCTAAACGATGTAGTGTTGGGGCGCGGTTTAAAAGGACTGGGTGTTCTTTGACTACTTCTTCTAAGGCGTTCCAAACCTCTTCATTCATTTTTTCATAAATAGTGTTGGCGTTTTTTTTGTCGATACCTTTGGTTGCTTGTAATTTTTTCAAAATGAAAGGTTTAAACAAAATAATTGCCATTTCACGAGGCACGCCGCATTGGTGCATTTCTAAATCAGGACCTACAATAATTACGGATCGTCCCGAATAATCAACTCTTTTACCTAAAAGATTTTGACGGAAACGACCTTGTTTCCCGCGTAGCATTTCGGATAAAGATTTAAGTGGACGGTTTTTTTCGACATTGTTAACGTTTTTTTTGCTAGTTTTGGCATTATCAAATAAAGCATCAACTGCTTCTTGTAGCATTCTTTTTTCGTTTTTAATAATTAAACGAGGAGCTTTTTGGAGCATTTGTTTTTTTAAACGATTGTTGCGATTAAGGATACGGCGGTAAAGATCGTTGACTTCAGTAGTAGCAAAACGACCACCATCTAAAGGAACCATCGGTCTTAATCCCGGAGGCAATACAGGAATAACATCCATTACCATCCATTCAGGTTTGTTGTCTGATTGATGAAAAGATTCGATGATTTCTAGTCTTTTAATGATGCTTTCTCTTTTTTGTTTGGAATTTTCCGATAAAGATTTGCGAAGGACTTTGATAGTTTTTTCTAAATTGAGATTTTCTAGTAATTTTTTAACCGCTTCGGCACCTGTTAAAGCTAAAAAAGTATTTCCAAATTCATAAAGAGCTTCGCTGTATTGGGTTTCTGTAATAATTTCTTTAGATTTGAATTCAGTTTTTCCAGGATCAATTACAACGTAAGAAACATAATAAACTATTTCTTCTAATTGTTTAGTTTTGATATTTAAAAGAATAGCTAAACGGCTGGGAGAAGAATTAAGGTACCAAGTATGGACGATTGGAGTTTGTAATTCGATGTGCCCCATTCTTTCGCGACGCACTTTGGTTTCGGTAAATTCAACTCCGCATTTGTTACAAAATTGACTTTTGATGCTGACTTGTTTTTTAGAACAAGCACATTGGAAATCAACTACTGGACCAAAAATCTTTTGACAAAATAATCCTGATATCTCTGGTTTATAGGTCCGATAGTTAATTGTTTCATAGCTGGTAACCTCACCATAAGACCACTGTCTGATTTCTTCGGGAGCAGCTAGACGAATTTTAAAATAATCATAATCTCTACTGCCATATTCTTTATCAGATGAAATAGAAGGAAAATGATTATATAACTTAAATAGGTCGTTTAGTTTTTTAAAAGCAAGGGGATTGGTTTCAAATGCTTTTGTAAGAACAGCCATTTTAGTTTGTAAAAGATCTTGAAAATCTTCCATTCCTAGTTCAGTAAGAATGTTAATAACGGCCTCACTCAAATCTAGATTTTGTAAATTACGAGGTATGGCAAAATTTTTGAGAATAGGTAAAACCTCTAAAAAAGTTTCTTGCAGTAAAAGCCTTAATTCTTCTAAAGTAAAAGTGTTAAAATCTTCCAAAATATTGATTCCAGAAAGTTTTAATTTTTCTAAAACTGGAGATGAAAAATTTAAAGTTTCTACTGAAGTAAATAATCTGTTATCACTCATCTTTAATTATAACCTTCCTTTTTGTAATCAATTAAGGATTTATTAACTTCATTTTCTTTAGTATCAGTTTTGATTAGTTCTACGTACAATCCTAAAGATTGCAATTCTTTAATAAAAACTCGGAAACTTTCAGGAATGCTTGGTTTAGGCAGCGGAGTTCCTTGAACGATGGCGCTATAAGTTTTATTTCTACCTACAATATCATCACTTTTGACTGTTAAAATTTCTTGTAAGGTGTGAGCAGCTCCATAAGCATAAAGTGCCCATACTTCCATTTCACCGAAGCGTTGTCCACCGTTTTGGACTTTTCCTCCCATAGGTTGTTGGGTAACTAAAGTGTATGGTCCTACATTTCTGGCGTGGAGTTTGTCATCTACCATGTGAGATAATTTAACCATATACATAACTCCTACAGAAATACGACTGTCATAAGGTTCACCGGTGCGTCCGTCATATAAAACCATTTTGCCATCAGGATCTAAATTGGCTTCTTTCATGATTTCTTTAAGGTCGTAGTCATTGACACCATCAAAAACAGGAGTTGCCACTTTGATGCCTAATTTTTTGGCAGCCATTCCTAAATGGATTTCTAAAATTTGTCCAATGTTCATCCTACTAGGAACCCCTAAAGGATTTAACATGATGTCAATTGGAGTTCCGTCTGCCATATAAGGAAGATCTTCTTTAGGTAAAATACGAGAAATTACACCTTTGTTCCCGTGTCGTCCTGCCATTTTATCACCTTCGTTGATTTTACGTTTTTTAGCGATGAAAACACGGATGTTTTCATTAACACCAGCAGGAAGAACATCACCGTTTTTTCTGGAGAAATAATGAACACTTTGGACGATGCCTCCTTCACCAAAAGGAACTCTTAAAGAAGAGTCTTTATATTCTCGGGCTTTTTCACCGATTACGATTTGAATTAATTTTTCAGAAGGAGAAGGTTCGATGTTTCCTTGAGGAGTGATTTTACCTACTAAAATATCTCCTTCTTTAACTTCGGAACCAGGAATAATAATTCCTCTTTCGTCAAGGTTTTTAATAGCATCAGCGCCCACGTTGGGAACTTCTCTAGTGATTTCTTCTTGACCGCTACCTTTCTTTAATTCTCTAGTTTGGACTTCGTATTTATCAATGTGGATGGAAGTGTAGACATCGTGTTTGACTAATTCTTCTGACATAATGATGGCATCTTCATAGTTATAACCTTCCCAAGTCATAAAAGCCACTGTAACATTTCTACCAAGTGCTAATTCACCTTGAGATGTAGAAGGTCCACTTACTAAAATATCACCTTCATTGATTTGTTCTCCCAAAACTACAATCGGTTTTTGCAACACTAAAGTATCTTGATTGGATTTGGCAAAGTTGATTAGGGTGTATTCAGCTTGGTGTTCTTTGTAGTTGTTTTCATATAAATCCTTGGCTTGGGTATAGGTAAATTCTTGGGTGGTATCGTAAAGGGTTTTACCATTTAATGAAACAGTTTGGTTGGGTTTTTTGGTGATAATTATTTTTTGAGCATCAACATAAGTAACAAACCCTGATTCACAGGCAATAATTAAACAACCTGAGTCTTTGGCAGCGCGATATTCAACACCTGTTCCTACAATAGGGGATTCAGGAATTAATAAAGGGACTGCTTGACGTTGCATATTGGCTCCCATTAAAGCTCTGGAAGCATCATTGTGTTCTAAAAAGGGGATCGAAGAAGTTGCAACAGAGACAATTTGTTTAGGAGAAACGTCAGCATATGTTATTTGGCTTCTTTCAAAAATGCCTGTTTCACCGTTGCTACGAGCAATTATTTTTTTATCTTGAAAAGCATTATTGGCATCCAAAACAAACCCAGCTGAGGCAATAATTTCTTCTTTTTCTTGGTCAGCTGTTAAATAGTCTATGTGGCGCGAAAGAGTAGTTTTTCCGTCTTGGTGCAAAACCTTAAAGAAAGGAGTTTGGATAAAACCACACTTATTGACTTTGGCATAAGTGGAAAGGGATGTGATAAGCCCAATTGAAGGTCCTTCAGGAGTTTCGATGGGGCATAATCTGCCGTAATGGGAATTGTGCACGTCGCGCACTTCAATGCCTGCACGGTCACGATTAATTCCTCCTATACCTAGAGCTGATACCCTTCTTTTTTGCGTCAATTCTGCTAAAGGATTGATTTGATCCATGAATTGTGATAAGCGTGAGCTTGTGAAAAAAGTTTTGATTACACTCATTAAAAAAGTAAAATTAACTAGGTCACCTGGACCGTTAACTTCAATGAATTTGCTAGTAGAAATCATATCTTTGATATTTTTTTCAGCTCTGGTAAGACCAATTCGAAATTGGTTTTTTAACAATTCTCCAATTAATCTTAAACGACGATTACCTAAATGATCGATATCATCAACAGTGCCTACGTTTTCATAAAGATTCAAATAATAATTAATGCTTGCAATAACATCTGATAAAGTAATGTGTTTTTTGGTTTCTCTTTGGTCGTTTCCGATAAGTTTGACTTTGTGATATAACTTGCCTGATTCGTCTTTTGAAGTATAAACTTCTAAAATTTCGTTAAAAACTCCTTGACGTTCTGCTTCTTTTTGATAAATATCTTTAGTTCCTAGGAAAAATTTAGATACTTTTTCGTCAAGGGTGTGAATATTGTGTCTTAAATGATTGATAATATCGTCGTTAACTAAAGTATCTTTAGCTACTAAAACTTCACCAGTGCGAGAGTTGATGATGTTAGTTTTGGTGAATAATTCGTTTTTTTGAGGATATTTTTTATATGCTAAAATCTCTTCATCAGTTTCATTTTCTAAATTGTGTTTAGCATCAAAGATTTCTTGAAGCAAAAAATGACGATTTTGTTTCAGGATTGCAATTTTTTCTTTGGTTAAGAGTTCGCCTTGTGCAATTATTATTTCTTGGTTTTCAGGATTGACAAAATCACAAACTAAATAAGTGTTTTCAGCTCGGGTAAGAACGTCTAGTTTTTTATTAAATTTGTATCTTCCCACTTTAGCCAGGTCGTATTTTTTTTGATCAAAAAGTCTTGTTCTAATAAAATCTCTGGCAGTATCGACAGGAACTTTTTCGCCTTGACGTATTTTAGAATACAGCTCTACCAAGGCGTTATCTGAGTCCATATCAGTTTCTTTATCAAAAACAGAATCAAGGATAGCACTTTTGCCAAAAACATTTTCGATTGCCTCTTTGCTGTCAAATCCTAGAGCATAAATAAAATTGGACAAGGGAATTTTTTTGGAACGATCTAATTTGGCATACAAAATTTCTTTAGAACCTTCTTCATATTCAATCCAAGCACCACGTGAAGGAATTACTTGTCCAGAATAAGTGGTTCTGTTGAGTTTGCTGTCAAAATTGCCTGCAAAATAAACACTAGCGGAACGTACAATTTGAGAAACAACTACTCTTTCAGTGCCATTGATGACAAAAGTACCAGTGGAAGTAATTAGAGGCAATTCAGTAAGTAAAATATTGCTTTGTTTAGTTTCGCCAGTTAAAACATTTTCTAAAGTAGTTTTGACAAATAATTGGGCAACATAACTTATATCTTTAATTTTAGTTTCTTCAATGCTATATTTTGGTGGTGTTAAAAAATAATCATTAAAGTGAATTTTTAAATCCCCATTATAACTTTCAATAGGACAAAAATCCTGCAACAATTCTTTAATACCGTGTTTTAAAAACCAATCAAAAGATTGGTTTTGAATTTCAATTAAATTGGGCAAATCAACATCATAAATTATTTTAGAATAATTACGACGTTGTGCTTTTTTGCCATATTTTACATTATGATAACCCATCTTATGCTCCTATAAATTATTAATTGGTAGTTTGTTTTGCCAAAATCTTTATTTTTAATTGTGTCTTTGCGATTTTTGGGTTTTGTTGTGGGGGTGGGGTATAAAAATAAAAACAATGAAAGACTAAAAAACCTGAGAAAACTCAGGTTTTTATATTACTTACAAGATAATAATTTATTGAAGTTCAACAACAGCTCCAACTTGTTCTAACTTGTTTTTAATATCTTCTGCTAAAGCTTTAGAGACATTTTCTTTTACTTTGGAGTCAGGAACTTTAATAAAATTAGCAGCTTCTATCAAACCTAATCCTGTTACTTCGCGCACTTTTTTAATAACAGCAAGTTTCTTTTTTTCATCAAAACTTTTCATAACTACTGTGAATTCGGTTTTTTCTTCTACTTCAGCTGCATTATTTGCTCCAGGAGCTGCAACTGCTAAAGCAGTTGGGTCAATTCCAAACTCTTCTTTTAAACCATCTAATAATTCTTTAATCTCTAATAAAGACATTTCTTTTAAAGCCGATAAAAAAACTTCTTTTGTTAACTTAGCCATGTCAATCTCCTTTGTTATAATCTTTTCATTCATAAATTAATTTTTATTGTTGGGGGTTTTCTTGTTGTTTGGTTTTTGCTAAAATATTTAGACCAATTGCTAAATGTTGCAAAGGTAAAAACATTGAAGCAGCTAAAAGCGCTAACATTTTTTCTTTTGAAGGTAAAGTAGCTAATATGTTTATTTCTTGCAAGGAGACAATTTTTTGTTCCACAATGCCAGAAACTATTTTAACTGCTTTATTTTTTTTAGCAAAATTATAAATCGTTTTGATTGGTTCTAATAATTCTTGGGGACTAATAATTAAAGCTTTTGCTCCTTTTAAAAAGGTAACTAAATCAGCTTGTTTGGCGTTAGCAACAGCTCTTTGCATGATGTTTTTGGGATATACTTTTGCTTCGCAACTAGTTTTTTTTAACTCACGACGCAGTTGCATAAAAGAACTTACCGGTAAACTCGTATATTCAAAAACAATAACTGTTTTAGCAGTGCTAATTTTTTCTTGCAAAACAGCAACTGAATCTATTTTTTTGGCTAACTGAGGTTTTATCATGATTATGCCCTTTTCCTTCCTTCAAAATTTTTATCTTGATTATTGTGAAATTGTAACAGGGTCAATTTTAATACCTGGTGCCATCGTAGTTGAAATAGTAACACTTTTAATGTAAGTGCCTTTCACTGTACGAGGTTTAACAGCCATTAATTGAAGATATAAAGTTTTTAAGTTTTCTAGTAATTTTATCTCATCAAAAGAAACCTTACCTAATATGGCATGAATATTTCCTCTTTTGTCTAGGCGATATTCAATTTTACCATTTTTAATTTCTTTGACTGCTTGTAAAACATCATTTGTTACAGTGCCTGTTTTAGGGTTAGGCATTAGCCCTTTGGGTCCTAAAAGACGCCCTAATTTACTTAATTGTGGCATCATTTCAGGAGTAGCAACTAAGACATCAAAATCAACCCAGTTTTTGGCAATTTTATCAATTAAATCTTGATCGCCTACGTAATCGGCTTGAGCTTCTTGTGCTTGTTTTGCTTGTTCTCCTTTAGCAAGAACTGCTACTTTTAAAACTTTGCCAGTGCCATGTGGTAAAACCAATGATCCTCTTAAATTTTGATCAATTTTTTTGGGATCTAAATTTAGATTAAAAGCACATTCTACCGCAGCATCAAATTTAGCAACTTGAGTTTGTTTAGCTAAACTAATAGCTTCTTGAAGTGGGTATTTTTTTTTAACATCAAACATTTGTAATGATGCTAAATATTTTTTGCCTCGTTTCATCACAGTAATTCCTTTCTCAAAACAACTTGATATTTTTTAGAAATTTTTTTTAATTCGAAATTTGAATAATTGGGGTAAAAACTATTTTAATCTTTTACTAAAATTCCCATATTGCGAGCTGTGCCTTCAATGATTTTGCAAGCTTTTTCAACACAATAAGCATTTAGGTCTGGAAGCTTTAAATTAGCAATTTCTTCTATTTGTTTGTGTGTGATAGTAGCTACTTTAGTTTGGCTTGCATTAGCAGAACCAGATTCAATTTTAGCAGCTTTTTTTAAAAGATCGCTTGCTGGAGGAGTTTTAGTTACAAAAGTAAATGTTCTGTCCTCATAAACAGAAATGATAACAGGGATAACGAAACCCATTTGATCTTTAGTTGTTTCGTTAAATTGGGAACAAAAAGCAGGAATATTAACTTGGGCTTGTCCTAAAGCAGGTCCTACTGGAGGAGCTGGATTAGCCTTTCCTGCAGAAATTTGTAATTTTACCGTTTTAACAACTTTTTTAGCCATAAAAAACCTTTCTTTGGAACGAGGACTTTAAATAAAAAACTTGATAATTTGAGTTGTTTATTCTTTGTTTGCGTTTAATTAAATTTGGAATATTTTTGATATTGTCACATAAAAAAATATGATAAAATTTTTTAGACAACTTATTTTAACATAAATTTTAAATATTTGATAAAAAAATATTAGAAATTGTGAAAAAAGTTAAGATATTTCTTTGAAGTCGTTGAAAGAAATTTCTACTGGAGTTGCTCTACCAAACAAATCTATTTCCAATGTCATTTTTTCACGGTCGTCATCAATACTTGATACTTGTCCTATTTGACCCGCAAAAGAACCAGAAATGATTTCTACTTTTTTGCCGATTAAATTTTTATAATCAGGTTTGTTGATGATACCCATTTTTAATAAAACGGGATTGATTTCGTTTTCAGATAAAGGAACTGGTTTAGAACCCATCCCGCTTGAACCTAAAAAACCAGTAATTCTCGGAGTATTTCTGACAACAAACCAAGATCGGTCAGTAATCATCATTTGAATAAAAACGTATCCAGGATACATTTTACGCTCTTTTTTAACCTTTTTTCCATCCAAACGAGTTTCATAATATTCTTCTTTAGGAGACAAAACATTAGATACTAAATCACCTATGCCAATGCTTTCGACTCTTCTTAACAAATCGTCTTTTACAACGTTTTCATAACCTGAATAAGTTTGGGCAATATACCATTTAAGGTGGCGTGTGTTTTGGAAGGTTTTTTCTTGCGCTTCTGTCCTTTTTATTTGTTTTTCTGTTTTATTCATTTTATTTGCTCAACAAATTTTTGATTTTGACACAAAATTGAGTTAATTTGCCAATAAAATAAGAATCTATGGTATGAACAAAAAGTATTAAAAACAATGTGAAAAAAATAACTTGTAATGCGTTAAACAAAATTTGTTTTAAGGAAGGCCAGATAATGTTACAAATTTGCAAAAATGCATCTTTGAAAAAAGCAAATGAACCTATCGCGAAAATAAAAACACTCAAAAGAACTAAAGCACAAGGCAATGCCCAATGCATAGTTTCAAAATGTTTTGTTTGCCATAATTGCCCACAAAGAGCAAGAGACAAAATAGAAGTGATAATTAGTAAAATATTGAGCAAACTATATTCTCTTTTGATTACTTCTAATAACTGATTTGGTTTGGTTTCTCTTACTATTTTAATTCCCATAAAGTTAAAAACTCCTTTACTTAGTTTCTTGATGCAAAGTGTGTTTGTTGCAATAAGAGCAATATTTTTTTAAAATTAAACGTTTTGAGTTTTGATTGGCTCGTGGTTTGGTGTTGTAATTGCGGTTTAAACACAAAACACAAACTAAAATATTTTTTTTCAAAAAAATAGCTCCTTTTATGTTACAAAGTTTAAAAAACATTAATTTAATTTTCAAAACATCTTTTTTTATTATATCATAAATCAGTGTTTTTGTGTAAAAAATAAATTACAAAAATTGCTTTGTGCAAAAAATTATCCCAGAAAGAAAATATTTGGAATATTGGATGAAAGATGGTAAGAAAACTAAAATAAACCCAAATTAGATTAATGATTAACTGCTTAAAAAAATAAGTTAGTTATTGGTTTTCTTTTTGGAATGGGATAAGGTTTAATTATCACCAAAAATAAAAGTGGAGTAGATCATTAGTGCAGCAGCAACACTTACATTTAAAGAATTTATTTTTCCATACATAGGGATTTTAACCAACAAATCACATTGCTTTTTTAATAAATGTCTAATGCCCGTTCCTTCGTTGCCAACAATAATAGCCAAAGAACTATTTTTAGGGATTTGATGAAAAGATTGGTAAGAATTGCTATCGGTTCCAACGATTAAAACTTGATTTTTTTTCAGTTTTAAAATGGTTTGATGCAAATTGGTAACTAAAAAAACTTTAGTGTATTCCAAAGCACCACAAGAAATTTTGGCAACTGTAGAATTGAGTGGAACTTGATGTTTTTTACTCATAATAACACCATCTAAAGCGCAAGCTTCAACAGTTCTTAAAATGGCTCCTAAGTTATGGGGGTCATTAATAGCGTCTAAAATTAAGAATTTTTGGAATTTAGTAGAATCTAAATAAGTGTCTAGATCATAAAAAGTGTAGTCACAAACATTAGCAGCGACTCCTTGATGGTTTTTTTGTTTAGTTAGATCATATAAAAAAAATTTGTTAACTAATTGATAAACAATATTGTGCTTTTGCAAAAACATTATAAAAAGATGGTCTTTAATTTTTTCATCTAAATATAGTTGATAAATTTTTCTCTGCGCTTTAATTGCTTCTTTTATGGGGTTTTTTCCGTAAATAATCATATTAATTATTTGTTTTCTTTCTTCAATTTTGTAGTTTTTGTTGGACGGGGTTTTTGGGAAATTTGGGTTATGAAAAAGGATAAAATGATGCTTAAAACTAATAAAACTTTTTCAAGATTACCAAATTGAGACATTTCTTCAAAAACATCCAAAATAAATGAAGCTGTCATAAAACCTGTTAACATTGCTACAAATAAAAGTAATTTAGCTAGATTAAAAGGTTTAGAAATTCTAAATAAAACAGCAAATAAAATGAAAGTGGAGAATAAAATTACAAAATTAGAAACTATTTCTAATTGTTTGAAATCGGGAGTTTGGGTTGATATAAAACCAATTTGCAAACCAAAAGTTAAGACATAACTAATAAAAACTAGACTTGCATAAGGCAAGGCTTTTTTGAGATTGTTAAGTAAAAAGTTTTCACTGATAATTTCGTTGTTTTTTTCAAAAGATAAAAAAAGCGAAGGAATACCAATTGACCAATAGTCCATGACAAATTGCAATTTCAAAGGTGATAAAGGATAGTAGCAAGGACGCCTTAAAAAATTAAAGAAAATAACAGCAATTGCAAGCATAAAAGCAATAATAGTTTTGGTGAAAAACAAAATAGAGATTTTATCTAAATTGTTAATAATTCTTCTACCTTCAAAAACTACTTTAGGCATGGAAGAAAAATTAGAATCCATCAAAACTAAATTAGCAATATTACAAGTAGCTTGGCTACCTGATGCCATCGCAATGGAAAGATCGGCTTCTTTTAGGGCTAAAATATCGTTTACACCATCTCCTGTCATGGCAACTTTTTGTCCTGTTTGTTTAAAAGTTTGAATTAAGATTTTTTTTTGTTGGGGCGAAGTTCTTCCAAAAACATTGTATTTAGTAGCTATTTGGATAACTTCTTGATCAGAAAGCCCTTCTAAACTGATGTTTTTATAAGCATCGATAATACCTACTCTTTGAGCTATTCGAGAAACTGCAATATGATTATCACCAGAAATTACTTTAACACAAACGCCATTTTTCTGGAAAAAATCAATGGTAGTGACTGCGTCTTTTTTAATGGTATCTTCAATGATAATTAAAGCTAAAGGGATGCATGGTATGTCATGTAATTTTTGGTTTTTACAAGTTATTTGAGAAATACAAGACTCAGGGCTTTTAGCTAATAAAAGTACTCGATAACCTAATTGGGTATGAGTTTCAAAATCTTTTTTAATAAGATGAAAATTTTTTTTTAAAATGAATTCAGGAGCACCCAAAAAAATGGTTCCTAAATTTTTAAATTCAACTGCACTATATTTTCTTTCGCTGGAAAAAGGAAGTTTTTGGGAGACTTGATAAAGAGTTGAAACAGGAAAAGTGTTGGGGCTAAATTTGTTTATTAAAGCATTATAAGTGCTATTAGAAGTGGAACAAGCAGATAAAAAAGAATTCATTAATTTAGCAAAATCAAGTTCTTTAGGGTGATAAGTAATAACTTTTTTAACTTGCATAGTACCATCAGTAATAGTTCCTGTTTTGTCGAGGCATAAAGTGTTTATTTGAGCTAACATTTCGATTCCAAATAGATTTTGTGCATAAGTTTTTTGTTTTGCTAAACGTACAAAACCTACTGCCAAAGAAATGTTGGTCAGCAAAAAAAGCCCCAAAGGAAGCATTGCTATCATCATGCCACACAAACCTAGTAAGGAATTTTGCTTGAAATCTGATATTTTATTATTTTCTTTATTAAAAGCAAAAAAAGCTAAAATAATAGCAAAAAGTGTGACAAAAATAATGATTGTTTTGATTAACGAAGATAAACTTTGCATCAAAGGAGTGGTCGGTTTTTTGTATTTTTTAGCTTCTTGGGAAACTTTTTCAATATACATATCACTTCCCACAGCTACAATTTCGGCATAACTTTGACCTGATACCACGTAGCTACCAGAATATAAAAAATCGTTTTCTTTTTTAACAACTAATTTAGATTCACCAGTTAGAAGTGATTCGTTAACTTCTAAAACACCCGATTTTACCTTAGCATCAGCTACAATTTGTTCGCCTGCTTCCAAAAATAAAAGATCTTCCAAAACTAAATCAGAAGAAAAAACCTTTTCTTTTTGACTATTTCTTATTACTTGGGAATGGCTTTTCATCAACAAAGATACTTTGTCAAGAGTTATTTTAGCTTTAATTTCTTGAATCACGCTAATAAAAAAATTGGTTAAAGAAACTACTAAAAAAAATAAATGTTCATATTGTTTTACGAAAATAATAATTAATGCTACAATTAAAATCAACAAATTAAGATAATTGAATAAATTACTAAATAAGATATCTTTAATACTTTTAGAATTTTTATAGTTAGAAGTATCAACTTGACCCGCAATTTTTTTTTGTTCTACTTGCTTGTTAGTTAGTCCTGTAAGATTTTGTTTTGTTTCGATATTGGGATTATTTAAAGATTCATTCATGAACAAACCACCACACTTTTCTTAAATGATATCGGTATTTTTTTATAAATTAATGGGTATTGGTAATAATTTTTGAAAGGCAAAAACTAAAAGTTTTTTTCTTGTGTGTTTTTGGGCAAAAGCAAAAAATCAATTCTTCCGCGATCGTTGATTTTGGTGCATTTAACCGAAACTGTTTCACCTATTTTTAAAACATCGGTGATTTTTTGAAATTTCATTTTATTAACGTGAATAAGTCCTTCAATTCCTGGACAAACTTGTGCCACAGCTCCAATCATTTTTCCTTGTTTGTCACTTAAAAAACGCAAAATAGAGGCTTGATAGCAAGCGCCTACTTGAATTTCTTGGATTAAACTTTCAATAAAAGCGACTGTTTTTTTGACTGTTTCTAAATTATAATGCATTACAAAAACGCGTCCGTCTTGTTCAATATCAATTTTTACACCATCATGAGATTCAATAATTTGATTGATGATTTTGCCACCACTTCCGATAATATCACGAATTTTTTCTGGTTTGATTTGCATCATACAAACTTTAGGAGCGTACTGTGAAACTTCTAAACGAGGTTGAGAAATTGTTTGGTTCATGTGTTCTAAAATATGAAGGCGTCCTTTTTTGGCTTGAAAAAAAGCTTCTTGCAAAATTTTAAAAGGGATTCCTTGGATTTTAAGATCCATTTGTAAAGCAGTAATTCCTTTATTGGTGCCTGCGATTTTTAAATCCATGTCTCCAACGTGATCTTCTAAACCTTGGATATCACTTAAAATAACGTATTTATTGGTTGCTTGGTCAAAAACTAATCCTACTGACATTCCTGCAACGGCTTTTTTTAAAGGAACCCCTGATGCCATTAATGCCAAAGAAGAAGCACAAACAGTGGCTTGAGAAGAAGAACCGTTAGATTCTAGAATTTCAGAAACTACTCTAATAGTGTAAGGAAAATCTTTTTCTTCGGGCAAAACTTGAGATATAGCTTTTTCGGCAAGAGTACCGTGTCCGATTTCTCGTCTGCTAGGGGCAGTATAACGACCAACTGCACCAACTGAAAAAGGAGGAAAGTTATAATGAAGCATAAAACGTTTATTTTGTTCGTCGCTTAGGCCGTCAATAATTTTGCTTTCTGATAAACAACCTAAGGTCACTGCAGCAAGGCTTTGAGTTTGTCCTCTGGTAAACAAAGCAGAACCATGAGCGCGGGGCAACAAATCAATTTGGGATTCGAGGGTTCTTATTTCTTCTAATTCTCTTTTGTCTGGTCTTATTTTTTCTTGCAAAATTAAAGAACGCGTTTCTTGTTTGGATAATTTTTGAAATAAGATTTCTGTTATTTGTAAATGTTTTTTGTGGGCTTCGCAATCAAAAAAAGTGGTAGTGTTAATAGTTTTGAAAAAAGGAGTTTGTTTGGCTTGGTCTAAGATTTGTTCTTTTAATTTTTGTAAATCATTTTTGCTGTTACAACTTAAAATAGCTTGTTTAACTTGGGATTGGTGTTTGACAAAAAAGACTTGTTGTTGGGTTTGTTCGGTTTTATGCAAGATGTTTGTAATTTTGACAGGTGCAAATTGTTGCTTGATATTTTCTTGAAATAAACACAGTTTTTTAATGTATTGGTGTGCAAAATTAATGGCTTCTAAAAAATCTTGTTCGCTAACTTCATTGGCGTGTGCTTCTATCATAGTAACGTTGTTTTTGGTGCCTGCAACCATCAAATGTAGAGTAGAATTGGCAAGTTGTTTCAAAGTGGGATTTATGATAAGTTCGTCGTTTATTTTTCCTACATAAACTCCGGAAATAGCTTCAAAAAAGGGTATTTCAGAAATTAATAAAGAAAGAGAACTTCCAAGCATAGAGGCAAGTTCGCTTTTAAAATCAGAATCTAGGCTTAAAACTGTATTAATTACTTGCACTTCTTGTTGAAAATAATCAGGGAATAAGGGGCGTAAGGAACGGTCAATGAGGCGTGAAGTGAGGATTTCGTGGTCGTTGGAACGCCCTTCGCGGCGTAAAAAACTGCCAGGAATTTTTCCAGCAGCATATAATTTTTCTTGATAAATAACAGTAAGAGGTAAAAAATCAAGATTATTGGGTTTACGACTAAAAACAGTAGTTGTAAGAACCACTGTATCTTGGTAACGTACTAAAATGGAAGCATCAACGTTTCTGGCGTAAGTTCCTATTTCGACTTGAAAAGAATCTTTTAAATTAGTAGTTTCAAAAACTTTTTTTAACACTTGAGATATACTCCTTTAAGTAACTTTGTTGGGGTGGTGGCAATTTTGGATGTGATAAAAAAATATATAAAAATAAAAAGCTAGAGTTTGAATTGATTTCAACAAACTAGCTTAATAATTAGATAATTATTTTAATTTTAAGTGATATTTATAAAAAAAATCAATTTAAAATTATTTTCTTAAAAAAAACATAATTTTGTTAAAAAAATAAGCCAATCATTGATTGCAAAATTGACTTAATAAATTAGAAAATACTAATTTAAAAATGGGTTTCAAGGATAAAAGAAAAAACATAACAAAGATGGCGCCCACGCTAGGACTCGAACCTAGGACCCTCTGATTAACAGTCAGATGCTCTAACCAACTGAGCTACGTAGGCAATTTTTGGTAGAGGATGAGGGACTTGAACCCCCGACATTCTGCTTGTAAGGCAGACGCTCTCCCAACTGAGCTAATCCTCTTTTTTATTCTTTTTTATAAAGCAAACCTTGGCACTCCATATCTTCGCTCAATAAAGAACTATTGTCAGTACTAAGGACTTAACTGCTGTGTTCGGGATGGGAACAGGTGTTGCCCCTTAGTTTTATGCACCAAGGATCTTTCAAAACTAGATAAACGTTGGTATTTAAAAAAACAAAGTCAATGGGTCTATTAGTACTAGTCAGCTGAAAAGATCACTCTTCTTACACCTCTAGCCTATCCACCTGATAGTCTTTCAGGGACCTCATAGGGAAATCTCATCTTAAGGGAGGCTTCACACTTAGATGCTTTCAGTGTTTATCCCTTCTATACATAGCTACTCAGCTATGGCTCTGGCGAACCAACTGAAACACCAGCGGTATATCCATCCCGGTCTTCTCATACTAGGGACAGTTCCTTTCAAATTTCCAACGCCCACGACGGATAGAGACCGAACTGTCTCACGACGTTCTGAACCCAGCTCGCGTTCCGCTTTAATGGGCGAACAGCCCAACCCTTGGAACCTTCTCCAGCTCCAGGATGCGATGAGCCGACATCGAGGTGCCAAACCGCTTCGTCGCTGTGAACGCTTGGAAGCGATAAGCCTGTTATCCCCAGGGTAGCTTTTATCCGTTGAGTCACGGCCCTTCCATTCGGTACCGTAAGATCACTAAGTCCGACTTTCGTCCCTGCTCGACTTGTAAGTCTTGCAGTCAAGCTCCCTTGTGCCTTTATGCTCTACAAATGATTTCCAACCATTTTGAGGGAACCTTCGAACGCCTCCGTTACTCTTTAGGAGGCGACCGCCCCAGTCAAACTGCCCACCAAACAATGTCCCTCACATTACACATGTGCAGGTTAGAAACTAAAAATAACAAGGGTGGTATCCCAAGGACAACTCCAGAAAAACTAGCGTTTTTCTCTCACAGTTTCCCACCTATCCTGTACATCTTATTTCCAATTTCAATATTAAGTTGCAGTAAAGCTCCATGGGGTCTTTTCGTCCTGTCGCGGGTAACCGGCATTTTCACCGGTAATTTGATTTCACCGAGGCTCTTGTTGAGACAGCGCCCAAATCGTTATGCCTTTCGTGCGGGTCGGAACTTACCCGACAAGGAATTTCGCTACCTTAGGACCGTTATAGTTACGGCCGCCGTTTACTGGGACTTCAATTCAATGCTTCGTTGCCTGACATCTCCTTTTAATCTTCCAGCACCGGGCAGGCA
The DNA here is from genome assembly GCF_000495255.1 of Candidatus Phytoplasma tritici. Taxonomy (GTDB): domain Bacteria; phylum Bacillota_I; class Bacilli_A; order Acholeplasmatales; family Acholeplasmataceae; genus Phytoplasma; species Phytoplasma tritici. Next base: position 254,196 of record NZ_AVAO01000003.1, read on the forward strand.
TCAGCCCCTATACATCACCTTACGGTTTAGCAGAGACCTATGTTTTTGATAAACAGTCGCTTGGGCCTATTATCTGCGGCTTTTGGTTTTAATAAAAGCTCTCCTTATCCCTAAGTTACGGAGTAATTTTGCCGAGTTCCTTAACAAGAGTTTGCTCGCGCGTCTTAGTATACTCTACCTACCCACCTGTGTCGGTTTGCGGTACGGGTAGTTAATCAATTAGCCCTAGAAGTTTTTCTTGAAAGTATGACATCAATCACTTTACTTTCAAACCTTGTCTTTAAATGAGAAAACGGATTTGCCTGTCTTCTCAGACTTAGTTTTTCTACCCCAATCCAATAAGGGGCGTGTTTAGCCTGCTTTGTCCCTCCGTCAGTTGATTAACTAGTGCAGGAATCTCAGCCTGCTTGCCATCGATTACGGATTTCTCCCTCACCTTAGGACCCGACTAACCCAGGGAGGACGAACCTGGCCCTGGAAACCTTGGGTTTTTGACGGATAGGATTCTCACCTATCTTTTCGTTACTTACACCGGCATTCTCACTTCTGACCTCTCCACCACTGCTTCCGCTATGGCTTCACCGATGTCAGAACGCTTCCCCTACCATTCAAATAACTAAGAAGCTATTTGAATCCGTAGCTTCGGTATGATGTTTTAGCCCCGGTACATTTTCGGCGCAGAGTCATTCGACTAGTGAGCTATTACGCACTCTTTAAAGGATGGCTGCTTCTAAGCCAACCTCCTAGTTGTTTAAACGTCTTCACTTCCTTTGCCACTTAACATCAATTTTGGGACCTTAGCTGACGGTCTGGGCTCTTTCCCTTTTGACCATGGACCTTATCACCCACAGTCTGACTGCTGATTTTATTTGGTAACATTCGGAGTTTGATTGAGTTCGGTACCCCGAGGTGGAGCCCTTACTCATTCAGTGCTCTACCTTCACCAAATTACTAAATCAACGCTAGCCCTAAAGCTATTTCGGGGAGAACCAGCTATCTCTGAGTTCGATTGGAATTTCACCCCTAGCCACAAGTCATCCAAACACTTTTCAACGTGTCCTGGTTCGGTCCTCCATTTAGTTTTACCTAAACTTCAACCTGCTCATGGCTAGCTCACTTCAGTTTCGGGTCTATGACATGCAACTAAACGCCCTATTAAGACTCGCTTTCGCTACGGCTCCGTTCCTTAAAACTTAACCTTGCTCCACATCATAACTCGCCGGTTCATTCTGCAAAAGGCAAGCCATTACACATTAACGTGCTTTGACTAATTGTAGGCACACAGTTTCAGGATCTATTTCACTCCCCTTTCGGGGTTCTTTTCACCTTTCCCTCACGGTACTAGTTCACTATCGGTCACTAAGAAGTATTTAGCCTTAGGAGATGGTCCTCCCATCTTCCGACAAGATTTCTCGTGTCTCGCCGTACTTATTAATACCCTAGATTTTAACTTACGTTTACGGGACTGTCACCTTCTTTGGTGCTTCTTTCCAAAAGCTTCTACTTTGTTAAAATTTTGTAACTAGAAATGGTATTAGGCTGTTCCGGGTTCGCTCGTCACTACTACCAGAATCGTTATTACTTTCTTTTCCTGCGGTTACTTAGATATTTCAGTTCGCCGCGTTTCCCTTCTTCTAAAAAGATAAATCGTATTAGAAGAATATTACATCTTCAATGTAATGGGTTTTCCCATTCGGAGATCCACGGATCTTCACTTATTTACAGCTTCCCGTGGCGTTTCGCCGTTAATTGCGTCCTTCATCGGCTCTTAGTGCCAAGGCATCCACTGTGCGCCCTTAGTTCCTTTGATTTTTTAACCTTCGTTTATCTACTTTTCAAAGAGCTTTTTTTAATATTTTGCCTATTTGTGGTTATGGTGGGCCTAAATGTGTAACTTGAACCACCGACCTCACAATTATTAGGTGTGTACTCTATAACCAACTGATCTATAGTCCCTTAATATTAAAAAGATTAAAATATTGTAAATACAATTTGCAAGTAAGTTAGTTATAATGAAAAACTTTCTTAAGTCTCTCAAAACTGAAGATGATAATTGTTTCCTTAGAAAGGAGGTGATCCATCCCCACCTTCCGGTAGGGATACCTTGTTACGACTTAACCCCAATCATCGACCCTACCTTAGACGGTTCCCTCTTCTTGCGAAGTTAGGCCACCGGCTTTGGGTATTGCCAACTTTCGTGGTTTGACGGGCGGTGTGTACAAACCCCGAGAACGTATTCACCGCGACATGCTGATTCGCGATTACTAGCGATTCCAACTTCATGAAGTCGAGTTGCAGACTTCAATCCGAACTGAGACTGTTTTTTTGAGATTCGCCAAAAACTTACGTTTCAGCTACCCTTTGTAACAGCCATTGTATCACGTTTGTAGCCCAGGTCATAAGGGGCATGATGATTTGACGTCGTCCCCACCTTCCTCCAATTTATCACTGGCAGTCTTGCTAAAGTCCCCACCATTACGTGCTGGCAACTAACAATAAGGGTTGCGCTCGTTGCGGGACTTAACCCAACATCTCACGACACGAGCTGACGACAACCATGCACCACCTGTGCAACTGATAACCTCCACTGTGTTTCTACAGCTTTGCAGAAGCATGTCAAGACCTGGTGAGGTTTTTCGGGTACCTTCGAATTAAACAACATGATCCACCGCTTGTGCGGAGTCCCGTCAATTCCTTTAAGTTTCATACTTGCGTACGTACTACTCAGGCGGAGTACTTAATGTGTTAACTTCAACACTGGTTTTACCCAACATTTAGTACTCATCGTTTACGGCGTGGACTACCAGGGTATCTAATCCTGTTTGCTCCCCACGCTTTCGTGCCTCAGCGTCAGTAAAGACCCAGCAAGCCGCCTTCGCTACTGGTGTTCCTCCATATATTTACGCATTTTACCACTACACATGGAATTCCACTTGCCTCTATCTTACTCTAGTTAAACAGTTTTTATAGCATCACAATGTTAAGCATTGCACTTAGACCATAAACTTATTTAACCGCCTACGCACCCTTTACGCCCAATAATTCCGGATAACGCTTGCCCCCTATGTATTACCGCGGCTGCTGGCACATAGTTAGCCGGGGCTTATTCATTAGGTACCGTCAGAATGATTTTTCCATCATTTATTCTTCCCTAATAAAAGAACTTTACGTACCGAAATACTTCATCGTTCACGCGGCGTTGCTCGGTCAGAGTTTCCTCCATTGCCGAAAATTCCCTACTGCTGCCTCCCGTAGGAGTTTGGGCCGTGTCTCAGTCCCAATGTGGCCGTTCAACCTCTCAGCCCGGCTACACATCATAGTCTTGGTAGGCCTTTACCCCACCAACTAACTAATGTGACGCAAGCTCCTCCCTAAGCATACCTATTGCTAGGTCTTTTAAAAACAAAAAGATGCCTTCTTGTCTCCTATCCAGTCTTAGCAGTCGTTTCCAACTGTTATCCTCGTCTTAGGGGCAGATTGCTTACGCGTTACTCACCCGTTCGCCACTAAAGTTTAATTGCTTAAACTTCCGTTCGACTTGCATGTATTAGGCACGCCGCCAGCGTTAATCCTGAGCCAGGATCAAACTCTTCGTATGTTACAAAAAAATGATGCATCAAAAATTGCTTTTTTAGTATCAATTTTAAGGTGTTAAAAAATAATTAAAAATATTTATTAATTATCATCTTCAGTTTTCAAAGATTAAAAAAAATTAATGGTGAAGGGAGGTGGATTCGAACCACCGTACCTTACGGAACAGTTTTACAGACTGCTGCGTTTAGCCACTTCGCTATCCCTCCAAAATTGCTTAACAATTTTAAATTTATTTACCTTAGATATTATAGCACATATAAAAATGAAAAGCAAGTTTTTTTGTTTTTTTTTTAATTTTAATTTGGGTTGTCATTTTTGATAGGAATTTGGGGTTGAATAATGGTGTTTAAAATAGTTTTTTACAAAATAAAAAAACTATTTATTTATAAAAAATTACCTTAACTAAATATGTTGCTTTCCAAAAAATGTGTTTTAAAATTATTTTGCAAACCCTTTATAAGGATGCAAATTAAGAACTTTAGAAAAAAATATAAAGGGTTTATTTGTTTTTTTACTTAGTTTGATTTTTGACTTGTTGGAAGTATAGATGAAGGCAAAAGTTTTTATAAAGCGTTTTGTTTTAATGCAAAATATTTTTGTTGCATCTTTTTTCTAGTGAGCAAAATTTGGAAAATAGTATAGGTGTTTCCAACAATCCAATATAAAGACAATATTGGGTTAGAACGAGAGAAAAATACCATCATTAAAATCATAAAAACACTCATAATTTTCATGCTTTTTTCTGATTGTTTAGCTTTTTGTTTTTGTTCTAAAGTCGAATGATAAGAAGGAGTTTTTAAATAATCTGGTTTTTTAAAACTAATTTTATTCAAAATAAACATCGTTGCTCCCACTAAAAAAGAAAGCAAAAAAATAACAAAAGGTTTATTGGGATTAGAAGGATTTAAATTAATGAATTGTAAAAAGGGTTTTTCAATTAATTTATCAGTTAGAAAAATACCTCCAGGAATAATAAAACGACTTAGGGTTTGATTAATTGCAATAAATAAGGGAAGTTGCAAGAAAGATAGCAAAAAACCCCAAAAAGAAAAATTATTTTTGCGATAAACTTTTAAAATTTCTAACTGCTTTTTTTGAGCTGATTCAGGATCTTTTTTGAGAGCATATTTTTGCTTTACTTTTTCAATTTCGGGCTGAATTAAACTCATATTCATACTCAAGGTACTTATTTTAGTATAAATAGGCCAAGTTAAAGTACGGATGAAAATGGTAGCCAAAACTATTCCTAATCCTAAGTTTCCAAAAAACATACCAGAAGCACCAAGAACTAAGAAAGTTGAGAAAAAATATAAAAAAGAACCAATTGAAATTATTAAAACATTCCAAAAATAACCAAACAGACTCCATTCCAGTCTAGAAGGAAATTGAATTGGAACTGAAGAATTGGTTATAAAAAGTTTTCTAGACATTAAAGGGTTGTTATTAAATCTAACATTAATTTTAGATAAAACATTATTTGAAGTGTTTTGGATATTTTCTGCATAATCATCTTCTAATTTTATATTTCCTAAAGAAACCGAAATAAGTTCATTAGACGAATCAATTTTTTGAAACTCTAATGCATCTCTTAATTCTTTTTTTTGATATTTATTGTTTTCAATATAATCATCATTAGTGCCTGCAGCAACTGTTAAAAAATCCTTCATTAATTTATTTTTGAATTCGGTTGTTTCTTTATTAGTTTTAAAAGTTAAAAAATATTCTTCTTTATTATCTAATTTAGGAAAATTAGATTCATCTTTTAATTTAGGATCTGGTTTTTTGATTAAACCAAAAAAATATTTTGCTTCATTTTTTTGAGCTAACATGCCTTTAAATTCGTCTTGCGTAGATATTTGAATTTCTTTCTTTTTGTCATCGATAACATAAACTACAAAAATATCAGCATAATCAGATAATAGCTTAGAAGGATCAACAGGATTAAAATATTTTTTATGTTGTTCGCTATTTTTAAAAACAACAACTTTGTCTAAAACTTCTATTTTTTCAGGCTTTGGAGGAGTAAGGAACCAAAAAAATAACACGAATAGAAAAATTGATAAAAATAAAAACTTTTTTTTTGAAGAATGATTTATAACATCCATTTTAATTAACTCCTTATTTTAGTTATTTGAAAGTAATATACGAGTTTTGGTAGCAAATTGAAAAAAGAAAGTTTTTAATTGTTTAAAAGTTAGGCTTTTGGCTTGAGCTTTAATAACAATAACAAAAAATATTTTGGAGTTAAGGCAAGGAGAAAAACTCCTAATAATTGCTCTTAAACGACGTTTAATTAAATTTCTTTCGTGGGATTTTCCATATTTTTTGCCAACACTTAAAGCAAATTTCAAATGAGGAAAGGCGGTTTGTTTGACGTAATAAATAATAAAAAAGGAGTTTCCGTATCTTTTTTTAGATTTAAAAATAGGGGTGATTTCGCTTTCTTTTTTAAGAATATATTTTCTTTTCATCTTCTTAATAATCCTAAAATTCTTAACTTTTATATTCAAAACATCAATTAACTATTTTAAAAAATATAAATTCTAAATTATTAATAGTACAATAATAATAAAAAGAAATTTATCAAAAAAAACACCGAAAAAGCGGTGTTTATTTTTGTTTTGAATTAATCAAAATCAAGTTAGTTTGATTTTAAACTGTTAGTTGCAAACGTCCTTTAGCTCTTCTTCTAGCAAGAACTTTGCATCCTCCAACAGTTGCCATTCTAGCTCTAAAACCATGAGTTCTTTTTCTTTTGATTTTACTAGGTTGATATGTTCGTTTCATAAAAAAACCTCTTTTCTATTTAACACACTTCCTTAATTATAGCTTTTTTAGTATGAAATGTCAAGTCTAAAAGTTGTGAATAATTAAAAAGTAGTGGTTTGTGGGGGTAAAAAATGTAAAAATTAAAATGTTTGTAAAAAGAAAGAAAACATTTGAAGAAATTATTTAGTATTAAATGTGTTAAAGCTTTTTAGTTAGTTTTTATAACAAAATCATTTTTAAAATAATTTTAATAAGCTCTAGCAAATAAAATAGTTTGAAGGGCTTTTTTGTTAGTAACAGGGCAGTTAGCAGTAATTAAATTAGTTTCCAAAATAACTCTTGCAGTAGCTCCTGTTTCTTGTTTAATTTGCAATTCAGCATCGGTTCCTGAAATACTCATTGCTACATAACCACCTTGTTTGAGGTAAGTTTTAAATTCTTCATAAGTGGTAGCTTGTTTGCGATTGTGTTCTAAATGTTGTAGTGCTTTTTGATACATGTTGTTGTGCATGGTTTCAAATAATTGCGGGATTTGAGATGGCAAATCTTTGATTTTGATATTTTGTTTGGCTAAGTTATATCTTTGAAAAATAGTAACTTCATCATTTTCTAAACCACGTTTGCCAATTTCTATACGTAAAGGAACACCTTTAAGCTCATATTGACTAAATTTCCAACCAGAAGTTTTGTCTTGTAGATCAAGATGAACGCGATAGTCTTTTTGAAGGATGGAAAAAATATTTTCGGATGCTTGTTTTACCGACTCATCTTGAGGTTGCAAAGGAATAATTATAATTTGCATAGGAGCAACATAAGGCGGCAGAACTAGTCCTTCATCATCGCTGTGAACCATAATTAAAGCTCCAATTAAACGCGTAGAAATACCCCAAGATGTTTGATGTACATATTTTTTTTGATGGTCGCAATCTTGAAATTGTATTTGAAACGATTTAGCAAAATTAGTACCTAAGTAATGAGAAGTCCCTGCTTGAAGAGCTTGTCCGTCATGCATTAACGCTTCGATAGAATAAGTAATTAGGGCTCCAGCAAATTTTTCTGTTTCGGTTTTTTTGCCACACACAAAAGGAAGGGCTAAAAGGTCTTTACCTAACTTTTGATAAATATCAAGAATGGATAAAGTTTGTTGCATCGCTTCTTGTTCGGTGGCATGCACGGTGTGCCCTTCTTGCCACAAAAACTCTTTACCTCTTAAAAAAGGTTTAGTCGTTTTTTCCCAGCGAACAACATTGCACCATTGATTATATAACTTAGGTAAATCACGATAAGAAGTGATTGTTTTAGAATAATATTGAGAAAATAAAATCTCTGAAGTAGGACGAATTACTAGTTTTTCGGATAAGTTTTTTTTGCCTATAGTTGTTATCATTGCTGTTTCTGGAGAAAATCCTTGAATATGGTCTTTTTCTTTGTGAAATAGTTTTTCTGAAAAAACTAACGGAAAATAAACATTTTGATGCCTTGTTTTTTGCAAAGTAAAATTAAGATGTTTTTGAATATTTTCCCACAAAGAATAACCATAAGGAAGATAGATAATAAACCCTTTTGTCTCAGAATAAGCTATTAATTCAGATTTTAGACAAACATCTGTATACCATTTTCCAAAATCAGATGATCGAGCAGTAACTGTTTTAACTCGTTTCATTGTTTTCATTTTTGCATTACCTTTTTTTAGTTATAATATATTATAAATATTTAAATTAAATGTGTTATTTGTGTTGGTTTTGATAAAAACAAACTATAATCAAAAATATTATAACATGAAAAAAATAATAAAAAATAAATATTTAAAAATATAATGATGATGTAAATGAAGGTCTTTTGAAAATATTTATTTTTTATAAAGAATCTAACAATTCTTTTATTTCGATTTATAATAATGTTTTTGCAGTTTGGAAATGACAAAAAATAATTGTAGGTAGGATTAGAATTTAATAATCCATAACAAAAAAGGGGATAAAAGTTTTTATTGATTAAAAAATGTCAAATATCTATTAAAAAAGAAAGAATAAAAAAATAAATTCAAAATGGCGGAGCAGAAGGGATTCGAACCCTTGCACCGATTTCTCGGACTACGTCCTTAGCAGGGACGCCTCTTATAGCCACTTGAGTACTACTCCTAAATTATATTGTATAGATTTTCAAAATAAAATAAATGGAGGCCCTGAACGGATTTGAACCGTTGATCAAGCTTTTGCAGAGCCATGCCTTACCACTTGGCTACAGGGCCAAACATCGCTTTAATGCGAGTTTTTTTGTAATTAAATTAATGAGTGACAAATGGGGTTTCATTAAAACTTTAATTTATTTGACTTATTTAGGGATATGTTTTGATAAATTAACAGCTTTTTTGAGTGATGAAAGGTTGTCTTCAATTCTTACTCCAATTCCTAAATGTTTTAATATAGACCTGGTTCGACAGTAATTACGCTGTTTTGTTCCTATCACGCCTAATATAATTGTAAACGTCATTAATATCTAATCCTAAAGTTATGTCCTAATCCGTGATAGCAATATTGATAAATTGTTTCACCATCTTTAAGTAAAGACAGTTCTTTTTAATCCTTACAATAAAATATCTTTAACATATTGGTTTAATTGCGAAAAAGTGTTATGCGGTTTTACCTAAACAATGATTTCTTTATTAGCTTTAAGAACCCAAATTATAAATATCTTTTTGAAAAGATAAATAAATTGTCCGCTTACAGGATAAAAACGAGTAATATCAGAGGAATAATGATTATAATTAACGCCAGTATCAAATAATAAAAGGTCGTTGGTTTTTTAATTTGTAGTTTAGGTTTATTATAATATAATGCAAAATTAACGCATTTTACCCTGAAGAAGCAATGGTTTCAAAGGATTTTTTATTTTGGTTATTTTCCAAAAAATAATTAAAAAGAGCGGCTATTTGATATTCATACATTAAGGGTTTGATGATAGAGAGATATCTAGAGCTATTATAAACTTGCAAAAAGGGATATAAAGAAGTCATTTTTGACAATATTCTAAAACACAACTTACTTTTCGGTCTAAGGTTTATTTTTTGGTGGATAGGTCAAAATAAAAACCCCTAAAGAATCAATAAAAGAACCCCTCAAAGAATTTATCATCTGAAATAAAAGAGTTTCAAAAGTAAATATGTTTTTGAGGTTTGATAAATTGATTTGAGATATCGAAGAAGCATAAGAAAAACTCAAAATATCTAAATCCCAACAAGGATTTAATAGGTTCATTTTTCTTCTAAAAATAAAAAAATATGAGATAAATTAAGTGTTTTTACCAACAATAAAATGGTGTTTGGTTGGTTAATTCCTATCAAATAATTAAAAATTATGATCGACTTCGAAAGGAAAAGTTTGATCGCCACTCTTAGTAATTGCTTTTCCAGAATAAAAAAGAGAAGCGGTGTTTGGTTTAATTCTTTGGATTAAATTATTTCTATTTTACAAAAACATAAAAACACGATTTTCCTTTTTTAAGATAGAAATGAAAAAAATATAAGTTCATAAAGAAAAAAGAAAAATGTTTAATATTAAAAAAATTGGGATAAAAAAGAATGCAAAAAATTGTCAAAATAATTTAACCCTTTGCTTTTAAAAAAAATGTTTTTGGGAAATAATTTTGCTTTGCCAAATATTAAACATTTGTTTTTTATTTTTTTTCTCTATGTAGAGTGTGGGTTCTAGAAAAAAGACAGTATTTTTTTAATTCTAAACGTCCTGGAGTCTTTTTTTTATTTTTGTCAGTGTGATAATTTTCTCTTTTGCACTCTGTGCAAACTAATTTTACTAAATCACGCATGTTAATTTTCTCCTAACTATAATTAAGCAATATAATATCATTATATCAAATTTTTGATAAATAATAAAGAGTTTTTAAAATTAATAATCTTTGGTTTTTTTATAATGAGTAGTAATGTTTTTATTAAGTAAACGTTTTTTAATCCATAAAAGAGTATAAGTCATCAAAACTGTAAAGACAAAAAGGCAAGAAAAGACCAAACAAACAAAGTCATAACCTGAATAAACAAAACGATAACGTTTATGATGGCGATTTTCCTTATCTTCTAACTTTTCGGCATTTTCAGGATTATTTAATTTTTGTTTAAAAGGAGAAAAGAAAACATAAGGAAACATTTTAAAAGGATCTCTTTTAGATGCTTGTTTGTCTGAAGTTATAATTGGTTTGTCTTTTTGCAGATCTTGAAAATAATCTTGCATAGATAAAAAACCAAATAAACTAAAAAAGGTCATATAAAGTAGGGGATGAATAAAAGCTATCCACATTTTTTTATAAGGAATAGCATAAGAATTAACTTTAAAATAAAAATATAGATAACATAAAGGAACTAAGGTGTGGTGTAAATGAGAAAGAAAAAAAGAAAGACTAAATTTAGGTTCATAAAAATGTCTACCTTTATCAATTAAAGTGTGAAAAATTAAACCTGTCAACAAAATACTAACTAAACATGCAAAAACTACATAATGATACCAATTTTTTTGTTTTACTTTGGTAAAAAATAAAGCATAAACAATTAATATAAATAAATTAACTTGATGGGTAAAATACCAAACCGTTTTGATAAAAGTGTGGTGTCCAGGATAATAACCGTCTTCGTAATCTAAAATGTTGTCTTCTTTTCCTGTGGATTCAAAATCAATTTCAGGCATAAAAGTAGGAGCTTTGTACTTATATTGCCAATAACTTTGTCCTTTGTTAACACATTCTTTAAAATCATGAAAAAAAACAAGCATTAAAGTACAAATAGACAACATTAAAAAAAGAAAAACAACATTGGGTTTTTTAAAATAATTTCTTAAAACAATTTTTTTAAATCTTAATTTTCTTTTCATATCTTTCCTTTTTGGTTTAACTTAAATATTTACAAATGCAATTAAAATAATGGATAATGAAAATAAGTTATAAATTATTGCTGATGAGATTTATTTTTAGAAACAATAGGTTGAATAATGTTTTGTTCTAAGGCTTGAGGAAAAGGATATTTTTCTTCTCTCATTCTTTTAAATAACAAGTAAATAAAACCTCTTTGATAATCAATGCGAGTAATAACTGCTATTTGTGGTTCGTTTTGAACTTTGGCGCGAGTTCCTATTAAATAATTTTTAGTTGCGTGTTGCAAAATAACTAACCTACTTCCTTATTGGTCCACTTTATCAAAAAGTGTAAATAAAAAAACAAACTATATAGTTTGTTTTTTTATTATAAAATATTAAAAAAAATAATAAAGATTTTAAGAAACAAAAAGATCTTTTAAACTTTTGCTAATTTTGAAAGTAGGAACCTTTTTAGCTGGAATATCAATAGTTTTACCAGTTCTTGGGTTTTTTCCTTCGCGAGCATCTCTTTTTTTTACTTTAAAGGTGCCAAAACCTGTTAAAGTAACTTTTTTATCTTCTTGGAATTCTTTAAGACTTTGAGAAATAACTTCAATAAAGTTATTAAGAAATTTACCAGCTTCTTTTTTACTAACGCCATTTTTTTCAGCTAATTTTCTCAAAAATTCTAATTTGTTCATTTTTTGCCTCCTTTTCTTTTTATTTACGTAATTATTATAACATCAAAAAAATAATTTACAAGCGCAAACAATCAATTATTTGCAATTATTTGCGTTTTATTCTTAATTGATTATGGAGATGTTTGCAAAATTAATTAAAAAAATTGTTTTGGGTAAAAAATAATTTAGAATTCGCTTTTGAAAGGTCTTTGCATTAAAGTTGAAAAAACAGTGTCAAAGGGCTTGAATTCAAAAATTAATTGATAAGATGCTTGAATAATAGGAAGATCTAAATTATGTTTTAATTGCAATTGATAAAAAGCATTAAGAGTTTGAAATCCTTCGATGGTTTGCAAAGAAGAGTCAATAATTTGTTGATAAGGAATTCCTGCAGCAATTTTTGCACCAGCATTAAAATTTCTGGAATATTTGCTAAAAGCAGTCACAATTAAATCACCTAATCCTGGAAGTCCCAAGACGGTTTGGGGGTTTCCTTGATAAAAACTAACTAACCGCGACATTTCTAAAATACCACGGCTCATAAAAGCTGCTTGAGAATTAATTCCAAAATTCTTGGCTACTAAAATACCATTAATGAGGGCTAAAATATTTTTAAAAGCACTGCAAATTTCATTTCCTACCAAATCAGAAGAAGTATATACTTTCAAATAATTAGGGCAAGAAAATAATTTTTGAATTTCCAAGGAAAAAACGGGATTGGAAGAAGCTGCAGTCAACAGAGTTAATTTACGTAAAATAACTTCTTCAGCATGCGATGGACCCATTAAGGAAGCGAAATTAGCTAAAAGAGTGTCAGGAATAACTTGTTTAACAATTTCAGAAACACGTAAAAAAGTTAAAGGTTCAATGCCTTTGGAAACATTAACAAACGATTTGGGGGTAGTTAATATAAGGGCAATTTGTTTAAGAAGATGACGCATAAATTTCATAGGAACTGCCAAAACTATCAAATCAGAATAATCAAGGGCTTGTTTAAGACAAGAAACTGCTTTAACATTTAATAGTGGAGCATTAAAAATGGGGTGTTTTCTTTGATTTATTTTTTCCACATAAGAAAGGTTAGTGTCATAAAGTAAAACTTGATTATTGTTATCAGTTAAAACTTGTGCCAAAGTAGATCCCCAAGCACCACTGCCAATAATAGTAATTTTCATAAAATATAGCTTCTTTCTTGTAATCAAAATAGCAAAAACAGTCATAAAAAAGTTACAGAAAAAATAACAAAAGGTTTTTTGATAATTAAAAATAAGGTTGAATTTTTTCAACCACTATAATTAAATCACAAAATAAGAACAAATAATAAAATACTTACAAACAAAATACAAAAAAAGGCGAGAGGGAATTCAAAATAGTTTTAAAAATTAGACTTTTTTTTATGAAAAATAATTTTGAGGGGCGTTCCTTCTAAATCAAGGTTTTTTCTAAATTGATTTTTTAAAAATCTTTCATAAGAAAAATGAATATGTTTAGGGTCATTAACAAAACAAAGAAATTCAGGAGCTTTAGTTTTAGTTTGAAAAATATATTGAAACTTAGCTTTTTTTTGATTAAAGAAATTGGGGGGGGTAATAAGAGTTGCTTCTTGCAAAATATCGTTTAAAAGACTGGTGCTAAACTGACTTTTATAATTGTTAAAAACTCGTTTTAAAATAGCAAAAATTTGAGTAAGACGACTTTTTTTCAAAGCTGATAAGAAAATAACAGGCGCATAAGATAAAAAAACAAATTCTTGACGAATTTTTTGCTCAAAGTTCTTTAAGGTATTAGTATCTTTTTCTAACAAATCCCATTTATTGACAATAATAATACAAGCTTTATGATGTTCTAAAATAAACCCTGCAATATTTTTATCTTGTTCTAAAATACCTTCTTTGGCATCTAAAACTAAACAAGCAATATCTGCTTTTTCCAAAGCACCCAAAGCACGTAAAAAGCTGTATTTGTCTTCTTGTTCATAAATTTTACCTCTTTTTTTAATACCTGCAGTATCAATAATTTGGTATTTTTGCCCATCATTTTCAAAAAAAGTATCAACAGCATCGGTGGTAGTTCCTGCCATATCAGAGACAATCATTCTTTGGGATGATAAAAGAGAATTAGTAAGAGTTGATTTGCCAACATTGGGGCGCCCCACAACACAAAATTTAATAATTTTATCTTCTTCTTTTTCTTGGTTTTGTTTTTTTTCTGGTTCTAACAATTGTTTTTCTGGTATTTCATAATTCAATTCAGAAAGGGAACTTTGCAAAGATGTATCTGTTGGAAGGACTTCTAAAAAGGAAGAATCAGAAATTAAAGAAGCATCACGCATAAGAAAAACAATTTTATCTAACAAATCACCTATACCAATACCATGTTGAGTACTAATTGCAAAAGGAGTATCAAATCCAAGAGCATAAAATTCATAAATGTTGGATAATAAATTGTGGTTGTCAATTTTATTAACTCCTAAAAGAACTGGTTTTTTAGTTTTATACAAAAGTTTAGCTAAATAACTATCATTTTGAGTAAGTCCTGTTTGACCGTCAACTACAAAAACAATTACATCAGCTTCATCAACTGCAAGTTGGGCTTGTAATTTAATTTGTTCCAAAAAAGGAGTTGATTGAATTTCGATACCACCAGTATCAATAACGCCAAATGTTTTAGTAAGCCAATGGGCAGTAGCATAAATACGATCCCGAGTAATGCCTGATTTTTGATGAGTAATAGCGTGTCTTTTCCCAATAATGCGGTTAAACAAACTGGATTTGCCGACATTAGGACGACCCACAATAGCAATTTTAAAAGACATTTAAGATCTCCTTTTTTTATCAATTAAGGCAGTAATTTTGGCAATTACTTCATCAATTGATAATTCGGTAGTATCTAGTAAAATAGCATCTAAAGCTTTAGACAAGGGAGCAAGTTGGCGATGATAGTCTTTATGATCGCGTTCTTTTAGTTGTTTCATAATTTGAGCAATGTCTGTTATTTTGCCTTTTTGGGCATCTTGTTGTTGTTTTCTCAAAGCTCTTTTAGTAATGTTGGCAGTAAGAAAAATTTTTAAATTAGCATCTGGCATTACAACTGTTCCAATATCTCTTCCATCCATAATTAAATTAGGAGTATTGGCACAAATTTCTTTTTGTAATTTCAATAATTTAGTTCTTACAGCAGGAATTAAAGCTACTGAAGAGACATGTTTTTCTACATCCAAAGACTTAATTTTTAAAGAAACATCTCCTTGATTAAGAAAAATTTTATTACAAGAATAAAAAAGATTGATTTTGTCTAAAGCTTGATTAAGACTTTTTTCATGATGCCATGAAACTTCATTTTCTAACAAATATAAAGTTAGTGCCCGAAACATTGCTCCGGTATCAATGTGATTCCAACCTAATTTTTGGGACAACTTTTTACTAATAGTACTTTTGCCAGAACCTGCCGGACCATCAATGGCGATTTTAAAACTTTTCATATGCATATATAAATAATTCCTTATAGTGATCTTAAATTTACTAACATTAATGTGGTATTTGAGTAGTTAAGGTTTTTAATTTTTTAATTTCATGAATTTTTAAAGGGCGATAAGCACCTATTGTGATATTTTTAATAGTTAAAAAAGAATAACGATAACGTTTTAACTTTAAAACTTGATAGCCTAAAGCTTGCATCATTTTACGAACTTGCCTATTTTTTCCTTCAGTTATTACCAACTTTAACCAAGTAGAAGATTTGGGCGTATAAGAACTTTTCAAAATATCAATTTCTTTACAAACAGCCAAATAATTTTTATCAATGATAATTCCTTTTCGGAATGTGGCAAGGTCTTTTTTTTGCAAACAAACATTAATTTTAACGTGATATTCTTTAGGAATGCAAAAGGAGGGGTGGGTTAATTTTTGAGTAAGATCGCCGTCATTAGTAATTAAAAGAAGACCTGTAGTATTAAAATCAAGGCGTCCTATCGGATATAATCTTTGTATACTTGCTTTTTCAATTAAATCCAAAACAGTAGGGCGTTTTTTGTTGTCTTTGGAAGTGGAAAGAAATCCGTTAGGCTTGTTGAGCAAAAAATAAGAATAAGTGGTTTTGGTGATCAGTTTGTCATCCAAAGTTATAATATCGCTGGAAGATACTTTGGTTCCTAATTCAGAAATAATTTTGCCATTGACTTTAATGCGTTTTTTCAAAATTAAAATTTCTGCTTTTCTTCTTGATGCCACGTTTGCATAAGCCAAAACTTTTTGTAATCTTTGCATTATTTTCCAATCCTTCCTTGTTTTATTGTGTATTTGTGTGTTTAAATATATTATTAAAATATTGTTAAAAATGTTTTTTTAATAGTTAAAAAATATTGCGCATTAAAAAAAATAACGCGGATAGTATTTATTTTCATCCAAGATATCATAATAAGCAACAAAATTTTTATTACTATCTTTAACTATAAAAGGTTTTTGAGTAATTATTTGTCTTTGGTCTAAATAAGTGCCGTTTTTTACTAACTTAATTAAATAATCATTTAAAATAAGTTCATCATAAGAAGCAAAAAAAATACTATCAAAAATCAAATCATTGAGTTCTAAATTTTCAATAGTTTTAGCATTTTGTAATAGATGAGTGCCAATTGCAATTCTTTGCAAACGAAGAAGAGTGCCATAAGTATTTAATTGCAAAGCTAGATCACGCGCAAGACTTCTAATATAAGTTCCTTTGGAAACATTTGCCAAAAAATCTACTTGGTCGTGACAAAGCAAAGATGTTTTTTCAAAATGATGAATAAAAACTTCTCTTGGAGGAATATCTAAAACTTGATTTTGACGTGCTAAACGATACATTTTTTGCCCTTTAATTTTGACTGCTGAAAACATAGGAGGTATTTGCAAATACTTTTTTTGATGAAAAGATTCAAAACTTGTTTGAATAGTACAATCAGTTAAAGGGATATTTTTAGTATCCAACAATTTACCTGTCACATCCAAAGTATCATAATGTTTGTTAAAAAGAAAGGTTCCTTGATAAGTTTTTGACAGTTTATCGAATAAAAAAGCCAGTTTAGTGGCTTTACCCACACAAATAATTAAAAGTCCTGAAGCTAAAGGATCAAGAGTTCCTGTGTGCCCTACTTTGTCAAAATGAAATTTTTTTTTGATTTTAAAAACTACATCATGTGATGTCATCTTTTCTGGTTTGTTGACTAAAAAAAATCCATTCATAACGTTTTATTTTGCTTTCGGTTTGTAGTAAACTTATTTATAAGAATGTAAAAATTTAAGCAAGTTTTCTTTATTTAGAAACCCGATATGTCTTGCTAATTCTTTTTTATCTTTGTATAAAATAAGGGTGGGAAAGCCAGAAACGCCTTTTTCTAATGCTAATTGTCTAAAAAAATCAACATCTACTTTGTAAAAAAGAATGTCTTTTTCTAAAAGGCAAACTTCATCCAAGACAGGTAATAATCTTTGACATGGAGGACACCATGTAGCAAAAAAATCAACAACTACCAATTGTTGGTTAGCAGTTATGGTTTCAAAATCTTGTCCTTGATAATTCATTAAATTAATCATTATATTTAAAACTCCTTTTGTTTTTTTGGTATTTGGGTTTTGGCATAAACCATTTATTATAATTTAAAAAATGTTAATTAATAAAGATGTGTTTTAGTTATTTTAATTAATAAATTTATCCAATCAAAATATTTTTCTTCTTGGGGGAAAAATATTTGTATTTAAAAGAAACTATTTTTTGTTCCAAAATGTTTTGCGAAATGAGTTTTAATTTGCAATAAAAAGGGGTCCATTTTTATCAATTAATTTGATATGGTAATATAAAGGCCTTCCAGATACAACTATTTTTAGCAAAATAAATAATTTCTTTGGTTTCATAATTATCAATTTTATTAAATAAATCAGAAACAGTAATGTTGGATGTGGAATTTGTAAAAAGGGAATGATGATATCAATCAAAGTAAAACAAAAAAATAGAAACTATTAAACTTACCACAATTAAAAAGAGTATTATAATTTTTTTCTTTAAAATAAAATAATTTTTAGGAATAGCAAACAACCAATAAATGGTTTTAAAAATTAAAATTGTTGATAATAAAAGGGGAAAGATAAAAAGCAAAGTGCAAATAAAATGCGAAATAGTAGTTTTGTTAAAACCTTTTGCAGGTTGGAATGGTTGAATTTTAATTTCTTTCATATCTTTTATTTGTTTGCTTTGTAAAAATTCTTTGATTTGTTGCATTGGAGTTATATTTTGTTCTTGTAATTTTTGAGAAAATTCTTTGATTAAAGGTTCGTTTAATAAAATATTAGGATTTTATTCTTTGACAAATAAAGTCAATATTTTATCCGAAGAGTGTGGAATCAAAGAAACTGAAATTAAAAAATGAGTGTTTTTGACTTGGTTGATAATTATTTTAGCAGCTGCATGAGTAGCAACAATTTATTTTTCTTGGTGATTATATGTTTTGGAAGAATTTGTTCTTCTTGTTTGGGGATTTGCTTTTACAATTGTTTCTTTTGATTGTGGTTGTTCGAAATTCTTGTTCTGGATTATTTTTTTTGAATCTTGTCCCTTTTACCATTAAATTTACAAAAAGAAAATAATTCCAAAAAGATATTATAAAAAGGATAAGGCAAAATCGCAAAAAGTTCTTTTTTAAAATTATAATTAAAATTAATTATAAATTCAATTATTTTAAATGTGAACATATAAATGTAATAATATATAAAAGAAGAATCAAAAAAATAAATTAAGTGAAAATTCATTAAAATAAATAAAATTATTGTGTGTTAATAATTTAATTATCTAGGTAAAACCTCATCAATTTCTAAGCGATTAAATAAAATATGATAATTGTCTAATTTTTGACTGGGAAGAATCCCGAAAGTATCTAAGCTTTCAAAAGTAATATCGGAGGCTTTGAGTTGAGTTAAAATTTTATGAGCAGTTTGAGGTAAGAAAGGTTGCAATAAAACTCCTAAAAACCTTAAAGCTTCTACCAAAGAATATAGTGCATGGTCTAATAGTTGTTGTTTTTCAGGAATTTTAAATAAATTCCAAGGCTCTACTAAATCAATGTATTTATTAGCAAAACGAGCCAAATTCATAATTTCTTTAAGGGCATCTCCCAATTTGCAATCTTGCATTTTGAGACGAACCGAAGGAAGAGTTGCTAAAGTTTGTTTGGATAAATCAAATTTAGGGTCTAAATTAGTTTTAATTAAAGTTTTAGATAAATTATTTTGGCGATAACTTTTTACCATCCCAAAAACTCTATGAACTAAGTTTCCCAAAACATTAGCTAGATCACTATTGTGTCTTTCTACTAACAATTCATAAGTGATATTACCATCTTGAGCATAAGGAATTTCTGATAGAACAAAATAACGAATGGAATCCACCGGAAAATGTTTTAATAAATCATCAACGTACAAAACGTTACCTTTGGATTTAGACATTTTATTTTTATCAAACAAAATCCATGGATGGGTTAAAAACTGTTTAGGCAGTGAAATTTCAAGTGCCATCAATAAAATAGGCCAGTAAATGAGATGAAACCTTAAAATATCTTTACCAATAACATGCATATCGCAGGGCCAATATCGATTAAACTGGCTATTTTCAGATGTAGGATTGTAGCCTAGTCCGGTTAGATAATTACTTAGAGCGTCAATCCAAACATAAATCACATGTTTGGGGTCAAAAGGAACATGAATGCCCCACTTGAAAGAAGTTCTAGAAACAGACAAATCTGATAATGGTTCTTTTAATAAATTTAACAGCTCTTTTCTTTGGACATCAGGTTTAATCAAGAAGGGGTTGTTTTCTAAATATTGCAATAACTGGGATTGATATTTGGAAAGCTTAAAAAAATAAGTTTCTTCACTGATTAAAATAGGAGTTTCACCATTAAAAGTTTTTCCATCAATTAAATCTTTGGCAGCCACATAAGATTCTTCAGCAACTGAATAAAGTCCTTGATATTTTCCTAAATAAATATCTCCTTTTTGCCACAACTTGTCAAAGATGGCTTGAACTGTTTGTTTGTGATTGGGGTTGGTAGTTTTGACAAATTTATCATAACTTACTTGCATCAAATCATAAATTCTTTTGATTTCCAAAGATATTTGGTCTACGTATTCTTGGGGATTTTTGCCTTGTTGCAAAGATTTAGCAGCAATTTTTTGTCCGTGTTCATCAGTTCCTGTTTGAAACAAAACATCAAATCCTTCTAGGCGTTTAAAACGAGCAATGGCATCAGCTAAAATGGATTCGTAAACGTTGCCAATGTGTGGAATGCTAGAAGCATAAGCAATCGCTGTGGAAAGAAAAAATTTAGGTTTTTGTTTGGGGGTTGTTTTCATAAAAACTCCTTAAATAAATGGTGGCAAAAATATTTTTTAATTATAGGTTGTTAGAAAAATCTGCATATGGTTTTTGGAGAATCAAATCAAGGTTGGGGGGTTTTTGATTTTATATTGGTGATAAATTTCTTTTTTGGTAATGTTTCTTTCTTGAGCAACTTTGCTAAAAGCCTCTTTTTCGTTAAAGCCTAATTTGAGGTAAAAAAGAACGTGATCGTTTATGTTTAGAGCAAGCAAATGTTCGTTGGGATTGGGATTACCTGCAACAACAATGACATATTCGCCCTTATTAATTAAATCAAGTTCTAAAATAGAGTCAAGATTGCCGTTGATAATGGTTTCAAATTTTTTAGTCAGTTCGCGTGATAAAGAAATTTTTCTATTACCATATAATTTGTGTATTAAAAGTAAAGTCTTTTTAATTCTATGAGGAGATTCGTAAATAACAAGGCTTTCGGAGGCATTTTTATATTGGAGTAAATATTTTTCCAAAGCTTGAGACAAACGAGGTAAAAAAGCCAAAAAGATAAAAGGTGAAGGAATAGCAGAAGTCATAAAAGCAGTTAAAAAAGCAGATACTCCTGGAATCGCTACCACATTAAAACCATGTTTTTGCACTTCACAAACTAAAGAAAACCCAGGATCACTAATAAGGGGAGTGCCTGCATCACTAATTAAGGCGATATTTTTTCCTTGCGATAAAAGTTCTAAAATTTGAGGTAACCTTCTTGTTTGATTATATTCATAATAAGAAAGTAGAGGTGTTTGGATTTGGTAAGTGTGTAAAAGTTTTTTGGCTCTTCTGGTATCTTCTGCTAAAATTAAAAAAACTTCTTTTAGAGTAGCAAGTGCTCTTAAGGTGATATCTTCTAAATTACCTATGGGAGTTGCTACCAAATATAAAGTAGGTTTGGTATTGCAAAAGCTTTGTTGTTGAAATAACATATTTTTTTACCTTATTTATTGGGTTTTGGTGTGTGCAAATTTTATATTGCTTTTAAATAGGGGGGGGTTGGAAGTTTTTTTAAAGATTTAAAATGAAAGTATTTGGGATTCTAATTGAATTAAAAAAGACATTAAAAGATTTTCTTGATTGGATAATATATTTTGTTTTTTGTGAATTTGATGAATAATTTTTAAAATATTAAAAGCGGTTGGAAGGGCTAAAGTTTGGTAGTATTTTCGATATTCTGGGTTTGTTAAAATTTGTGTTTTGGAAAAATAAATGGGTAACTGGTTTTTTGGTATTTTTTCATATAACACATCAGAAAAAAAATGCAATAACACTGATAAAAAATCATTTAAAAAATGAGGAAAAGAAGTAAGTTTCGCAAGCAGAGGAGAGGCAAAAACTGATAATTTTAATGAAATTGTTTTTGGGAATTGAATAAGAAAATCCAAAAAAAACTGTTTAAAATTTTGATAATAATCACTAGCAATAAATAAATCCATTTGATCGGGGTTTTTATTTATTAAATTGCTTAAGGAAAAATCAAAAACATCTATTTGGGGGTTGGTTTTGGGGTCTAAATTTTGTGATTTTGCATTCACAGCATCAGAGATATTAATAATTTGACAGCGAGAAACTATAGTTGGTAAAACTTGTTCTAAATTATTGGTTAATAAAAATCCTATAGTATTGTTGTTGGAAGGATTTTCAAAAAAATGCAATAAACTGTTGGAAGTTTGGGTAGTTATTTTTTCTATTTCTTCGATTACATAAATTCTTTGGGTTCCGAATAAAGAAGTTTGCAAAAAGTTTTTTTGAAATTGCAAAATTTGTTCTTTGGTAAAAAGATGGTTTTGTTTGGTCAAATAATAAAAATTAGGGTATTGCGAATTAAGTAAGGTATCTTTTGACAAAAGATGAGGGTCATGAGGTTTAAAAATGCGATAGGCAAGTTCTAAAACAAATTTTTTTTGTTGGTAAAGAGTAGAGCCAACAACTAAATAAAGATGGGAGAGTTTTTTATTTTGGATAATTTGGCTAAATTTAGTTAACAAAGATTGGATTTTGTTCATAAATCTATTTGGAAGACTTCTTTGAGTTTTTGTTCAATGATGTTATAAATATTTTCTAAGGACTTGCTTGCATCAATTAAAAAAATTCTTTTTTGTTGGTCTTTTTGACAAAGGTCAAGATAGCCTTTGCGTACTTTTTTATGAAAAGATAGTTTTTGTAAATCAAAAGAATTAATTTCTTTATATCTAAATTGTTTGACTCTTTGAATTCCTATTTTAGGATCTAAATCTAGATAAAAAGTAATGTTGGGCATATAATTTAGAGCAAAATTATTAATATTTAAAACAAAATCTTTACTTAAACCGCGAGCATAAACTTGATAAGCTATAGTCGAATCTAAATAACGATCACAAATAACTATTTTATTTTGTTTTAAGGCAGGAATAATTAATTTGCTTAAATGTTCTGCTCTATCTGCTGCAAATAACAAAGCCTCAGTGTAGAAATCTATTTGTTTATTAGAAGAATGCAATAAAATATTTCTAATTACTTCATTAAATAAACCGCTACCAGGTTCTTTGGTTAAAACACACGAATATTTTTTACTTAATTTTTCAAATAAATAACGTGAATGGGTGGTTTTTCCGGTGCCTTCACAACCTTCAAAAGAAATAAACATTTAGTATAAATTCTCCTTTTTGTGTATTTTTATTATTGTCACAAAATCAATAAAAAATTTTTTTTAAAACTAAAGCTTTGGCAGGAGCCAAAAGGGTGGCTTTTTTAGTTTTGTTGCCTAATAACATCGCTTGAAATTGATCCAAAGAAAATTTATTTTTACCGATTTCCATTAAACTTCCCACCAAAAAACGAATCATATATTTTAAAAAACCATTACCATGAAAAACTAAAATATATTTGTGTACAGTTTCTTTGAGAGAGGCTTGAAAAATGGTTTTAGAAAAATTTTTAGATTGAGGCTCGCTAGTAAAAGCAAAAAAATTATGAGTGCCTTCGATAAATTTTAGGGCTTTAGTGATTTTGTCAAAATCAAGCTTTTCAGCAAAAATTTGAAAATGATGGTTAAAGGCATTAAGGGGTTTTTTGGAAAAAACATATTGGTAAATTTTTGATTTCGCTGAATAACGAGCATGAAAATTAGGAGTAGCAAAATGCATTTGTCTAACTCTAATATCATGAGGCAAAAGATAATTAAGAGTTTTTTGGAAATGTTTAGGTTTTAGAGAAAAAGTGGTTCGGAAATGGAGGGTTTGTCCTTGGGAATGGACTCCTTTATCGGTTCTACTAGATGCAAAAGTGGGGATGTTTTGATGGGTCATTTTTTTTAAAGCTTTTTCAAAAGTTTGTTGCACGGTTATTTTTTGAGGTTGTTTTTGATATCCATAATAACAAGTACCATCATAGCTTAAAATTAATTTATAAAAAAAGTGTTGCAAAAATGCCTCCTTGTGTAACTAAAATATTTTTTAAGAATTTATAAAGGGGTTAATATTAATATTAAAAAACCTCCTTAATCCTTAAGATAAGAAGGTTTCGATAATTTAAGTTTTTTGCGAAAGAACCTAAAATACTCAGTTAATTGTTATTAAACAAAAGCGATAATCGCCATTGGAGCACAATCACCACAACGAGGAACAGTTTTAATAACTCTAGTGTATCCACCTTGACGATCAAGATATTTAGATGAGATATCTTTAAATAGTTTTTGCAAAACTGTAGTGTCATCATTGATTTTTTCATCAAAAAGATGTCTTTTGGCTTGGCGTCTAGTATGCAAAGTATTTTTTTTAGATAAAGTAACCATTTTATCAGCTAATTTTTGTAATTCTTTAGCTTTAGATTCAGTTGTCATAATTTTTTCTTGCACAATTAAAGCAGTCATTAAATTTCTTAACAAAGCTCTTCTTTGAGATTTATTGCGTCCTAATTTGCTAAAAGGCATAAAATTTATCTGTCCTTTCTATTTTCTAATGTGTTTTTTAGTTTTAATGTTTGTCTTTGTCTTCTTCAACGCTATGATGCAAAGCTTCTTTAAGGTAATCGTTGAATTCTAAACCGTATTCTAAAAATTTATCTTTTAATTCTTGGAAAGATTTTCGTCCTAGGCTTTTAAGTTTGACAACTTCTTTTTCACTTAATTTTACTAAAGCAGCAACTGTATCAATACCTGCTCTTTTAAGACTGTTGAAAAGTCTTACAGATAAATCTAATTGTTCAATTTCTAAATCCAGAACGTAATTATGAGCTTCTTTTTTAGATTCGGAAATAAATTCTACATGAGCAGGTTTTTGGCTTAATTCTACTAAAACATTGAAATGATCTACTAAAATGTTAGCTGCAGTTGCTAAAGCTTCTTTAGCTAAAAGAGCACCGTTAGTAGTAATTTCAATAGTTAATTCGTCTTTATTGCCTAATTTTTTTTCTACTTGATAAGAAACATTAACAACAGGAGTAAATAAAGAGTCAATTGCAATAACTCCTACTTGATTTTCGCTGTGAACTTTGTTGTCTTTTGCACAAACATAACCAATGCCTTTTTTAATAGTAACTGTCATATGAAAGCAAACATCATCAGAAAGGGTGGTAATATAATGATCGGGATTGATGATTTTAACTCCTGCAGGCAGTTCGAAATAAGCAGCAGTTAGGCGTTGTGGTCCTTTAGCGATTAATTCTAATTTTTCTTCAAAATCATCTGATTCATCGTCTACTGCAAAAACAATTTTTTTTAAATTTAAAATAATTGTCATGACATCTTCATAAACGCCGGGAATAGTAGTGAATTCTTGTTCTACTCCTTGAATTTTAACATTTACAATAGCAGTACCAGGCAAAGAAGATAACAAAACTCTTCTTAGGGCGTTTCCCACAGTAATGCCGTATCCTCTTTCTAAAGGTTTAATGGTGAATTTCCCAGAAATGGGATTTTCATCAATTTCTTCAACAAAAAAAGGTTTAATAAATTTAAGATTTTTCATAATTACTCCTTGAAATGTCGAACAAGATTATTATCCTCTAGGAGGTTTTGGCGGTCGACAACCATTATGTGGTACTGCAGTAACATCTTTAATAGCAGTAATTTCTAATCCTGCTGCTTGCAAAGAACGGATGGCTGCTTCTCTTCCGGGACCTGGTCCTGTAATGAAAGTTTCTACTTTAACCATTCCGTTTTCCATCGCTGCTTTGGCAACTGCTTCAGCGGCTAATTGAGCTGCAAAGGGGGTTGATTTGCGACTTCCTTTAAAACCCAAAGCACCTGCACTACTCCAAGTAACAGCATTACCGTTAAGATCGGTGATAGTAACGATAGTGTTGTTAAAGGTGGTATGGATGTGTGCAATTCCTAAAGGAATATTTTTTTTAACTTTGCGTTTGGTAGTTTTTTTTCTTGCCAATGCCTTTCTCCTTTATTATTTTTATTATTTAGTTAATTTTATTATTTTTTCTTACCAGCAATTACTTTAGGCTTGCCTTTAACAGTGTGAGCGTTGTTTCTGGTTTTTTGTCCTCTTACAGGCAATCCTTTACGATGACGTAGTCCTCTGTAAGATCCAATTTCCATTAAACGTTTAATATTTAAAGTAACTTCACGTCTTAGGTCACCTTCTACGTTGTATTTAGTAATTTCACTACGTAAAGCTGATAATTGCTGTTCGGTTAAATTTTTAACTCTAATATTTTGGTCAATGTTTAACTCGTTTAAAATTTTATGAGATAATTTATTGCCTAAACCATAAATATAAGTTAGTGCAATTACTACTCTTTTGTCGCTTGGAATATCTATTCCTGCAATTCGCGCCATAAATATCTCCTTTTATCCTTGTCTTTGATTATGTCTACGATTTTTTTTATTGATAACATAAATGCGTCCTTTACGACGAACAATAATATCATCTTCACTGCGTTTTTTAACTGAAGCTCTAACTTTCATAATCTTTTCTCCTTACTTAAAACGATAAGTGATTCGTGCTCGTTTAGGGTCGTATGGTGATAATTCAATTCTTACTTTATCACCAGGTAAAATGCGTATGTTGTTGATACGTATTTTACCAGAAACATAAGCAATAATCGTTTTTTTATTTGGAAGCTCTACTTTAAATTTATCATTTGATAATAATTCAACAACTTTAGCTTCGATTTCAATTTTGGATTCAGTTTCGTTTAAATTGTTTTTTGACATTCAAAATGATTCCTTTAATTTTTATTTCTGGGTTTGGGGGGGTGATTGTGATGTAATTTGGTAAAATGAAAAATATATTATGCAAGTATTTCATATCCTGTAGGAGTTACTAAAACTGTGTGTTCAAAATGAGCACTTAGACTTTTATCTATGGTAACTACAGTCCAATTATCTTGCAAAATAGCAATTTCGGGATTTCCTAAAGTAAGTATGGGTTCCACACAAAAAGTCATTCCTGGTTGCAGTATTTCGCCTTCGTGGGGTTTGCCAAAATTAGGAATATAGGGTTCTTCGTGTAAAGATTTACCAATACCATGTCCGGTAAATTCTTCTACGATGCCTAAATTATTTTTTTTAGCAAAAAGTTCAATGGCATGAGAAATATCAGAAAAATGATTTTGGGGTTTAATTTGCAAAAGACCTTGTAATAAGGCTTTTTGAGTAAATGCAAGCAAGTTTTGAGTAGTTTGGCAAAGAGTTCCTACAGCATAAGAATAAGCACAATCAACATAATAACCTTGATAGTTAATTCCTAAATCCAAGGTAATGATATCACCTTGTTTAAGGATGGTTTTTTTGGAAGGGATGCCGTGAACTACCACTTCATTAACTGAAGCACAAATATGTTTGGGAAAGTCATTGTAACCTTTAAAGGCAGAAATGACACCTTTTTTTTGATAAAAATTCTTAGCTAATAAATCTAGATCAAAAGTTGACATTCCTGGAATAATAAAGGAAGCAAGTAATCTGTGGGCTTCGTTAATGATTTTTCCTGCTTGTTTCATGATAGCAATTTCATGAGTAGTTTTAATGGAAATCATTTGCGGTCTGTTTCTAAAACTTCTAAAATCATTTTAGTAACCTGGTCGATGTTTTGCATACCATCTACTTCAAAAAGTTGGTTTTGTGCGCGATAATATTGCACTAATGGAAATGTTTCTTTATTAAACACTTTGATGCGTTTAAGGAAAGTTTCTGGTTTATCATCTTCTCTTTGAATTAAGGTTTTTTGGTCTTTATCACAAATGCCTGTAATTTTGGGAGGAATGTTTTCGATGTGATAAACCTTGCCACATTTGGGACAAATTCTGCGTCCTACAATTCTTTTCATTAAATCTTGGGTGCCAGCGTTAAAATAGATGACCTTAGTTAAAAATAAATGAGAGTTTTTAAAAAAATCATCCAAAAAACGAGCTTGAAAAACATTACGGGGGAAACCGTCTAATAAAAAATCTTTAGTAGAGATGTCCTTAGATAAGTAATCAGCTATCATTTGGTTAGTGATATCGTCAGGAACTAAAAGTCCTTGAGCAATAAATTTTTTACTTAAAATGCCTAATTTAGTATTTTCTTTAAAATTTTTACGAAAAATATCGCCTGTTGAAATATGGTTGATTTTTAAAATATCTGATAAAACAGAAGCT
Organism: Candidatus Phytoplasma tritici; assembly: GCF_000495255.1. Taxonomy (GTDB): domain Bacteria; phylum Bacillota_I; class Bacilli_A; order Acholeplasmatales; family Acholeplasmataceae; genus Phytoplasma; species Phytoplasma tritici. Next base: position 282,061 of record NZ_AVAO01000003.1, read on the forward strand.
TGAGTCCCTTTACCAATTCCGGGTGGTCCTAATAATATTAGTATCATGTTGTCTTGTTTACTTAATTAAAATAATTTTTGATATTCTTTTTTGTTGGCAGTAGCTTTGATGCGTTGGATAGTTTCAAGGGCTACACTAACAATAATAAGCAAACTGGTTCCTCCTAATTTCATATCTTTCAAACTTAAAAAATGTTCCATAAGAATAGGTGTTACAACAAGAGCAACAATAAAAACAGTTCCTAAAACGGTGATTTTAAATAAGGCATTAGCTAAATAACGAGTAGTTTGTTCACCTGGTCTTAAACCTGCAATATATGCATCTTGTTTAGATAAATGTTCTGAAATATCTTCAGGATTGACATTCATAAAAGCAGAAAAGAAAGAAAGAACAATCACTAACAAGACTAAAAATCCTATAGCAAAAAAATTAATTTGGTTATTAAAAGAATTGGTGTTGGTAAAAAAATTTACATACATAGTCAATTTGTCATTCCCAATAACTCCTGCTAACATCTGGAAAGGTTGCAATAAAGCAAATGCCAAAATAACTGGCATAACTCCTGCACTATTAATTTTTAATGGAATGTAGCTTTTGCCTTGCGCTTGATTGCGCGCATAATTGATAGGTATTTTTAAAGATGTTATTTGCAAAACTACAGTAAAAATTAAAAATAAAAGAAGCAAAAGAACAATACATGCAAAATTAAAAGTTTTTAAAGTTAAAAAATTATTTTGAGATAAATATGATTTGTTCAAATTTGCAAATAGATTAATTAGGCTGTGGCTCATCGAAACAACAATTAAAATAGAAGTCCCATTTCCAATACCTTTGGAATTGATAAGGTCAGCAAACCAAATTAAAATAGCAACTCCTGCAGTAGCAATTAAAGCTAACAAAAACAGTTGGATTGCACTTATTGATGTGACTAAAAGTTTTGAATAACTGTTCAAAAAAGCAAAAGATTGCCCAAAAGCAAACAATAAGGCAAGACTACGTGTTAAAAGATTAAGTTTGCGTTTTCCCATTTGTCCTTGGTCTTTCCATTCGCGACAAATAGGAAGGAGCTTTTGCAAAAATTGCACTACAATGGAAGCAGTAATATAAGGAGTTATTCCCAATCCCAAAAGAGTACCAGCATTTATGGAAAAAACCCCAAAAAGTTTTGACAAATCAAGAGATTTAGAATTAATAAAAGGAAGAGGCCAAGAAGTTCCTAAACAAACAATAGAAATAATAAATAAGGTAAAAAATATTTGAAACATTAATTTACGATTGCCTAAAACTAATTTTAATTGACGTTTCATTTTTAAATTACCTCTATATTTCCACCAACTGCTAAAATGGCTGCTTGAGCTTGTTTGGAGAATTTTGAAGCTTTTACGAATAATTTTTTAGTGAGAGTTCCTTGCGACAAAACTTTAATACCACATAATTGGTCTTTAATTATTTTTTTTTCTAACAATAATTGAGGAGTAACAACGGTATCTTGAGGAAAAGTTTCTTCTAGAGTTTTAAGGTTAAGAAGAGCGTATCTTTTTTGGGAAAAATTATGAAATCCCCTTTTAGGAATTCTTTGAAAAAAAGGAATTTGTCCGCCTTCAAAGCCGGGACGCAAAGTTTTTCCTGAACGTGCTAATTGTCCTTTGTGACCTTTACCAGCAGTTTTACCAGTACCGCTACCAGGTCCACGTCCTAAACGTTTAGTGGATTTGCGAGCATTAGTAACTGGTTTTAGTGTGTGTAACATTATTTTTGCTCCTTTGTATCAGAAACTTTTTCAACTACAACAAGATGACTGATGGTTTTAATCATTCCATGGATGGCTGGAGTATCATCTTTAATAACTTGATTGTTAATTTTTTTTAAACCTAGGCAGTGAGCGGTTTTAATTTGATTAACACGACAAGAAATAAGACTTTTGGTAAGAGTAATTTTTAATTTCATTGTTCTTTTTTCGCTAAAGTAATGCCTCTTAATTTAGCTACTTCTTCTTTGGTGCGTAAACTTTGTAATCCATCCATTACTGCCCTTATTACGTTAATAGAAGTTCGTGAACCAAAAGTTTTAGTAAGAACATCATTAATGCCTACCAATTCTAAAATAGTTCTAGCAGCTTTTCCTCCAGCAACAATTCCGGTTCCTTTGGAAGCTGGTTTTAAAAAAAACTTAGATGCTCCAAAACGTCCAATAGTGTCATGAGGAATAGTAGTTCCTGTAATAGGAATACGAACTAATTGTTTTTTGGCTTTTTCTAAAGCTTTTTTAATAGCTTCTACAATTACTTTAGCTTTAGCGGTGGCGAAACCAATTTGCCCTTTTTTATCGCCAACAACTACCAAAGCAGAAAAACGAAAACGAGCGCCACCTTTAACTACTTTAGTAATACGATTAATTTTAACAACTTTTTCTTCTAAAAGAGGGGCTTTTTTAATAAGGTCTTTCTTCTTTATTGCTTTCATTTTGCTTTTCTCCTTTAAAACTGTAAGCCTGATTTGCGACAAGCATCAGCTAAGGCTTTGATTTTGCCGTGATACAAATACCCTGATCTATCAAAAACAACGTTTTTAATGCCTTGGGATAAGGCTTTTTTAGCGATAAGAGATCCTACTGCTTCAGCGGCTTTGATGTTGGATCCAAAAACATTGGCTTCTTTACTATTAGCGCTGCATAGAGTTGTTTGTTGGGTATCATCAATTATTTGCACATAAAGAAATTTATTAGATCTAAAAACATTTAAACGTGGTCTTTGTGATGTGCCTGAAACAATTTTTCTAAGGCGAAGATGACGTTTTTTACGAAACACGTTAGAGGATTGTTTGGTTATCATAACTTATTTTTAGTCCTTTCTTGTTTTTTTAGCGCTTTTCCCAGCTTTTTGTCTAACATATTGTCCTACGTAACGGATTCCTTTACCTTTGTAAGGTTCTGGTTTACGTAGTTTTACGTTTTTGGCAGCAAATTCGCCGACAAGTTGTTTGTCAATTCCTTTGATAACAATTTCTGTGTTTTGGTTAACTACCACTTCTAGATTATCAGGAATGGAAACACTTACAGGATGAGAAAAACCCAAAGATAAAATTAGTTGTTTATCTTTAATTTGAGCACGATAAGCTAACCCTATAATTTTTAGGGTTTTTTGAAATCCTTTGCTTACACCTTCTACCATATTGGAAAGTAAAGCTCTGGTGGTACCGTGAATTTTTTTCATAAAAATTTCATCATTAGGGCGTTTGACTGTGATGAATTTGTTTTCGTTAGTGATTGTTAATCTGTAATTGAATTGATATTCTAATTTGCCTTTAGGGCCTTCAACTGAGATAAAATTTTTATCTTTGATATCAACTTTAACTGCATTAGGGACTTCAATTGCTTTGTTTCCTACGCGTGACATAATTTTCTTCTTTATCTCCTTTAACTACTTTTGATTTGGCAATTAATTACCAAATATAAGCTAAAACTTCGCCACCAACTTGAGAAAGGCGAGCTTGAGCGTCTGTTAGAATTCCTTTAGAAGTAGAAACCAAAGCAACTCCTAAACCATTAAGCACTTTAGGAATTTGTTCTGCTGATGCATAAACTCTAAGTCCTGGTTTGGAAACTCTTTTTAAACCTTTAATAACTCTTTCTTTATTGGGAGCATATTTCAAACTAATAATTATTTCACGAGATGACTGAGGTAGATAAAAATCTTTAATAAAACCTTCTTTTTTTAAAACTGCTAAAATTTCTAATTTTAACTTAGAAGCAGGTACTAACACTTTTAAATGTGACATTTGATTGGCATTACGAATGCGTGTCAGCATATCTGCAATAGGGTCTGTCATAACCATGTTTGAGCCTCCTTTTTACATTTACCAACTAGTTTTTCTGACTCCAGGTAATTTACCTTGATGAGCTAACTGCCTAAAATTAATGCGGGAAATACCGAATTTACGAATGTATCCGCGTGGTCTTCCATCAATAGAATCTCTGTTTTTTAAACGTACAGGTGATGCTTTGGCAGGAATTTGAGACAATCCAACGTAGTCAGCTTTTTTTTTAAATTCTAAGCGTAGTTTTGCATATTTTAAAACTAGCTCTCTTTGTTTTTGATCTTTTACGATTTTAGATTTTTTAGCCATAAGTAATAGTTCCTTTAATTTTTAAACGGCATACCATAAAGCTCTAAAAGCTTTTTGGCTTGAGTGTTATTTTTAGCAGTGGTTACGATAATAATATCCATGCCACGAATTTTTTTAACTTTGTCGATATTAATTTCTGGGAAAACGATTTGTTCTTTTAATCCCAGAGCGTAATTACCTCTGCCGTCAAAAGATTTGCCAGAAATGCCTCTAAAATCTCTTACGCGGGGTAAAACCAAACGAGTTAGTTTGTATAAAAACGCTTCTTTTCGGGCTCCTCTTAAAGTTACTTTAGCTCCAATTGGCATGCCTTCACGTAATTTGAAATTAGAAATAGCTTTTTTAGCTTTAGTGATAACAGGGCTTTGTCCGCTTAATAATTTTAATTCTTCTACTACATCATCCAAAACTTTAACATTAAAAATAGCATCGCCTACGCCCATATTGATGACAACTTTATCTACTTTTGGGACTTGCATAACAGATTTATAATTAAAAATTTCCATTAAGGTGGCAGTGATTTTGGAATAGTCTAGAGTATTTTCTTTTTTCATTGACATTAATGCAAAGCCTCCTTATTTTTTTTCGTCTAATGTTTGATTTGATTTTTTAGCATAACGAACTTTTTTACCTGATTGTATGCGAATTCCTACTTTAGTGGGAGTTTGTGTTTGGGGGTCAACTAAAGCTACATTAGAAACATGAATGGGAGCTTCTTGTTTAACGATTGTGCCCTTTTCTTCGTTTTGAGAAGGATGTTGGTGTTTGATTTTGATATTGACACCTTCAACAATAATTTTTTGAGTTTTGGCAAAAACTTTTAATACTTTGCCTGTTTTAGTTATTTTTTTACCTGATTCGTCTATTACAAAACGATCTTTGCCAGCTAAAATAGCTACTGTTTCTCCTACTTTAATACGCATTAAGTTGTCCCTCCTTACAAAACTAATTGGGCTAAAGAAACTATTTTGGAAAATTTCTTATCACTCAATTCTCTAACTACTGGACCAAAAATACGGCTGCCAATAATATTTAAATCTTCTTTTAAAATTACTACAGCATTGTCGTCAAATTTAATGTAAGAGCCGTTTTTACGTCTTAGACCTTTTTTGGTACGTACAATTACAGCTTTTAGAACGTCATGTTTTTTAATTGTACCAGAACCTGATTTAACAGTTACTACCACAATATCTCCGATATTTACATGAGTACGACGAGTACCTCCTAAAATACCAATAATTAAAACTTCTTTAGCACCGCTATTATCAGCTACGACTAAACGACTTTCTCGTTGAATCATCTCAAAATCTCCTTACTTTGCATTCTTTGAATGGGAAATAATTTTGAATAATCGAAATCTTTTAGTTTTAGAAAGAGGTCTTGTTTCCATAAAATTAACTAAATCGCCTGGTTTGGCTTCTTGATTTTCATCATGGACATGGAATTTTTTCGATTGTTTCACTCTTTTACCATATAAAGGGTCTTTTTTGTAAATATCAACAATAACAGTAATTGTTTTATCCATTTTATCTGAAACTACTTTACCTACGAAAGTTTTTCTAAAATTACGTTGCATTATTGTTGTTCCTCCTTGATAGTTTCCGCAATATCATCTAAATTAGGGGTAGTTGGTTGTGGGTTTATGGTTGGTTTTGCTAAAACAGGTTTGGCAGTGGAAGTGACAAAAGTTGGGGTAGAGTCTGTTTGTGCTTGATTGCTTTTTTTGGTTAGGATGGTTTTGATGCGAGCAATGGTTTTTTTAAGCTTTTTGATTTTGGAAGTATTAGTTAGTTTTCCTAAAGCTAATTGAAAACGCAAATCAAACAGTTCTTGCTTTAATTTGTCTACTTTATTTTCTAATTCTTCTGGATTCAATTTTAAAATTTCTTGATTTTTCATATTTCAACACCTTTTTTAACGATTTTAGTTTTAATCGGTAGTTTGTGAGACGCCAGTCTTAAAGCTTCCGTTTCTACTTTGGAAGAATTAGTGGTATCTTTAACTTCGAACAAAACTTTACCTGTTTTTACCACAGCTACCCATTCTTCAGGAGAACCTTTACCAGAACCCATTCTTACTTCTAAAGGTTTTTTGGTTAAGGATAGATGCGGGAAAATGTTGATCCACACTTTTCCTGTTCTTTTCATGTAACGTGTCATTGCAATACGAGCGGCTTCAATTTGTTTGTTAGTGATAAAAGAACCTTCTTTGGCAACCAAAGCGTGGTTTCCGTTGGCAATAACATTTTTACCTTTAGATTTTCCTTCAAAACTAACGCGGTGAGGACGACGATATTTAGTTCTTTTTGGCATTAACATGATTATTGTTGCCTCCTTTTAAATTGCGAGAACGTATATTAGGATTGTTAGAAGATTGGGAAGCAAACGGTTTTCTAGTGTCTAGAATGGTTTGTCCTGGTAAAACTTCACCGTGGAAAATCCATATTTTAATTCCTAAAACTCCATAATTAGTGTGAGCTTCAACAGCAGCGTAATCGATGTCTGCTCTTAGAGTGTGTAGAGGAACTCTGCCTTCAGCATGTCCTTCGCTTCGAGCTATTTCAGCACCACCCAAACGACCAGAAATTAAAGTTTTTACTCCTTTAGCACCTGCTTTTAGGGCTTTTTGGATTGCCATTTTTTGAACACGGCGGAAAAACATACGATTTTCTAGTTGTTCAGCCATATTTTGAGCAATTAATAAAGCGATTTTATCAGAGTTTTTAACTTCTAAAACGTTAAGATTAACATCTTTTTGGGTAAGCTCTTTTATTTTGGCAACTAATTTGTTGCGTGTATCGCCGTCTTTTCCAATAATAACGCCTGGTTTAGCGGTGTGGACAGAAATAGTGATACTGTTTTTATTTTTTTCTTTTAGGCGTTCGATGTCAATTTGACTGATAGCGCTTTTTTTAGCAAAATTATTAATTAGTTTACGAATTAAAAAATCTTCTTTAATTAAATTAGGAATTTCTTTATCATTAACAAACCATTGAGATTCCCAAGTTCTAATAATGCCTAATCTTAAACCGTTAGGATTAGTTTTTTGACCCACTTTGTTCTTCCTCCTTTGATGTTTGCAAGTTTGTGCTAGAAGTTATTACTAAAGTAATGTGGCTGGTTCTTTTTTTAATCATATCACCAGAACCTTTAGCTCTTGGAAACATACGTTTTAAACGCAAACCTTCGTTAACAAAAACTTCTTTAACATAAAGTTGTTCGCGGTTTAATTTTAAATTATTAACAGCATTGGAAACAGCACTGTTTAAAAGTTTTAAAATAACGGGAGCAGCTACTTTAGGGGTAAAAGTTAAAATTGCTTGAGCTTGTGCAATATTTTTTCCTCGAATTAAATCAACAACTAAACGTGCTTTTCGAGGGGCGATTGAAACTTTTCTAGCAATCGCTTTGGCGTTTTTGGTTTCCATAGTTATTCCTTCCCATTATTTTATTTTTTTTGGATTTTTTTGTCTTTTTTATTGTGTCCGCGGTAAGTGCGTGTAGGGGAAAATTCACCTAACTTATGTCCTACCATGTTTTCTGTAATATAGACTGGAATGTGTTCGCGCCCGTTATAAACAGCGATTTTGTATCCTACAAAAATAGGTGTAATTGTAGAACTGCGTGACCAAGTTTGGATCACTTTTTTGTTTTTTAAGTTTTTTTGTTTTTCTATTTTTGCTAATAGATGGCTAGCAACAATAGGTCCTTTTTTAACTGAACGTGGCATATTAACAACTCCTTATTTTGTACGACGTCTAATAATTAAAGTATTAGATGCTTTTTTACGATCACGAGTTTTGACCCCGCGAGCTTTTTTACCCCAAGGTGTCATTGGTGATTTGCGTCCAATAGGAGCTCTACCTTCACCACCGCCATGAGGGTGATCGTTCGGGTTCATAGCAGAACCTCTTACTGTTGGTCTTATACCTAAGAAACGTTTTTTTCCTGCTTTACCGTAATTAATTAGTTTGTAAGATTCGTTGCCGATCTCTCCGATAGTAGCACGACAAGTTCCAAGCAATTTGCGAACTTCGCCTGATTGAAGACGTAATAGTACGTATTTTTCTTCTCTACTAATAATTTGACAAGAAGAACCAGCACTACGAGCAATTTGTCCGCCTTTGCCTGGTTTTAATTCGATGTTATGAACGGTAGTTCCTACTGGAATATTCATTAAAGGAAGGCAATTGGCAACTTTAATATCTGTTTCTTTACCAGAGACAATTTGCATTCCTACTGTAAGTCCTTTAGGAGCAAGAATGTATCTTTTTTCGCCGTCTATATAGTGAATTAAAGCGATGTTAGCACTACGGTTTGGATCGTATTCAATGGTAGCTACTTTGCCAACAATGTTATCTTTGTTTCTTTTAAAATCAATTAAACGGTATTTTCTTTTAACACCGCCACCGCGATGTCTTACTGTAATTTTACCTTGGTTGTTGCGTCCAGCTTGATCTTTATAAGATACCAATAAGCTTTTTTCAGGAGTTTGGGTGGTGATTTCTGAAAAAGCAGAAACACTCATATTACGACATCCATTTGTAGTAGGCTTATATTTTTTAATTTCCATATTTATTACCTGCCTTGTATTTTTTTAATCGTTAATTGTTGTTTTGTTTGGGTTTGAGTTTATTCGTTAGCAAGGATTTCGATTTTTTGTCCCGGAGCTACTTTACAAATAGCTTTTTTATAACCAGAAGTATAGCCTTCGAATTTACCTTTTCTTTTGAATTGTGGTAAAACGTTACGAGTATTAACTGATAAAACTTTAACTTGGAAAATGCTTTCTAAAGCTTTTTTAATTTCTACTTTATTAGTTGTTTTGGCAACTTTAAAGGTGTATTTATTTTGTCTTTCGATCAATTTATTAGTTAATTCAGTAATGATTGGTGCTTTAACTAAATCATAGTATTTATTCATTATTTTAAAACCTCTTCAAAATATTTAACAGCATCAACAGTTAGGACTAATTGTTTGCAATTAAGGATTTGATAAACACTTGCATGAGAAGCTGTTTCTAAAGTAATATAAGATAGATTGCAAGAAGCAAAAGCTAATTGTTCTGTCATTTGAGTAACTAAAATTAAGGATTTGGAAGTGATGTTTAATTTTTGTAACATTTGTTGGAAATCTTTAGTTTTGTGAGTTGCTAAATTAATGTTGTCTACAACTACTAATTGATTATTTTGAGCTTGGAGCGATAAAGCTGATTTTAGAGCTAAACTGCGTACTTTTTGGTTTACTTTAACAGAATAATCTCTTGGGGATGGTCCAAAAGTAACTCCACCACCACGCCATAAAGGAGAACGAATAGAGCCATGACGAGCACGACCAGTTCCTTTTTGTCTCCATGGTTTTTTACCTCCGCCAGCAACTAAAGCGCGAGTTTTGGTAGCATGCGTGCCTTGACGCATTGCAGCTCTTTGAGCATTTACAACGTCGTATAAAACTTGTTGATTAGGCTTAATGTCAAAAACAGTAGTTGCTAAAACCTTTTCAGAAACGAAGTCGCCTTGTTGATTAAGAATATTAATTTTTGGCATTTGTTTGCTCCTTTGTCAATTTTTTTACAGCAGATTTGATCATTACAAAACCTTTATTAGGTCCTGGGACATTGCCTTTAATTAAGAATAAATTTTTTTCAGTATCAACCGAAAGAATAGCTAAATTTTGAATAGTAACAGTTTCGTGTCCCATGTGTCCTGGTAGTTTTTTACCTTTTAATTTGCCTTTAATAGGACCCATTGAACCTGGACGACGGTGATAACGAGACCCGTGACTTTCAGGACCTCTGCTTTGATTGTGTCTTTTAATAGAACCAGCAAACCCTTTACCTTTGGAAGTTCCTGTTACATCAACTAAATCACCTACTTGAAATAAATCGTTTTTGATTAGAGCGCCTACCGCTAAATTAGCTAGGTTTGAGTTGACATCCGAACTAAAATTAATTTCTTTAATGAAGCGCTTAGGGGCAGTATTTGCTTTTTTAAAATGTCCTAACATAGGTTTAGAAGTGTTTTTTTCTTTTTTATCGCAAAAACCTATTTGAGTAGCTTGATAGCCATCTTGGTCAACGTTTTTTTGTTGTAAAACAAAGTTGGCTGCAACATCTACTATTGTTACTGGAACTAATTCTCCTTGTTCGTTAAAAACTTGAGTCATTCCTATTTTTTTACCTAAGATTCCTTTAGCCATGTTCTTACTCTTTCTTTTTTTTAATTTTGGTTTTAAAGTTTGTAAAAAGTTTTTAAAAGTGATTTTCAAAAGTTGATTGCAATTGTAATTGTGATTCAACCAAATGAAATGATTTTAATATGAATAAATATTTATTCATATTAAAATGAATATTGTCTAAATTGTTTTCTTTTGCTATTGGTTTATTTTTTTAACAAAATATCAATTGCAGATGGTAAACTAATGTGCATTAAAGATTCAATTGTTTTGTTATTAGGATTAATAATTTGAATTAAACGTTTGTGAGTGCGTCGTTCAAATTGTTCTCTTGAATCTTTGTTAACAAAAGGGGAACGCAAAACAGTAAATACTTCTTTTCTGGTAGGAAGGGGTATTGGACCTTCAATATTTACTCCTGTTTTAGTGACAATATCAATAATTTTTTTAGCTGTTTGATCAATTAAATGATGGTCATAAGCTCTTAAAATTATTTTGATAATTTCTTTTTCTTTTTTGTTCACTTATATTCTCCTTTTTTAGAAATGTTTGAAAATATTGCCTATTAGACAAATATTTTGCTTAAATAATTTTTTTCTTAGACAACTGACATTAGTGTTTTGTTTTTTTTGGATTAAAAGAAAAAATATTTAAAACAAGCCTTTTTATTATACCTTAAAAAAGATTTTATTGTAAGTCATTTAAATTACAAAAGTTAAAAAAAGTAATTAATAATGTTCTTGAAAATAAAAAAGCTGTTTCAAATAAGTAAAATTATGAAATGATTTATTTATTTTGCATTTTTGTTTTTTAAAAAATATAATAAGTTAATTTAAATATCTTTATATTAAAAGATAAAATGAATTAACAAAAAAGTTCATTTTTATATTTATTGATAACTTTTTAACAAATTTAAAAAACTGTTTAAAAGGGTTAATTTTTGCAAAAAACATATAACCCATTAAATATTATAACTAACCCAAATAATAACTAATATAATAACTCTTAAACAAATTTTTTATACATTTGTTTTTTAGCAAGTTGTAATAATAAATTATAATTTGATAATTGTATTTATATTGAATTGTAATAAATATAGATATTGTTGTAAAACTTTTTGATTATTTAGATTTTCGAAAAACGTATATATCAAAAAAAGTAACAATCATTCCAAATATACTTAATAATAAAAAAATGATTTTAATAAATAAGATGTGTTTTGTTTAATATCAGAAATATTTTTTAGTTAATTGTTTTTCTTTAAGTGTTTTGAAATCTTCGTTATATTTTTCTGTATCTTCATTTTGTTTATGTGACAATTCATCTAATCTTTTATGAAAGTATTTATTTATTTTGTTATTAACAAAGAAATAAGACAAATACACACTTAAAAGTACAAAACTAACATTAAGTAAAAGTGTGATAATGATTTTTTAATAATATTTATGTTTCTCTTTGGTTTTATTTATTTTTTATCTTATATACTTATACACTTAAAAATAAAATAATTCTTTTAAAATAAATTAAATAGTAAATATCAAAAAATAAATAAAACCAAAATAATATTAAAACTATAAATTAAATAATATCCGAATAAGGAAAAAACAATATCATTGTCTAAGAAAAAAATTATTTAAACAAAATTAATTTGTCTAATAATAATAATGGTAAATTAATTGTCAGTTGTTTTTTGAGCTTTAGAAGGTTTGTTTTCTAAAATAAGTTTTCCTTTGTAATAACAACTATTTTTAGTAACTCTGTGAGACAAAGAAAAAGTATTAGTTTCTTTGCAAAGTACTAAAGCAGGATTACTTAATTTATAATGAGTACGTCTTTTTCTTTTTGCCGTTTTTCCGGTGCGTCTAAAAGGAACAGCCATTTTATCAAATCCTTTCTTTATAGTTTTGTTTGTTTTTAGTATTTATTATAATTAATAATAAAACTTTTAACAAATAAAAGGTTAATCAAAACCCAATTAATAACTGCCAAAAAATTATTATTAGCATTTTAATCAAGTTTAAAAAAATAATAATCACAAAAAAGTGGAAAAATTAATTTTAAACCTAAGTTTATTTTATCTTAAAAAAGCTGTTTTGTCAATCTATTTTGAGCTTTTTTTTACTTTTTGTTCTTATTTATTTGTCACTTTAATTATTATTTTGTCAAATTACAATAATATAATTAAATTGTTTTATAAATAACCAAATTTAGATAATTATTTTTCCTTTTAATAATTTTATAATTGTTTTTAATTCTTTTGAATCTTTTCATAATTGTTTTTCCCTTTTGTAATTGTTTTTCCCAAATTCAAACTTATTTTCCCAAATTTTACCTAAATATTTTATATCATATTAATTTATCATTTTTAAACCATTTTTAAACATTATTTAGCTTTTTTAACCCTTATTTTTTATTAAAAACAACAAAAAATGAAAAAAGTGAGCATATTTTAACATAAAAAAGAGTTATAATAAAGTCAAACACCAATGAAAATACTGAATGTTGAAATATTATTATCTATATTTTTTTAAATATTTTTTCATGAACTCCAACTACAAAATAAAAAAAGGAAAGGCGTCAAATATAATATAAATAATTTTTTAAATTACACAACAAAATAACTTGATAAAATGCATGAAGAAAAAACAACTTGCACCAATTTTACTTAAAAATATTTACTTGATAAATACATTAAAATAATTGCTTTTTAACTGAATTTAAATACTTGATAAAAAAAACATTTATTTAATATTGATTACATAATAAATTAATTTTTACACTATTTCCAATTTTTAAACAATTTTTTAAATAATTTTAATTGTAAAAAAATAAAAGAAAAAGGAGTAAACATAATAATTATGAATAAGACGAATAAATTAAAACTAAAAGATAAAAAGGTATTTTTAATAGGAAGTTTAATTATTGTAACTTTTATTTTTGCAATGATATGGGCAGCTAAAATGGCATTACAAAAAGATACTACAACTAAAGGTGGTTTAAAATCGGAACAATTCGGTTTAACATTAGATCATGAAGTTACCCAAGCATTTGACACTGACAACAAAGTGTTAGTGGCATTGGATGAGCTATTACAAGATGAAGGCACAGAAACCAAAAAGAAAACAGAAGTTCATAAAGTATCAATAAAAAGTAGTGTTCAAAAAGATAATACTAAACAATATTTACTAAAAATAGAAAAACCAGTATTAAAAGTTAACGGTCAAGATAAAACTAATAAATTTGGATTTAATGTCTTTGTTAAAGTAGAAGGAGACAGCGATTTTAAAATATATAAAGCAAGCGAAAAACCTAAATTTGTCAAAGATAAAAAATTTGTTCCAGCAGAAATTAAAATCGTCGTAGAATTAAATACACTTGAAGACTTATTGGGTGAAGGTGTTCAATTAGATAATTTTGAATTAACTATGTCATATGAAGTAGTTGATGAAGATGGAAAACAAATTGGAACCAATGACGAAAAACTAGATGAAGCACAAAAAACTCCATCAGTATTACAAGACAGCAACGAATTTTAACAAACCACCTTCAATTAACAAAAAATCATTTATAAATTGAATAAATTACTCTTTAATAAAATTATTTTATAATCTTTCATTAACTTAAATAATTAAAAAACCATCAATTTGAGAAAGAAAGAAAGAAAAGGGGATATTTTTACAAAAATTTATCAATTTTCTAAAAAAAGGTATTAACCAAAATGTTTTTATCCAATATTTATAACAAAAAAACTTTTATTTTTAATTATAAAGAATTAATTTGTATTTATCATGATGGAAAAATGCCATTTATTAAGGATAAAACACATACCTTAGAAGCCGAATCATAAACATGAAAAAATAAAAATAAAATCAATACCTTTCTTTTGTCTTTTTAATTATATATATAAATTTATATTATTTTTTTGGTAGCTTAATAATTTATAATTATAATTAATATTAACTACCTTTTAAAAAAAGAAAGGAGTCTGTTTTTTACATTAACAAAATTAACAAGACTTCTAAAAAAAGACCAAATATAAACTTTAATTCCTTTTTAATGCTTATAATTATAAATATTTTAATACTATTACTTAACATTGATTCTTATTTTATTAAAACACATTCAACATTTAAATTAAACTATCAAATCAAAAGTACTTTTAAAATAAAAATAAAAGAAGAGACTCTAAATAATGCAATTCATAGCATTAAAGTAAAAAACAATAATAAAGCTCTTTCTTATATACATAAAAATATTGATCCTAATTATTACAAAAAAGTCTCATTTCACAAAACAATTAATCAAAATAAAGGAGAATTAATGTCTAGATCAATTCTTAATTGTCCCCAAAATATTATATTTATCTATCACGATGGAAAAATGCCATTTATTAAGGATAAAACACATACCTTAGAAGCAATCATAAACATGAAAAATAAATACAATAATTTATATATTTTTTACTATAAACCAACTTTAATCCAAAAATATCTCTATAATAAAAAAACAACTTGGTATAAACCTTATCGTAAGAAATAATCATTTCCATATTTAAAATAAATTAATAAATTATTTAAAAAAATAAAATAATATAAATAATGCAAAAACTATCCTTAAGGATAGTTTTTTTGTTTTTAAGATCTAAATATAAAAACTAAGTATTCTTTTTTACATCCCAAATTAATTGGGTTTATGTTATGATAAAAGTAAATGATAAAATAATTTAGAACTTATTTCTTTGAAAAACCAAAATAATATAACATTACAAAACAAAATTAACAATAAACTATAATTAAGTTTTTTTATATTGTTTAATCAATATTTAGATTGAAGGAAAGATTTTATGTCATCATATTATAATATATTTTTGGCTTTATTCTTAAAACGCAATAAAACATTATCAAGCGATTTTTTCTCTCCTTTTTTATCCCAATTAGCAAACAATATCACAAAACTAAAAGACACCCAAGAAAAAAACACAACACCAAACATTATTACAAACAAACAAAATCAACAATTAAATCAAAGATTACAAAACCTAAATAACAAACACAATACCCAAACAAAACAATTACAAGAAAAATACAACCACATATTATTAAACATTTACGAACAAATAGAAAAACTAAAAACAAATAAAAAAACAATCCTCCAAAAATACAACTCACAACAAAAAAAAATCCAAACTCTTTTAACCCAAGAACTTATTTATCAAAAAAACAAAAACAACAATAAAAACCTCCAATTAAAAGAAATCTTACAAAAAGAACTCCAAGAAATTACCAAAAAAAACAATCAAAAAAAAAATACTCTTATAACTAATATAAACAGCAAAAATAACAACATTAATAATTTATTAATTCAAATTGAAAAAGACAAACAAAAATTAGAACTCAAAAACCAAAAACTTAACCAAGAATTCAAACAAAACTTTTATACTACTGATTTTAACCTCAATCAAAAAAACACTAATTTATTAAAACAACTAGAAACAACTCTTAATTTGCAAGAAAAAGACAAACAACAAGCAATTAACATCTTAGAACAAATAAAGACTACTAAAGAAAAAACTTATCAAAAAAACATTACCAAAACTCACAAACTATACCAAAATAAACTAAGTATAAATGACAAAAAACTAGATATCATAAAAGAAGCTTACCAACAAGAAAAAACTATAATCCAAGAACAAATGAAAGCTTTTTTTCTCCAAATAAGACCTTTTCCTTTTATAAATATGCCAATTATTTCCAATTACCAAATTGAAACATCCAAAAAAACTCTTTTTTACAAACAACAAACAAACTGCCTTTCCTACCAAAACCAAAAATCTTTATGGAGCCAACAATATCACCTCATCAATCTTTTACACCAAAAAGCAATTAATATGTGTCATTTAGAACATTACAAACAAAACAAATACAAACACATCTACCAACAAACCTTAGAAAAAATTTATCATCTAATCCACCAAAAAACAAATTATTTATTCTTCCAAAAAATAAACGGCATCAAAGAACAAATAAAAACAGTTCTTAACTTACATCTCCAAGAAACAGCTATCTTTGATAATCAAAAAGACTATCAAGAAACTTTCTTTGCTTATCAAAAAACTCTTTTAGCCTTACAACGTAAACAAAACAATTACCAAATAGATTATCATTATCATTTCTTTGAAAAAAAACAAGAATTTGATCTTAAAACTAAAAGTATTGCCTTACAACTAAAATTAGAAAAAACCAAAATCCAACATTATTATTTAGAACAAATAACTACTTTAAAAAAAGAAATTAACAACTTCCAAAACCAATTAACACTTAATAAAATATTTCAAAAAGATGATTTTATAAACTTCAAACTTATCCAAGAAAAAGAAAAACATCTCTTTTTACAAGACATAACTTTAATGAAAAAAGATATCTATTTATTATTACAAACTCAAAATATAGAACTTTTACAAACTTTAAACAATTTAATAAACACTTATCCATCTTGGAAAAAAGAAAGTACATTATTAGAACAAATTTTAGAACAAATCCAATTACAAATTAATACTTTTACAAGCAATTATAAAACTAAAACTTGTCTTATCGAACAAACTGTCTTAGACCAAATAAAAACTATAATTGAAAACAACTTATTTCCCATCATTCAAAAACAATTTAATCAAACAATTTATCTTTTACAAAAAAAACAACAATTAAACGAAACTACCCTACAAAATGAAATTGATCTTAACGAACAAATAATAGCTTTTTATAACAAACAATTAACCTTTATCAATCAAAAAATACACATTGAAAAAAAGAAAGGAATACAAGGATTTTTCCACAAATACAAACAAAAAGGAACCGACCTATATCCCCTTTTATACCAAATAAAAACTCACAAAGAACGTTATGAAAAAATTATCAAAAAACTAATACAAAAAAAAGATAAAGCAACCAAAAAACACCAACATATTTTAGAAAAAAAAACTAACAAACATCAAAAAAAAATCAATAAAACCAAACTTAAAATAACCAAACTTTTAACTTTATGGCACTATTTAAAACCTGTCTCCAAAAACATTGCAATTACTCCTTTAATCAATTTCAAAATATCAAACAAATCTTTTTTCAATGCTTGCCAAAAAACAATCACAAATGTTATCCAAGATATTTTGTTCTATAATAATTATAAAAAAAACATTTATAAATGTTTAAATACTTTGCTCCAAGAACAAATAAAAAAAGAACAAAGATTAATTCAAACAAATACAAATACCACTAATACAATTAAACACCTTAACAAAGTTTTTTACAACCAAAATGAATTAATAAAAAATGTTATTAATGTTTCTTTAGAAAAAACATTTAAACAAAATCAAATATCTTTATTACAAGAAATCACTAAAACAATTAAATCCAAAGAAAAAAGTTTAACCCAAACAACTAATTTAATGAAAGAAAAATTAGGATTATTAAACGAAAATCTAAACGATGCTATCATCAATCTTAATTTATCATGGCAAAAAACACAAAAAGAATTACACCAAAAACTATCAAACCTCAAAAAAGAAGCCCTCCTCAATTTTGAAAAAAAAGACAAATTATTTTTCGAACACAAAAAAATAGCCATCAAACAAAAAAACAACCAAATCTTTAAACATTTCACCAAACAAAAAGAAAAAATATCCCAATCATTTACTCACAAACAAAAATCTAATTACAAAAAAATAACCAAAATAGAAAAACAAATCAAAAAAACCAAAAAAAACTTACTTACTAAAATAAAACTAACTAATTTCCAAACCAAAATCAAAACTATCTTTTTAAAATGGTCTTTTTTTTGGCAAAAACAAAAAGGAAAATTCAAAATAAAACAACAACAAAAACAAATTACGAAACAAATAAAAAAAACTATTGCCCTTAATAAACAAATTTCTTAAAGCAAAAAAATATTAAAATTATAAATTATAAATAAATATAGTAATAAAACAATTTACCAAAACCACCCAAAAACATCATTTATTAAAACAATATTTAAAATCTAATTTGCATTTTTATTTTTTTTATTGTATAATTTAAGTAATTATTATTTTGCGATAAATATTAATTTCTCAAAAACATTTTAAATAATTATTTATCAAAATGATAATAATCAAGGATTAAGGCAAAAAGTAAATTTTTCACAAAATGGAGCAAAAAAATAATAAAGGAGGCAAAAATGACATCCTCAAATCAAGTTTTAATTGAAATTAAAAACTTATCCAAAAACTTTTCTATCAAAAAAAACTTTTTAAAACCAGATACCTTACTAAAAGCCAACCAAAATATTAATTTATCCATTTTCAAAGGAGAAACATTAGCCGTAGTTGGAGGTTCTGGTTCAGGAAAATCAACTTTAGGGAAAGTTATTCTACAACTTGTAAAACCTACTTTAGGCAATGTTTTTTATCACAAAGAAACAACCACTAAAGCCAAAGAATCCAAGGAAACAAAGACAAAAGACATTGAAAAAATTGATTTAACTACTTTAAGTAATAAAGAAAAACGCTTTTTAAGAAAAGATTTACAAATTATTTTCCAAGATCCTTTTTCTTCTCTTAACACTCATCTCAAAGTATCAGATATCATTGGCGAAGGACTTTTAATCCACAAAATGACAAAAGGTAAAAAAGACCCCAAATATCAAACAATGATTATAGCTATCATGAAAAAATGTGGCATTGATACTTCTCTTTATGACCGTTATCCCCATCAACTTTCAGGCGGTCAAAGACAAAGAATTGCAATTGCAAGAGCTTTAATCATTAAACCTAAATTTGTTGTTTGCGATGAAATAGTATCAGCATTAGATGTATCAATTCAAGCCCAAATTTTAAACCTTTTAAATAATTTAAAAAAAGATTACCAAATAACTTTCTTGTTTATTACTCATGATTTAGGAGTTGCTCGTTTTTTAAGTGACCGCATTTGTGTAATGCATTTAGGAAAAGTAATTGAAATAGCACCTTCAGAAAACATTTTTAAAAATCCTTATCATCCCTACACCAAACAACTTCTAAATGCTATCCCTAAATTAAAAACCCAAAATAAAGCTTTAGAAGAAATGCCAATCACCTATGAAACTAACAAATTTAGATTTTTATTTCACACTCAAAAACAAGACCTAGATTGGTATCAAGTAGCCCCTAATCATTTTATTTCTTGCACTTTAAAAAATAAAGCTACTAAAATATAAAGGAGTAAGAATATGATTTTATTAAAAGTTAGCAATCTACATACTTATTTTGAAACCCAAAAAGGTTTAATCAAAGCAGTTCGTGGTGTTTCTTTTGAAGTCCAAAAAGGAAAAACTTTAGGAATAGTCGGAGAATCTGGTAGTGGTAAAAGCCAAATTGCAATTTCTATTCTTAAATTATTTGAAAAAAACCAAAAAATTTACCAAGGCGAAATTACTTTTGAAAATCGTATTATTTCTCAATTTAGTGAAAAAGAAATGCAAAAAATCAGAGGAAACGAAATTGCTATGATTTTCCAAGATGCCGTTTCTAGCCTTAACCCTGTTTTTAAAATCAAAAATCAAATTATAGAAGTTCTAATGCTCCATCAAAAACTTGATTATACCCAAGCTTATCAAAAAACTCTTGATATTTTAGAAAAAGTCCAAATTCCTAACGCCCAAAGAGTAATGAATTCATATCCTCATCAACTTTCAGGCGGAATGTGTCAAAGAATAATGATTGCTATGGCATTAGTTTGTAAACCTAAACTTTTAATTGCTGACGAAGCAACTACTGCCCTAGATGTAATTGTCCAAAAAGAAATTCTTAATTTAATTGCTTGTCTACAAAAAGAACAAAACACTGCTGTTTTATTTATCACCCATGATTTAGGAGTAGTTTCTGAAGTATCCGATGATATTATTGTCATGTATCAAGGACAAATTGTAGAAAGCGCCAAAACATCCCAAATATTAAAAAATCCCCAACACACTTACACTAAAAGCTTACTTAATAATTTTTTAAAAACTGGGCTTGGTTATCATAATGTTTAGTTTTGATTTATCTTAATTATATAGTTATTACAAAACATATGATTAAGATATAATTAAACTATAAATTTAATTAAACATCACAATATTTTATAAAAATTTAAAAAAGAGAATAAAATTATATGATAAAAAAAAAATTATTGATATTAGGTTTTGTAGCTATTTTGATTATTGTTATTTTTACTTATCGCTTAGTTAAAGATTCAATAGCAAATAAAGACAATACGACTATCAAAATAACTTCTAATACCGATATTAATGGTCTAGATCCAACTAAAAAAGAATTCAGCCAAACAGCTGTAGGAAATCGTTTTTTTCGTTGTATACATGATACTTTATTATCAGTTAAAATTGATGAACAAAATAATGAAAAAATAATTACTAAATTAGTTGATAAGTGTGAAAAAAATGGCAAAGAAATTACTTTTACATTAAGAAACAATGCATATTTTCATAACGGCGAAAAAGTAACATTCGAAGATATTGAATTTTCCATTAATAGAGGAAAAGACAATAAAAATGATATGTATAGTTTTGTTGAAAATATTCAAAAAATAGATAATATCCAATTTAAAATCACCTTAAAAAATGATGTAGTTTTTTGGGATTTTTATTTCACTCATTTTATTAGAATCTTAAACAAAACAGCTGTAGAAAAAAACCCTAATGAAGGTCTTAAAATTGGTACAGGTCCATACAAATTAAAAGAATGGGTACCAAATGATTTTATCTTATTAGAACGTTTTGACAAATATTATAACGAAAAAACTCGCAAAAATGCTCCTGAAAAAATATTAATAAAAATTATACCAGACCCAGATACTGTTTTACAAGAAATAGAACAAGGAAATATTGATGCTACTTTTAACTATCCATTTGAAAGAATTACAGATTTAGAATCGCAAAAATTATCAAACATTAAAATTATTGAAGGCGAAGGTATTTCTGCTCAATATTGTTATATTAATAAACAATCTACACCTTTAAAAGTAAGAAAAGCTATCACAAAAGCTTTAGATATTCCTAAATATATTAAAGATTTACAATTAAAAACAAATCCTTTAGAAAGTTATATTCCAGATGGTTTAATAGGGTATGATAAAAACTTGAAACATCATCCAACCAATGTTGAAGAGGCAAAAGAAATAATTAAAACCCTTCCAATAGAAAACAAAACATTAAAATTAGGAATAGCACAAAGCAAACCCTTAGATTTAGCCAAAAAAATAGTAGAAGGTTTAAGGGAAGTAGGCTTTACAGTCGAATTAGAACAAATAGAATTTAATGCTCTTATAGAAAAATCAATAAATACCAATGATTTAAACATATTATTTATGGGAGAAAATTACGATTTAAAATACGGTCATAAAGTTTTATGTGATTATTTTATACAAGGAAAAGGTTATAATTTTTGTCATGTAGATGAAAAAGATGAAAATGAAATAAAAAATAATTTAGAAACTGCTTTAACAGCTAAGGATTCAAAAACATTTGAAAAATCAGTTCAAGATGTAAATAAATACATCCACGACCAATTTTATATCATTCCTTTATATTCTTCAAAAAATTTCGCCCTTACAACTAACAAAATCAAAAAAGGACTCAAAACCAATAAATTTGGTCATTTTAATATTACTCAAATAAAAAAAATAAAATAATTAAATAACGCATTTGTTTTATAAATATTAAGATTGTGAGGTTTATTTTGATTCAATACATTTGTAAAAAAATTTTTTACGCTTTTACTATTTTTATTGCAGTTATAATAATTAGTTTTTTTGTTGTTGCTTTAATTCCTGGAGACCCTGTTTCTGCCATGTTTGAACAACAACAACCAAACCCAGAAGAAAGAAAACGCATAACACAAGACCTAGATTTAAATCAAAGCTTTTACCAATATATACAAAAAATATTTTATAAATTTGATTTTGGGAAATCTTATCATAAAAATCAAAGACCAGCTTTAGAACTTTTTTGGGAAAGCTTTACAAAAACCTTTCAATTAACTTTTTTTAGCTGTTTGATAGGTTCTTTATTGGGTATTTTATTAGGTACCTTATCAACCTTTTTTGATAACACCAAGAAAAGCACTCTATTAGAATTTTATGCTATTTTAATGATTTCTACTCCTGCTTTTATTATAGGATACCTATTACGCGTTTATTTAGCTACCGATAGAGGTATTCCTATTTTTGCTATTTCAGGATGGAATAATTTAAGATGCAAAGTTTTACCCATTTTAACTCTATCTTTGGTAATTAGCGGTTCGGTATTAAAAACTACTAAAACCAAAATAAAAGAATGTTTAGCACAACCCTATATTAAAATAACCTATGCTAAAGGATTATCAAAAAAAAGCATCATTTTTAAACATGCTCTAAAAAACGCTTTAATCCCTATTATTGCTCATATTGGATTACTATTTAGTTTTTTAATTGGCGGTTCTATTATAACAGAAAAAATATTTAACATAAGAGCAGTAGGAACTTTAATGTTAGAATCTTTTGAAAATAGAAATTATCCTGTACTTCGTTGTTGTATTATTTTATTAGCTTTATTTGTAGCTATTTTTAATTTATGTCTGGATTTAGTTTATTTTTGGTTAAATCCTAAAATAAGCAAAGGGGATAAAAACCAATAGAAAGAGGTAATAAATTTGAATATTAATAAAAAATATCTATTCTTTTTTTCTATCAAAAATCAAATAACTAAATTTTTGCAAAATAAAAATATTGTAATTGGATGCTCTTTTTTAACTATTTTAATTTTAACCATTTTAATAATACCTTATCTACCTTATAATTATAAACCTTTTAATTCCCAAAACCAAACACCTTTACAACAAATAAGTTGGAATCATTTAATGGGCACTGATTCTACTGGATATGATTTATTTAGTCTTATTTTAGCAGGCGCCAAAATTACTTTACAAATAAGTTTTTTTGCTATTATGATTAGTGCTTTTGTGGGTGGTTTTTTAGGAATTCTATCTGGTTATTTTCGTGGTATGTTTGATAGTATTATTAATTTTATATGTGATATTTTAGTAGTATTTCCTGATATTATTTTAGCTATTTTAATTATGTGTTTTTTTAAAAAAGGGATTCTTGCTTTAATTATTGTTTTAAGTATTTCTCATATGCCTACATTTATTCGCTCTATTAGAACTAACACTATGCAAATCAAAGCTAAAAGTTTTATTCAAGCATCTAAAGCTTTAGGAGCAACCCACACACATATTATTTCCAAACACATTTTATCCCACATATTAGCTCCTTTTATAACCAGAATAATACTTAGTATGAGCAGTATTATTTTATCTATATCAACATTAGGAATGATTGGTTTAGGTCTTGATCCTAACGTTCCTGAATGGGGCAGAATTTTATTTGAAAGTAAAAGCCATTTTAGATTCCATCCTCATTTATTTTTTGGACCTTTCATTGTCATTTTATTAACTAGTTTATCCTTTAATTTAATAGGCAAAGGCTTAATCCAACTTTTCAATCCAAAAGAAAAAAATTAAAATTTAAAAACAAAAAGAACAAACACAAAAAAAACCAAAAAAAACAACAAATTCCAAAAAGGAATCCTTATATGATATGTCAATTAATTATCAAAAATTAGAACAAAGATTCGAAAAAATTGGTCGTTTAGAAAATATTATCAATATATTAAACTGGGATATGGCCTGCAACATTAAAAAAGGATCCCAAGAAAGTCGTACTTTGGAAATCATTGATTTAAAACAAATTATCAAAAAACTATTAACTTCCAAAGAAACCAAAAATTTGCTTTCACAAGCACAACAAGAACAAGAAACTCTCAATTCTTGGCAACAAGCTAATCTACGAGAAATAACATCAAAAATACAATCAGAAGAAATAATCCCTGAAGAAATACAAAATAATTTAATTTTAGCAACTACCAAATCAGAGCTAATATGGAGACAAGCCAAAAAAAATAATGATTATAACAGCTTCAAACCTTATTTTCAAAAAGTACTCAATTACACAAAAGAAATAGCAAACCTCAGATCCCAAAAATTAGGAGTATCTTTGTATGATTCTCTAATAGATCAATACGACACTGGAATGACTACTACCAAAATCAAAGAAAAATTTAACGTAATTAAAGAAAAATTACCACATTTAATGAAAACCATTTTGCAAAAACAAGAACAAGAAAAACACCTTTACAAAGATATTGCAATGCCTTTAGAAAAACAAAAAAAATTAAATCAAATAATTATGCCAAAAATAGGATTTAATTGCAATTATGGTCGCCTTGATGAATCAATCCACCCTTTTTGTGGAGGCACTCCTTATGACGTTCGCCTCACTTCCAATTATAATATAAACAATTTTTTAGATAGCTTTTTAGCAACTATACACGAAGTAGGACATGGTTTATACGCCCAAAATTTACCCCAACAATATAAAAATCAACCAGTAGGTACTCCAAGAAGCTTTTCTTTTGATGAAAGCCAATCTTTATTAATGGAAAAACAAGTTGCTAAATCTCAAGAATTTTTAACTTACTTAGTGAATATTTTAAAAACAGAATTAAATTTTTACAATCCTTCATTAACTCCACAAAATTTATTTAAACAAGCCAACCAAGTAAAACCTGATTTTGTTCGTATTTATGCTGATGAAGTAACTTATCCTTTCCATGTTATTTTGCGTTTTGAAATTGAAGAATTATTAATTTCTGATCAGTTATCTTTGGATGATTTACCTCACTTTTGGAATTTCAAAATGAAAGAATATCTAGGAATTACCGTACCCAATGTAGGTCTTGGATGCTTGCAAGATATTCACTGGCCTCAAGGAAGTTTTGGTTATTTCCCTAGCTATTTAAATGGAGCTATTTTGGCATCCATGATAATGAAAAACGTTAAACAAGCAAATCCCAATATTAAAAATGGCTTTAAAACAGGAAAATTTGAAACTTTAAATCAATATTTAAACCAAAACATAAGAAACTGGGGTTCTTTTTATACCAACCAAGAATTTGTTTTCAAAGCAACAGGCATGCACCAAATTAACCCTGAAACCTTTTTACAATATTTAGAAAATAAATATTTGAATAATTAATTTAATAATATAAACAAAAAAGACTCTTCTTGAAAGATTCTTTTTTGTTTTTTAATATCATCTAAATTTATGGCATTTACAATGAAAAAATCTTTTTTTTATTTCTACAAATAACAAAGGAAACAAAGATAGCAATAAAATAATTACAAAATCTTTTTTTGTTAAAGAAATTAATTGAAATAAATCTCTTAAAAAAGGGACAAAAATTATAATTAATTGGAAAAACACACTAATGGCAAACGCTTTAATCAAAAAGGAATTTATTTTTAACTTAAAAACAGAAGTACAAAAACTTCGCAAATTCCATACATGAATCAATTGTGAAAATGCCAAAACCATAAAAGAAAAAGTTTGAGCATATCTTATTTTATCACTATCATGATTATAATAACCTATCAAAGAAGCTACAAAAGCCAAAAGACCAATTAAAAATCCTTCCAAAATAATTTTTTGATAATTTTTTTTATTCAGTAAACTGCCTTTAGGATTATAAGTTTTTGGCGACATAGAATTTGTTTCTTGTGGTTCTATTCCCAAAGCCATTGCTGGTAATGAATCAGTTACTAAATTAATCCAAAGAATTTGTAAAGCAGTCAAAATTTTAAAATCACACCCAAAAAAGAAAATTCCTAAAAAATTACCAAGCAAAATCAAAATAATTTCACCAACATTACAACTCAAAAGAAAAACTAAACTTTTTTTAATATTATTAAAAATATTTCGCCCTTCTTCTAAAGCATTCGTAATAGTAGAAAAATTATCATCTGTTAAAATAATATCTGATGCCATTTTGCAAACATCAGTACCTGCAATTCCCATAGCAATTCCCACATTTGCTTGTTTAATGCTTAAAGCATCATTTATGCCGTCTCCTGTCATTGCTACCACAAAACCTTTTTTTTGCCAAGCTTGCACAATTTTTAATTTATGATAAGGATTAGTTCTTGCATAAACTTTAATTTGCAATAATTTTTCCAAAAATTCTTCCTCTGGCATTTGATTTAATTCATCTCCTGTAATAGCTAAATCTTGAGGTTGAGATAAAATATTTAATTTTTTGGCAATCACAAAAGCAGTTTTTAAATGGTCCCCTGTAATCATAATCGGAGTGATGTGTGCCTGATTGCATTTAAAAATGGATTGCAAAACTTCTTTTCGAATGGGGTCTTCCATCACCACTGCCCCTAAAAAAATAAGATCTTGTTCAAAAATATCAGGATTTTTTTTAAGATTTGTTTCTAAATCAATAGAAAATACACGATAAGCAACCCCCAAAACTCGCAAAGATTGCTCACTTAATTGACTAATTTGTTTTTCTAATGTGTTTGTTATTTTAGCATCTTTTTCAATGATTTGTTCTTGATATTGAACTTGACTACATTTTTGCAATAAAACTTCTGGAGCGCCTTTAGTAATAGCATAAATAAGTCCGTCTTTATGATGAAAAGTGGTCATCAATTTCCTTTGAGAATCAAAGGCAATTTCTGCAAAGCGAGGATATTGCTTTTTGAGTGCAAAAACATCATATTGATAAAACAAAGCTAAATTCATAAAGGCTTTTTCAGTAGGATCGGCAATAATTTCTAAGTTGTTTGAAGTTGTATCTTTGGTTATTTTTGCAAAGCTAATCAAAGCATCATTACATAAAATACCAAATAAAAGTAACTTTTCAAAATTAAAGGGTTTTGGTGAATTAATATCTTCCACACAAAAAGGGGTTATTTTTTCCAAAGAATTACAAACTATAATTTTTTTAATAGTCATATTATTTTGGGTTAAAGTTCCTGTTTTATCAGTACAAATGACGTTAACAGCACCCAAAGTTTCTAAGGTTTTTAAATTTTTAACAATAGCTTTTTTAAGAGAAAGTTTTTTCATCCCCAAAGCCAAAATTAAAGTCATAATAATTAATAAACTTTCAGGAATAGCAGCAACTGCAAGAGCAATGGAATCCAAAAAAGTATGTTTCAAAATGTGGGAACTAAAAGTTGATTTATAAATGTTTTTGAAAATCGTCCATAAACCATTAAGGAAAATAATAATACCAATTATAAAAGTTAAATTTTTAGTTAATTTGGCAATATTTTGTTCCAATGGTGTTTTTTCTTGTTGAGGTTGAGTAATAAACTGGGTAATTTTTCCAATTTCGGTTTGCATTCCTGAAGCACAAACCACTCCTTTGGCTCTTCCTTTTAAAACAACGGTATTCATAAAAACCATGTTTTGATTAGTAAGAACTGCATTTTTGAAACAATCACAAGCACTTTTTAAAACAGCTTGTGATTCTCCCGTAAACAAAGATTCATCTACATATAAATTAAATGTTTCTAAAAGTATCATATCAGCTGGAATAATATCTCCAGTTTCCAAAATAACAATATCTCCTATCACTAAATTTTGAATAGGAATTAAAAAAGTTTTACTATCTCTTATTACTTTGGCATTAAGGGAAGTTTTTTTTAACACATCGGCTAAAACTTTTTGAGTTTTGGTTTCATAATAAATACTTAAAAAAGTGTTAAGAAAGACAATAATCAAAATAAAACAACCTTCCAAAAGTTCTTCTTTGTTGTTTTGTAAAATACCAATTACAAAATTAATTGTAGCTGCTAACAGAAGGACAATAACTAAAAAATCTTTAAATTGTTGTTGAAATTGATGCCAAAAAATTGGTTTGGTAAGGGATTGAATTTGATTTTTACCATTAATTTGTAGTCTTTTCAAAGCTTCTTTGTCAGTAAGCCCTTTTGTTATTTTGGTTTGTAACAATGATTGCAATTGTTCAGGGGTTTTTTGAGTAAATGAATGTTTCATTAAAATTCCTTTATTTAATATAAATATAAAAAAATGTTTTGTGCAAAGCAAAAAGTAAAAATTTTAATTTGTTTTGCATGTATTATGAAGTTGGGTTCTACAAATAATAAAAATAAGTAAAGTGTGCAAATAAAATAAAAAAACTAAACTGTTTTAGCAGTTTAGTTTCGTTTCTTTTTTGGGAACAAAAGTTATTAATCCCATAAATAAGGCAGATAATTTAATACGTAAAACAGTATAAAAAAGCGATAAAAACATTTGTGTAGTAAGTTCTTTGAAACCTGTTTCTTTATAAAAATATTCAATAATAAAAACACCCACAGAACCAAAAATCATAAGAATATAGCCAAACATTTCTACTAAAAAAGAAATATCTTTTTTCTTATAAACAGATAAATATTTAGCAATAATATCAAGTCCTCCAGTAGAAGCACCAATTCTTAAAGGAATACCATTAAAAATACCTATTAAAATACCTGCAAAAAAAACTCTGAGAAGATCACTTAAAAAATCACTTTCAGTTTTGAATATTCCAAAAAATCGTTCAGTATGATATAAAAAACCTTGTTTAACTTGATTTTCAATAAAAAACACCGAAACAAAAAGAAGGATAGTTGCAAACGCAGTAGTAATGGTAAAATATTTACCTAAATAACGACGAGAGATAAAAAACAATAAGAAAACATTAACAACAAAGTAAAAAGTACCAGCAATAACTATAATATTATGGGTTTCAATCTTTCCTGCTTTATGTAATAATTTACCTATTACATCGCCTAAACCAATAACCCCAGTAGGAAAAAGATCAGTTTTATATCCGCCATCTCGGGTACAATCAAAAGCCCAAACAGAAACTAAAACATATACTA
This sequence comes from Candidatus Phytoplasma tritici, assembly GCF_000495255.1. Lineage (GTDB taxonomy): Bacteria > Bacillota_I > Bacilli_A > Acholeplasmatales > Acholeplasmataceae > Phytoplasma > Phytoplasma tritici. Next base: position 311,178 of record NZ_AVAO01000003.1, read on the forward strand.
TCAAAGATAAAGATAAAAGTAATATTTTTTTAAATTCTTGACCATATTGAATTTTTTTCTTTGTTGGAGAAAATTTTTCAATATTTTCCATACCATTTTTCATAATACACCTATTTCTTTTATTTTAATATATTTTGGCAACGTGTGCACAAATGAGTAAGGGGTTTAGTGATAACTACGTTCCAACATCTTTGACAAGCATATCCAGAAGCCTTAGAAATTATAACATCAAAAGTATCTTTTAATTGAAGTGTTACTTTAGAGACTATAAAAAGTTGATGCAATTTATCTTTAATTTGTAAAACATCCAAAGCATACATTTCTTCTTGGGTTAATGATAACGCAATATGTGCTTGCAAAGAAGAATTAATAAGTCCACTTTGTCTTGCTTTTTCCAAATATTGTAAAACTTTTTTTCTTAATGTTAAAAATTTATGATATTCTAATAAAAGATGAGAAGTTGAACGTGTTTTGGGTTGTGGCATTTTTTCTAAATAAATATCTTTTTCCACAGTAAAAGGAAAAAAGCCGTAAACTTCAGAAGTAGTATGAGGAATGATTGGAGTTAAAACTTGTAAAAGTGATAACAACAAATCATAGATAGTTGATTGAATCATCTTTCTTTCTTTGTGATCTTCTTTTTCAATGTATAAAATATCTTTGGAAAAATCTAGATAAAAAGCACTAATTTTATTAGTAATGAAAGGGAATAAATGTCTTAACACACCTTCAAAATTATAAGTATCATAAGAATGTAGTACGTTTTTTAAAACTTCTTCAAAATCTAGCATCATTGCTTGATGGATAAAAGTTCTTTGTTCAAAGACAATATAATTAGTGTCTTTTTTAAAATTATATAAATTGCCTAACATAAAACGAAAAGTGTTTCTAATTTTGCGATAAATATCTTCTACTTGTTTTAAAATGGAAGGGTTAATGCGGACATCCAGATTATAATTAGTGTTTGCAACCCATAAACGAATAATATCTGCTCCTTTTTGTTCAGCAACAGTTAATGGATCAATGACATTGCCCAAAGATTTAGACATTTTTTTGCCTTCTCCGTCAAAAACAAAACCATGAGTAATAACAGTTTTATAAGGAGCTTGATTTTGAGTGGCTACAGAAGTAATTAAAGAAGAATTGAACCAACCACGATATTGATCAGAACCTTCCAAATAAACATCACTTTGTAAAACTTGATTACGTTTTTGAAAAACACTATAAGAAGTTCCTGAGTCAAACCAAACATCCATAATATCTAGTTCTTTGGTAAATAAATTGTTAGGATTTTGGGGATGGGTGTAGTTTTCAGGAAGTAGTTTTTTAACATCCCATTCATACCAAATATCCATTCCGTGCTGTTCGAATAAATTAGCTACATGATTAATTAATTTTAAATCTAGAATAGGTTGTTGGGTTTCGGTGTAAAAAATAGGAATGGGAATTCCCCAAGTTCTTTGACGACTAATATTCCAATCCTCGCGATTAGCAATCATATTAGTCATTTTTAATTCTCCCCAACGTGGAATCCACTTAACTTTTTGGGTTTCTTCTAGCAAAAGAGATTTAATTTTTTTAATAGAGACAAACCATTGAGGAAGTGCAAGAGAAATAACTGGTTTTTTAGTGCGCCAATCATGAGGATAGGAGTGCAAAATCACATCTGATTTAAGCAAAGAATGATCTTTTTCTAAATCAGAGATGATAGCTTCGTTGGCTTTGGTATAAAATAGACCTCGATATTTAGAAACATTTGTCATAATACCTTTTTTATCAACACTACAAACAACATCTAAATTATATTTTTGACCTACTAAAAAATCGTCCAAACCGTGTCCTGGAGCGATGTGGACTAGCCCTGTTCCTTCTTCATCCAAAACGTGTTGTGATAAAATAATTTTTCCGGTTTTGGAAACAATGTGATTTTGGTAAGTTAAATGTTCTAAAGTTTTTCCTTCAAAAGTAGCAATAACTTTAATGTGTTTTGGGTTCCAAGCAAAAACTTTTTGAAGAAAAGGAATGTTTTTAGTTCCTACCAAATAGCGTTTTTGTAAAATTTCAATTAATTGATATTTTTTTTCAGGATGCACCGCAATTGCTACATTGGCAGGCAAAGTCCAAGGAGTAGTTGTCCAAATCACCAAAGCCACATTATCGAAAATATCTAGTTTTTTCATGATAAAAGCAACATAGACAGAAGGAGATTGGTGATTGTGGTATTCTAATTCTGCTTCTGCTAAAGCAGATTCTAAAGTAGGTGACCAATGAATGGGTTTAAGGGCTTTAAAAATTAAACCTTTGGCAACCATTTGTCCAAAAATTCTTACCTGATCAGCAACAAAAGTTTTATCCAACGTTAAATAAGGATTTTGCCAATCTCCCAAAATACCTAATCTTTGAAATTGATGTTTTTGATTATTAACATTTTCCAAGGCAAATTCTTGGCATTTATCTAGGAAAGATTTTCTGGTAAAAGCATTTTTGGAAGTTTTTTTAAGAACTGCTGCCTCAATTGGCAAACCATGAGTATCCCAACCAGGAATTAAAGGAGTGTAAAAACCTTGCATACTGCGCAAACGAACAATAAAATCTTTTAAAATTTTGTTTAAGGCATGTCCCATATGAATATTGCCATTAGCATAAGGAGGTCCATCGTGCAAAATAAAAGGGGTATTGTCTTGATTTTGTTGTAATTTTTTTTGATATAAGTTAAGTTTTTGCCAATGTTTTTGAATGTTGATTTCGTTTTTGCCTAAATTTCCTTTCATAGGAAAATCGGTTTTTGGCATCAAAAGAGTTTTTTTATAATTTGTTGTCATATCCTTTTTTATCTCCTTATTTTTAGGTTGTTAAATTGCTTTGTTTGTTATTTGGACTTAAAGTTTAAAATAAATGAAAAAATCAAAAATCAAAATTAAATATTAAATCTAAAAGTAATAATATCGCCATCTTTAACTATGTATTCTTTACCCTCAATGCGAACTTTGCCTTTTTCTTTACTTTTTTGAAAAGTTTGAGCTTCTAATAAATCAAGGTAAGAAACAACTTCAGCTTTGATAAAACCTTTTTGTAAATCAGTGTGAATAATACGAGCACATTCGGGAGCTTTAAGACCCTTTTTAAAAGACCAAGCGCGAACTTCTTTAGGTCCTGCAGTAAAATAAGTTTGGAGCTCTAAAAGAGCATAACTTTCTTGAATTAATTTAGTAAGTCCTGATTCCACAAGACCATAGTCCTTTAAAAAAAGTTGCTTTTCTGCAAAATCTAAAGACGATATTTCTTTTTCTAATTGAACACACAAAGGAATTGCTTTTTTGGATTCTTTAGTAGCATACGCTAAAACTTGTTGGTAAAAAACGTTGGAATCCAAAGATAATAAATCATGTTCTTTAATGTTGGCTAAATAAAGGGAAGGTTTTAAAAATAACAAATTAAAGGTTTTGACAAGCTTTAATTCTTCATCCGAAAAAACCAATTTTTTTAAATCTTGGGTAGTTAAATGAGTTTTAATTTTGGTTAATAAAGCTTTTTCTTGCAATAATTCTTTGTCAAGTTTATTTTTTTGTTTACCCAATTTAATTAAGCGTTTTTCAATTTGTTCTAAATCTGCTAAAGCTAGTTCTGTTTGAATAATATCAATTTCTTCTACAGGATTATTCGTTTCTTTCACATGAGTAATATTTGGATCTTCAAAACATTTAACCACATGACAAATAGCATCTACATCGCGAATATGATTTAAAAATTGATTGCCAAGCCCTTCGCCTTTAGAAGCTCCTTCCACCAAACCTGCAATATCTTTGAATTCTATCAAAGCAGAAATGGTTTTTTGAGATTGAAAAATTAGAGATAAAGTTTGAAGACGAGAATCTGACACTTCTACAACGCCAACATTAGGTTCGATAGTGGCAAAAGGGTAATTAGCTTCTAAAACTTGCATTTTAGTTAAAGCATTAAATAAAGTAGATTTGCCCACATTTGGCAAACCAATAATTCCGACTTTCATTTTTGAGTTTCCTTATGTTATTTTATTTTGTAAAAAATAGGTAGTAGTTTTTTGTTGAGGGGGCAAAATATGGTTATAAAATTGTGTAAAAAAGATAAAAAATAATCTTATAGCAATTCTTAAATCGATTTCTGAAATGATGCTATAAAAATGTGTAAAAAAAACTAATATTTGGGTTGGTTTTTGATTTCTTCGTAAAAGCTCACATAATTTTGATATCGAGAGGGAAGTATTTGACCGTCTTCTAAAGCTTTTTTGACGCCGCATTTTTCTTCTTGTAAATGAAAACAACTTTCACCAAAAAAACAATCACAAACATGTTCTACAAAATCAGGATAAAAATTCTTTAAAGTCCTAGTGCAAAAAGTAGTTAAGTCTAATTTGGAAAAACCAGGAGTATCCACAATAAATCCGCCATTAAAATCGTATAATTGGGCGTTTTTGGTGGTATGTTTGCCTCTGCCAAGACTTTCGGAAATTTCTTGTGTTTTAAGTTTGGCATCTGGAATTAAAGCTTTTAGTAAAGTAGATTTTCCTACTCCGGTTTGTCCTGCCAAAACTGTAATTTGATTAGCAAAAATGTGTTTAAGGGCATCTATTCCTATTTTTTGCTTAGAGTTGATATAATAAAAGTTTTGAAATTTTTGGTAATAAGATAATTGTTGTTTCATTGTTGTAAGGTTTTTGGGTTCTAACAAATCTATTTTAGAAAAAACCAAAACTACATCTAATTTTTGTTGTTCTAAAATTAATAAAAACTTATCTAATAAAAGAAATTGAAATTTGGGCTTTACTAATGAAAAAACTAGCAATACCTGGTCAATATTGGCAACATTAGGTCTTTTTAATTCATTTTTACGAGGTAAAATAGATTGAATTAAATAAGTATCACAAGAAAGTTCATAAAGCACAATATCACCTACTTTAATAATAAAGTCAGAGACAGAACTATTTTCTTTTTGGGTAGTTTTGATATCGGGTTTTTTTAATTTACCTCTTTTTTTAGCTTCCAAAATGATTTGAGTTTCTAAATCTTTAATATAATAAACTCCAGCCAAAAACCTTAATACTAAAGCTTTTTCCAAATAATAACTCCTTTTTACATTTTGAAATCTTTTTTAATTATTTTTTTCTGATTTTGTATAAATTACTTTTTAAAAAATTTTAAATTGTCTGTGTGTGTGTGTGTATGTAATAAAAAATGCTAGATACTAATTTATTCTAATTTGAGTAACTTTTTTTAATTAATTAAAAAAACATTAATTATTTTTATTATAACATATAAAAAAAAAATAATTACATATAAAGATAAATTGGTTTTAAATAAGCAAAAACAGAGTTTATTTGCTAATTTTTTTTATGGATATGACTTTGACAAATGGGATGTTTGTAACAAAAAAAAAATAAAAAGGGGTTGACGTTTCTGGCAAAAATTGTTACATAAAAAAGGAAGGACCCCTTAATAATAAGGAGTCTTTTTTTGATGCTTTATTAATATTGAGTCAATATAATTAGGCAAGGGTAAAATTGTAGGATTACAAAATAATTATTTTTATGATTGAAAATAAGGATGTCGTTTTTTATTTATTAAATTTACTTAATAAAGCCAAAACTTGTTGTTTAATTTGGGATAAATAAGACTCATTGTCCAAGTGATTGATAGCTTTGTCCATCAAGTCTGCAACTGCAACAAAATCATTTTCTCTAAAACCTACTGTTGTCATAGCAGGTGTGCCAATTCTAATACCGCTTGTCACAAAAGGTTTTTCTTGATCAAAAGGAATGGTATTTTTATTGACAACAATATTTATTTTTTCTAATGTGTTTGCGATTTTGGCTCCTGTAAACTCAGGATTTGTATGTTTAACATCAATTATAAATAAATGATTGTCAGTGCTTCCACTTACAATGCGATAACCTTTTTGTTGGAAGGATTTAGCAAAGGTTTTTGCATTTTTGATAACTTGCTTTTGATATTCTTTAAAGGAAGGCATCATCGCTTCTTGAAAAGCAACAGCTTTAGCAGCAATAGTATGAATGCAAGGTCCTCCTTGAATACCTGGAAAAATACCGCGATTGATTTTTTTAAATACTTCTTCTTTATTAGTTAAAATCAAACCTCCACGCGGTCCCCTCAGCGTTTTGTGAATAGTAGAAGTAACAACATCGGCGTTAGCTTCAAAGGGACAAGGATGAAGACCACAAGCAACTAAACCTGCAATATGAGAAATATCTGCCATTAAATAGGCATTGACTTCATCAGCAATTTGGCGAAACTTTTTAAAATTAATAGTTTTAGAATAAGCCGAATATCCTGCAATAATTAATTTAGGTTTAACTGTTAAGGCAACTTTACGAATTACATCATAATCAAGCATTTCAGTTTGGGGATTGACATTATAAAAATGAGCTTCGTAAAAACTACCAGAAAAACTTAATTTATGACCATGAGTAAGATGTCCCCCATCCATTAAAGATAATCCTAAAATTTTATCACCAGGTTTTAATAAGGCTTGAAATACTCCCATATTTGCTTGTGAACCTGAATGAGGTTGGACGTTTGCATATTTAGCACCAAACAACTTGGTTGCTCTTTGAATGGCGATTTTTTCTATTTGATCTACATTTTTACAACCATTATAATATCTAGCTTGAGGATATCCTTCTGCATATTTGTTAGTCAAAATACTTCCTTGAGCGTCTAATACTGCTTGAGAAACAAAATTTTCCGAAGCAATTAATAAGATATTTTCTTTTTGTCTAGTTTTTTCTTGTTCAATAAGATCAAATATTTCTTGATCTTGGTCTTTTAATCCTAACTTTTGATTCATTTTTGGGCACAACCTTTTTCTTTTTTTATTTTTGGGTATTCAATGTAATTATTGAAAAAAACAAAAGTATTTATAAAATCATTTACAAATTTATTTGATAAACAATAAAGCAAAAATGATAATTATGGTTATAAAATCAAGTATTTTCCAACGATAAATAATCATTTTAGTACGAGAAGCTCCCAAAACATAACCTCTTACTTCCATAGCATTGGAAAGCACCAAAGACCTTTTAAAAACCAACACAAAAATAGGAACCAATAAGGCTAAAAGATGATTAATTCTTTTAAAAATATTTTTTTTGTGCAAATCCATGCCTCTTGCTGTCTGAGCTTTTAAAATTCTATTGGTTTCTCGCAATAAAAAAGAATTAGCCATAAAAATTAAAGAAAGCATCAAAGTAAAAGTTTCAGTAGCAATTTTGAGTTTTTTTAAAGGAGACAAAATAATATCTAGGCCATCTTGAATTTCGATAAAAGAAGTTATTTTATTGAATAAAAAAAACAACATCACAATTAAAAACAATCTTGTCATAATAAAACAAATTCTTAGAAAAGAAGTCGTTTGCAATATATATTTTTTAGGTTCGCATCCCAAAATATTTTGTATATTGGAAGGAAAATATGAAGGAATAACAAAGACACACAAAAGCAAAAATAACAAATAAGATAATTTAAAAGGGGTATATTTTTTAGTAAAATTATATAATAAAATACATATTAAAAACAACCAAAAAGAATTGATGGCATAACTTAAAATAGGAATGGAAACTTGCATAAAAGCATCATAAGAATCAGTTTCCAAAGGAACTAAATTTATTACCAAAGAAATAATAAAAACAAATCTTAAATGTTTAATTCTTTGCCAAAAATAACTCCAAGTTACTCCAAAAAAGAAACAAAGGCTCATTAAAACTACTATAAAACAAATATAAAATAAAGTAATGTATTTGGGGTTTGCAAAAATAAAAGCTTGATTTTGGGCAATATTATTAACATTAATAGGAAGTTTTAAAATAAAAACTAACAGCAACACAAAAGAAAGAATTTTGATAGAAGGATGGAGTTGGTACAAAAAACAACGAGATAAAGGGGTGCGGGATAAATTATTATTTGTAAAATCATTATTTTCCATTAATAATACCTTTTAACAATAAAACTCTTTTAAATATTGGGCAAGGGTGCTAAAACAATAGTGTGCTTTAAAAGGGATTCCTAAAGTTTGATTTAAATATTTTAAAATTTTAAAAGTATCAGGAATATCTAAGCTAAATTGCTCAAATTGGGGATGTTCAAAAAAAGTTTCTTTTGTACCATCAAAAAGCAATTTTCCTTGAGACAAAACCAAAACACGTTTTGCATATTGGGTAATCAAATTCATATCATGAGTAATAATAATAATAGTTTTGTGAAATGTTTGATGCAAAATTTGTAAAAAATCCATAATATCAGAACTACTTTCCAAATCAAGACCACGCGTAGGTTCATCAAGGATTAAAATATCAGGCTGCATGGCTAAAATACCTGCAATAGCTACTTTTCTTTGTTGCCCATCGCTAATTTGAAAAGGAGATTTTTGATGTAAAGTGGGAGGAATATTGATTTGTTCTAAAGTTTTGAGAGCTTGCTTTTGGGCTTGTTGTTTGTTATTTAAAAAAACTTCAGCTCCAAACATTACATCTTTTAAAACAGTTATTTCAAATAATTGATATTCGGGGAATTGGAAAACTAAACCTACTTTTTGACGCAAAGGCACTAAGAGCTCTTTTTTGGTTTTAGAAGTTATGGTAGTACCACAAACTGTTACTTTTCCTATATTTGTGGTAAGCAAAGCATTCATTAATTGCACTAAGGTCGATTTGCCTGAGCCGGTTTCCCCCACTAAAGCAATAAATTCATTTTGAGAATTAATTTTTAAATTAATATCAGATAAAGCGGCATCAGTTTTTTGATTGGTATGGTTTTTTTTATTATAATAAAAACTTACTTTTTCAAATTGTATTGCCATAAAATATCCTTTAAATTTTCTAAAATTTGATTATTTTTAATTTTTTTGGTGGTGCTGTCTTTTAAAATTTCATAGTAAAGCTGTAATGATAAAGGGAGTTTTAATTTATATTGTTGCAAAAATAAAGGGTCTTGAAAAAGGTTTTGGGGTGGTCTTTGGGTAATTAATTTTCCTTGATCAAGAACAATAATTTCATCACTTTTAGAGGCAAACTCCAAATCATGAGTAATGGTAATCAAAATTTTATTTTTAATGGTTTGAATAATTTTTTGCACTTCCAAAGCACCTTGAGGATCTAAAAAAGAAGTTGCTTCATCAAAGATAATAATTTCAGGTTCCATCGCTAAAATGGAGGCAATTGCTACACGTTGTTTTTGTCCTCCTGAAAGTTGATTCACGTTTTCATCTAATAAATCATCTATTTTTACCATTTTTGCATATTGCAAAACTTTGACTATAATTTCTTCTCTACAAACATTATAATTTTCTAATCCAAATGCAATATCTTCTCTTACAGTAAGTCCTGCAAACTGATAATCAGGATTTTGGAAAACCATACCTATTTTATGTCGCAAAAGAGGCAAATTTTTTTCATTTAAAACGATATTGTCAATTAAAATTTGTCCTTTGGTACAAGCCAGCAGTCCTACTAAAATTTTAGCTAAAGTAGATTTTCCCGAGCCATTATGACCAACAATAGAAACCCAAGAATTATTTTGAATAATTAAATTAAGGTCTTTGAGAATAGGATTACAACCGTAATAAAAAGTTAAATTTTGAATAGATATCATAACTTTAAATTTTTTCTTTCTTTGTTTTAATATTTGGTAGTTTTGATGGGGCATTTTTGAGATATTTGATTTATTTTGAGTGGGGATAAGTTTAAAAAAAAAGAAAACCACTTTTGCAACGAATCGTAAATTAAAATATAAAATAAAAAATAAGATTGAGTTTTTATGAAAAGGTGGAAAAATTGTTATAAAATAGAGTAATTAAATTTAGTATCATCAATTTTTTGCAAATAACAAGTTACAAAAGAAACGATGTTTTTTAAATGATTAGGTTCAAAAGGATTAGTAAGTCCTGTAGTTTTTAAAAGGTTTAAAAAAGTTTGTGAACCACCTAATTGACATAATTTTAAGTACTTTTGCCAAGTATGGGAATAATCTTGTTGACTTAAAAGCCAAATTTCTAAAGCACAAACTTGGGCTAAAGTATAATCAATGTAGTAGAAAGGAGTAGAAAAAATGTGGCTTTGGCGAAACCAAAAAGTACCTTTTTCTAAAAAAGGGTCGCCTTCATAAGTTTCTAACAACAAATATTTTTTTTCCAAATTACGCCAACATTCTTTTCTTTGGGCAGGAGTCATTTGAGGATTTTGATAAACTTCATGTTGAAAATGATCCACTAAAGCACCATAAAGTAAAAAATTAAGGGATTGCGATGAATGTAGAAATTGATATTTGTCTACATCTTGAGCAAAAAAATCTTTTAACCACGGATAAGCTAAAAATTCCATTCCCATAGAACTAATTTCAGCTGCTTCAAAAGTAGGCCAACGATATTCGGGAATTAAATGACGACTTTGATAAACTTGGAAGGCGTGTCCTATTTCATGAGTCAAAACGTCTACATCATGGCTTGTGCCATTAAAATTAGCAAAAACAAAAGGAGCGTTATATTTAGGCAGGTAAGTACAGTATCCTCCGCCTGTTTTGTTGGGTTTACTATTTAGATCTAATAAGTTTTTTTCTAAGAGAAAATCAAAAAATGGTTTGGTTTGGAGAGACATTGCATGATACATTTTTTGTGCTTGAGTTAATTGAAAAGCAACTCCTCCTTGAGGTTTGGGATTGCCACTTACAAAATTAAAACTTTTGTCATAGCTTTCCAATTTAGCAATACCTAAACGTTTGGATTTACGTTTTTGAGTCATGGCATAAAACGGCAAAACATGTTTTAAAATGTTGGTACGATAATCTGCAATTTGGTTAGCATCGTAATCAGTTCGTCCTAAAAGATCATAACCTAAGGCAACAAAGTTAGAATATCCCAATATTTGAGCCATCTTAGTGCGCGTTTGGACTAATTGGTCATAAATAAGGTTGTATTCTTGTTCGTTTTTAGCAAAAAATTGCGAAACAGCTAATTGGGCATTTTTTCTAGTTTGCCTTTGGGACGATTCCAAAAAAGGAGCCATTTGACTTAAATTATAAAGTTTGCCTTCAAAATCAACAGAAAGATCGGAAATTAATTTTTGATATTTGGTTGTTAAAGTATTTTCTTCTTGTAAATAAGGAATAATTTTAGGGTCAAATGTTTTTAAAAATAGTTTGGTTTGGTCAAATAACAAGGAACCAAATTCTTGCACTAAGGCGTCATAATGTTTACTTTTTACCATAGTTTGACTAAATTGATGTTGCAATTCGGTTATCAAAGGAGCATTTTGGTCGCAAAAATTTTTTTCTTGTTGATAAAAAGTATCTTTTACATCTAAGCTATGCCTAATTTCTGCCAAAGTAAACATGGAATTGATGTCATCCATTAATGAATTAAGACGGTTAATAATTTTAATTTGTTCTGATAAGGAAGCATCCAAAAAAGCCTCCATCATAGGAAAAATAGTTTGTTTGGTTTGAGCAATATCAACTCTTTGATATTTAAAATCTTGAAATTTCACTTTGGTTTAATCCTATTTTTTTAATTTTTATGAAACAAATATCTAAATAGCAATTGTATGGTAAGTTGAATTTTATTTATGTTGGTTTGAAAAAATATTTTATTGTCGAATAAATATATTTTAATTATAAACTAATAAATTTGATTATTTCTTATCAAATTCGTAAGTATCTGCTAAAAATTGCAATCTTTTAAACAGCTCTTTTAAAAGGATAACTACAAAAATAGAAGTCACAAAAACTAATGATAATCTAATAAACAAATCTGCTTTAAGTATTTCAATCAAAATTGTTTTCATTGGAGTTTTAGCTTGCCAAGTTGTTTTTTTAAAAAGATCTATTTTTAAACGATATTTTAATACATTATACCAATTACATACTTGATATAATCCAGAAACAAGGATAATTACTAAATAAAATTTTAAAAAATGGTCTTTTTTTTGCAACAATAAACCAGGCAACAAGGCAAAGCAAACAAAACAAGAAAGATTGGCAACAGGTTCAAATCCAAAACTTTGAGTTTTGGGCATTAAATAAAAACCGATAACCTCTGCCAAAGAAGCTCCCATAAAAGAAAGATACCAAGGAACATAAAAAGACATTACAATTAAAGGCAAAAAACGCACATAGACAAGAAAATCAGTATGGGTTCTAAAAATATTTAACCCTGGTATAGTTGTAAAAGTGGTTGTTTGGTTACCAAATGTATAAAAAACTTTAGTTAAAATAATTGATAAAGAAGTTAGATAAGAAGTGAGGATGATTTGTCTTAAAAGTTTTTGATTGCGATTAAAATTATTATTCATAGTTTTTCTCTTTTCTTTGTGTATGTAATTTTATTATTTATATTAATAAAATGTTCTTTGACAACATTGAGGAAAAAAAAGAGGAGGAGGAGGAGCAAAAAAATTATCTATAATAGTTAAGATAAGTTTTAATTCTAGGATTTAAGAAAAACAAAAAAATAAAAATAAAGGCAAAAGTAGCAAAAACAGGGATTAAATTATAACACAAACACCAAATAATAGGGTTATGGTTTAGGGGAGCTAAAAAGGGGAAATAATTTTGTTTATTTGTAATAAGGGGCAACCAAACAAAATAAGAAGCTAAACATTTAAAAGCAAAAACAAAGGTAAAAACTATTAATAAATTAATTAAAATTCTTTTATAATTATCAAAATATTTTAAATTAGGGTTGTAAAAAACAAAAGAAAGACTATAAGATAAATCAACTAAAAGATAATCCAAAAGCAAAACTGCAATTTGTTGTAAGGGACGCATTTGTTGGTCTTGCATATAAGCTAAAATATTGGTTGATTCACTTAAAAAAATAGCTTTAAATAGGTGAAACAAAGCATAAAGAGAACAAAAAAGAAAGCTATGTTTTTTTCCCAATAAAAAACCAATTAAAATTAAGGGAAGGAGAGAAACTTTAATAAAAGAACCGATATTTGATCCCATTTTGGCAATTCCTAACTTATCATAGGTAAATTCTAACACAATTGTTAATCCTAACAAAGTAGAAGCAATAATGTGTTTTTGCAAGGGAGAGAAAAAAACTTTTGTTTCTTTGTTTTTGATTTTTAGCATATGAGATTAATTTTTTTTCTAAAGAAATATCCAAATTATTTTTCATCAGGCAAAATAATTAATTGAGGTAAAAAAAATAAAAATAAAGGCAAAAGGAGGGGAGATATTTTTAGTAAGGGGATAATTATTGGTTTTTATAATATTTTATAATAATATAATGTTGCAAATAAAAATATAAACTAAGGATAAAAAGTGGAGAAAGCAAAATAATGGGGATGATCGCTAATAGAAAATCATTAATAAAAGATATTGATGATAAATTTAATTAATAATAAGGTGATAATGATATTTTGTAAGGGTTGAAAAGGAGAGAATAAAGAAAGTAGACCACTTTCAAAAAAATGGTCTAAAGAGTTTCATTTGTAAAAAAGATAGATTCAAAAGTGATTAAACTAAAGTTGCTACTTTGTGAAGCAATCTTACTAATTGACTAACATAACTCATTTCATTGTCATACCAAGACATTAATTTAATAAATTTAGGTTTTTCTTTGAGGACTTGCAAAGTGTGAGAATCATATAAAGAACCATAACTTGTTCCAATAACATCTGAGGAAACAATAGGATCTGTAACGTATGCTAAAGTTTCATTAGCAGCTTTTTTGAAAGCTTCATTGATGGTTTCTGGAGTAGTTTCTTGTGTCAGTTCTGCAGTAAGATCAACTAAAGATCCTGTAATTGTAGGAACTCTAATTGCTGTACCATCCAGTTTTCCTTTTAATTCGGGAATAACTAAACTAATAGCTTTGGCAGCTCCAGTAGAACTTGGCACCATATTAAAGGCTGCAGCTCTACCGCGACGTGTCCAAATGCCTTTGGGATGGTTTTGATCAATTAAACTTTGGTCGCTGGTGTAACTGTGAACAGTAGTCATAAAAGCTTGATTGATGCCAAAATTATCATTTAAAACTTTAACAACAGGTGCCAAACAGTTAGTAGTACACGAAGCTCCACTTACAATGGCATCTTCTTTGGTTAGGATTTGATCGTTAACATTGTAAACAACTGTTTTTACATCCCCAGTAGCAGGAGCACTAATTAATACTTTTTTAGCTCCAGCTTCTAAATGAAAAGATGCTTTTTCTTTGCTAGTAAAAAAACCTGTACATTCTAAAACAATATCTACTCCTAGTTTTTTCCAAGGTAAATCCTGAGGGGTTTTTTCTTGAAATACAGGAATTTTTTGTCCTTCAACTACTAAATAGTTGTCTTCAAAACTAACAGCGTCTAATTTGTAAGGTTTTTGAATGCTGTCGTATTTTAATAAATAAGAAATAGTTTCTAAAGTTGCTAAATCATTAATAGCTACTACTTCAAATTTAGGATTTCCAAAAATAAGACGAAAGGCTAATTTACCGATACGCCCAAAACCATTAATTGCTACTTTAACTTTCATAATTAATAATTAAACCTCTTTTTCTTTTTTTATCCTTTTTTAATATAAATAATGGATCTATTTATTGTTTTTTGTGAATTATTTTATTTTTGTGATGTTTGTAATATTTGGTAATTTTAAAAATAATGATTGAAAAATAAAATAAAAATAAGGGGGGGATTGTGATTACAGATTTTCTATACATGCAATCCCCGGCATGGGTTTACCTTCTAAAAATTCTAAAAAAGCGCCTCCACCCGTAGAAATATGGCTGAAATTTTTGTCTAGACCGAATTTAAAGACTGCAGCAGAGCTATCGCCACCACCAATAATGGTAGTTGTATTGTTCGAAAGATTACTTATTGTTTGGGCTAAAGCTTTTGTGCCTTTAGAAAATTGTTCAAATTCAAACACTCCTACAGGACCATTCCAAACAACTGTTTGAGCCATTTGTAAATGAGTTGTGAAAAGTTCAATTGTTTGAGGTCCAATATCAAGTCCTATTACATCATCAGGAATATTATCATAACTATAAACAGCTGCTTGTGTTGTTGGCGAAAATTCTTTTCCACAAACAAAATCTTTAGGTAAAACGATTTTTTTGCCTTCTGGAGAAGATAATAATTCTTTTACTAAAGGAATTTTGTCTGCTTCTAGCAAACTGGTGCCTATGTTAAAACCTTTGGCTTTAAGAAAAGTATAGATCATTCCTCCACCTATCAAAAGAACATCAACTTTTTGCAAAATACTGCGAATAACTCCAATTTTGTCAGATACTTTGGAGCCACCCAAAACAGCAACCAAAGGTCTTTGAGGAGTTTGTACAATTTTTTTTAAAAAAGATATTTCTTTTTCGACCAAAAAACCAAAACATTTTTCCTTGATATATGTTGCAATGCCTACATTGGAAGCGTGGGTGCGATGGCATGTGCCAAAAGCATCATTGACAAAAATATCACCTAAAGATGCCCAATATTTACCTAATTCGGGGTTGTTTTTACTTTCTTTTTTGAAAGGAACATCTTCAAAACGAGTGTTTTGGACTACTAACACATCCCCTGGAAGCATCTTGCAAACAGCTTGGTTTAAGATTTTGCCTTGTGTTTCTGGAACAAAATTTACTTTTTGTTGCAAATAAAAAGAAATTTTTTCAGCTACCACTTGCAAGCTAAAATGGTCTTTATCAGATTCAGTTTTGACGCGTCCCAAATGAGAAAAAATAATAACTTTAGCTTTTTGCTTAACTAAATATTGTAAAGTAGGTAAAATAGCTTTAATTCTGTTGTCATCTGTAATAACGCCATTTTCTAAAGGAACATTTAGGTCTGCTCGCAATAAAACTTTTTTATTTATAATATTCATATTAGTTAAGGATTTTGTCATTCATTTATGGCCTTTCACTTAGTAAATATTAATTATTTTTAAATTAATTTTTAATCTAAATTAGTAAAAATAGTTAGTTTTGGTTGTGTCATTGTTATAATAATTTTTATTATAAATTTGTTTTATTTTATTTATTTTATAAAATGTTTATAGGAATAATAATTTTTAAATTATTGGTATTATTTTAGTGTTTGTTTTTTAATTTTTTCGATTATTGATTCTGGCAATTCGTCTCTAATGGCATTTAATTCTTCCAAGTATTGATCAAGTTCACCTTCTATAAGGTTATATTTGCGATTGGTAAAAGCTCCTATTACAAAAGTTAAAACATTTCTTGCCTCCCATTAACCGTTGCTTTTCAAAATCATTAATTATTTCCACAATAAATTGAATTTCTAAAGAAAATTGTTCTTTTAATTTGAAATTATCGCATTCAATTAACCTAATTTTAATATCTTTAATTAACCACTTCATAAAACAAAGTTTGATTTCGATTTTTTTGCCTTTAAAATAACTGTGCAAAGCTAAATTTAATTTATTTTTTACCCACAACAAAACACAATAGAGGGCACAAGTGTATTTTATATTGCTAATAACACAATAACTATGGTGTTGTTGGTGTTCATATTTGTATTAGAACTTTCCATATTTTGGACCTTTCTTCTCTAAAATATAAAAAAGAAGTTTTTTTATAATAGTAGCTATATTTTATTAAGGGAGTGATTTAAAATTAGAAAATATGGATATTAAATAATTAGGCTTTGTTGATTGAACCAAAAAGAGCTAATTTATGCCTCATTAATTCTTTAATAGCTAAAAATCCGGGATTTAATAAATTGCGCGGATCAAAACCTTTGTCTGTTAAATCTTTTTTTTCTTCGATGTATTGTCTAGTAGCTTTGGCAAAAACTAATTGAAATTCAGTGTTAACGTTGATTTTCACTACTCCCAAAGAAATAGCTTTTTTAATCATATCTTCAGGAATACCAGTGCCTCCATGCAGTACTAGGGGTGTTTGTTTGTTGGTAAGTTCTCTAATTTTGGCAAAAACACTAAAATCAAGTCCTGTCCAATTATAAGGATATTTACCGTGCACATTACCAATTCCAGCAGCAAGAATATCAACACCTAAATCAGCAATTTGTTTGCATTCTTGAGGATCTGCAATTTCTCCTTGACCAATAATGCCATCTTCTTCACCACCGATTCCCCCAACTTCTGCTTCTATTAAAAGTCCTTTTTGATGACATATTTCGGTGATTTCTTTGGTTTTACTTAAATTTTGTGTAAAATCATAATGACTGCCATCAAACATAACAGAAGTGAATCCTGCCTCCATTGCTTGTTTGACACCTTCATAAGAACCGTGATCTAAATGCAAAATAACAGGAACAGATACCTTATAAAAGGCGTCTAGTTCTCTTACCATTGCAACGACTGTTTTAAGTCCTCCCATATATTTTGCAGCCCCTTCAGATACTCCTAAAATAATAGGTGATTTTAGTTCTTCAGCAGTTTGTAAAGCAGCTTTGGTCCATTCTAAATTGTTAATATTTACTTGAGCTATAGCGTATTCTTGTTGATGCGCTTTTAAAAGAACATTTTTATCGGAAGTTAACATTTAACTTAATCCTTTCTTTGGTTTTAGATTTGCATCTAAATTGTAATTAATGAGTTTTTTTAATTAACTTTTTGGACTAAAAAATAATTTAGGAATTTAAGCGGTTTTTTAGGTATAATTGCAAAAAGAGAAATCTATTTTATTATTGTCAAAAAGAATGCAAATTAACGGTTTTAAAATCACAAAACATAGAAGAAAAATATAAAAATTATAAAAGCAAGTAAAAATTAATGCTTTTTTTAAATTAAAATCCAAAAGAAAAAATTAAACTAAATGATTTAGTTTTAAAAAATCATAGAATTTATCATCGTCGATATGAGGAGCTAAAAGATTACAATTATCTTTTATTTCTTGGCAATTGGTGTTTTCCAATCCGATGCCTAAATCAGCTAATTTAAGCATTTCAACATCATTATAGCCGTCTCCTACACAAACTAATTGATGATTGCAGTAAAACTCTTTTAATTTTTTAATACCACAAGCTTTATTCACGCTTTGAGGCACTAAATCAACACCACCATTAGTTCTCCAATAATACGCTTGCAAGTCTTTCAAATCTTTAAGAAAATTTTGCAATTTTTCTTTATTGGGTTCGAATAGCCACACTTGATAAACATTGTTGTGTAAATGGAATTCGGGGTCAACTACAGATTTTTTATTGGTGCAGTAAAACTCTCCTAATGAAGGCGGAATTAAGTCTTGTGGGCTTGGCACAATTTCTTGTGTCATTCCTGTAAGACCTATGTGAATGTTGGCTTGATGGGCTTTTTCGATTAGTTCTTTGACTACTTCTTTTTTAAAAGGCCTATCATCAATTACTTTATCAAAATATTTAGTAAGACCGCCGTTAAAAAACACAAAATGTTTGAAATAAGGTAGCAAATCACCTAAAACATCTATTCTTTTAATGTTTCTTCCTGTGGCAACTGCTAAAACATTATCAGGGTTTTGGGCTAAAGTTTGGATGGCTTTGATCGTTTGAGGAAAGATTTTTTTATATTTAGAACTTAAAAGGGTTCCATCAATATCAAAAATAAATAAAGATTCTTTTTTTTGTTTCATTTGAAACTCCTATTATCCTATCGTATTTGAGAAACACAAAAAAATGATGAAATGCAAAAATGAAAGAAAAAATGCAATTAGAAAAAAGGGGTATTAATTAATTGTAGCAAATTTAAATAAAAACATTTACAAAATATTGGTTTTATTTTCCTAAATGTAAATTATAATTATCAACAAAAAGGACAATCATTTTTTTGAAAAATATCTTTAGTAGAAACTAAAACTTGTTTACTTGCTATTTGAGCAAAAAATAAAAAATCCTCAGTTTGGAGGGAAGCTTTTCCTGCTAAAATACCATCAATAGCGGGTTGTTCTAAAATGGCTTTAATGTTGGCAACAGACACTGAACCGCCATAAATAATTCTCATGGCACAAGTTGCTTGGGAAGAATAAAGTGCAGTGACTTTATCTCGGATTTGTTCAATGGTTTTGTTAGCGTCTTGGGGAGTTGCGCTTTTACCTGTACCGATTGCCCAAACCGGTTCATAAGCGATAATGATGTTTTGTAATGCTTCTTCTGGAACACCTGCAAAAATGTTGGTTAATTGTTGGTCTAAAAACACTTGAGTTTGGTTGTTTTCTTTGGTAGGAAGTGATTCGCCCACACAAATAGTAGGAACTAATTTGTGTTTGAGAGCTGATAAAAGTTTTAGATTAACTGTTTGATCAGTTTCTCCAAAAAGAGTTCTTCTTTCGTTGTGTCCTAATAAAACGTGTTTGACACCTAGTGAAAGCAAATTTTGTGGTGAAACTTCACCAGTAAAAGCACCTTCAGTTTCATAAAACATATTTTGAGCCCCTACTTGTAAATTGGCGCCTTGTAATTGTACTAAGAGATTCAATAAGGTAAGTTGGGGGAAAATTAGAGTTTGGACTTGGGTTCGATCAGGAACTTGCAAACTTACTTTTTGGATAAATTCTAAGGCTTCGTCTTTGCATTTGTACATTTTCCAATTACCTGCAATCACTTTTGTTCTTGATTTGTAATTCATAAATTACTCCTTTAATATTTTTTTGCAAAAAAATAGATGATTTAAAAAATTAGTTCAAATTTTTTAAATCAATATTTTGGAAGTGGAAATTATTAAAAAAAAATAAAATATTGAATTTAAATTTATAATAAAAAAGAAAGGAAAAACCCGAAAAGAGTTATTATTTTATATTAACATTTACAAATAAAATTATATCATAACAAAGCAAAGGAAAAAATTAAATGTTGAAAAAATATAAATAAATATAGTAATTTGGGGGGGAGGATTTGTTTAAAAAGGTAAATTAAAGAGTATGAGAGCAAAAAAAGAACTCAAAAGCCAAGAATCAAATCTATCTAAAAGACCACCATGACCCGGAAGGAAACTTCCAAAGTCTTTGATGCCATAATCTCTTTTAAATTTGGAAGCTAACAAATCGCTGATTTGAGAAATAATAGAAATTAAAAAAGTATAAATAGAGAATCTAATACAAGAGTCACATTTAAGAAATAAAAAGGCAATTAAAACTGTTATAGTAGAGCCAAAAGTACCTAAAATAGCACCTTTTTGAGTTTTTTTAGGACTTAGGTGAGGGGCTAGGGGTCTTGTTCCCAAAAAGGGACAAAAACGCGGGAAACGTGCTAAAAAAGCAAAAGAATCAGTGAGCATAACTGATAAAACAAACAAAAAAAAATAATGCCAATGTAGGAAAAACAAAGAAAAAAGACAAGCCATCAAAAAACCGATATAAAAAGTTATAAGAAAGGTTTTGCTTGCATCTTTAGTTTGAAAAAAGGGTAAAAAAACTAGCATTATTAAAACTAACACAAAAGGCAAAAATAAAAAAAGAAAAAAATAATAATTAAATGACGGTTGTTTTAAATGTGATAAAAAACTTTTGAAAGGTAGCAAAAAATCATTTGTTAATTTATTATTTTGACAAATATTTTGATACAACATCAAGCAAACACCTGTAAAAAATAATAAAGTAGAAGTGGCAACTAACCCAAATTTAATAAAGGTTTGTTTTTGGGTGTCTTTTGGATATTTGAGTATAAAAAACATTTCTTGGACTGCTTTTATTGCTAAAATGGCAAAAACTACAAATTTGATTTCTAAAGGAACGCAATAATAAAAGAAAAAAGAAAATAAAACTAAGGTCCCCCCTGTTATTATTCTCTTTTTTATCATATAAACCTCCATTTTTTAAAAGCGAAAGGTAAAAATTAGGTGAAATTGTTATATTTTAAAAACGAAATCATTTTAAGCTTTTAATAATTCAGTATTTTTAGTGGTAGTATGTTTGTCAATAAGTTTAATGTTTTTATCAGTTAATGTTTGGATTTGATTTAAATAAAAAGTTTCTAAATCTTTAGTAAGTTCAACTTTTTTGATTTTGTCATTGCCTTCGCGACGCACGTTTCTAATAGCTACTTTAGTTTTTTCTGCTATTTGATCTACTTCTTTCATTAAAGCTTTTCTTCTCTCTTCGGTTGGTTTGGGGAAGACAAGTCTTACAACTACACCATCAGTTTGAGGAGTGATTCCTAGATTAGAAGCTAAAAGAACTTTTTTAATATCAGGAATTAAAGTGCTATCGTAAGGTTTGATGTTAAGTTGGTTACCTTCAGAAACGCTAATAGAGGCTAACGTTTTTAAAAAAGTGGGCGCTCCATAATAATTAAAAGTAATTTTATCTAAAATATTAGGATTAGCAGTTCCAGTACGAATATCACAAAAGTTTTTTAACATTACTTCTTGGGCTTGAGTCATTTTATTTTCTAACGACGCAAGAATATCTTTAGCAAGTTGTTGCATATTTATTCTCCTTTTGAACTAATAACAGTACCTATGTTGCCTTCTTTGAGTACAACTTTTTTGATGTTACCTTTTTTTAACATATTAAAAACTAAAATATCGATTTTATTTTCTAAACAAAGAGAAGCGGCTGTAATATCCATAACTGACAGTCTTTGAGATAATATTTGTTGGTGTTTCATGTGTTTGATTAAAACGGCATCTTGGTATTTTTTGGGATCTTTATTATAAACACCTTCAATATTGTTTTTAGCCATTAAAATAACATCAATGTTTAGTTCGGCAGCTCTTAGGGCAGCAGCAGTGTCGGTGGAAAAATAAGGAGAACCAGCTCCTGCACCTAAAATAACTACTCTGTCTTTTTCCAAATGACGAATAGCTTTGCGGCGAATATAGGGTTCAGCTACCGAAGAAACAGGAAAGGCAGTCATCACGCGTGTGATTGTGTTTGTTTGTTCTAAGGCATCTTGCAAAGCTAAAGAATTCATGATAGTTCCAAGCATTCCCATGTAATCTGCCTGAGAACGATCCATACCAAGTTCTTCACCAGTGCGTCCACGCCAAAGGTTACCTGCTCCTACAATAATGGCAATTTTAACTCCTAAGTCTTTTATTTCTTTGATTTCCCAAGCAATTTTTTTAATAGTGCGAGGATCAATGCCGTATGAAGACTCGCCTTTAAGAGAATCACCACTTAATTTTAAAAGAATTTTTTTATGCATATCCACAAAACCTTTCTTCATAAACATCTGAAAAAACTTTAAAAGGGTCTAAATTTAAGTTTGTTAAATAAAGTATGAAATAAAGATTTTTGAATTATTAGTTGCCCATTTCCCAACGCACATAAGAAACTACATCAGTGTTGTTGGCTTTAAGATAATCTTTTACTTTTTGATATACATTTTTGACAAAAGGTTGTTCTGATAAACACATTTCTTTTAACATTTTGCCTAAACGATTTTCAACAATTTTTTCTATCATTTGTGTGGGTTTGTCGGATAATTCTTTGGCAGTTTGTTTGTGTAAAATCTTTTTTTCTTCTGCTAAAAATTTAAGGTCTACTTTGTCAGGAGTTAAAAATTGTGGTTTGGAAGCAGCTATATGCATCGCTATGTCTTCTGATACAGAAGGGCAGTCGTTTTTTAAAACTACCAAAACAGAAATACGTCCGCCTTGGTGTTTGTAAGTTCCAAAAGATTCTTGAGGATTTTTAGTAACTTTTAAAACACGTTTAAGAGTAATATTTTCGCCCAAAACTGAAGTTTTTTCTAACAATAATTCTTGAACGGTTTTATTTTGATAATTAAAGGCTAAAAGATCTTTGGCGTTAGATAATTGGTTTTTTAAAATAATTTCTCCAAGTACTTTTACTAATTGTTGAAAATGTTCATTTTTGGAAACAAAATCAGTCTCAGAATTGATTTCATATAAAAAAGCGTTATTTCCAGCAAAAACAATGTTAGTAATGCCTTCAGAAGTTACCCGTCCTTGTTTTTGAGCTGCTTTAATTATGCCTTTTTCTCTTAAAAACATAATTGCTTTTTCAATGTTGCCTTCAGTTTGTTGTAAAGCTTTGTGACATTCATTCATTCCAGCATGCGTTTTTTGACGTAAATCCTTAATCATTTCAGCTGTAATTTTCATTTGCTGCTCCATTCTAAATTTTAATGAATTTAATTACTTTTAATTATAAATTATAAAAATAAAAATTGTGTATTTATTAGTTAAGAACCAAAAAAAAATAATTATCTTTAGTTTTGATTTTGACTTTGGTAAGATGGTTTTCTTGTTGAATCTTGGTAAGGGCGTTTGTTAGGGGTGTTATAATTTTGAGATTTTAATGGGTTTTTAGCATCAAAAGTTTCTGCTTTTTCAGCAACGCCACCAATGCCTTCAACACAAGCATTAGCCATTAACCAAATAATTAATTTCACTCCTCTAATAGCATCATCATTAGCAGGAATAATGTAGTCTACTAAATCAGGGTCACAATTAGTGTCTACAATCCCAAAAACTTTGATTCCTAATTTGCGCGCTTCAGCAACTGCGATGCTTTCTTTTTCTGGGTCAAAAACAAAAATAGCTTGAGGCAAGTCTTTCATGTCTTTAATGCCACCTAAGAATTTTTCTAATTTGTCTCTTTTACGCTTTAATTGCACTACTTCTTTTTTAGGAAGTTTTTTCCAAAGTCCTTCTTCTTCTTGTTTGTGGAGCAAATGAAGTAATTCGATTCTTTTTAAAATAGTTTTGAAATTAGTTAGTGTACCACCTAACCAACGATGATCCACGTAGTATTGTTGTGAACGTTGCGCTTCTTCTCTAATCGATGATTGAATTTGTTTTTTGGTGCCTAAAAATAAAGCTTTTCCGCCTGAAGCAATGATGTTTAGTAATTCTTTATAAGCTTTTTCAATTTCTTCTGAGGTTTTTTTCAAGTTGATGATATGAATGCCATTTCTAGAAGTAAAAATATAGGGTTTCATTTTGGGATTCCATTTGCGAGTGGCATGACCAAAATATACTCCTGATTCTAATAATTGTTTTGTTGTAACTACTGCCATTGTTATTAAAAACTCCTTTTTTATTTTGATTAATATATTTTTTGAGATGTTGTGTAATTAATTGTGATAATAAATAAATGATAATTTTGTTTGTGTTTAGGTTTTTGTTAATTTTAAGTATTTAATACATTTTTTAATTGTGAATTGTGTATCAAAATTGATCCAAAATGATGTGACGAATCATCAAGTTTTTATTTCTATTTGCAAATATTGTGCCAAATTACTAAATTGCTAAATTTTTTAATTGTGTTATATAAAATGTTTGATCAATGTATTTATACATCCATTATAATTAAATAAAAGCTTTTTTGAAAGTTTTTGTTTTGGGAAGGAAAATGAAGTTTTAATAATTATTTGATAATTATAAATTTATAAATCACAAATATAACAATTAAAAAAATAATTAAATAATCAAAATTAACGGACAAAATGGTTTGCCTGGTAGCAAAAACGGCAACAAACAAACAAATGAATTAAAAAAAACAAGAATAAACAATAAAATGTTTTTTGAAATAATAAAAATAAATAAATTTTTTCCTAACGTATTTTACCATATTTAAAACCATTTAACAATGTTTTTGTTGATTGGAGTGCGATTTTGTTACTTTGTGCTACCAAAACCGCCTTTTCTGGCTAAATTATTTTCTTTTTCTTGAGTAATTTGGAAAAAGGGTTGAAAAATCCCTTGTGCAATTCTTTCGCCTTTGCAAACTTGAACTGGGTTTTTAGAAAAATTATACAAAGCAATAAAAATATGACCTTCATTTTGCAAATTATTATAATAATCACTATCGACTACTCCCACTCCGTTGGCAAGGGTAAGTTGTTTTTTTAAGGGCAAAGAAGACCTTAAATAAATTAATAAAACTTCGTTCCAAGGAAAAGATGCTTTAATTCCTGTGGGAACCAAAATAACTATTTGCGGTGGAATTTCCATGCTTTGGGCTGCTTCAAAATCATAACCAGCGCTGAATTTGGTTTGGCGTTGGGGAAGATTGATTTCTTGATTTTGATAACTGCTTACTTTTTCAAAAAAACGGTTTGTTTTATTCATAAAATTAAACCTTGGCTTTCTTTGGGGGTAGTTTTAGTAATTTTACTTTTAAATTAATAAATGCAAATCACAAAATAAAAGTAATACAAAACGAGAGAGAAAAAATAATTAAAAAAGAGGTAAAAATATCAAAAAAATGAGTTTAAATGTTATAAAATAAAAATATTATAAAAAAGTTAAAGATTCCAATCAACAACTTTAATTCCACAAGTTTGCAAATAAGTATTAGCGCGAGAAAAAGGTTTAGATCCAAAAAAACCTCTATAAGCAGAAAAAGGGGAAGGATGAGGACTTTTAATTATGCAATTTTGGGATTGACAAATGTATTGTTCGTAGTTTTGAGCAAATTTGCCCCACAAAATATAGACTATATTTGGTTTAGCTTGCAAAAATTGAAAAATAGTTTTGGTAAATTCTTGCCAACCAATTTGGTGGTGACTTAAAGGTTTATCTTTTTCAACAGTCAAAATAGCATTAATCATCAAAACGCCTTCTAGTGCCCATTTAGTTAAATTATTGGTGCAAGCAATAATTTGTAAATCATTTTGTAATTCTTTAAAAATATTGAATAAGCTAGGTGGTTTTTGGAGGGTTTTTACACTAAAAGACAAACCGTGAGCTTGATTTTTGCCATGATAAGGATCTTGCCCCAAAATAACTACTTTCACTTTTTCAAAAGGAGTTAAATTAAAAGCTGCAAAAATATCTTCTTGATTGGGATAAATAATTTTGTGATTAGTTTTTTCTTCTTGCAAAAAAGTAAATATTTTTTTAAAATAAGGTTTAGTTTTTTGATTATTAATGATTTGCCACATTAATTGTTCACCTTTTAATTTGTTATTATCAAAATTATTGTTGTATTATTTTATAATTCGGTGTTATTTGATTGTATTTTTATAATTATTTGGCTGCTTTTAGTTCTTTAATTAATGCATATAAGAGATACGCCATAATCATTAAATAAACGATTATTAAAAACAAATATAAGGGATGTTCGAATAAAAAAACAAAGAAAGAACGAATATAAGCAAATAAATTTCTGATGGATGAAAAAATATAACGGTCTTTAAAAATATATTTTCCTACAATTTTGTTATAAGGAATTTCTTTTTCGTATGAAAGTTGGGGTTCGTTTGCATCACCCCAAGTGCCAATTAATTTTTTATTTGGGTCATTAGAAACAACTCTATGAATAATAAAACGTGTTTCTTTGGCTTTTTGTCTTTCTTGTTCAGAAACATTAGGATTATTATAACAAGGGTGTTCGAAAATTACAATATCGCCGTCTTTTGGATTATTTATGCCTACTTTATAAGGTTTTGTTGTGGGATTTTTGATAATTTGTTTCCCACCAACAGGCATAAGTTTAGAAGCATCCCAAACACCTATAATAAAAACTTCATCTCCAGGACCATGTATAAAAGGTTCCATACTACCAGAAGCCACAGGAAAATGAGCAATACCTAAATATTTGGCTGAATATGTAGGGAAAAAAATATTACCCAAAGAAATAATAAAGAGATAAATTAGAAAAAAATCTAAAATAATAATCATACTTTTTTTAAAAATTAAAAAGATAGATTTGGTTTTTTGATTTTGTGGCGGAGTTTTTGTTTTATTTTTTAACATAAATAATTACCATAATAATCCATTATTTTCCTTTTTTTATTTATTAAATATGAATTATTTTCAACTATACAAATTAATTATAACATAGAACAAGATTTTTTTTTGATGAATCAATTATAAGTTCTAAAAAATATTATTATTATAAAAAATTAATGTTATAATATTATTGAAAATATTATAAATAATCAAAAGCTATTAGTTAGCTATTATAAAATAATTATTAATATCATAATAAATTAAAATAAATGAAAGATAAATTAAATTACATATAAGAATTTCCCAATAATAAATTAAAAAATATGAAAATTACAAAATTAAGATCTAGATTCGCAAATATTACAACTACTTTTGCATTATTGTTGTTAGTGATGTTGATTTTTAAATCTTTTGAAAATATCAATAATATAAGCCCAACAAAAAAAGAACCTAATCATAATGTGGATGTTATTCAAGAAAAAATCTATAACATGGATGGAAACATTGACCATATTTTTGATTACGATAGCAAAACAAATCAAAAAATTAAACTCACAGCATTTAATGAAAGGGAGGAGTGTGTTTGGTATATCATAGAATATGATCTGCAAACTGCCAATAAAATTAAACACACTGTCTTTGGAAATGATGGAAATATCTTAAATATTAAAAAATACGATCCACATACGCAAAATTTAATTAAAGAAATAAGTTTCGCAGAAGGAACATCAAATATTTTATATATGTATGAATACGATGCTAAAGGTGGAAATATCATAAAAGAAAATCATCATAATAGTCAAAATGGCAAAATAGAATATATTTTGGAATATGATCCTCAAACCCAAAATAAAATCAAACATACAAAGTATTTTCCTAATGGAAATATTGATTATATAAATAAATACGATACCAAAACAGAAATAAGAATTTGGTTTGCAAAATACAAATATCAGAACAAAAATAATGTTAAAGAAATTTATAATTATGATCCTAATAGTGGTGATATCATAAAAAATAATGGCAATTAGAATTGTTAAGAAAGATATTTCAATGAAAAAAATCAGGTAAGAAGATGTTTTTTTGCAGGTAAAAGCAAGACTGGTTTAAAAAAGGTAGTTTTTTCGAAATAATAAAAATAAAAAGTATGCAAAAGGGGCTTTTACACATATTTTCATCCTAATATTTTATTTAATTTCTTAATTGTTGTTGTTTTTTATATCCTAAAGCTTTATTGATGTGCAAAAAGTCTTCTGGATGAACGTATAAAACTCTATCATCAGAACTATAATAAGTTTTTTTAGTATAATCTTGTAGAATTTCGAACTGCATTTCTTCGATGTTATTTAATTTTTCTAAAACTTGTTTCAAAGTTTCTGGAATTTCATTCCAAAAATTCTTTTGTGAGTTAAAAGTTTGGGCATTATTAGGAATGGTATCAGCTTTGGATTTATGTTGTTTTTCTTCTAATTCTTTAATTTTTTGTTTCATTTCTAATTCAAAGATCTTTTGATTAAAATAAGTTTCAAGCATTTTATGCTTTAATTCTAAAAGATCAGTTTGTGAACGGTTATTATCTTTTTTATCCATCATCTCCATTAATTTTAAATTAATTAAACAATTAGAATCAAAGTCTTTGTTATTAATTAAAACATTGGGTATTTGAGGTTGTTCGTTTTTATTGTTGTTGTTTTTGCTCTCTTTAGACGATTTAGAAGGACTAAAGATAGCTGCAATACGAAAATTAATAACATAAATGAAAATTAGTGTTTTAATTACTAATTTTACTAAAAGAAATATCAATACAGGAAAAAAAATAGCTCCAAAAAACCAAATCCAATGGTTATTGGAAACCCAAGTTACCAATTCTTCAAATCTCAAAAAACCAACCTCCTAATAAAAGCGTTTTTAAAACTTTTATACTTTATTTTTGTTAGCTTCATAAAAACTTAAGTATAGCTTATATTTATTTTTATTTTATCATAAAACTTTATATATATCTACACCTTTATTTAATCAAAAAAATAAACAATTGTCAATTGATTTTGGTGGTTTTTTAAGATAAAGTTATTTTCTTTGGAGTGGTTTAGAAAAAAGATAAATAAGGTTTTTTGATATTTTAAGGACAAAATGATTGAAAAAATGTTTTAAAAATATCTTAATAAATTAAAAAATGTTTATAAGAAAAAATTAATTGATATTTTTATTTTATTAAAATATTTTTATTGGTGTAATTTTTTTGGCAGGGATATCAGGATTCGAACCCGAACGAGCGGTTTTGGAGACCGTTATGCTACCATTAACATCATATCCCTTAATTTATAATTAGGTTGAATGGTACGGGTGACAGGATTTGAACCTGCACGCCTAAGCGCTAGATCCTAAGTCTAGTGCGTCTTCCATTCCGCCACACCCGCGTCGTTTACCTTATGTTATTTTCGTTCGTTAATCACTAATAAATACTTATAAAATGGCAGACCCAGCTGGATTTGAACCAACGAATCACGGAGTCAAAGTCCGTTGCCTTACCACTTGGCTATGGGCCTAAATATAAATCTTTATAATCTGGATATTTTATTATTAAATAATGTTTATAATAATTTTTATATTTTGTGAAATATATTCTGGGGCGGCTAGTGGGAATCGAACCCACGCATATCGGCGCCACAAGCCGCCGCGTTAACCACTTCGCCATAACCGCCAAATAATCTTAATAATTAAAATTCCATAACATAAAATATTATACCTTGATTTTGTTAATTTGTAAAGTAAAAAAGTTAAGTGAGTTGTTTTTTAATGATAATTGAGTATTTTTATAAGTTTTTGTAGTCAATATTTTTTGTGAAAATGTTTAAAAAAGATTTTAGGGTATAAATTGAGATGAAAAATATGCATACAAAAAAACTCAAAAAAAGGATAAGTCCAAAAAAGTTTCAAAAAACAAATTACCAAAATAATATTCCCAACAACAATTTCTTAAAAACAATATAAGCGATGAAATTATGGAAAATTATTTTTATCAAAATGAAACTGACTTTGCAAACAAGTAAAAAAAAGCTAATTTTAGTTGGCGGAGGAAGAGGGATTCGAACCCTCGCATCTTTTTTGGATCTACACGCTTTCCAAGCGTGCCTCTTCGGCCACTTGAGTATTCCTCCAAAAATCCCAAAAACTATAAAAGTTTAATTGGATTTGTGATTTAATTATTAGCCGCAACAGCAAAAACATTCTTGCTGATCGTCTTTATCTTGATTAGTTTGGTTGATTTTTAAACGCAAAACATCTTGAGCAATAGCGAGTTCTTCGTTGGTAGGAATGACAAAAGCTTTAATGGCAGAATCAGGAGTTGTAATAATTTCTTGTTTGCCTTGAACTTTGTTTTTTTCTTCATCTAACTTAATTCCTAAAACTGATAAACGTTTAATGATTTCGGAACGAAAAAAAGAACAATTTTCGCCAATACCAGCTGTAAATACTAAAGCATCAACTCCTTTTAATAATACGTAATAACTAGCAATATAATCAACTATACGCTTAACTTGGATGTTGTGTGATAAAATGGCTTGCTGATTACCTTCTTTAATGCTTGCTAAAATATCACGAGCGTCATTAGAAATACCTGATACTCCTAAATAACCTGATTTTTTATTCAAATCATCGATAACACAAGCAACAGTTTTTTTTTCTTTTTCAGCTATAAATTTCACTACTGCAGGATCAATATTGCCACTACGAGTTCCCATAGGAACCCCTTCTAACGGAGTGAAACCCATAGAAGTATCAACTGATTTACCAGAATCAACTGCACACAAAGAAACGCCATTGCCAGCATGACAAATAATGATTTTGGCGTTGTCTTTACCCAAAATTTGTTGCATTTGCTCAGTTATGTATTTATAAGATGTACCATGAGCTCCGTATTTTCTAATTTGGTATTTTTGGTACCAGTAATAAGGAGTGGCATATAAAAAATTAACTGCAGGAATGCTTTGGTGAAAAGTAGTATCAAAAACAGCTACTTGAAAAGCTTGGGGAAGTGCTTTTTGAAAAGCTTTAATACTTATGATGTTGGCAGGATTGTGTAAGGGAGCTAGGTCGCATAAACTTTCAATTTGAGTAAGGGTTTGTTTAGTTAAAACGGCAGAATCACTAAATATTTCTCCACCTTGAACTACGCGGTGCCCTACTCCTTCGATTTCTTCCAAAGTATTAATAACTTTTTTTTGAATCAAAGCATCTAGCAATAACTCTACTGCTGTTTGATGGTTTGGCACTTCTAATACTTGTTTTTCTTTTTTGTCTTTGGTCTTCATTGTTAAAACAGCTTGATTGCTACCGATTCTTTCAACTAAAACTGAAACAATTACTTTTTGTTGTGGCATTTCTAATAATTGAAATTTTAAAGAAGAACTACCAGAATTTACCGACATAATTTTCATATATTTTTCTCCGATTTTTGATTTGTAATAATTTATTTGTTGTTTGTATATTAATTTTTTTTGGTTGGGTTTGTTTTAATTGATAATTTCTTTTAATGGGTGGAATTATTTTTTGAATTTATAATTATTTGTTTGCAAGTTTAATTTCTTTTTATTGTTGGTAATTTTTTATTTTTTTTAATTGTTTGGAAAAATTTCAAGCAAACGATATATTCCCCAAGCATGAAAACAAGTTCCTGCCATAACAAAAAGATGCCAAATAAAATGAAAATATTTTTTATTATCTTTAACATAAAAATAGATACCTAAACTGTAAAAAACACCACCAAATAAAACGAAATGAAAAATATTGGCTTTCCACATTGCAGGCACTAACAAAAGCCCACTCCAACCAAGCAAAGCATAAAAGATTAAATGAATAATTTTCCCTTTATTCATCCAAAAAACTTTGCATATTATACCTGAAAAAGCTAAAATACATTGGCAAAAAAAAAAGTATTGTCCCTTGGAAATTGACACAATTTCTAAAGGAAATAAGGGTTTTTGCAATTCTGGCAAAAGCAACAAAATAGGTGCAAAAGTTCCCCAAATTAATAAATAAATACTAATATGATCTGTCTTTTGAAAAAAATTATGAGCTTTGGTAAAGGATAAAGAATGATACAAAGTACTCATCAAATAAAGAATAATCATCGATATGCTAAAAACAAGTACAATATAACCGTTGGGATTTGACATTGCAGAGGCTTTAAGACAAAAAAAAACAAGAATAAAAACTCCTAAAGGAATCATTAAACCATGGGAAATGGCGTTGGCAATTTCTTCGCCCAAAGTTTGTTTATCACTTGTTTTAGTAGACCATTTCACAATAAAACTCCCTTCTTGCTTGGAATATGTAGCAATATTACTAAGATTATTAAAAAAGTTTAGAAATTTATACAAGTTATAAAAAAATAAGGAAAATAAGTAAAATAAGGCAATATTTAAAAATAATAATTCACTTTATTAAATAATTTATAAATTAGATTAAATTGTAATAAAAACTAATTCTTATATATTTTATCACATAAAAATAGTTGCTAAACTAAATTTGTAAATTGACAAAAGATAAAATATGGAATTTCACAACATACTTCAAAATACAATAATATATTATCAGTAAATAAGAGTATAATATTTAAGGCAACTGGTTTTCCATAGAAAGGAATATTTTTTTATTTTTCATGAAATCTATTCAAAATGGCTAGACGATCATTTTCTAAGTGGTTTGTTGCTTTTGTGATTTGTAAATGATCGATTACGATGATTTCATCTTTGTTTTCTAAATGTAAACGATAAACTAAATCAATGACATAATCGATGCTTTTGCTTTTATCGTAACTAAATGATAAATTAATTTGTGAAAAAAATCTTTGGCTATTTCCATTTTTAACAAATATTCAGAACGATGAATTATCACGTCATTTATTGTATAATCTTCTAAATTTTTGTCTAAAATTAAATCTAATGGAAAACGTGTAATGTTTGCAAGCAATCTGCTTAAATTTTCTTCTAAGGTCATTTCATATGAAAATACTAATATATTTGGATGTTTGTTTGTTTGTTGATGTTTGGTTTTTGAAATGTCTATTAAAAGGTTGTAGACAAAAGTGGTTTTTCCTAACCCTGTATAACCACCAATGATGATGATTTGACCCTTTTTAAAGCCTTTCGTAGCTTGATTTAATCCTTTGAAGGTTTCCACTAAACGGTAATATTCTTCTTGGATTTTTTGTTTGGCTTGTTGATCGAACTGGAAAAATTCAGGATGACAAGAAGCCATTTGATTTAAAGTTAATAAGGTTTTATCTGATGGATGAGGAATAAAAGCCATAAATTTTCTTCATTTATCAAAGATTTTTTGGTAGTATAGATATTTATAATAAGGATCTTTATTTTCAAAAGAAGGGCTAATGATTTTTAAGAGTTGTTGAAAACATTTTTCGGGTATAGGTATGTTTTAAGTTAGCTAAGAAATCAAGGTTGTTTTCATCATTAAAATTATCACTTAAAAAAGATAGTGATTCTTTCGTAAAGTGATCTTGGGGAAAATGGGTTTGGAGATAAGTGAGTAACTCTTGGATAATCTCCGTTTGAGATTTGATTTTATCAAAGGGATGAGTATTTGTCTGGTTTAAAGTTAAATATTTTAAGGCCTGAAAGATTTTTGTATGTTGTTTATCTAAAAAAGGTTGTGGTTCAATGAGCTGAAAATAAAAACTTAATTGGTCAGTTTTATTTTGGTTCATATAGGAAATGATTTGTTTTAACGCTTTTTGTTCGTTTTAAGTGTTCCAAAAGTTTAGACACTTTTTATTTTTTAAAAAATCTTTTTAAGACTAACTATTAAGTTAGTCTTTTTTTTGTTTTCAAGACTAAAATCATTTTCATATCTTTTCTAAAAAATGTTTTTAGAGAGGATTCAAATGTTAAGACAAAATTTATTTAAAGAATTTTTAAAAAACAAAAAGAATTTTGAAATAAGAGATCAATTAATTGAACTTCATTTACCATTAGTAAAAAAAATTAGTTCAAAATTCAAATATTACCCTAAATTATTAACTAGAGAGGATTTATATCAAGAAGGAATTTTAGGATTAATTAAATCCCTCAATAATTACCAAGATTTAGGTTACGATTTCATCGCTTATGCAACTCCAACCATAAAATCAGCAATTAACGAACTAATAAGAAAAAGACATTCACCTTCAATACCTCAAAAAAACCACCAAATCAAACAATATGAGTTTCAAAGAAGAACAATATGAGCCTGATAGAATAATTAATCTAAACCCACATCAATTATGGATTAAACAATTAAACTATGAACAATTCATAAAAAAACTAAAAACAAAGTTGAGTAAAAACGAATTAAAAGTTGTTTGTTTAAGTTTCGGCATCACCCTAGAAAACATAAACGAAACTTACCAACCCATTTTCACTAATCAAGAATTAGCCCAAAAACTCAATTTAAAAATTTCACAAATTGAAGATTTAAAAGATAAAGCAATACAAAAACTAAAAACAAACAATAAAAAATAAGGAGAAACCCAAAAATGTTAAATAAAGTTCAATTAATCGGAAATATTACCCACGACTTAGAAAAACAATATATCAACAGTAATAACGAACAAATCGCAAAAATAGATTTTAATTTAGCAATCAA
Organism: Candidatus Phytoplasma tritici; assembly: GCF_000495255.1. GTDB lineage: Bacteria > Bacillota_I > Bacilli_A > Acholeplasmatales > Acholeplasmataceae > Phytoplasma > Phytoplasma tritici. The sequence goes on from NZ_AVAO01000003.1 coordinate 345,386, forward strand.
CAACAAAGATAAAGTCCAATACATCCCTTGTGTTGTTTTTAGAACGCAAGCCGAAAACTGCCACAAATACCTACATAAAGGTTCAAAAATATATGCAGAAGGCACCTTGTCAATCCAAAAATATAAAAATAACGAAGAACAAATGCGAACCACAAACAAAGTAATCATCCAAAACATCATCTTTTTAGACAACAAAACTAAATAACTTCGCACAATTAAGTCCCCAAAAGGGGCTTTTTTATACACCAATATCAACATAACATTAACAAAATCAAAGGAGAAAAACCAAATATGACAAAAAAAGAATTAATTAAATCAATAGCTGAGGCAACCAAAACCTCAATAACCCAAACCGAAGAATTTTACAATTCATTTGAGTATGCTCTAATTAAAGCGATTACAAACAACGCGGAAGTAGTTTTATCATC
>NZ_AVAO01000004.1 GCF_000495255.1 Candidatus Phytoplasma tritici
GGTGAATACTTAGTTTGATGGTGAAAAGATAGAATTTAATGACATAATAAACGGTTATAATTGGAATAAATGAAAGTAAGGTGATGATGAAAAAGATGAAATTACTAGGTAAAGATTGAAAGATTTTTTTAATGAACATGGTTTTTGTTTCCTTTCCAAGGTTTGTGTGTTGTTAAATAAAAAAAGACCCTTAGGAGGGTCTTTGTGAAAAATTAAATATTTTTATTTATTATTAAAAACAAATTAATTATTTTCATCATTTAAAGTTTTTAAAAGTGTTTGATAAGTTTTTAATTGTTTTTTTTGATTATTAATTAAATTTTCTAAATTTTGTTTTAAGGCTAAAAGAGTATTTTTTTTTAGGATCATTGTTTGATAATTGTTGTATTTCGCTTTCTGTATTTATTTTTTTAACTGCATTTTCCCGAATTTTATATTTTAAATTAATTATATTTTCTTCAATAGAGTAATTAGTTATGTTTTGATTATTATTGCTAGCACTAGCAATATCTTTATTCATCCCCATTGCTTGTTGATTATTAGTAATTAAAAACAATCCTAATAAAGTAAATACAATAAACGCATTTAATAACAATAATAAATTATTTTTAATTTTAAACATTAATTAAATCTCCTTTTATTTTTATTCTTTTTTTATCACCAGTCATCGCTGGTTCTTTTATTATTTTCGGCTTCTTGGACTTTATCGTTATTGTGTTTATCTTCATAAAGAGATAAAGTTTTACGGACAGGGTTGAAGTAGAGGTTGAAATCGGTTAATTTGAAGTTAGAGTTGGAAACATGTGCACAACCAAGGTAATAGTCTTTGTCGTCGTCTAAGAAGTATTTAGGGCCTTTGTATTTAAGGATTAAGCAATTACCGCTTGAGTCTTCTTTGAATTGTTTTTCTAAATTAACATATAAATATAATTGACTGTCATCTTCTGTATCAAAACTAGAATATTCAAATTCATTAATGGAGGTTTCCTCATAAGTTAATCCTTTGTTATTCCAACGGTCGAAAGGATAACGGTCTTTGATGTAGTTGGCGAGGTTAGAGGGTTCTTTTTGGGTTTCGAGGCGGTTTTTGATGTTTCCTAATTCATAAAAATTGATGTTATCTTTGTTAGCGAGTTGTTTTTGATAATAACTGACTCCATTAAGGCCATCAAAGGTGTATTTGGCTTTAATCATTGTACATTTTTTATTATCGTCATACCATTCTTCAATGTTTTCGAATTTTGTTTTGATTAAACTAGGAATTTCTTTTTTTGGCGATTCTGGCAATTTAATGATGTTCATTTCGGTTAAAACGAAAAAACCAATCAATAAAAAAAGAAGTACCCCTAATATGATAAAAAACCATTTAATGATTTTTTTAATAATATTAAACATGATTAGTTCCTTTCGGGTAATTTATAACATACCAACATTTTAACACATTTGACTTTTTAATTTTAATTAAAACCATTTTTTGAACCAAGAAGTTACTTTATTAACATTTTCCTTTGCGCTTTTAACTCTTTGTCTTACATCTTCTTTAATACGATATTTTAAAGGTTGAATTGCGGCACTATAGCTGAGCTTTTGATCTTGGATAATTAAATCGATTTTTTTTAATTTTTCTGTTTTTTGTGTTAATTTCTCGCTTTTGGTTTTTAATGTTGATTTAGTTGTTTCATGGGCTTTTTGTTCGTCTTTTATTTGTTCTTTAAGTTTGTTGATTTCATGACGGAGTTCGGCGTTTTCTTCGATGTATTTACCTGAAGCGTTTTTTAAGTAAAAAACTAAAAAAATACCAACCAAAAACAAAAAACTCCACCAAAAAACCTATAAAAAAATCAAAAATAAATCAACTTCAAAGAAAAACAATTACAAAATCACCTATAATAAAAAAACCTTCAAAACAAATTACAAAAAAACAATCTAAAACCTACAAAAAATAATTGTTGAAACGCAAAAAATAAGATAATTGATTTGTAAAAATAATCAAAACATTAACAAACCCCATCCTTATTTTATTACTAATCACACTAATCGGAGGGGATTTATGGCTTTTCATTTCTAAATTCTTACCCGAAGTAGTAACCCAAATTGAACATGTAGCCTAAAGCTGCTTGGGGGGAACCAAAGATTTTGCTCATTATATATATAAACGTGGTAAGAATTTTTTAGAATGGCTAGGATTCCCTTTAAAACTAATTCCTTACATATTTAATAGTATTATTATTGCAATTGGCTTTATTTTTGGCTTATCTTGTATTGGAATTCCAGTTATAGGACCTTTTTTAGGTGGAACAATATTAATTGCAACAGCTATTTATGCAGGAATAATTTGGTATTTTAACGAACCAACCCCCAAAGGTGAAACGCCACCCCCAAATTTAGTAGAAGTTTATGATTTAGATGCTATCAAAGCAGCAGAAGAGACAAAAATAAAAAAAGAGTTAACAGAATATGCAAAAAAACTTTCTCAAGAAGGAAAATCATCATAAGAAATTGAACAAAAAACCAAAGAATTAAAAAAAAACAACTGAATCAAGGGATTCTAAACAAACCCCTCAACAACCAATCCAAAAACAAAAAGAAAAAAATACAAAAAGTTTATTGAATCCTGAACTTCAAAAACAAATAGAAGAAATAATGCAACAAGAAAGAGAAAAACAAAAGATTTTAGAAACCGAAAAGGGATATTTAAACATTAACCTTCAAGCTCAACAACTAGAAAAATTATCCCTTGAAGGAAAAATAATTGAATTACAATCCCAACTTAAATCTAAAGAAACAACACTCCAACAAACTAAAGATTTATCTGATGAAGAAAAAAATAAATTACAATCAGAAATCGAAGTAATAAAAAAAAATATTACAAACCAGAATGAATTAATAGTAAAAAAAGACAACGAGTTGATTTTATCAAAAGAAAAAATAACAACTTTAGAAAAACAATTGGCTTCAAATATTAAAGATGTAAATCAATTAAAAACTGAAATTGAACAAAAACAAACAGAATTATAAAACAAAGAACAAAAATTAATAGACCAAAAAAACTTATCAACAAACGAAATCAAACAATTAAATATTGAAATTAATAATTTAAGAAGCAATATTTAACAAAGTCAAATTAATTATCAAGCTCAATTATTACTTAAAGAAGAAGAAATTAACCAATTAAAACAAAATGAAGATAAACTAAAACAACAATTAACCCAAAAACAAGAAGAAACCACAAACTTAAGAGAACAACATTTAAAAACTTTGAAATAAATCCAAAAACAAATTGCAAATTATAAAAACATAGTTTCTGAACTTGAACAAGAAACCAACAACCCGAAAGAACAAATTGAAAAAAACAATGCAAATGCTAAACAATTACAAGAAAAATTATTAACTAAACAAACACAAATCAACAAAATCAGCCAAGAATTATTTAGTCTTTCAAATCAACAAATTTCTTTACAAAAATAATTAAATAATTTAACACAAACACTTGATGAATGGGAAAAGAATTGTGAAATTAAAGCCAACGAAAGAACAACAAATAAATATTTAATAAATTTCAAAACAGTTCATAGTAAAATATACTCTACTGAGCCTTTTAAAGTTGAAGTAATACCAATTTTAGAAGTGCAATCCCCGAGTAAATCCAAAAATAATTAATCACGACAAAACGCAAATAAACAAACAATAAATAGCCTATAAATGAATATAAAAATGTCAAGTATTACTATATACAATTTGATTTTTGGGGTAATGATTTCTACATAAAACCCAAAGACCAAAAGCCAATACAACGAATAAACCATATCGCAGATAATCAAGAAACTTGGCAATTTAAATTTAGTCACAATGTAAGTTTAACACCACCACCAAATAAACTCAATAATTATAAATCCATATTAGAACAAAAAAACTAATGATTTATCTGAAATTACACAAAAATTAACCAAAAAACAACAAGAATTAAATAAATATCAAAAAAAATTCACTGATTTAATTGCCAACCAAAAACCTGATGATACTTACAAAAAAGAATTAAACAATAAAGAAACCCACATCAAAACATTAAAAAATGAAATGCAAAAATTAGAAATTAAAGAACAAGGTTTTAAAAGTGAAATTGATACTTTGAAATTAGAAAACAAAAACCTCAAAGAAAAATATACTAACGATTTAAACAAAATCAAACAAGAACTAAACACATCTAAAATTGAAAACGAAAAACTTGAAAAAGAAATGCAAGAAATACAAGATGAATTAGTTAAAAACAATAATGCTGATGAAGTTTTGGTTAAACAATTAAACACAAAACAATCACAAATAAAAGAATTAAAAGGTAAAATCAAAACCTTAGAAACCAATGAAACTCAATTACAAACCATTATCCCACAAAAAGATGAAGAAATAACTTAACTACAACAAACTATTCAACAAAAAACCCAAGAAATCCAAAGATTGACAATTCAATTAAAACAACAAATAAATCTTTTCGCTGAACAAGGTAAAAAGATTTTACAATTAGAAGGAACAATTAAAGGGTTAGAAGCGGCCAATAGTGGATTAAGCGAAACCAACAAAGAATTACAACATGAAATTGATAAATTAAAAAATGAATTAGAATTAGCAAAAAAAACCCACAAAACAATGCAAGAAAAATTAGATAGAGAGATTGTTAAATTAACTAATAAAAACAAAGACTTAACAATCAATCAAAACAAATTAAAAACCCAAAATAAAGAATGGCAAACTAAATCAAATATCATCAAAACAACTATCGCGATAGGCGCCTTAGGTGGCCCGCCCCGCAGGCATGGTTGTAGGTGCAGCTACTGGTGTGGTTGTTAACGAAGTAATAGATGCATGGAAAACTCTAAAACGTTGGTGGTAACAATAATGCATATTTTTTGCATTATTGTTCTGTTTATGTTAAAATGATAATGAGTTAAATTAAAAAAAGGAAGTATTTTTAATATGTAATTATTTCAAAAATTAACGATTATAGGATTGTTATTTCTTCTTTTTGTTGTTATAATTCCTTTGTGTATTTATTTTTATCAAACTCAACAAAATAAAAAGAGAATTACAAAAACCAATTTAAAATCAACAATATTTTTTTATTATATTAAATTAATTTTGGGTACTTGGGTAATTGGAATAATTGCTTTCATTTGGTATATAAAAGTCAATACAACTAACCAAATTGATTCAAACACAAAACCAACAACCAAAATAGAAACACATGATAAATGGTTTCAAACAGAAAGTAAAAGTGGGAGAGATGAAAAAGGAGAGTATACCTTCATATAGAGTTGATTATAGCGAAAAAAACAAAGAAGTAATACAAACAATGAAAGCAAGTGAAATAACTCATCTTGAAATGGTTGGCTCCAATGGTTCTAAAACTAAAATCGAAGGAACACCAATGATTAAAAGAACCTATACCTTCTACGGGCTCGCTGGCCTAGGACACGGACACCACCCCGAATACGAACCAACTGACCTTGCCACATTCTGCAAAAACCCATTCAATGAATGGAATGAACCCCCTCCCCTTACCACCCTGGCTCCGATTTCGATTATTTCCACACAAATGATAAAGATAAAGATTCACAATTTGTAAATGATTTGCGAGTATCACACGTTAATCACACTGTAGGGGTAGAATACAAAGGCCCCAAATGCCTCATATGTAAAACCTACTATCTCCACTTCAACCCTAAACAAGGTTACATAACACTATATACACAAAAATTTAATAAAAAAGAAAATAAATAAAAAAATAGAAAAGAGAGAAAAATGTTAATTTTTAGATTAAAAAAACAATTATATTTATTAACAATGGTTTTATTTAGTTTTTTAGGATTATTTTTATTCACTAATAATCATCAAGTTATGGCGATGAATAATTTAAATGATGAAAATTCCATAAATAATGAACTTAATAAACTTTATTCAGAAAAAGAAGAATTAATTACTAAAATTTCATATTTGAGCGTTTATCACTTAGATGGTGATATAGAATTACGAAAACAATTAGATAATTTAGATAAAAAAATTGAAAAATTTTGTCAAAGACTTTCTGCTGTTAAAATTTTAAGTTATATAAATGAACAAATATGGCATTATTCATATGAACGCAATCAAATAGCGATTAAAACTTTAAGTCTTTCCAATCTAGACCCTTCAATAAAAGAACTTAATGTAAAACATCAACAAATAATTAAAAAGATTAAAAATCTAAGTCAAAAGCATATCAATTTACAATATAAATTAAATAATTAATTTAATTAAAAAAAACAAACCCAAATTATGTTAATGAAAATAATCTTGCAACCTCATATTAACAAATATTATTTTACTTCTTAATGACGTTTAAAATAATTATTTGAATTATTACTATATTTTTAAAACGTTTTAAAGGATAATATTTTAATTATTTATTTTTTTATTAGTTAATTAATTTTCTTAATCTTTATTTTTAAAGATAATTACGTAAAAAAATTATTTTATTTAGATTCAGTCTTTAAAAACTCTTAAAATAAATTATAAATATTTTTCTTGTTGACATAAATCTATTTGGAGTTATAATGAAAGTAATTGAATTATTTATTAATTGTCTTTAGTATAACTCAAAAGAAAAAAAGTCAACATAAAAAAATAGTAAATCTTTTAAAAAAGGATATTATAAGATGGAATACAATTAAAAGAAGTGGTGTGTTAAAAGTTATTGTGTTTGAATCATTTATTAATTTTTTGGTTAATGCAGTTAATTATTGCGAATTTTTTTTTATTCTTATTTACCTTTTACAGAATTTACAAAATTCTTTATAAACCTTATTATTATCTTTTTGAAAAAAAATATAAAATTTGTTTTTAAGGGACAAGAATATAAATTCCAACATCAATTATAAAGAAAAAAATGTTTTATCCATTGGTTCACCGCTATTGAGACTTTTTTCATTACAATCACTTTATATCCCTTTTTATTGAAACTTTGGATTTCCACACTTGGAAAGAATTATTTATTTTTGTTTTATATTATTTATACTATTTATATTTTTTTCTCCTGCTATAATTTTTTTAATATTTTTGCTGTTTTCAAAACAAAAAAGAAAATTTAAAAAAAATATATATAGAGAAAATAATTGAAAATATAAGTTAAATCAAAATCAAATCGTATTGTTAACTTTTTTAATAAAAAAATAAATCTTAATTAAGACTCTCATCACGAGAGTCTTTTTTTTTATATCCAATTTTAAAAAGGAGCAACAAAATGCAAATAACTAATCTAAACCAAAGAACCTCGCAATGGTATAACCATCGACAAAAATACATTAATGCATCAGAAATAGGTAGCATCACTGGAAATGATAAATTCCAAACCTTAGAACAATTAGTTCATGATAAAATATTTGGAACTACTTTCACAAGCAATAAATACACTGAACATGGAATTAAAAACGAACCACTAGCACGCAGTTTCTTTGAAAAAACAACTAAATTAAAATTCCCTTATGCAATCTTTACGGATGATGAAGTCCAAATGTTTTCTGCCTCACTTGATGGATATAATTCTAAAACCAACACTTTGTTAGAAATCAAATGCCCTTATGTTGACGAAAACAACAACATATTGCCAAAATTTTATATAAATTATTTTTAATTTATTTTAATGTTTAGCCTTTAAAAAGAGGTTACCTTTTTGCACATTTTTTTGACTAAATAACATAATTACGTAAAAAAATAATTATATTTTCATTTTATATGGGATTTTTTCACTTTTTTTACTTAAATATATAGTGTAAAGGTAAAATATTTAAAAAAAATATCTTTTGAAACTAAAGAATTATCAAAAAAAAGTTTAGACACTTTTTGGAATGAAAACAATATTTCTTTAGTTTGAAAAGATATGAAATTATCTATTAATTTTTAGTCTTAAAGAGTCATTTTAAAATAAAAAGTTGTATTAAAAAACGGAACACCTCAGATGATGGAACAAAAGAATATTATAATTTATTTACTCATAAATTAGTTAAAAAAATTGATAAAGATGATAAAATTTGGGAATATGAACCTAATAACCGTATGTTATTAAAGTCAACTGATAAATACCATACTGTGACTTTATATGGTGGTTCTCGTGGGAAAATGATTAAAAAAATTTATCAAATGGCGTTTGGATGGAATATAATTCTGTTAATGAAAAATTAATGAAACGTAAAAATATTGATAATTCTATTGAAGAATTTGATAATAATGAAGAAAAATTTAAAGGAATAGATAAAAACGGTAAAGTTAAATTTTTTAAAACTAAACTTTATCAAAATATTTCGGATTTTAAGAAATTATTTATTAATGATAAAGGTTTGGAGCTGCTGGATTTAATTTGAATAATTAAAGAAAATAAGTATAAAAATATTCAAAGACTAGCAGAGCGAATTGGGCGGGATAGCCGATGGATATTAAGATTAACTATTATATACCCCTCCTATAAAGTCCCCTTTAGGGGATTTAGGGGGGGGTATTTTAAAATAATACATAAAAAACTCCCTAAATTTCCTCTCCATTATAAAGGGGAGGTGTTTTAAATAAAACCAAACACAACCCCTTAACGCGCTGAAGCGATAACAAAAATTATAAGTAAACACAAATAAAAGAAGAATAAAAATAACCCCCCAGTTGCGCGCGATCCCTTTTTTAAATATTATTTAATATTTTTTTCAATTTATCATTTTCTGTTATAATATAAGTGTATTAACTATCTACATAATAAATATAAAATAATAAATATAAAATAATAAATATAAAATAATAAATATAAAATAATAAATATAAAATAATAAATATAAAATAATAAATATAAAATAATAAATATAAAATAATAAATATAAAATAATAAATATAAAATAATAAATATAAAATAATAAATATAAAAAAACATCTAAAAAATGTTAAAATTATTATTGATCTTACATATATATTTCAGTAGATAGTTAAATATATGTAGGATCTTTTTTGTATATTTTAATCTTTATCACCTTTTTAGTTTTTATTGGTTCTATCTTTAACATTATAAAAACAATCATAACATGGATTATAAAACCATTTAAATTATTAATTATAAGTGTTATAAAAATTATAAAATGGATTATTATTCTTTAAATCATCCATTAAACAAACAATTACAACTGATAAAGATTTTAATTTTGAATTACAAAAAAAGATAACTGATTTGTAATATAAAAATAATTTAATGATAAAGTATATCAAAGAACAAAACAACAATCAAAGGAGAAAACAAAATTGGAAAACAATAATCAACAAAAATCAAAAAATATGATCTTTATCATTTGGGGATTATTTATAAGCACAGTTATTCTTGTTCTTTTAATTATTTTATTATTAGCCGTTAATAAACCTCAAACTAGAATTGAAACTCAAAAGCAACAACATTTAAAATTTAAAACTGATACCGAAAAAGATAAAACATATAATAGGCTTATCAATAAGAAAGAAAAAGAAGCGGATAAATTAACCCCTCAACCAGAATCATCAAAATCTAATCTTGAATATCCAAATACAATAATAAAATTACCCGATGGATTTGAGGAAACTACAGAATATAACCAAGATACAGGTAAAAAACTTAAAGTCTCTACAATAAAGGAATCTACAAATTTCATCACTAAAATTATATATTTTGATGAAAATGAAAAATATTCAAAAATGTATGAATACGATCAAGATACAGGTTTCATTCTTACAAAAACATATTACAACCCAGATGGAACTATTAAACAAATTATTTGTTATTAATAATGAATAAAATATAGGCTCCTAATTTAATAGGGGATTTTAAAATATAAAAATTGTCTCCCGCGAAATGTTAATTTTAATCAATCTATTAATTTTATAATACCCATTATGAAGTTTCAAATAATATATTAATATAATCCTCTCTCTTTTTTATATAAACTCAATAAAAGCGTACACTACAAGTTCACTAGATTCCAAAATGATTAAAAGTTCTAACCCCACTCCTATAAAATCTCCTTTTTGGGGATTTAGGTGGTTTTTATATCAAAAATAAACAGGCTATCGGGTTAAAAAATCCATCTTAAATATAAATATGTTTTTTCAAAGCCGACACTTTTATGATACTTTCAATAGCTAAAATTCTTTGTCAAAACTAAACCTTTTTAAGAATAGTGATATTTTATATATTATATCGATAATGATAATGATGCTTGATATTTGATATTATCGTTATATCTTTTATCTATAATTATTATGTTTCGATATATAAATAACTCCCTATTTTTCCTTTCCAATTATTGAAAAAGAGTTTTTTTAAATTCTAAACCAAACAAAATCCCCTAATACGCTGAAGCGCTAACAAAACTAATAAATATAAAAGATAAAAAAATAAAATAAATAACATTAATTAGATAATGATTTCAAATATCCCAAAGGAGGACTGATAACCTAATTTAGAAAAAAGCCAATTTTTACTATAAAAAGAAATAAATTTCCTATTTTTTTATTAATTATATCAAAAGAATCTAAAAATAATCGCGGTTCTTGTGTTTTTATAAAACCTGCGCTGTTGCGTTTTTTTAGACAACTTTTGTCTCTAAAATTATTCTTTAAGACTTTAAAATTAATAGATAATTTCATATCTTTTCAAACTAAAGAAATATTGTTTTCATTCAAAAAAGTGTCTAAACTTTTTTTGATAATTCTTTTAGTTTCAAAAGATATTTTTTTAAATATTTTATCCTTACACTATATATTTAAGTAAAAAAAGTTAAAATTCCGTTAAGAAAATGAAATTATAATTATTTTTTTACGTAATTATGTTATTTTGGTCAAAAAAATGTGCAAAAAGGTAACCTCTTTTTCAAGGCTAAACATTAAAATAAATTAAAAAATAATTTATATAAGATTTTGGCAATATTGGGAAGGAGATGAATAATTTAATTTAGCTAAAATCCATTGATTGTTCCAAAATTTAGGGAAATAATTGATTATTTTTTTTACTTTTTTGGTTGATTTTTGAAATAAAAAAGGATGTTGATGTTGTAAGATAGTTTTCATTTGGCCGAAAAAGTTTTCAATTACAGCGTTATCGCGTGGAGTTACTTTTCTTGACATACTTGTTTAGTGTTTTTTATTTCTAAAGTTTGAAGTTTTTTATTAGGAAAAAATATGTTTATAATAGTTTGTTTAATAAAAACAATTGTATTTTTAATTAATTTAAAAATAGGTTTAAAACCAGTAATGATTAATATTGTAAATAGAGTTGTTTGGATTCCATCCAATCTTCTTTCCATGATTTCAGTAGCGGTAAATCCTTTAGTGTAATTTAATATAAAATTACTAATTATTGTAAATATTGAAAAAATCCACATTATTTCCTACTTTCTTAATAATTTTTATAAAATTTATTCATTTGGTTTTAGGTAATTTCTTTTTATTTTTAAAGGTTTTGTTGGAATGATGCAAATTTATCCATTTACCTTTGTGGTTTTTGGTGGTTGAACGGTCTTTAAAGTAAGTTCCTCGGTATGCTTCGGTCATTGCATCGCTCATATTATTTCTCCTTTTATTTTAATTGAAGTTTTTTGACTTCATCTTTAATTGGTTTTGACATTTTAAAACTAACAACCGTTTTTGCGGGTATTTTTAAGTTTTTACCAGTTCTTTTTCCTGTTTTTTTGCCTGTTTGTTTATTGATGATGAATTTAGTTTCTGGGGTTGTGTGGGCTTTTCTAGTTTTTAAGATGAATTTACCAATTTTAGAGGATAAAACCACTTCTTCATTTGATGTGATTGCTTTAATTAGAGCATTCTCAAATGAGTTGTAAAACTCTTCTGTTTGGGTTATTGAGGTTTTATTTATCTCAGCTATTGATTTAATTAATTCTTTTTTATTCATATTTTTTTCTCCTTTTTTTATAAAAAAAGTCCCTTTTGGGGACTTAATTTTTTAAATATTATTTAGTTTTGTTGTCTAAAAAGATGACGTTTTGGATAATTACTTTGGTGGTGGTTCGCGTTTTACCTTCGTTTGTGGTATATTTTTGGATGGATAATGCGCCTTCTGCATATATTTTTTGAACCTTTATTTAAATATGTACTCATGTTTTCAGCTTGATTTCTAAAAACGACACAAGGGATGTATTGCACTTTATCTTTATTGTTAATTGCTAAATTGAAATCTATTTTAGGGATTTGATCGTTGTTGCTATTGATATATTGTTTTTCTAGGTTATGAGCGATATTACCGATTAATTGGACTTTATTTAACATTTTATTTCTCCTTATTTTTATAATTTGGGTTTAGTTT
>NZ_AVAO01000005.1 GCF_000495255.1 Candidatus Phytoplasma tritici
AAAAAACAAAAGAAAGAAAATTTATTGATGGTGAAACTCAATTAAATATTTTAAAATTAATTTTAAAAGAGAATCAAGAATTGAAATTATATATTAAATTTTTATTATGAAAAATTAAATTATTATAATTTAATAACTTTTGATGTTTTATTAATTGAAACTGGTGATTTTATTGAATTTGTTGAAAGAAATAATGGTTTAATTTATAATCGTCCTGTTTTTATTGATTAATTTCAAGATTTAAATTATTTTTATTATTTTATTGTTAAAGTAGCTAATGAATTAATTGATAATAAGGAATATTTACAATTATCTTTTAGTGAAAAAAAATATATAGATTTTATAAATTTTTCTTTTTTTAATAATTGTTATCAATAAGTTAATTATTTGTGCGAAAAAATTAAAAATTCTTTAATGTATCCTATAACTGTTCTTTGTCGTAGTAATGGTGAATTACAAAAACTTAAAGATGAGTTTGAAAAAACCAAATTCCTTTTACTACTGTTGATAAAAATATTAAAGATTGCAAAATTATTTTGTCAACGATACATGGATATAAAGGATATGAAAATGCATGTGTTTATTTAATTGGTTGGCAAAACTGAAATGAATCACAAGATAAAGTTTTAGAAAAAAAATAATTTATACTGCAATAACTCGTGCTGAATATGATATTTAAATTTTAACTTTAAATGATTCTTTTATTTTTATAGATTATTTTTATTCTTTGGTAAAAAAAGAATTAATTTCTGATGATTTTGCAAAAGGATTAAGTGATAAAATTTTTGATTTAGATTGTTTAAAAATTAATTTACCTAATTCAAAAGATATAAAAATTTATGATGAATTATCTATTACTATTAAAATTTATAATGAAAAAGTTAAACAATTAGAAAAACAACATAAATTAAATCAAATTATTGAATCTGATTATAAGAAATATTATTTTAAATTATGTGTTTTATTTAAGGAAATTTCTAAAAATATTTATAAAGTACAAAAAAAAGATAATGGTTTAGAGACTCGTTTAAAATGTTTTAATTATCCTATGTTTGAATCTTTGGAAAGAATTAAATATCATAAAAAATATCTAAGATTAAAATAAGAAGAAAGACAATTAAGATTAAGTGATTATGATTTGGAATTTGATTATTCTTTGAAAAAACAATTAAAAAAAGTTAAAGTTCAAGAAAATAAACCAAAATTAAAAATTTTAAGGCATTATCGAGATTCTACTCAAAATGCTAAGGATAAAGCTTTATATAATTTTAAAGATTCTAAAAATTTATCTTTTGTTACTTTAACAGCACCTTATGATGATTTACAAGGTAAATCTATCAAATATACTTGTGAACTTAATATTATGGGACAATTAAGAAATCGTTTTATTCGTTTAGTAAGAAAAACTTATTTATCAAATTTGCTTCAACAGTTTCCTCAAAAAGATTTGGTTTATTCTAAAATAAAATATTTTCGTTATTTTTGATCTTTGGAAACTACTAGATTAGGAATTATTCATTATCATTTTCTTTTTAGTTTTGATGTTTTAAAGTCTTTTGGTGGATATTCTCGTTATTTATGTACTGATAAAGATATATGCTTTGGGTTTGAAAAACCGATCTATTAAGTGAAATAAGAGTATTTGTTATGATGATTATTTAATGCATAAAATATATGAAAAAGGCAATATTAAAATACCTCAAAATTATTATGAGAAAAAGAATGTTAAAGTGCCACAAATTACTTTTCTTTGGGCTAATGCTTATGCATCTGTTATGAACAAAAATAATAATATAAAACATTATAAACATTTAAATCCAATTAGTCAAAATATGCAAATTTATAGACCATCAGAAACAAATCTTAAAAAATGTTAAAAATTGAAATTGATAAATGTAAAGTTTTTTATAAAGGAACTTTTGATATAAAAGATTATATTCCAAAAATTGTTTCTTATGTTAGTAAATATATTACTAAAAATGATAAACAAATTGAAACTAATGCTTCTATTGGAATTGATTTTTATATTCGTCATTTGTTTGGATTTTCTCGTACATGTTTTTCTTGTCCTCAAGAATCTTTTTTTGCATTATTTCCTTATGATATAATTAAAGAAATAGAATTAAGTTCATTTCCAATAGTTAATTTTAATTTTTCTAATATATTTGAATGGAATATTAAACAAACAATTAATGGAAGAAATATTAAAATTCCACACAATTTAACTTTGTTGTTTAAATCTTATATGGCTCCAAATCAATTTCAAAATTATAATTATTTTAGTTTAAATTTATCTAGTATTCAATCAAAAAATTATTTTCTTAATAAGGATTTTAAAAAATATTTTAAATTACAAAAACTTAAATTAAAACTTAAAATTATTAATGTTATAATATAAGTAATAAGAAAAAGATTTTTTTAAAAAGAAACAATATTTTGAAAAAACTCAGTAATCGCCTACAAAAAATCCCTTGAATTAATAATTTTTTTAAGGAACGTTATATTTCGTAATTATAATCTATTATTTAATTTTATCTAAGGTAAATTTCAATATTTTGGTTAAAAATAGCATTGTTATTTTGTATTATTTCGCTTTGAATAAAAATTTTATCTTGTTTAAAGTTTTGTTTTGCCATTTATTAAAAGGGTTTTGCAATAATTTAATCCAGTGCGAATCCAAAGGTTCTTGAAAATTGTTATTTCTTTTTTAAGCAAATCAAGTTATTTTTGTATTTAAGTATTTTTTTGGGGATTTATTATTTGTTCTAATGTTTAAGAATCAGTTAATTCTGAAATAGATTCTAAATTTGCAATAGTTGGTTTGATAAGTTCTTGGGTTAAAATATTTTGCATACGTGATAATTCTTTTGATGATATCTAAGACCGTTAATTCCATAAAAATGTTTTTTTGAGTGTTTTTGGATTACAGATGCAAATTCTATTTCTTTATTTAAAGTTTTGTCTCACTTTTTTCTTTGATTTGATTTTGGTGAGTTTTTTTATAGTTTTTGAGGGTTTGGAATTGAGGTTTACTAATAGGCTGCTGTTTCATTAATAATTTTATGATTTAGTCTTTGATTTCTAAATTGCAAATAAACTAATCCAATTAATAATGAAGTTTGTTCCTTTGTGATTTAAAATATTTAAAATATATCCAAAATGTAAATAATGCAATATATTAAAATAATACTAAAATATTTAAAAGTTATTTTAAAAGTTGTATAATATCTTTATAAAGAAAAAAAGTAAAAAAATATGGTATTAAAAAACTAGTTTACATTATTTTATTTAATTAACTAAAAATAATTTATTAATAAAAATAAAAAAAAGAAAAAAGGAAATATTCATGTTAAAAAGACAAGCCAAAGAACAAAAAATTAGAAGAATGTTGAAAAAAGTTAATATTGATAAATTAAAAATTGTTATTTTGAAAAATTGTAGTAAAAAAACTCATTTTGAAGTTAAAAATCAAATTATTTTTGTCAATCCTCAAGTTAAAGTTATTGTATATCAAGTTTTGGAAGAATTGAAGAAAAAAATGGATTTGACAAATAATTAGTCATTTACGCAAATTATATATTTAATTTATTAGATTCATTTATAATTTATAATATAGTTGTTTTTATAAGATTTTCTAATTCTTGCATATCTTTTTGAAATATGGTAGTTATATTGCTATTTTGAGCTATTTTTTGAATTATTTTTTTGGAGAGTTTGGATTTTTTTATCAATTCTATTAAATTAAAAGATTGTTTTCTTAATTGTTTTATTAAAATATTTTGTTCTGGATAGGATTCAAGTTTTGCATTTGAATTAGCCATCAATTTTTTTATAAAATCTTTAATTTCTGTGATTTTGAATTTGCCTGCATTTATATCAATTACAATTTTATTTTTTTCAAGTGGTGGGGGGGTTAGTAGTTTTTTAATATTTTATCTATATCATTGATATAGGTTTTTAATTTATCAAAAATATTTGTTGCTGTTTTGGCCATTTATTTGTGTTATGAAATAATTGTTCTTGTAAAGTAAATCAAAATCCCTAATCCACCACAACAATTAACCCATAAAATGGAAAATCCCCCAACACCAATCTTACAAGCAACATCTATTCAACAATCATTCAATCCAACTATTATTGAAAATGAAGAATCAACTTTAACTAATAATAATGAAGTTAAAGAAGAGACAAATCAAGAAGAAAAAACTCAAGAAGAAAGTAAAACTGGTAACCTTAACAATCCCTGATCATGGTTCAGTTGATCAATCAAAAACTGAACCAAAAAATCTCCAACAAGAACAACTCCAACACACACTACCACTTGGCGAGGAATTAAAAGAAAATAATAAAACAACTGAAACGCAACAACTAACTCCTGAAGAAATCATCAAAGCCAAAAACTTATTAGAAATTCAACTTCAACAAGAAAAAATTAATAGTTTAACTTTTAGAAACTCAAAAAGCTAATTTAGAACATGATTTAACTCAAAAACAAGAAGAATTAGAAAACAATCAAAAACTATCTCAAGAAGAAAAACAAGAACTTCAAAAAGAAATCAATCAACAAACCGACAAAATCAGTTCTAAAGAAAACGAAATCTTTAACCAAGATCAAAAGATTAATCAACTAGAAACTGATCTTCACCAAGAAAAAACGATCAACACTGAAAAAGAAAAACAAATTAATCAATTAATCAATCAAATCAACGAACAAAACCAAATGACCGAACAACTCCAAAACCAACTCCAAGAACAAAAAGCCTTAATTGAAACGAAAAACCAAGAATTAATAACCAATCAAGTTTTATCCGAACAAGAAAAACAAACCCTCCAAAATGAAATCAATCAATTAACTATTAATTTTCAACAAAAAGAAAAAGAATATCAAGCAACTATCTACCAAAAAGATCAAGAAATCACCCAACTAAACCAAATCATCAACGAACAAGCCAATGAAATTAACCGTTTAAGCGAAGAATTAGAACAACAAATCGACAAATGGGTTCAACAAGGCCTTCATATCGAAGCTCTAGAAGGAACCATTAAAGCTTTAGAAAACGTCTCTGGTAAATATATCGGAGGAAGAACTCAATCAATGATTGAAATTCATTACACCTTTGATGGCCTTAATGGAGTCGGTTATTATCAACAACAACTCGCTAACAAAGACAAAATTGGCTCTTTCTAATTTATGAACATCCAAAAACTTATCGAAAAACAAAAAGAACCCTCTAACTTAGTTTGTTACATCGAAGACCGTCATCCTTTCGACCGTTGGAATAAAAATGGCGATACTTACAACCATACCACTTTAAATGGATTCGATTCCGCTTATTTCGATAAAAAAGATGATAGTCAATTATATTTATATGTAAAATTCGAAAAACAACAAAACAAAGGCCCAGGCAACAACTCTTTAATCGTTAAATACAAAGGCCCTAAACACTTCTTAGACGACAACAAAGACTATTTTATTCGTGTATTTTTGGATGGATAAAGTTCCCTCAAGATAAATTTTCGAACCTTTATGTAAATATTTCTTCATGTTTTCGGCTTGATTTCTAAAAACTACACAAGGGATAAATTGGGTTATCTCTTTGTTATTAACCGCTAATTGAAAATCGATTTTAGGAATTTGTTCGTTGTTTGAATTGATATATTGTTTTTCTAAATCATGGCTTATACGGCCAATTAATTGAACTTTATTTAACATATTTTATTTTTCCTTACTTTTTGATATATATTTAATTTCTTCATTAATAAAACTTTTTAAAACAAATGTATTGAACGACTATCTGATTTGTTGATGTTGGAATCGTTTATTACTGTTGTTTCAAGAATTTTATGCTTGGTTTTGATATAAAAAAAGATTACTTTGAAAGTAATCTGGTTTTTATTTTTTTATTGTTTTGAATAACTAGTTTAACGTCATTACGGACGAGCGATAGGTTTTAACGTTTTTTTAATTTTTTGATAGCGATGTTTTTAATATTTTCTACTTGTTTTAAAAATAAATTAAGTTTTTCAGCTATTTCGGTATTGGTATAACATCCTTGATAATCTTCGTTAATATTTCCTAAAGGAACACCAAAACTTAAATAGATAATTTTGAATTCGTTTTCACTTAATTTAGCTTTCATTTTTTTTAAAAAAATTTCATGATTAACTTGTTTTAACCATAATTGATGAGGGTTTAAATTATTTATTTGATATGGTTCATAAAACTCTTCTTTAAAAGAAAGATTATCAATTTTATGATTTTTTTGGGGGATTGAAGGTGAATGGCTTTTTCTTATTAGTTCATTGATTGCAAATTTTATTTTTGGAGTTGCATAAGTAACAAAGTCATAACCTAAATCTTGGTAATTATTTAGGGCTTTGATTAATCCTAAAATCCCTTCTTGATATAAATCTTCTTTAGTTAAAACTCGAGGATAATATTTAAATTGATAAACTATTTTTTTGACTAATGGTAAATGAAGTGTGATTAATTGATTACGAATTTCTAAATTCTTTTTATTTTTTAAAAAATCTTTAAATAATTCTTGTCTTAACATTAGAATCCTTTCTAAAAACGTTTTTAGAAAAGATAAGAAATTATTTTTTTTAGTCTTAGAAAAGAAAAAAAGACTAACTTAATAGTTAGTCTTAAAGAGTTTTTAAAAAGTAAAAAGTGTCTAAAGTTTTGGAACAGTTCAAAGTTATTAATTGTTTTAAAGCGCGTTGTTCGTTAGTTAATTGATTCATTTTTTACTCCTTGGTTATTATTTTTTAATTATATTGATATTAGAAAAGGGGATGAATTCGTTGGTAAGTAAGTTTTGTAAGAATTTATCGGCTGAATTGGAAAATAGATTAATTACCTCGTTTATACCTTGGACTTTTCCTTGATTTATTTTGTTGTTGAGTCTTTGGGTTTCCGTTCCATTATTAGTTAATAGATAGAATTCAAAGCGTGTATCTAGTTTTTTTAATTGTTGACCTTCTACCATGGCTTGTTTATAACGGTCTCGGAGGCAGGTTTTGAAATTGAAGGCCATTATTCGTTTGGTTTTAGTGAATAAAACCAAATCGAATTTAATGTCAGGTATAAAAAATAAATGTGATTGGGGGTATAAATGGGTGATTCCTTTATTGTTTAGATATAACAAAATTAAATATTCATTGATTTTACCACGGATTGATTTTTGACTTTGTGAATTGTAGTGGTTGTTTTGGAGATATTCGTTTAGGAGATTGTGGGTTTGTGTCATATACTCATTAAATGGTTGGTTGAATAATGAGGGTTGGATTATAAGTTTGGTGATGTCAACACATAAAGATTGGTGGTTAAAAACATTGATATTGTTGAAATGTAAATTATTTAATTGATTCATTTGATTATTCCTTTCTAAATAAAAAAAAGACTCTTGGTTAGAGTCTTTTGGGGTTTTTGAAATTTATTTTTTTAGTACGCCATCGAATGGTGCCATCTTTTTTAATAGTTTTGATTTTACCGTTGCTATAATGGATATATAGATTACCGTTTTGGTATTTTTTCTTAATTATTATTGCCATTTGATATTTCTCCTATTTTTTTGATTATTTGTTTTGTGTTGGATTTCCAAGTTTTGGGTTCCATTGCATTTAAAATAATTTGGGGACCTAGTTTTTTGTTTAAAAACTCTTGAAACCTTTTTCTACTTGATAAAAATATGATAATGGGCTTGTTTCAATAACATCGAGTGTGTGATTAGTTTGATTTGCTTTGCGGTTTAGCCCTGTTTGTGGGTCGATTTTTAAATAAACTGTTAAATTTGGTTTAATAAATAATTTAGTTAAATTGTTAAAAAAATAATATTTTTTATCAATTCGATTAGGATATACGCGATAGGCGAAATTAGAGCCTAACCAACGGTCAACTAAAATGATTTTGTTTGTTTCTAAGTGGGGTTTGATGAGTTCTTCTTGGGTTTGAATCATATTGGCGAAACTTAAAAAATATCTAGTTAAATTGTGTAATTTGTTATGCGTTAAAAATGTTTCGCGTATGGATTCCCCAATTGTAGAACTTCCTAATCCGCGAACAACGATTACTTCTTTTCCTTGTTTTTTTAATCCGTGCTTAACGCTTTTTATTAAACCTGTTTTTCCGCTACCGTCTAATCCTTCGAATATAATTAATTTCATTGTAATTCTCCTTTTAATCTAATTTTGGGTATAAAAAAAGACCTTCAATTTGAAGGTCTTATTTGTGATTTAGTTTGGTTAATTGTTTTAAATAAATTGTTTGTGATAATTCTTTTTTTTGTGTTATGTAGTAATTCTAAATATTTTTTACTGTCTTTAATCATTTTATTAATGAAGTTATTATCTTGGTAAATGCGAACTACATGATAATTTGTGTCATTAAAATAAATTAAAAAATAAGCGAATTTAACTTGGCTACAGTAGAGTTGACATTGAACTTGGGCCCAGTAGTTTTTAGGGACTTCTTTGTTTGCAAAAAAGCCGTTCCAAGATGGGGGTGTGGTGTTGAATTCGTTAACATAAGGGAATTTGATTTCTAATAAAGTGTTGGTTTTTGAGTTGTATCCATCAAGTGAGGATGGAAACATTTGGACTTTATCGTCGGTAAAGATGGTATCGGGAAATTTTAGATTAGTGGTTTTTTCAAAGAAACTACACGCTAAGGGTTCGGTTTTGTTTCCATGTTAGGTGTATTTGTTGGTGGTAAAAGCAGTTCTAAATATTTTGTCACGGACTAATTGGGCGGCTAAGGTTATAAATTTATCATTGCCCGTGATGCTAACTATTTCGGAGGCGTTAATGTATTTTTGGCGATGTTGGTACCATTGTTGAGGTTCTTTGGTTGAGGTTGGGTATAAAAAAAGACTCTCGTGATGAGAGTCTTGGGTTGGATTTATTTGTTGGTTTTGGGGGTTGTTAATATTTGTATTAAATATATATTAAATTGTTTTTTAATTGGGATTATTTTAATTTATTTATTATATTTATGTTTTTCGCCATATCTTCTAATGATAAATCTTTATCTTTAACATAATAACTAATTTTTATGGGTTTATTTGGATTTATTCTAACATTTTTGGTTTCAATGTTATAAATCGTTTGAAGGGGTTTATTTTTTTCCATTGCCATTACTTGATGATTATTGGTGATAAAAAATAATCCTAAAAAAGTAAATAGAACTATTATTAATAAATATAATTGTTTTTTTAATCTAAAAATTAACATTTTTCTCTCTTTTCTGTTTTTTATTTATTTTCTTTTGTGTTGTGTTTTTTGGGTATATAGGGTGATGTAGCCTTGTTTGGGGTTGAAGTGTAGGTAGTAGGTTTTGCTTTTCAAAACGCCTTCAAGACTTCTTTCGTTTGAGGTGCAGTTTACTTCATCCATGAAAAAGTCTTTATCTTCTTCGAGTAGGTGTTTGGGGCCTTCGTATTTGAGTTTTATGTAATGATTTGATGGATCTATACGAACACCATTGCCCCCACCAAATTGTGAATCATTTTGTTTTCTTTTGTGTAGAAACCATCAAACTCATCTACTCGCATACCCTCATCGTACCATTTGTCAAATGGGTTTTTTACAAATAGGGCGAGGTCGGCGGGTTCGTGTTCGCGGTGGTGACCGCGTCCTAGGCCGTAGAGGCCGTAGAAGGTGTAAGTTCTTTTAATCATCGGAACACCTTCTTGCGCGATATCGGTTAATAGCCAACTTTTATTATTATTTTTTTGTAAATTATTTTCATTATATGTGTATTTTGCACCGCTTTTTGTTTGAAACCACTCCTCTTGGGTTTCTATTTTGGTTGAGGGAATTTCGTAGATTTTAGGTTTTGATTTGATTATATCATATTTATTATCTAAAAATAAAAATACTCCAAATCCAAAAACTGAAACAGACATCATGACATAATAAATAATCAAACCCATCTTTATATTGACTTTTTTAATCCTATTTGTATTTTCTCGTTTTTGAATAAACCAAATCCATAAAGGGATTGACCCAAAAATGATACCCAAAAAAAATACAATAGTTAATATCTTAAATAATTCCATTCTATCTTAAATTTCCTTTTTTTAACTTACTTTTATTTTAACATAAATAGAACAATAATGCAAAAAAATATTCATTATTGTTACCATCCAAGCCATTGTTTGTATGTGTCCCATTTTGATGCAACAGATGCGGCACCACTAATTAAACCACCTATGCCTCCGCCAATAATCGTACCGACACCAGGTAAAATGGCAGAGCCCAATGAAGCTCCTATTATGGCTCCTGATTTCGTTGAAATAACTGTGTTTACTACTGCACCTGTTCTTTCTACGCTTTTGTCCCATTTGGAGGTTTTGATTTTTAGTTGGTCGGCTTTGGTGGTTAGGGTTGATTTGTCTTCTTCTAATCTAAGGATTTGGTCATCTAATTGCTTTTTCATTGCTTTGTGAGCAAGTTGTTCGGTTCTCAATTGCTCTTTTAGTTTTTCGATTTCGTGTTGTAGTTCTTTGTTTTCGAATCCTAATGAACCGCTTGCGCCTTCAAGTCCTGAGATTGCACCTTCTAGTTGTTGGATTTTGATTGCTTGTTGTTTAAAGGTTTTCATGTTGGTTTCAATTTCGGCGGTTAGTTTGATGATTTGTTCTGCTTGTTCTTGGATGGTTTGTTGTAGTTTTGCTATTTCTTCATCTTTTTGTAGTTGAATTTCGTTAGCTTCTAAGATGTTGATTTTGCCTTTTAAGTCTTTAATTTGAGTTTGTTTATTATTTAATTGGTTAACTAATGCTTCGTTTGCATTGCCGTTTTTCACTAATTCATCTTGAATTTCTTTGATTTCTTTTTCTAGTTGTTCGTTTTCGGTTTTAGATGTGTTTAGTTGTTCTTGGATTTTATTTAAATCGTTAGTGTATTTTTCTTTTAGGTTTTTGTTTTCTAGTTTCAAAGTATCTATTTCACTTCTAAATCCTTGTTCTTTAATTTTTAGTTGTTGCATTTCGTTTTTTAAGGTTTTGATATGCGTTTCTTTGTTATTTAGTTCTTGTTGTAGAGTGTCATCAGGTTTTTGGTTGATAATTAAATCAGTGCATTCTTGTTGATATTTATTTAATTCTTGTTGTTTGTTGGTTAGTGTTTGTGTAATTTCATTCAAATTATTAGTTTTTTGTTCTAATATGGATTTATAATTATTTAGTTTATTTGGGGGAGGAGTTTCACTTACGCTGTTACTAAATTTTAAGTGCCAATATTCTTGATTTGGAAGGATGTTATAAACTTCTGGGTTGGAAAAGTCAGGATTTATAAAAAGTATTTTTTTGAAACATAAATCAGGTTTTATATAATGAAACGTATTTCCATTGATTTCTATTGGTCTACTATTTATTATTTTTTTATTTGCGTTTTGTATAAGTTGGTTGGCTTTCCGTTCGCGCATGTCTTCTGCTTCCCAAATTGGTGTTAATTCAACTGTAAAGGGGACAGGAGAGTAATACATTTGTCTATCTTTAATGTGTTGAGTGTCTATAATATTAGTTTTAACAAGCCTTATTTTATTGGCTTCAATTTCGCAATTATTTTGCCATTCATCGTAAGTTTGAGTTAAATCTGATAATTCTTTTTGTAATAATGTTTGGGGTTGTGAAAGAGTAACTAATTCTTGATTAATGGTGTTAATTTGATTTTGTTTAGTTAATAATTCTTCTCGTAGTTTGCTGGCTTTTTCATTTTTTTTTGCGATTTGTTCTTTTAGGGTTTCGGTTTCAACTTCTAATTCCTTGACAATGTTTTTGTAGTTTTCTATTTGTTTTTGGATTTCTTCCAAAGTTTTTACGTGTTGTTCCCTCAGGCTTGTTGTTTCATCTTGTTTTTGGGTTAATTGTTGGTTTTGGCAGTCGATGTGGGTTGTGTGATACTTACTACGTTGCTCATGTCAAGAATGCTTGTGCTTTCCTGGGAGATGGCATGTCCAGAATCGAGGTGATTCGGCTTTTCTGTAATTCATTTCTATTTCAGCATCAAAACTTGAATGTGTATTAAGATCCAATCATGTGCATGTACTATGACATGCAAAAGTGTGAACTACGAATGTAGCTAGGATCTTAACCTTGGATAGTTGGATTCAGTATTGTAAGGTGGGGCGCGTAGCACCAATCTTCAGTTCTTGAATCGGAGGTAGCATATCTTATGAGCCACCACAGTTCTAGATACTC
>NZ_AVAO01000006.1 GCF_000495255.1 Candidatus Phytoplasma tritici
TTTTAAATAAAAACAATATTTCCTTAGTTTGAAAAGATATGAAATTATCTACTTATTTTTAAGTCTTAAAGAATAATTTTAGAGACAAAAGTTGTCTAAAAAAACGGAACAGCGCATTATGAGGTGTTCCAAAAGTTTAGACACTTTTTTGTTTTTTAAAAATTCTTTAAGACTAACTATTAAGTTAGTCTTTTTTTGTTTCAAAGACTAAAAAAATAATTTCATATCTTTTCTAAAAAAATGTTTTTAGAGAGGAATTGAATGTTAAGACAAAAATTATTTAAAGATTTTTTAAAAAACAAAAAGAATTTAGAAATCCGTAATCAATTAATCACACTTCATTTACCATTAGTCAAAAAACTAGTTTATCAATTTAAATATTATCCTCGAGTTTTAACTAAAGAAGATTTATATCAAGAAGTTTTAACTAAAGAAGATTTATATCAAGAAGGGATTTTAGGATTAATCAAAGCCCTCAATAATTACCAAGATTTAGGCTATGACTTTGTTACTTATGCAACTCCAAAAATAAAATTTGCAATCAGCGAACTAATAAGAAAAAGCCATTCACCTTCAATCCCACAAAAAACAACCAAACCAAATAATATCAGTTTTAAAGAAGAACAATACAAACAACCTAATTGGGATAAAATCCTTAATCCACATCAATTATGGCTAAAACAAGTAAAACATGAATTATTAATAAAAAAACTAAAAACTAAACTAAGCAAAAATGAATTCAATGTTATTTGTTTAAGTTTTGGCATCTCGCTAGAAAACAACAACGAACCCAATCAACAACCCCTAACCAATCATGTAATCGCCCAAGAACTTAATTTAAAACTCTCACAAATTGAAGATTTAAAAGATAATGCAATTAGAAAACTAAACCCAAATTATAAAAATAAGGAGAAATAAAATGTTAAATAAAGTCCAATTAATCGGTAATATCGCTCATAACCTAGAAAAACAATATATCAATAGCAACAACGATCAAATCCCTAAAATAGATTTCAATTTAGCAATTAACAATAAAGATAAAGTGCAATACATCCCTTGTGTCGTTTTTAGAAATCAAGCTGAAAACATGAGTACATATTTAAATAAAGGTTCAAAAATATATGCAGAAGGCGCATTATCCATCCAAAAATATACCACAAACGAAGGTAAAACGCGAACCACCACCAAAGTAATTATCCAAAACGTCATCTTTTTAGACAACAAAACTAAATAATATTTAAAAAATTAAGTCCCCAAAAGGGACTTTTTTTATAAAAAAAGGAGAAAAAAATATGAATAAAAAAGAATTAATTAAATCAATAGCTGAGATAAATAAAACCTCAATAACCCAAACAGAAGAGTTTTACAACTCATTTGAGAATGCTCTAATTAAAGCAATCACATCAAATGAAGAAGTGGTTTTATCCTCTAAAATTGGTAAATTCATCTTAAAAACTAGAAAAGCCCACACAACCCCAGAAACTAAATTCATCATCAATAAACAAACAGGCAAAAAAACAGGAAAAAGAACTGGTAAAAACTTAAAAATACCCGCAAAAACGGTTGTTAGTTTTAAAATGTCAAAACCAATTAAAGATGAAGTCAAAAAACTTCAATTAAAATAAAAGGAGAAACAATATGAGTGATGCAATGACCGAAACATACCAAGGAACTTACTTTAAAGACCGTTCAACCACCAAAACCCCCAAAGATAAAAGGATAAATTTACATCAT
Organism: Candidatus Phytoplasma tritici; assembly: GCF_000495255.1. Classification (GTDB taxonomy): domain Bacteria; phylum Bacillota_I; class Bacilli_A; order Acholeplasmatales; family Acholeplasmataceae; genus Phytoplasma; species Phytoplasma tritici. The sequence continues at coordinate 1,735 of NZ_AVAO01000006.1, forward strand.
TCCAACAAAACCTTTAAAAATAAAAAGAAATTACCTAAAACCAAATGAATAAATTTTATAAAAATTATTAAGAAAGTAGGAAATAATGTGGATTTTTTTCAATATTTACAATAATTAGTAATTTTATATTAAATTACACTAAAGGATTTACCGCTACTGAAATCATGGAAAGAAGATTGGATGGAATCCAAACAACTCTATTTACAATATTAATCATTACTGGTTTTAAACCTATTTTTAAATTAATTAAAAATATAATTATTTTTATTAAAGAAACCATTTTGGGCCTCTTTTTCCCAAACAAAAAACTTCAAACTTTAGAAATAAAAAATGCTAAACAAGAACAACAAGAACAATTATTACTTCAAAAACTAGAACAAATAAAAACTGCACAAGAAAAAACATTATCTCAAATAGAACAACAAAAACATAAAGTAGCCATTTGGCAATCTAAAAAAGAAAGAAAAAGATTGTTAAAATCTCAAAAAACACACACACCAATCAGAAAGGACAATGAAAATGACTGATTCTAATTTTACTATTGGTTTTGTATCTGGGGCATTATTTGTTACTGGTTTATGTTTTGTATTTAAATATCTCTTTTTCAGTTTCCTTCAACTATTCAATCCCAACGATACTTACCCAATTAAAAGAAAAACAAAAGAAAATGAAACCTCAAAACCAATTAATCAAAAAAATATAAAAGATTTAAAAAAGGATATCGATGAAAAATTTTCAAACCAACAAGAATATAAGGAAAATACCCCATTAGAAACCTTAATAAATCAAGAAAATAATTAAAAAAGAAAGGAAAATTAATTCAAATGAAAATTCAAAAATCCCCAAAAAATATTATTAATAAAAAAAATATCCTAACTAAAAGATATTTTTTCAATCTCTTTTTACTTTTAACAATGATAATTGCAACTACAGGAGGAATTGGTTATTATTTTTTCAATCATTCCAAACAACCTGTTTATGAAATTATTGTCAACAAAAACACTATATTTCAAACCAATAATAATGATTGTTTTGATGATTATAACGACAAAATTAAACAATTAAATGAAGAAATAACTATTAAAAATGAAGAATTAAAAGAGCCTAGTTTGTCTCCTCAAGAAAAACAAGTAATAGAACAAATCGTCAAATTAAAAACCCAACAAAAAAAAGAATTACAAATTGATTTATTCTTAAAAAAATTCTTAAAAAAATCTGAAGAAGAAATTTTAGAAATTGATAATAAAATCAAAACAACAAATCAATTAGAAGAAAAACATTCGCTTACAGAAACAAAATTACTTAAAGAAAAAGAAATTATTAAATATCAAAAATTATTAAAAGATAAAGAATTAAATATTGTTAATATTACACAATTAGACCAAAAATTAGTGCAACCTGATTTAAATAGTGCAACTAAAACTGCTTTAGAAAACCAAAAAACACAAAATCAAAACAATATAAAAAACATTAATGAACAAATAACTAAAAAAGTTAATCTCATTAATTTAAAAACAAAAAAGAATGTCATCGAACAAGAATTGAAAGACCCTCAAATTTCTTCTGAATTAAAACAATATTTAATTAAATATAAAGAAAATACCGAAAAACAAATAACTAATTTAGAAACCCAATAAAACAAATGATTACATTAACACTTATTGAAAAAATCTTTATTTGTTTTCTTTGTGTTTTTATCGGATTTGGATTTGCAAATATTATTTATCAACCTCCAAAATATGACTTTATCCAACCTGTTAATTCAACAGACAAAAACAATGTTTTTTTGTCTGTTGAACAATCTTTAAATAAAAATACAGAATTAAAAAAATTTAATTCTGCTTTTAAACTCTCATCTAAAGAAATAAATAATTATTTTTATGATAAAATCATCCCCATAAAAGAAAAAGAAATAGATAATATGAAATGTTATAATGTTCATTTAGGCGAAAACAGCAATATCAAAGACGCCTTAGGGTGGCTTCATTATCATTTTCCTAATAAAAATTTTAAAAGTAATTTTAGTTATGCTCTTTACAATAATAATTCTTTAAATAATGAAATTGATTTTCAATACCGCATTAAAGAACCTCCTCCTAAAGATTTTTTATTAGCTTATTTTGATGGCGGAACTAGAGATGGAAAAAATAATCTTTATAATTTAGATACTTTAACTCAAATGGGTAACGGCGCTTCTGATTTGTATTTTTTTTGGAGTAATAACAGACCTTATATACCAGAATCAACTACTTTTACTCCTGAAAATTATCATTTAGAAATAATATATGATAAAGGAACTAATTATGGTGGTCCTAGTTATTTAGCAATAGATAAAATCATTATTAAAGATATTCAAAAAGATAAAATTGTAGCTGTTTACCCAATTAATCAAAAAATTGAAGAACCTTTTTATATTCATAATTATGATTTTATTTTAAAATTTCCTTTTTATAATTATATTCAAGAAGGAATGTTGTGGACGAATAGTCATATTAAATCTTTAAAAAAAATTGATTTATATGAAAAACGTTCTGGACAAAATCGTACTTTATATTATGATGTCGAATAAAAAAAGATAAAAGAAAGGAACTAATATGAAATTAAAACAAATTTATTTGAATTTGTTAGTTGTATGTGGTTTTGCCATTTTAGGTTTATGGATTTATGGATTTTTTCTAAAAAAATATAACAATAATAATTTATTTCAAAATAACCATCCACCCACCGAACAAAACCAATCTTTTGAAGGAATATCAAAATATCTCGAAGAATTAAAA